>JAURYJ010000017.1 GCA_030653985.1 Methylobacter sp. | reverse complement strand
TTTAAACAATGAATCTGAGACAGTCCCTGATTTTTATTCAAGGACTGCTATGAAGGAGTGGATTGTGATCCATAAGATCAAATCGTTATACGATAACGGCAACGGCTTTACCGAGCGTCAGATTGCCAAAGAACTGGGCTTGTCACGTAATACCGTAAGTAAATATCTGCATAAGCCGGAGACCGAGATAGCCAAGCAAATTGATGAGATCGCGAGAACCAAGAAACTGGATGCCTATCGTGTCTATATCATTCAGTTGCTGCAAACTTATCCGAACTTGTCAGCCGTGAAAGTCATGCGCAAGGGGTGCTGATTCCAAAAAATGTAATAAATTTTTACCATGAAGATCATGAAGAACTTGAAGAAATTGGTATTGACTTTAGCTGTTATATTGAAACGAAGTCACAAAAACTAAGCTTTTCCATCCCCTTCTTTGAGTATCATACGCAAGCAAGCACCTTATTCGAAAAAGTGCGTTGGCTCTTCCTTCATTATCTTCATGTCCTTCATGGTAATAAAAACAGGTGAAAAAATTTATAAAAAACATTGTGCTGCATCAGCACCCTGCGCAAGTTAAAGGAAAAGGTTGATTCTTTGGCGGTTTCTGATCGTTCGGTACGCCGCTATATTGAAGCGTTAAAAGCTGAAATCAGCTTTAAGCAGCCGCGTTATTACGAACCGGTGGTTGATATGGTGCCCGGTGTGCAATGTCAGGTTGATGGCGGTGAATTGCGTGGGGTGATGATTGGCGGCAAAGAGGCGACGGTGTATTTCATGGTGTTTGTGCTGTCTTATTCCCGGCTGATGCATCTATCAATATCGGCTCAGCCCATTGATACACAAGCGTTAATTTATCAGCATGATGCGGCGTTCCGTTATTTTGGCGGCATGCCGCAAGAATGCGTTTACGATCAAACCAAACTGGTCGTTATTCATGAAATCTTCCGCGAACTGGAGTTAAACCAACGCTTTCATCAATACGCCACCGGTGCAGGTTTCCATATTCGCGCCTGTGAGGGTTATGATCCTGAAAGCAAAGGTAAGGTCGAGTCGGGCGTCAAATACGTGAAGCAAAACGGGCTTTATGGCGAAACGTTTAAAGACTGGAAAAGCCTGGAAACGTATATGGCAGATTGGCTGGATAAAATAGCGAATAAACGCCTGCATGGTACTACTGGTCAGCAACCATGGACACATTATGACAGCGAAGAAAAAAGTAAAATGCAGTCGTATTTAACGCCTACTTGCTTACTGGCTAAGTCGATAGCACAGGAAACCCGACAGGTTGATAAAACCAGTCTGATTTCCTGGCAATCGAATAAGTACTCGGTACCCATGGCTTATCAATCGGCAAAAGTAGCGGTATCGACTGATGCCGGACAACTGCTGATCAATGACCTGGCCAGCGGCGACCGGATTGCCGAACACGTTATCAGTCTGGAGAAAGGCCAAATCATTAAAAATACCCATCATTATCGGGATATGAAGCAGCGTATAGAGACCTTGGAAAGTGCACTGGAACAACAGTTGGGATGCCTTGCCAGCCAACGCTTATGTGCGCTATTAAAGGCAACCTCACCTAAAATCTACAAAGATCAGTTACTGGGTGCCAAGCAAGTCATCGCGACTCATACCGCGCAGTTTGGCGATATCAGCGCTGAGTTGTTAGAACGGCTTTTGATCGCGCCCCGTTTAACGGCGACCCAGTTGCGTGACACCCTGGACGCTTATCAACAGCATCCTGAGCGCTTGGCAGCAGCAACGACGAATCAACCCGCGTCAGACTCAGTCAATGCGTTGGCGCATTATGCGGTCCTTAATGGCCAGTCTGGCGGACAGGGAGAGCACCATGTCGTCAATTGATAGTGTCGCCCAGAAATATCGTGGCTTGCATTTGTCGGCGATTGCCCAAGGTCTGGAGCAGATGCTTGGGCAAGCCGAAGTCAATGCCGTCTCTTATCTGCACTTTGCCGAAACGTTGATTGAACGTGAGCAACAGCAGAGGAATGGTAAACGTATTGAGCAAAATAAACGGCGGGCAGGCTTTCCCGTGCATAAAAGTCTGGATGACTTTGATTACGACTTCCAAACTACCATCAGTAAACGGGAGATCAACAGTCTTTTAGACTTTGGCTTCATTGATAACCGAGAAAACGTGGTGTTCATTGGCTCGCCTGGCGTCGGCAAGACACACCTGACAATTGGCTTGGGCGTTAAAGCCATAGAGGCCGGTTACAAGGTCTGTTTCAGTACGGCGCTGACCTTGATTGAAGTGCTGGAACTGGCGGAATTAAAAGGTGAGCTAAAAAAGAAGATTAATCAGCTGCTTAAGTTTGACCTGTTAATTATTGATGAACTCGGCTACCTGCCGATGAATAAAAATGGTATGCACAACCTGTTTCAGCTGATTAATGCCCTGTATGAATACCGATCAATCATCTTGACCACAAATAAGGAATTTACCCACTGGGGAGAGTTTTTCTTTGACGGTAATATCGCCGTGCCTATTGTTGACAGAATTATCCATCATTCACACATTTTTATGTTGGGAGGGGAAAGCTATCGACTGAAATCAAAGCTGAATAAGTGATTTTTCTCTGGAAAAGTGGCTCAATATTAATGGCCGAAAATGGCTCAATTCTGTTGGCCATTGACACCTGTTGAACTTTTCGTGATTTCTCACCTTTTTTTCGTGGCTTAATAAAATTAATACGGCTGGTTATGGGCTGTTTATCGACGAGATCCCATAGTTTTTCATCACTTGCTACTTTACGGTTATGCTTGGCACGAACCAACCAATCAGCGGGATAATTTAACTCCATGCTTCGGATCATTAAATTGAGAATATCACCTTCTCGATCGGCAACATAAACCAGCTTTTGTTCCGGGCAGCGTTCCGCCATTTCAGCAACGCGCTCATAACCTTCGATCCATCGACAGCTTTCTTTTATGGTGTCTTGTTGCTGATCATTTTCCTTGCTTTTTCCTCTTGCCCACATCCAGGCATCGGTCACTCCTAAAGGAATTCGATCTGGTGTTACGCATAGCGTTGGGTGAAGGTACATCCCTCGCTGGGCATCATAAGATAAGCGCCCTAAATCTTCGGTCTGTTTTCCATTGAAGTCTAATTCCGTTGTATCTTGCAGGCATAAAATAACTGCTGAATCACTTAGGCGGATACGTTCTTCCACGTTATCTGCATGTCCTTGAAGCACCTTATCCCAGGTCACATTTTCATTGGCATAAAAGCGATAGGTCGCTTGCGTCTCTGCCCAACCTTGACATGATTCAGGTATGCTTGATTTCGGCGACTTTGCTAAATTTTCGATTAGCTTTATGGCCCTATTCTTTAGTCGTTTATCACCTAAATCTAAATTACGAAATTCTGTATTTGCCCAAGTCATAGCTAAAATAGTTCTATTTTACCGAAGCTTAACAACTTGTGTGTAAGGAGATGGCCATAGCCGTTGCGGTAAAAACTAATGGGAGCAGGATTTCCGTAATTTTTATTTTTTTGTTATAAGTATAATGCATTAATATTTTTCCAAAAAATAGCGCTTATCTATTAATATATTTATAAGCTATATATTCCAGTTCTATTTTTTAATTTAAAATTGGCCGATAACGAATTATGGAATGAAAAAGTATGCTTTCATTTCGAATAAAAAATACAGGATAACGCGAATAAGTTCAGGTTTTTTATTTAAAGAATAGTTTTCTAATCAAGCGCTGAGTTAGGCTCTCATTGATTACTATTTCATTTGCTTCCCGTACTTCAGTAGGTTTAAGCGGAACGGCTTGTTCCGGCGGCCATTTCTGTTGAGAGGCGATGATTCGATACAATTTTTCTTTATCTTGCTTTAAATCGGCATTCGAACGGCGAAGAAGGTCATTTATTTGATATAACTTTTCTTTATCCTGCTTTAAATCGGCATTCGAACGGCGAAGAAGGTCATTTTCACGGTGATAATCTGCAGAAGGTCTAAATCCCCCAAACAAGCGCAGCAGCTCGGTTACATCGATCTTGTTATCCGTCTGCGAAAGCTCGCCGTCTTTTATGTGGCGATAAATTGTCGGAATGGATTTAGCCGTCAGTTCTGAGGCTTCAGATATTGAAATTAATGACATCGCTAAAATTCTCTCGGCATAACATCTTTATCCTGATAAACAGTGAAATTACTGGCGAACATAAAAAATCCCACGAATAAAGATTCGAGAAACATCGGATTCATTCATGCTGTTTATAGCGGAATACTGGCGTGAAACCGCCTTACAGCATGTTTGAAAAATCTATCCCGATGCGGCTATCAGATTAACTTGAGCTTATCCGCCAATGCCAACCATCCTGCAGGCTCGTTTATAATCGCCTTAACGTCGTACTGGCTGAAAAACCCCAACACACCCCGCCGACGAAAGATTTCGTTCATCACTTCTGTTGCGGGCCTATCGCCTGCGTCTGACTGCTCTAAATAAGCATGAAAATGAAGCATCTGCGCAGTCCGATCTATAGCCTTATGTAGCGTTAATTTCGCACCCGATACCAGGACAGTGTTCACGACCGCAGTCGCAATCTTAGCAGGAAGAGAGGCATAAGGAATGACCGCCATGGTGGTGGAGATTCCTCGCGAAGTGGCTTTTACTAACTTCGCTGCAAGACACATGTCAATGTATCCGCGGAATTCTTCGTTAGGGTACTTCACACGAAGTTCTCTTAAAAACACCGCATGAGCACCGGTCAAGGCTAAGGACTGGGCACCTAAGCTTGCCGTACCCACATCCACCGTGGTGACTGCTGATGCTGCGGCTCCTCCCCAACTAAAAAGAGCGGCCCCTATCTGTTTGTTCAGTCTATTTTCTAGGTAGGTTTCGGTCTTTGTTGAATGCCCCGAAAAGGTAAATCCCATATCAATGAGTTTAAGAAATTCAGGATTCGGAACCAGTCCTTTGTCGACATCTTTTTCAAATGCTTCAAGGCCGCTATTGGCGCCACGGATTAACTTATACATACCCATGCAAGCCTTTGCCGCGTCGGCCATAGCTCCGGCTTCTGCAAGGCACTCTATGACAGTCCAGGCAACTTCTTCGGCATTCTCTTTATTGAATTGATCGGTATCAATCTCGATTAGGCCATTTGTTTTTGTAATGGGGCCGGCGTTGAGCGTTCTGGACGCATTAGACCGGATTAAGGGAGCGGGTGTTGACATGATATTTCCTCGTGTAATAGCTATAAAATATATAAATAAATTTTCAATCAGCTGTGTTGTTACCTATGGTTTCAAAACCACGAATACCAAGATTTATGTTCTAGAACTTCCACTTGACTATTTGCCTTCAAATTAACCCTGTATTGAAGGTCAAAAGGCATGGACAGCAGTTTTTTCCATTGCGAACCGGGCTGGGTGTATAAAAAGTACAACGCTACCGATCCCTGCGCCGGTTGACTCACCGCACATTCCTGTTTAGTGCCGGGAACTATCGAAAAGACTCCTAACACACCTGGATCTGGGGGGCTGGAGAAGGCTTTGTCGGCAATGTCCTGGTAGCTGTCAAGCATGAATTGCTTTTCGTTGACACTACGGACGACGAAATAAAACAGGCCTCCATTGTTGGTTTGAATATTCGCTCGGACATCAAAAGTCAACATCGGCGGCGGCTTTGGGGCGCTGGAACAGGCAGCCAATAAGGCAGCGATGAGCAGCGACAGGATGGTTTTCCAAGGTGAGATTGAGATCATTCTTTAACTCCCGGCAAGATTGGCAAATACGGCCAACGGATTGGCTTGGAATGAGAATTCAATATTTAACGATTGTTGCGGAAAATTGGGGTGGGCAAGCAGCCACCGATAACGCTGAGCGCCAACTAATTCGCCTTGTTGCAGCAGCCGAAAAAAATTCCACTGCGAATCGGTAACCGTAATATCGCTGTAAACCCGGGTCGGTGCCGCATCTTTGCGAAACTCCATGCCTACCTCTGCCAGTTGCGGCGACCACCACTTCACTGCCAATGTCTGCCAGGTTTTCTGCTGGTTGAAACCCAGCACCGAATTTTCGCCTTGCCGTAAATAAGTTAAAGATACCAAGGGTGTACTAAGTATTTTCTGGTTTTTGTAGGTTGGCAATAATCCAGGCCTGACTGATAATTCCAGCGGCTTAGGATTGCCGACATCGTCCCATAAACTGGCCGTAAGTTGTTGCGCGGCATTAATCCGCTTCAAATAATTTGGCGGCAACACGACGCTGTCGGATAACTCTCGATGTTTAATCCATACGCCATTGCTAAAAGTCGACAGCGGCGACAGGTATTGCTGGAAAGTAATCCAGAAAACGCCCTGTATCGGATGGAAAGTGGCGCTTAAATCATCCAGCGCCAATTCCTTATCGCGTCCGGCATTGGACGTAAAGGGAAATTTAACCAATAGCGGCATGACATTGGAGCTCCAGATATCGGACCAAATAGCGGCGACATGCTGATTGATTTCATTGGTGCCGAATTTTTGCACCTTTTGTACCGGCGCCAGAAACGGCTGTTGCCAGTCATTGAGGATGCCGACATTTTGCAGCCAGTTTTTAACCAAGGTTGCATACGATCCATCCTCGTTGAGCAGCATGGACCATGCCACCCGTCCGATTGGCGTCAATGCGCCTTTCAGGGCACCGGCGGTATCGCCTTTTTTCGGCATGTAAGGCTCTTCTGTACTGATGTCATATTGCATTTGCGCCATCAGAAACTGGTACTTTTGAAATTCCGGATAAACGCCGTTTTGTTCTTCCATCAAACGCTGGATGAAACGAAATGTAGTCAATTTTTGTGCAAACGGTTGAAAGTAGGGCGAGACAGGAAAATTCAGTGCCGTGTTGTTTTTTATCTGTACCAGCGTCTCCAGCAACGACGACGCAGGTTGTTGCAAATCGCTAAGCACATAAGTCAACGCCCAGGTGGAATCAATGCGTACCTGGAATTGCTGAAAATAATGCAAATAGGCTTTCACATAGCCATCGGAGTAAGTACCCAGGCTTTTTAGCACAAAATCGTTGAAATACTTTTTCTCCTGTCGATCGATGGGCAGTTTGTCCACGATTTCAGACAATGCGATGATTGCAGGTTTGACGTCTTGCTCGAAAGCATCAGCGGTCATGCGTCCATCAATACTGGCTTTACCGGCGAACAGCATGCCGCCATTATTGGTGGCATTCATTTCCACGTTGGCATAAATAGAAGGAAAGCCGAAAAAAAGCCAGCCGTCGTAATTCCTGTGGTTATTAATGACGTCGCGTAGCATCATGCTGATGCGGCTGCGTTTAATCAACGCGTTCCATTGCGCCGGATTGAACGAGAATTGCTCGCCGTCCAGACTAAAAGTCATGTCAGAAGAGGTGCTATCTATTTTAGCGTTGGCCACAGCTTGCACCAGTCCCAGACACTCGTTCAGCGATAGCGCGACCTTGCAATTATCAGCATGGTCAAGTTTGAGATTACTGACTAAAGTTAATAGCTGAGCGATGTCTCTTTGGCGCAATTGCGACTGGTTGCGCTGCTCCATCAGGCGTAGGCTGGTGTTCTCGGTCAGCCACTGTCTAATATCTTCCTCGTCACTGTAATAATCAAGCCGGTCAATAATATGGAGAAACGGCACTAACTGCTGTTGCAGGGTTTTAAATTCAGCTTCTTGCACAAACGGCTTGTTCAGCAGTTGCTGGAAGTTATGAAACAGCGCTATCCACAGTGTATTGTCTTCAATGTAGGTCTGAGGCTTGGCGTAAGTGATTTCATTGAGGAGGAAATCTAACTCTTCGGTTCGGGTATTGTATTGTCGATAGTCGCTAATGAGCTTGGCGTATTTACCGATATTAGCGATGTCGACTGGATTTTTTTCCGCGGTTTTCTCTATAATCTTACCCATTTCGTTAGTCGGTGTTGCATACAATAAACCGATAAAGCGGGTGGTTTTGAAATTGGCATCCGGTCCCAGCTGAATGAGTTTTAATAAGGGCACTAAATAATATTTCCGTATTTCGGCAATCAATAAATAATTATTACGCTCTACAATCGGCTCGAAAAAATTGGGCATAAAAGTTAACAGCGCGTCTTTATTCAAGTCTGCACTGAAATTGAGAAACAGTGGGCTGATTTTTTCCGCGTAGTGTTGAACCGGGATTGTGGGGATGGTTTGAATGTCTTCATAGACCTGGGTCACCATATTCTGTTGATAGTGATAACTCCCCACTAAATAGACCGATCCTGCTAATAATAGGGCGAGCGCGGCTTTGGCATGACCATTCAGGGTAAATCGTGGTTTCTCTACGATACCGGGCGGTAGCGAGAAAGGGTGACAACCAAAGCTATGGACATGTTCCGACAACAGACAAAGTCGGACGATCGGCGGGGATGCCACATCCTGTTCCAGTCCGGCCACCCGCAGAAAATCGCCCAAGACGTTAAATAAAGTGGGTACTTCTTTAAGAAAACCCACTATTTTAAGATAGTCTTGTGCTGGACAGGTCACCAGTGCACGGCGCAGATGTTCTTGGTAGCCATCCAGGCAGGACTCCAGCCGATTGATGCCGTCTCCTTCCGGAAAATCCAGTTGTAAGGGGATACCCGCCTCTTGCAAAAACAGACAAAACTCCACGAATCCCGGAATTTTTTCCATGTGGGTCAGCGCGATAATCAGCGGCAAGGGCTCGCGCTCTAGCTCACCGAATACTTTCAGTTTACCGAATAAGGCATGACCTGACTGGCGCAGCTGTTCCATTTTCGGGGATAGCAACGTAGTCGCATCAATGACCATAACGGCTTGAGGGCTAGGGGGTAAATGCCGCCATAACTTCTTTATCGCCGTATAAGCGGCTGGACTGGTGTCGTAGAGCAATGAGGAGGCAAACTCCAGCACCAACGATTTGGCACCCAGATAAATTTGTAGCAAGGGATCATCGGTGGCACTGGGATGGAAACGGAAATTTTGTCCTTGCCAGTCGGCATAGCAGTCGATGATGCCGGTCTTGCCGCAACCGGCTTCACCAATGACCAAGGAAAGCGGCATACGTAATGCATTAGGACGCAGTCGCCAGGGAATGGCGCTGATAAAATAACGCCATACCGTTAATAAACAGTTGGGAGGCAACAAAAGCTTTGTGGGAACAATAAGTTCCGGTATGGCCAGTTTGCTGCCACTTTTAGGATATTTGCGCCGCCAAATCAGAAACCCCAAGACGCACAGTAATATCAGTACTACCGCTAAGCCAAGCCAATCTAGCCAAGTCAATACCGAGGTCACTGCGTCCAGCGTGTTCCATGAAGAGCCTGAATCCATTTAGTCCTCCTTTTCGGTCACGGTAGTACCGACAGTATCGAGGTTGATTTTTTCATCAACACCGGTAAATATCAGCTCTCCATCAGTCACGCTGACAGCAACTTGCTGCCCATCGCGCAACTCTCCGGACAGTAAAAGTTCGGCCAGCGGATCTTGAAGTCGGGTTTGAATGACGCGTTTTAGCGGACGTGCGCCATACAAGGGATTAAACCCCCATTGTGCCAGGCTATTGCTGGCTTCATCACTGATATCGAGTCGAATGTCGCGTTCTTCCAGGCACTTGGCCAAACGCTTCAGCTGAATATCGGCGATAGGGCGCATGGTTTCCTGGGTCAGTTGGCGGAAAATCAAAATGTCGTCGAGACGGTTGAGAAATTCGGGACGGAAATGACCGCGTACCCTGTCCATAATCAGCGCCTGCATCTGTTGCTGTTCTTGTTCGGTTTCTACCGGATCAATCAGCTCAGAACCCAGATTGGAGGTCATCAGAATCAGGGTGTTAGTAAAATTGACCAGCTGCCCCTGACTGTCAGTCAGGCGACCTTCGTCCAATACTTGCAAGAACAGGTTAAACACGTCAGGATGGGCTTTTTCCACTTCATCGAACAGAATCACACTGTACGGTTTGCTGCGCACCTGATTGGTTAATACCCCGCCTTCCTCATAGCCGACATAGCCCGGAGGGGCGCCGGTCAGGCGTGCGGCCGAATGCTTTTCCATAAACTCGCTCATATCGATGCGCACCATCGCGGCGTCATCGTTGAACAAAAATTGCGCCAAAGTCTTGGCCAGTTCGGTTTTGCCGACACCGGTAGGGCCGAGCATCAAAAAAGAACCAAGCGGACGGTTGGCATCCTGAATGTTGGCGCGGGCGCGGCGAATAGCCTTGGACACGGCGGCAACGGCATCCTCCTGGCCCACCACCCGTTCCCGCAAATGGCTTTCCAGGTTTAACAGGCGCTGCTGTTCGGAATCGAGCATCCTCGCTATCGGAATACCGGTCAAGCGGGCGACCGTGGCGGCAATATCCTGCTCGTCAATAAAGTTTTTTTGCAGTTGAATGTCGGCGGTGTCGATATCGGCGTATTCGGCCAGTGTTCTTTCCGCTTGCGGAATCACCTTATGCTGTAATTCGGCAACGCGTACAAAATCCTCCTCGCGAATTTTCTGCTCCATTTCCCGGCGAGAGTCTTCCAGTAGCTTGCGAGCATCTTGCACTTCGGTCATTGCCCGTTTTTCACGCTCCCAGCGCTCAGTCAGTTGCGCGCTGTTCTCGCGCAGCTCAATCAGTTCATTGTGCAACTGTTGTTTGCGGGTTTCAGCCAGTTCATTGAGTAGCGAAGACCATTCGATTTCCAGTGACACCAAGCGGCGATCCAGCGCTTCCAATTCAGCAGGCTTGGCGGAAAGACCGATACGCACCATCGCGGCAGTCTGGTCGATCAGGTCGATGGCCTTGTCCGGCAGGAATCGGTCAGCAATATAGCGTCTGGAATAGCGAACCGCCGCCAGCAAACCCGCTTCGGTAATGCGGATGCCGTGATGCATCTCGTACTTTTCCTTGATGCCGCGCAGAATCATCAACGCGGTTTCGTCATCCGGTTCTTCCATCTTGACTACCTGGAAACGCCGGATCAGCGCCGAGTCCTTCTCGAAATGTTTACGGTATTCCTCGTTGGTAGTCGCGCCGATACAGCGGATTTCGCCTCTCGCCAGGGCAGGCTTGAGCAGATTGGCGGCATCCATGGAGCCTTCGGCCTTGCCGGCGCCGATCACATTATGAATCTCGTCGATGAAGGTAATCACATTCCCGGCATCGGTAATTTCCTGTAGCAGCCGCTTGAAACGTTCCTCAAACTCGCCACGGTATTTGGCACCGGCAACCAGCAAGCCCATATCCACGGCCAATACCGAACAACCTATTAAATCCTTGGGGACGTCGCCGGCAACGATGCGTTGCGCCAACCCCTCGACGATAGAAGTTTTGCCTACGCCGGGCTCACCAATGATGATGGGATTGTTTTTAAGGCGCCGACACAACACTTGAATCGCCAGGTTGATTTCGTCGGTGCGACCGATCACCGGGTCCAGCAAACCTTGCCGAGCCAGTTCGGTTAAATCGCGGGCATACTTGGACAGATATTCAAATTCGCCGGAACTGTCTTGACTTTGGTAGCCGCGCTTCGGCAGCTGATCTTGTATGCTGATAAACGCCTGCTTGCTTCCGCCCGCTTCCGTCAACGCCGCGACCCATTCCTCAAGCTCCCATAAGGCCAGCAGCAGATGGTTGATGCCCATGTATTTATCGCCCATGCGACTGGATATTTGTTCGGCGTAAATGAATAGACGCTCTAGCTCACGGTTGATAGGCGTTTGCTGGGCATTTTTCAACGCCTTCGGCTGGACGATCAGTTGGGCAGTCACCGTATCTCCGAGCCTCGCCAAATCGATATTGGCCCGCTCCAGATATTGTCGTCCTATGCTGTCTGTTGACTCGAAAAGGCTATGCAAAAGATGCCAGGGCGTGACCAAACCATGGTCTTGTTCAACCGCCAGACGACAGGCACTCTCAATGATTTTTTGCGCTTTTAGATTAAATTTTTCGATGATCATGGTTTTTGCTTTTGTTCATTATGTTGTTGAACGCGATGGATAAAAAAACGTTGCTTACCCTACAGGGCTACTTTCTCAGCTCTTTAAACACTTTAGAATCAAGGGTCTCGACTTGAGTTCGTTCCACGACAGATTCGATCGCGAGAAGGCATTAACGGCTAGGGCAAGCCCGAGATACTTGGCCGTGTTAGAGCCTTGGATGGTGTCGGCGAGAGTTATCTCGTCAACCAAGTCGTCAAGAACCTTAGTCTTCATCTCCTGCATACTCATAGCTCCGCCGCCCCAGCCTACCGCCCGCAATGCCCCCGCAGTCTTTCTTGCCTGGACAGACTTGACTTGTCGCTCCTTTTCGCTCTGGAACAACTTCGGCTTCTTGTACGCGTTAGGATTGAGAGCAACTGTCGATAGTATGCCGAAGAAATGCTCAAAGTTTTTTGTGGCCCGGTAATTATTCAGCACACTGCGTATGTTTTGCTGTGTAATGTGGTTGGGGCTTGATGCCCCCGGGAATTTGTAAGATTTGGCGTTTCCTTCGACCAAATCGAAGAAGGTGTTGTACACAGCCCATGGCGTAACTGCACTCAATCTGCTGTCAAGGAAAGCGCCTGCTCGTCCCAGTTGAGTCAGAAGCGCACCCCGGGCGAGAAAGATTTCGTGGGGATTTTCCGAGGCACCGACTGGCTTTTCGAACATTACGCTCTGCCCTCCATGCTGGGATGCCATCGCGACACCCTTACTAGAGCCTTCGCCTATGGTCACAACTGAATCGCCCTTCACCCAGTAGAAACAACCGTTGACCCACAGCGCCCAATTCGTTGAGAAGTCCTTGCTCCCGCAGGTCGGTTGCGCCCAACCCACATATCGCAGGCTGTTCCAAGGCCAAGCGGGCAGATCCCTGACGAGATAGGCACTGAAACTCCCATTTGTCATTGCAAGAGCCATTTGGCTGGCCAGCGCTGCACCCAAACTATGCCCAGTGACGGTAATTTTCCGGGGTGTACCGTAGATGCGGTCGAGCCGCTTGAGCGCATGGTGAACGGTGCCGAAACAGGTTTGTAGGGCATATGAAAAACCTTTTCCAACTGTACCCACCTTGCTTATCCAGTTGTTTTCTACTTTATAGTTTGCCATGTCCGTGACCCAGTCGGGGTTTCCATGACTCCCTAATGCCTGAACGACTGTCCTTGCGATACTTCCGCCGCTGCGGCTGCCCCGAAAGGCGATATGGATATCATGCACGTCGGGATTTTTGGGGTCCTTCCGCATGAGAACGTAGCCCATGAGGCTCCAAGCAGGCTCTGTCGTTGATGCGATGAGACCGTGACCACCCTCGAATCCGATCAGATGATCGGTGCCATCTGGGTAATCACAGATCTCCCTGATCTCGACTTGAGAAGACCCAGGGTCGCCACTGACATTGGGTGCCACTTTGTATTGCGCGACCTCGACTGTCTTAATCTTGTCCGTGATATAGGCGGGAGTCTGGATGCTGACATAGCCGTCTGCCGTGCCGGTAAATGCAGGTAAGCGCGGGTTCAGTTGGCTGTACTGGGTGATAACAGGGTCCAGAGACTTATTGGAGCTGCGTCCGCTGAATGACGCGCTCGACGGACCTCGAAATCCTTCCTCCTTATCGAACGAATTGCACTGCTCGTGGACTTGATTCATAAATAGGGTACGCCGATCCGACATGCTCCTTGTCATCACGTCGTACCAGGGATCAAGCGGCCAGATGACCGATTGGTGATACAAGTGGTAGGAAAGGATAGCTAGATCACACTGCAAAATTGTTTCCGGTATAAACATATCAACTTCCGATTTTTTAGTTATTAAATAAGGTCAATGGTCTCAGGCTATTGATTTACCAGATCAATATGTAGTCTTAATGCTCATAATGAGCGTATTCATCATCAAACTCTTTACAATAGAGTCATTGTTTAGTCATGCACGTTGAACAATAGTTCAATAAAATAGGAGGCAAATATTGTGCTTTACCGCCAACTGGTAGCCTACGCCAAAATCTTCTGTTTTAACTCGGACAAACAGCGATACATGTCGCTGCGCTGTCGTCGATACAACTCTCCGGTGACATAATGGAACTGGCACCATTCCTGATCTGCGCCGCCATCGCTATTGCGCTGCGGCAACAGCGGCAAACACTCAATGCGATCGGGTAGAAACTCGCTGCCCAGTTCGGTTTCAATCCGTTTCTGCAATGGCGCCGCATCGACACCCGGACCGAAAGCCAATAGTACCTGGAGCGGATCCGCTTCGCCGCCATGGGTAAATGCCTCGACCAAGGCCGGATAACGCGCTGTTGCTGACAGCAAATCCAGCACTTCCTGTTTCGGATAAGTCCGCCCCGCGCGACCTAGTGGATACTGGCTCAAGTAATGCCACACTTTTCGGTAGGGCGTCAAAATATAGGGTGTGGGCGTCCAAACGGTTTCATCCTTTTCCGTTTTACCCAGGGCCAGCCGTCCCCATCCGCTCACAGAAGGCAAATCCGGGGAATCGATCATGCCCAGTTGCCAACACATAGCGGCGGCAGGCAATACCGTATGATGAGGCAGTCCTCTATATCTGGGCGAAAAAACGATAGCCCCGCCCTTGGCAGCGTTGCATAACACGTTGCCCGAATACCGGTCTTCCAGCTGCCATATCCGGATAAAGTCGTGCCATAAGGTAAAGTCAGCCGATTCGGCCGGATGGCGAAACCAATAGCGCCAGGTTTTTTCACCGCCCGGAGGATGAGTAGCCATCAACAGGTCACGCAAGGATCGGCTGACGCCCAGCACGTCAATGGGTTGTTCCAATAGTCGTTCCGGTTGCTTTTCCAAATCGGCCAGGCCGATATGCACCCAGGTTGCGCCGTTCAACAAAACCGCCAATATCAGCGCCGGCTGGCTTTCTAACCCATGCCAACCGGGCGCGGCACAGGCTTGTCCAGGCTTGATGCCCAGAGATAAAATGCCATCCCGCAAAGCCCCCAGATAGAGGCTGTCGGCATCGACCGAACAGGCTACTTCGGGTGTCTGACTGGTCGGGTCAAAGCACTGGACGACGACAGCCGTGCCAGGATATTCATAGGGCCGCCTGGTTGGCGCCAGTGACGACAGTGTGTTGGGCAATACTTTGTCCTGCCAAACGGCGGCAAGCTGGTGGCGGTACAGCTGATCCATTGCCAGCCATTGCGGCGCCAGATTATCGAGGCGACGGCTGACGAAAGCGTTGCCTTGCGGCGGCAACAGCGTCACCACCAGGCCTAAACGTAAACCTGCCAGTAACGCAGACAGCCAGTGCGGTCCCTGCGGATGCAGTATGGCCAGGGTATCGCCCGGTTGTACGCCGATTTCTTCCCAAGAGGCGGCCAAACCATTCACTACTTTGCCCAGTTCGGCATAAGACCAGGTTTGCCAAATTCCGCTATCGAACCAGACCAAAGCCGGTATTGTCTGGTCTTTTTGTTGCACCAGTACATCGTGATAAAAATCGTAACGCAACCAGGGAGTGCTTTTCGATTGGCTCGCTTGCCGTCTATCCGAGTAAGCGTGCAGGGCTTTGCAAAAACTGTCGGGGTCTTGCCAGCTTGATTCCAGCCAGGTTAAATCAATGGACGACTGTTGATCTTCCTGCCATAAGGACGCTTCAATCAGGGCAAAATTAGCCGCAGACCAAGGCCCGGTGCCGTCATCATTCCACATGAGCTTTCCGGCAGAATGACTTTGTCATGACAGCATCACCTTGACCTGACCGGCAAAGGTGATACTGATAACGCCCGCCCAGCAACACATCAGTTTGCTATCGCTGCTAAGGGCAGGCATGTTGCCTATCAATACGGTCGGAGCGCCTGCCACCCAAGGCGCCACGGTCATCGGTATGCAGGGCATGGGAGTCGGCACGCCCAATGCCGCAGCCGTGGCCGCTATGACCATGGGGTTAGCCATGCTGCTGCACATGCCGAACGGCAAAATATTGAGCATCGGTATTTCATCGACGATATTCGCAGCTGGCATGTCGACCAGCACTTTATTGGTTGGCAACACCATCATGGTTGATGGCGCAGCACCGAAACTACATGAAAGAACGGCGTTACCCGTCACTAAAAAAGCCATAACAGCCCCCTAATTATTAATAAAACTATCGACATCAACTTTTAACCAGTCCTGCATGACCTGCCATTGCGCACTGTCCTGATTTTCTGCGTAGTTAGACAATTCTTCGAAGTTCAGCGCTTGCAGTCTGACGAACGTTTCAAAAATTTGCGGAAAATAAATTTTGGGGTCGAAATTGCTCAGGGTTTCGTTGATATCGACCGCCATCAAAGCCGCACGGGGAAACTTTTCCTCCTGGAGCAAGCGTTCGAACGCAGCCAGTTTCTTCAGTAACAATTCCATGTGATAGGAGCTCTCGATTTCCAGTCCACGGGGTTGGATTGCCATCATCGGCAACATATCTGCAGCGGTGAAATCACTCTCACTCTGTTCAGGTTCAGCGTACACCGGTTCGGCTGGGCGATACATCAGCTGCTGGAATGCCACCAGCCACGCCTCTATCTTGCTCCATAGACCGATTATAGCCCCGGCATTATCCTCAAGTCGGTGATTAATGCCTAAACGAAAGGTCTCGCCCAATTCCAGTATATTGCTCATTTCATCTGTGTTGAAGTGCGCTTGCCACTGTTGCCACAGAGGCGTATTTTTGTTTTCTTCGTATTGTATTTTTTTCAGTAATTGCTTGAATAGCCAGTCCAGGCTTTTTTCAAGGCTTTTTTCCCGCCGGGTGACCGGGCCAATAGCTTCCCAATTTTCCAGGACATTATTCAAACAAGTGATAACATCAAAAAGACTGGACAGTCCTTCCTCCAACCAATGGCCATAAAGAAAGTAACAAATCAGCCGGATGTCATAAATTCCGTCAGCCAATAGGGCTTCGCTCAGGTTGGCTGCTTCCGCGTGTTTTCCTGCTTGTACCAAGGTTGCAATGTCGTCAAAGCGGGGGTCTGTGGAATCAAGGCCGGGATTTTCGGTTACTGGCAAACCGCCCTGTAATAGCTCAATTCTCATGTTGTTTTTCCCTTAATGCTCATCATAGTAAACGTCCGGAAAAGATTCGGATGCGTCGGAACTGTAAATTGTCACTGAGCAGGTTTTCATAGCCCAGATAACTGTTTTGCTTTAAACCCAGATAACTGCCCTGAGTGCGGATCATCAGCCATATTTCCAGATGCAGGTCCACGCCCTGTAAAACCGGAAATACCAGCTTTTGCAGTCGTCGCTCAATTTCATGCGGCCAAGTTTGTTCCTTAGTAAAGCTGTCTTCATCGGTAATCAAGGTAATTTGCTTGCCCGGCACCGGCAATTTTTTTATTTTTCCAAATACGGTCTGGTAACCAAGACGGGATTTTCCCAGAATAGGCGAACCCAGATCGATGTTACGTTGGAGCGTCACTTTTTCCACCCGAACCTGTAGCTCAGGGAACACCAACTGTGTCAACCAGTGCAGGGTGGCAATGCTGTCCAGTCTCAGCGTGTGAACGGCTGATTTTTTTCTGGTTTCCCAGTTCTGAAAAAGAGTTTCGTCAAATTCAGGGTAAATAGCCAGCAAGAAACGGCGCAATAATCGATCGTCGAAATAGCCAAAAAATTCCGCAAATCGCTGCGCATCGATGGTGTTATTGTGCACTTGCTTAAACAGATAATTGGGCAGTACGCTTTGCCCACCCAATAAGCCCAGGTTAAGCGTAATAACTACTTTTCTTGGCGAATGACGAAATTCGATGGATTCAAGCAGGCGGGATTGAGAACAGGCGCCAAAGGTGCTGCAAAATAAAATCTCATCAATGTCATAACCCAGGTGAGCCAATAGTTTCAGCAGGCTGATTGGATCGAATCGCCAAATATTCCGGACAATACGCGTTTCCAATAGCGTCATCTAACGGTCCCTAGGGACAAGTCCATTGCCCATAGCAAAGTCTCCAGTTGCTCCAACATAACGACAATAGCCTCCTTTTGTTGGGCATCAGCGGGGTCGGTAGTCGCGTCCGCTGGAAAGGCCTGATTGATTGCCTCAGTCAATGCATCGAATCTGGCTGACAGTCTTGATACATCCGGAAAATTTTTACCTATTAAGCACTGCAATTCATCATAGTTGGCGCGGATCTTGAGATGAGACGCGGCCTGTTTCGGTTCAAGCGCCGACGTGATTTTCATGGGCCAATTTTGGCGCAATCTGTCCGGTGAAAACAGTTCGTCAAGCCTCGATGTCATGGGGCTGCCTGTGATCATTTTATCGGGTGCCAGGTGCTGGCCAGGAAGGTGAGGAACCAATAATTCATGATGAATAGCACACCGACCCCGGCGTAATAAACATAATTCGGTATGCGGAAATAGGAACGTTTGCTCGCCGAAGAATCTGCCGGGGCTATCGTTGCTATCGGCTGTAAAACAATCGGTTTACGCAACTTCTGGAGATAATTGGCAACCATGTCGGGGTTGACGCTGTAGCGACCGCAAAAACCGTCATTCAAGCAAAAGTAATACACCTCATAAACCAAGGCCAAAGTTTCCGGTTTGCTTAAGGCATTATCAAGCAACTCATAGAATAAATCCCCCGCATCGGCCACTTGATAAAACTCTTGTTGCAGGGGAGGCCATTCCAGCTGGTTACTCTCCAGGATCATCTTTTTCACCACTTCGTCACAATGGGCAGTCAGTGGGAATAAAACGTAGTAAGCGTCGCGCTCCGAATATTGTTCAGTAATCGCAGCACGCAAGTCGTCCAGTTGCATCCGCATCTTACTGCGCAACTCCACTAAATCCATCATGGTCACCGTGGACTGGGTATCGGCTGCCCGCAAAGGACTGAGAAAATTGTTGACGGTTACAATCATTTCCCATAAATCTTGGTTCATTGTCTTTCACCTGAAATAGTTTCGTCGATTTCATCCTGTACTTCCCAGCGGGTCTCGACCCGGGCATCGGCAAGCCATAGGTCAAGTACTCGCCCGACATGATGGACAAAGGTTTCGATTAATTCACGACTCTCGCCCAATTGTGGCTTAAATTGCAGATAATAGGTTTGTTGGGTCTTATGCCCTTCGGCTCCACCTAAAGGTACTTCCTCCAGCCGCAAATCAACCAAGCTGTTGAATACGCCTTGAAATCGGCCTGCGGTAACGCTCCCCAAGGCAAGCAGCAAATCCTTCATATTCTGACCGCTGAGACTGGAATTATGCATCAGCGTCAGTAAATGCATATATCGGGAAACATTGTCCATTTGGCGATTTTCTGCATGAGGGATTACCGTATCCAAAAGCTCCCATTTTACCCCCGGCAATTGTCGACGAAATGCCTGTAAGGTATAGGTGTTTTGCACGATTTGGTCGTACCAGGGTTGTTGCCACAAGGCTTCGATCACCAGGGTGCGGGGTTGCTCAAATGAAGCGGGGAAATGGGGAACCACCCAATATAAATTGCCACCACCTTCCTGCATCGGACCTTGTTCTATCTCGTAGGAGCCGTTACCTCCCGCTAATATGCCTGGTCGAAAAGGCAACATGCCCTGATCACCCACTTCATAAACGCCCAGCACTTTTTGCAGACTAAAACCTAATTCCGGCATCGGATGTCGGATCGTATAGTGTTCCTGGGTGCCGTCGCAAATAATCGGTTGAGCCATGGTCTGTTGATTATTGACCACTGGCACAGTAAACAAGTGAAATAAATTCCGGTTTAAACCGAGTTGACGCGGCCATGGCTGGTCACAGTTCAATACCACGGTAAAATACTTCCAATTCCTGGGTGCAGGAGGAAGCTCAAGATCCAGATAAAGTTCTTGCTGAGGAAAATGAAAATAGTAACGCTCCACTTCCAGCGGGTGCTGCCACTCATCTGTGGCGATATCGACGGCTGGAACACCGAGACTGAAGTCACAGGCGGTGCAGGGTTGATCGGGATCATAGCCACCGAACTGGACCTCGACACTTTTCAATGACTGACTCAGAAAATTAAAAACTTTGAGCGACAGCGCCAGGTCGTTCAAATAGTTAATATGCAGGCTGAGGGTTTCAGGTTGTGCGTTCAGCGGAAAGTTAGCCTGGAATGACATTAAAAGCCTGATGCCTGCACCCGGAAGCAGTTCCTGCTTGACTCCCGTCAGGCTCATAGGCAGTACCCGCAATGGCCGAGTACTGCGAAACATAACCAGACCGCCTTTTTCCGGGCGCAATTCAAATTCGGTACCCGTAGGCAAGTCTAAGACCTCAGTGAGGTGACCGGTTGGCTTTGCCTGAATCATCGCCATCGCCGCTAAAGGTGTCAGCAAATAGGAAAAAAACTGCTGATACAAACGGCGGTTGGTAGCATCGACGCTACGTAAAGCCGCAATCTGGGTGCGTGCGCCAAAAAAAGCCAGGGCTTCGATGATACGTTTGACATCCGGGTCGTCGCCCTCAAGTCCGGCACCTGGATAATCAAGGGCATAATTAAGCCGAAAATCGGCCAAATCCTGCAGCTCTTCAAGAAACGCCTGGTACTGTGTGTTGTCGAAACTCATAAGCCTTATCCGAGCGTTACCAGGCTACCCTGGATATTGGTGATTTGTCCTTTGACCGTGGTTGTTAGACCCTCGACATCCATTGTGGTATCGGCTGCGGCTTTGACCGTGGCGCCTTTCAGGCTGGCGCTGGTGGTCCCGGTCAGCGCCAGCTCCAAGCCGGTAACGCTGGCTTTGTTGTCGCCGTTTATCGTTGTGGTCAAGGCAGTTACTTTGGCGCTGTTGGTTGCGGTAGCGGTAAAGTCGGCCGCTTTCAGGTTCAGTTTTGTCGTGGCCGAAACATTCATGTCCGCCGATGACGTAAAGGCGGATGTTTTAGTACTGTTGATACTAAAGGTGCCTTCAGCTTCATGCAGGGTGTCCTTGGTTGATTTGCAGGTAATGCTTTCCGCATTGACGATAAAATCCTTGCAATCGATGGTTATACTGTCGGTTTTCTGCGTTATCGTACTGGTATCATCTTGACCTTTGCAGGTCAGGGTGATGATGGTGCCGTCGAAAGTTGCCGTCTGGGTGATATTGCCATCCTTGTTAATCACTGTCAGGGTAATCCCATCCGTTTGGCTTAATTCAATTTTGCAAACTAAAGCCATGATCAGCTTTCCTCTTCTTGCTGGGTTTGCAAGATGATGTAACCGGTGGAGAACTGTAATAGTTCGGTATCTTTATCGTCAGTACGCTGAATCTGCAATTCAGGCTTACTATCCACATAGCTATGCTTAATAATGTTCTGGCTGGTCGTTGACTTACCCATGACCAACTGGTTCCCCTGGGAATCCATAGGCAGGGCAGTGCCGCTGCCCCAATCAAGAAATTCAGTAATAACGGCGTTATCAAAACCTAAGCCGACCAGCACCCGGGCATTTTTATACGGGGGAAAGTAAAATTGCCCGGTATCCATATTCGACTGGTAGGCTGCGCGTACCTTTTTATCAGCCCACAACGGAATGCTGATCTGGTAATAATTAATCGAGGTGTCTTCATCTGTGTAGAATTGATAACTCAGATCGGCCTCCTCGCCTTGTTCACTGACGATTTTGCCTTCGACGAAAAAAGGATAAACGGGGAGGGCATAGGGCGGCAAAGCCACGTTCAGTTCCAAACTGCTATCCAGCTTCAGGCTATGTTCTATCTCATAGCGACTGTAGGTGTTATTCAGGTCGAGCGTTAATTCCTGCTCCGCCGAACGGGCGAGCAAATGCCATTCCCTTACCTGATAGGTGTTGGCGTGTACAAATAAGGACGCGTTCCAGGCAGAGGAACCCTTAAAATCGACCAACTGGCCCGGCGGGGTAATCTGCATGGGAAAGTGATGGTATTCGACCCAGACCTCGTGCAAATGCTGCTTTAACCTCGCTGTTTCCAGCGTCACTCGCGCCTGCATGTCCGCTGCAATCGGATAGCGTGCAATGTAATCACGGCGGATTGGACTGGCCACCTGAGTGTTAGTGATGGCGGTATTTAGCGGGCTTTCCGAGTAAGCATTCAGGACATTGGGTTGGTGGCGACGGATTTCAGGAAAACTGACGCCAAATGCCGCAACTTCCAGAGAATTTAGCGACTGGGTGGTTTCAGACTGGATTTTTGCGGTACTGAGAGAATATTGATGGGTGACAAAATCATAGCTGAAAACGCCATTATTGCTATCGACTAACCATATCAGGTAATCGTAAAAACTTGCCGGGTTGCCCGGTGCTCCCAAAGACAGGGCCAGCACCGGATAGGTTTCATCCAAGACCGTCCAGTCGTACAACAGGTCGATTTTTGCACTCTTGTGGGCGGTAATCAGCGCCTTCAAGGTGGTATCGGTCAGCAGGTCACAAGGATAATGTTGTTTCCATAACACTTGGGCAGGATCGGCAAATTCCAGATGGTAATGCCGATGTAACATAAACGCCTGGGTTTTGAGAACATTACTCAGCGTTTGTTCCGAAAACCCCCTGGCGGTGACTAAACCATTCAAGATAAGCGGACTGATCACGGCAGAGGCATCATTGGAATAAGTCTCTACTTGCAATGACACCTCGATTAAATCGTTTTGCGTGGTTATCGGGGTAAATAGCGCATCGGTCGACTCTTCGCAAGACACCACAAAACTTATTTTGCCGTTAAAACCGTAAGGGGTCAGGCTAAGCTCCAGGAACTTGACGTTACCGGCAGGAATAGTGTGGGCCTGACCGGCAATAGTCACTACCAGCGTAATCGTTAAATCTCCGGAAAAACGACTCATAGCTGAACCTGGTAACGATCAAGTACGGGATTTAAAAATAACTTTAGGGTGTGATTGTTGTTACGCACACTGCAATCCAGGCTAAAAGCCAGGTCAAAGCGCTTGTCGACCTTGATATGTTCAATGTTGTTCAACACAATTCTTGGTTCGAAGCGTTCGATATTTTCGGCGATTTCGGCGATTAGCGCCTTCCCGATATAATCGCTGGTACCGAGATATTTGTAGTCGGACAAGCCAAAATTTTGCAAAAAAAAGCCATAATCGCGTTTGCTGCCGAGTACATTATTCAGATTATCGATGATACTATTGATTTCATCGTCGTCAGCCTTATCCTTGTCGCCTGCTAATTTACGTAGCAACGCCATCAGACCGATCTCCAATAAAGGAAGAAATTTTCTTCGGTGAACTTTGGATCAGCGTAAAAACCCAGTGCCAGTTCATCCAGAGCATGATCCCATTCTTCACCTAGACTGATTTGGTAAATATCCACCTCAGGACCAAAGGAGTTCTGGAATGGCGGACGCTCCATGCGTTTGCAAGGGATGCCTTGCAAATAAAATTTATGCACTATCGGAATGCGGCTGACCGCGGCAATCTTAAAACCATCAAGACTGACGGCTTTGGTGACGCCTCCTTTTTGCACCAACAGGTAGATTTCTTTTGCCTCACGAATCGACTCGGGTAGGCTAGCTCGTACGATGCCGGCAAGCAGGGTAAATGGCAAATAGGGTGAACGCATCTGACTCAACTGTAATTGGTCATTCAGTGGCCCAAGCGTTTCACGGAATACCTCGACAAGTTGCTCATGGCGATAAGGGCTGGTGGCAAATTGCGGGGTGTTGTTATGATAGAAGCACAAGTCGACATAAAAGTGCTTTAATTGTTCGTACACCGTATAAGGGTGAGGAGAAATTTGGGCAAACAGATTGGCAAGAAAGCGTTGCATTTGCACAACACTTTTCAGGCACTGCTTAGCGTTGACCAGATCGGCACCCGATAGATAAATGGCCGCAATTTCCTGAGTCAACTGATAATGATAGGCTTCAAGTTTATGAACCAGTACAGTCAATTCCTCTTTCAGAAACGGCACTGAACCCAGGCACACTAACGGTGGAATATAGCGGGAGGAAAGCCGCCATGAACCATCCGGTTGTTTTTCAAACTCGGCCAGACGAAAACTTTCCAGGGTGTCAGGATTTTCTTGTTCAGTGGAAAGTTCCAGAGACCAAAGCCAACAATTGACATTATCGCGTTTAATCGTCGGTGACCCGGCGTCACGCTCGTTACTGTCCTCAGGACGGCAGCGCACATGCACATAAACCGGCACCAAAGTGGTGCCGGGAATATTAAGATTCAGTGGAGCTACCTGTGCATTTGCTTTCAACTCCAACAGCAAACCTGAAAATAACACCAGCGTCATCTCGTCCAAAGACAATACGCCTTCGATTAACAGGTTTTCGTTCCATCTTAACCGGTACAGACCATAACCTGGCGCCTCCTGCCGACTGAAGCGCAAGGCACTGTCAGCCAACAAGGATTCTTCCAGGGCACGCAGATGTGCAGGCAATAATGCCTGCCCCATCGTCCACAAAACTCGTGATAGGCGATTGTACATAAATTAATAAATAGCCACGAGGCTTATGGTGTTAGTCAACAAGGAAATTTAAGTTGATACCGCGACACCCCAGGTTTTGACGAATTTGTCGGTATTGGAAACCGCCAAATTAAGCACCTGAGCTGTTTCCTGGGGCATAATGCCAATGTACATTTCATAATTTAGTGGTGATTTCACGATAGTGGAAGCATCTGGGCTAATTTGCAGCGCCAGATTACCGCCCTCTTTCAAGATCAGGCCGTTCATGTCAGTTTCATTGGAATGAAATGCCAGATAGTACACTTTGGCAATTGGATCGTAAGCCCAGATATTGAACTGAAATACCACGTCATTATCCAACAGGTTGGTATGCGTTTTAATGGCTATTAATTTTTGATTTTCAGTGCTGACATGAACAGTAAAATGCAGTGGATCTGCATAGCCGCCTTGCCAAGATATATCGGCAACCACACCGACAACTGATGTTGATTCTGTGACTGCGTCACCTGATGAAAAGGTCGCTGTCGGTATAGTCAAAGCCATATCGGCCTCTAATGCTTGGCCGCCGACCGACATGCTGACAAGATGTCCAACCAACACCTGCTGGTCTTTCTCAAAGTTAAGGCCTTGCCTTACACTGCAACTATATTGTGAAGATGCCATAATATTTTGTCCTTAGTTAGATTTTTATGTTCAATAGTAAAAGGTTACAAGCGTGCATCTAGGCGCAATTCAACATCCATGCCCTCGAATTGGATATGCGGCAGTACCGAAATTTTACAATCGTACCAGCCGAGCATGCCGGGACGTTCCTGAACATCTACACTCGCTGCCTTGAACGGATAGTAGCGCAAGGTAAGATCATCCGGATTGACCACGGTGGTCACATATTGGAACATCCAGTTATTCAGGGAGTCCTTTATATAAGGCGCATCGGCACTACTGCCAATATTGTCGCGCATGATGCATTTAACATAGTGAGCGATCCGGGTAATGGATAAGGTGTAGGAAAGATTTGTCACCAATTGGGAGTTTTCAGAATCTTTGGGATCTTTGAATTTCTTGGCTTTTTTCAGTGCCTGGCAGCTGAAAAAACACGCATCGGCGGTGCCTTTGCGGTAAATCAGTGGCATAAAACCGGCATTGGCAAATTCAAGTTCGCGGTAATCGGGGATAACCATTTCTACAGGAAGTTTCATTTCCTCTTCGCCACGCATGTTGAACATATGCACTGGCAGTCCGGAAATCAAACCTCCTCCTTTGGGTCCTCGAAGATATTGACACCATCCTGAAGTCGTAAAGGAGCGGATCATGTTTTGTGCAAACAGGATCGTTGCACTACCCCACAGATAATCGGCATTGTTGTCGCCGCGTACTTCCTCTTTGAAGCTGAAATTACCGCTGCCGCAGGGGTTGATATCGGGATCATAGGGTTGGCGCAGAATGTAACGGGGTAAAGTCAGACCAATATAAGCAGCCGCTTCCGATTCCCTGAGCGCATTCCATGAGCCATATCGAGGATGGTTCATCAGTCCTTCAAGATCCTTGATAGCGGACAATTCTTCGATGGTTTGGCAGCCAAAGAATTTCGGGGAAACTGCGCCAATGAAAGGTGCGTGACTGGCTGAGGCAATTTTACCCATGATTTTTAGCCAGAACTCATCGCGAGGCGTATGTTCAATTTCGTATAAACCCACGATACTGCCATAAGGTTTACCACCGTATTGGTCATACTCGGCCAAGTAAATTTTCTTAAACAGAGCGCTACCGGTAATATCGACCGCGTTGCTGTCGAAATCATCGTACAACTCATCCTTGCTGACATCGATAATATCGATCATCACGTCGGCCTTGAAATTGGTGGTGCGAACCAAATCGTTTAAGGCACGCCAATCGGCTTCCATGCCTTTAAATTTTTCGTTATGAATAATCTCGTTCAATTGCGCATTGACTAAGTCATCGATACGGGCGATTAAGCTTTGTACGGCGCCCTTGTCGAACTTGCCTGCTTCAGAATCGATATTCATCAACACGGCAGCCATCCCTGAAATAAAGCGATCCTCGTCACGAATATTTTCAGCAACGGTTTCCAGGTTATTGGAAATCATAGGGACGGGTTCGGAAACGTCAGGATTTAGCCTCATGCTCGACAAGAAACGTTTTAGATCCAGCGCTTCATTGGTTTCAGCAGTAACGGTACTAACGGCAGTAGCAGCAGCAGGAGCGGTGTCATCAGACATAATAGTATTCCTAATATTCTAGTTGATGGAGGTTTCGGTAGATTCGTTAGTCGCTGGTAACTTGAAGCTTTCAAAGCCTTTCAAGTCGGCCAAAACTTTTTCCAGACTTTCTGGATTGCTCATGAGTTCATCCATCAATTTACGCAACTCCTTGCGGTTATCTACGTTAGAGAGCATCTCCCCAATCAACTCTTTTAAGGCAAGCAAGCCTTTTAGCTTAGGAACATGCTGAGCGACTTGGTCCGGAGAAAAAGATTTTATCGAGTTAATGGGCAGGAATATTTGCAGGTCTTCTTCATCGGCGCCATCAATCTTGTTTTCGACGGTAAAGTTCAGGCTCATGCCCATATCTTTCATTACCTGGTCGGTGTTGGTTCCGTCCAAATTGCGTATGCGCCTTTCATCGAGATCAACGATACGGTCACTGGAAGATCCTTGCGAAAAATCACCGGTAACAAGCAGCCGCATAGGCAAGGTGATGTCTTCAGGTTGGCCATTAACTTCGGTTTTATAACGTAATGTTAATCGTGATTTGGGGATTTCGTCTTGTATTGCCATTTTTTTTCTCCGCAGATAACAGAAATTGTAATTTTTACCCGATTTAGGAAGTTTTTTACGCAGCTGATTGTAGGTGTTCAGCTTAGGTTAAGCAATCTAATTAAGTAATAATACCTATGGACTTTCAGGAAATAATAAATTAGTGCGATTAAGTCAGTAGAAACGGTTTCCTAATCGTGCTAAGCCTCATGCAGCCTGGTCTATAAGATTATCCGGGAACTAACGTTTAACTCATTCGCGACTATATGTAGCGTCTTGAAAGATTGAAAAATACTATATATTGAAGCTTATTAATGAGGATGTTAATTTTTGTGCAGCTTCCTGGGCGCGGCAAAGGACGCATTACCGCGTTAATAGGTGGGTAGGCGGTGAATGGCTGCTTGAGTGGGTTCAAAGTGGCACAGATGGATGGTGTGGGGTGTTTGACCTCTACCCTATTGATAGTGTCTGCGTTTACGGCCGCTTAATCTGGAATGTCCGGTTTTGATAAACAACGACCAGGCTGTCAGGGCGAATTTCTTGCAGCAGCAGCGCGTTTTTTATTTGCTGTCCCGGTTTATATTTGACCATATCGATCATGACCCAGCGATCTTCAGGTTGCTGTGAATAGACGAAGACATTGATGGTAAATTTCGGTACCGTCTGGCGAAAGTCGAAAGGCAGATCGTTTAAAAAGAGCAGGTCATTTTTTATCGGTATCGGTTCAGGCAGAGCCGGTTGAATGTCGACAGCCGTTGGTAGCGGCGGTGTTGCTTTGCTCTTCGTAGCGGCTTGCTTAATAAGGGTGTCGTCCGCCGGTTTTTTTGCGATAACCGGCTTGAGCGGTAACGGAGCCGGTTCCGATTTTTGCCCGTCAATCAATTCGGCAATAGAGTTTGCATCGGGTTTGGATTTGGGGGGCGGTGTTTTTTCCGCTTGGAATTCAGCTGCAAGCGGGGTTTCTTGTGCAGGCAGTGTCATGGAAATAGAGGGTGCCGTGTCTGGCGTCGACCTTAAGTCATTTCGTATAAACCAGACGAAGCCGCCGATAACCAACACATTGGCGACAATAAGGAAGACAACAAACTTGGCGGTCTTATTGCTGTGCTGCTGTGGCTGAGGCAGAAGAATTCTATCGTTGACGGTTTCAGGCTGAAGCGCTTGTCTTTCCTGTTCCGATTTACGTAAGGCATTTAGAATAAAAGACATGATTAATCGGTTATTGCTAAGTGAGGGACATCAAGCGTCTTCGCTTTGTTGTTTAGATAAGGCAGGGTCTGGCTTCCCACTATGCCGTCTTCCGGTAATTGATGCTGATGCTGAAAATTGATCACGCGGGCAACTAACTTGTCATCATAAAAACGCGGTTGTTCTACGGCTTCCGTTTTCCCGTCAATGCTATTCAATAGATGACGCAACCAGAGCACATTATCCGAGGTCTGGCCGGGATAGATCGTTTTTTTGTCCGTGATGGACGGCGGCTCCAGCATTAAATAATAACCGTTCCAATACTTCAACGCATCCGCTAGCGGAAAGCTCATTGCGTTTTTAAAATGAATAATGGGTTGGTTTTGCCTGAATCCGGTAAGCAAGGCATGGAACTTGTCTTCGCCGGTCAATGAGAATTCCAGAATAGCCGGATGATTAATGGCCAGCAAATCTTTCCAGTTGGCTTTGCCTGATACGCAGCGCAGTCCCGTTGTTTCTACGTAATGACAATCCAGCTGATGACGCTTGGGGATGGGCTTGGCCCATAGCTTTAGTGCATCGATTAATGCGGTATTTAGGGAGTGGTCGGGATTATTGATCCAGTCATAAAACGGTGTCGTTTTAGCCGCAGCAACGGCAGTGATTTCAGCTTCCGTTTGCAGGGCAGGGTGGGGTGTTGCCACATTAACCGGAACCTGACTGCTCGCTTTGGGCCAATGGTAAATGCCCGCAGCAATACACGCTAAAAACAGCAGGCTTAATAAGGGGGTCAGGTAAGACGGTTTTTTATCGGCACCCCCCAGCGTTTCATGGGCAGCATGATTAACCAGTGCGGGCGTAACCACGTAAGTATTGGTTGAGTAAGCGCCAAGCAAGGCGCGATCACAGAGAACGTTAATCACTCTGGGTATACCGGAAGAAAGTTGGTAAATTTTGCGTATCGCGCTGTCTTTAAATATATCCGGACGACCATTACACACCATCAGCCGATGCTGGATATAGGCCCGGGTTTCATCCAGCGATAACGGTAACAAGTGATAGCGGGCGGTAATACGCTGATTTAACTGGCGTAAATCTTTTCGATTCAGTAATTCTTTCAATTCAGGCTGACCGACCAGAATAATTTGCAGTAATTTTGTTTTACTGGTTTCCAGGTTGGTCAACAGGCGAACTTGTTCCAGCACTTCCAGGCTTAAATTCTGCGCTTCATCGATCAGCAAAACCGTACGTCTGCCGTTGGCATGGGCGGTGAGCAGATGTTGGTTTAAACGGTCGATCAGGTTTTTTAACGATTGCCGGTTTTTGTCATAGCTAATGTCCAGTTCATCGCAGAGGGTAGCCAATAATTCGATCGCATTAAGTTTTGGATTCAATATCAGGGCAATATCGATATTTTTCGGTATTTGTTGCAATAGGCAGTGGCAAAGCGTGGTTTTACCGGTCCCCACTTCGCCGGTTAAAGCGACAAAGCCCCCGCTAAAATTAATACCGTAAAGAAGATGAGCCAAACCCTCCTGATGGCGCGGGCTCATATAAATAAAGTGCGGATCGGTCGCGATCGAAAACGGCAATTCGCTAAAATGAAAGTAGGCGTTATACAAGGTGATGAAATTTTCCGGTAAAGAGAAAATGATAAATTATTGTAACCTACAACTGAAAAGAAACGTCTATTAGGTGTTGATATCCATTGATGCCGGTGATGGCTGAGGTTTTTTACTATAGAGCTTGATTGAATAACCGTGCATGTTCTTCCCGACCGGGCAGTCCTAAACGTGCGCCCATTTGCATACAACACAAAGCGCCTGCCGCACTGGCGTATCGAAGCTGCGATTGCCACTCCATCCCGGCTGCCAGCGCCGCGCAAAAAGCGCCATGAAATGCATCGCCGGCGCCCGTGGTATCAAGCGCAGTCAGCGGATAAGCAGGCAGCGCGCCTTGCTGATTGCCGCGTTGCCAAATCAGCCCCCGCTCGCCCAGCGTGATGACGACGACGGGAGCCAGTTCAGCGAGTCGGTTTAAGGCATTGTCCTCGTTGTCGGCGTATTGGCGCGCAAATTTTTCCGAACAAACCAGATAATCGACGCGATGCATCAGCGCCAAGGTGCCTTCATGCACCGAGCCTGCATCCAATACCGTGGGGATGACGGCTTGCCTGGCTTTTTCAGCCAGCGGCAATGAGATCAGGGGTTCGTGCCCGTCGAACAAGACCACTTTTGCCGGGATTTCGGTGAGGCTCAGCGCATCGGCTGATAAGGCTTGGGTGTCCCCCTTGTAATTGATCAAGCAGCGCTTGCCATCGGGTTTAACCAATATCGCCGATAGCGGGGTAGGGACGTCGCCGCGCACGACCAGCTGGGTGTTGACGCCGTAAGCATCGAGCTCCTGGAGATGTTGGTCGCCGTAAAGATCGTGTCCCAAGTAACCGGCAAAGGCGGAAGTTAAACCCAGCTTGGTAATGCAAACGGCGGCATTAGCGGCTGGGCCGCCGCCGCAACTGAGCAGGCTGTCGGCCACTATTTTTTCATCGGCGTCAGGATGTCGGCTCACCGAGAAAATCAAATCATAAGAGGCGTGCCCTACGCACAGCACATCAACATTAAGGGTCATGGTTTATAGTTTGCGAAATAGCTCAATTTTGATATATAGTTATCCAGAAAAGGGTAGCCGTTCTTATCTCGACAGCTATATTACAGGTTTTCCCAGTTGATGGAACCAAGGATTCAGTCGTAGGTTGGGCAGGCTTTTTTGTCCGTACCTTGCGCCGACTCAACATAACATATCCGTTTCACGGACTTTATAACGAGTGTAGAAGGACATATGTCGCCACAAATTATTTTCAAGCCCTTAGGATGTGCTCCACGCAGTGAAGTGCAGCAATCGCGAACGCTGGGCGTCCTTCGTCGGTCCAGCCTACAAATGCTGATTATGCTGTTGCTTTCCGCCTGTGTGTTTGCCGATGAACAGCCGGTAGTCAAGGGCGTATTAAGCTTAAAATCTGCGATCGAGCAGGCCGTTCAGGACAATCCCGATCTGGCGCAAATGCAGGCCAGAGCTCAGGCGATGGCGGCTATTCCGTCGCAAATGGGGGCTTTGCCCGATCCAGAAATCAGTCTCAATGCGATGAGCCTGCCGGTTGATAGTTTCAGTACCCGGCAGGAAGATATGACGCAACTGGGAGCGGGTATCTCGCAGGCCTTCCCTTTTCCCGGCAAATTGGCCTTGCGCGAACAAGCGGCGGCTTTTGAGGCGGAAGCCGCAATACAAAGTGTCGTCGAAGTACGCTGGCGCTTATTAAGCGAAGTTAAAACCACCTGGTGGCTGATTTTTTATCTGGACAGAGCGATTCAGATTGTTGACAGCAATCATGCGCTGCTGCAACAGTTTGTTAAGATTGCCAGAACTAAATACGAAGTCGGCGAAGGTTTGCAGCAGGATGTATTGCTGGCTCAACTGGAGTTATCCAAGTTACTCGATCAGCAATTGCAGCTGCAAGCCTCGCGTCGCAATGCCGCCGCCAGCCTGAATGCGTTGCTGGATAAACCGGCCAACGAAGAGATCCGTTTACCGGACAAGGTTGAAGCGCAATTACCGAGCATTAAGCAGGAAACCCGGCTTTATCAGCAGGCAGAAACATTTAGAGCCGTACTGGAGGGCAACCGCTTGGGTATCAATGCCGCGCAATCCCGCCTGGATCTGGCCAAAAAAGAGGTACTGCCGGATTTTAATCTGAGCGCCGCCTATGGCGCTCGTGCCAACACGCCTGATGGTGACCGGCGGGCCGATCTGTTAAGTTTGGGCTTGAGCATGAATGTACCGATTTTCGCCGCGCAAAAACAGGCTAAGGCAGTTGACCAGCGCACCAGCGAACTCATGCAGGAAAAATACGCCTTACAGGATCAGTGGAACAAGGTGCGCGCGCAAATCTCGCAAGGCTACAACGATTACCGGCGCGCCAAAGATCAGGTGGTGTTGTTTGAAACCGGCATCGTGCCGCAGGCAAGACAAACCGTCGCCTCGATGCTGGCGGGTTATCGGGTCAACAAGGTCGATTTTTTGAATTTGGTGCGCAGCCAGATTACCTTGTTCGAATACGAGACCCAGTATTGGAAAGCCTTTGCCGAAGCGAATCAGTCGCTGGCTCAGTTAAGCGCGGCGGTTGGCGAGGAGGAAATTTATGAATAAGCAACTAGTCATAACCGCCATTCTGATGCTGGCTTTGGGTGTCGGTGGTGGCTATTGGCTGGCTATTCCGGGCGACAAGGATCATCCCCAGAGCATTGTACCGGCTGCCAAGCAGCCTTTGTTTTATCGTAATCCGATGAATCCCACCGTCACGTCGCCCGTTCCTGCAAAAGATACGATGGGTATGGATTATATCCCCGTCTATGCCGACGACGCGGCGAAAACCGACGAACCGGCAGGCACCGTTAACATCGATCCGGTTACCGTGCAAAATATCGGGGTACGCACCGCCGTTGCCAAACAAAGTGTACTTTCGCATGTGGTGCGAGCCGTTGGCCGCGTGGCTTATGATGAAGAACGTATCGTGCGTTTGCACCCCAAAACCGAAGGCTGGATTGAAACCCTGCGCGTCGATAAAACCGGGCAATGGGTCAAGAAGAATGAAGATTTACTGAGCATTTATTCGCCGCAACTGGTGGCCAGCCAGCAGGAATATATTCTGGCGTTAGACAGTCTTAAGGTGCTGGAAAAAAGCCCGATTGAAGACATCCGCCGTGGCGCCGAAGAGCTGGTCAACAGTTCCCTTGAACGTCTGAAATTGCTGGATGTTCCGGCGCATCAACTGCACGATCTGAGCCGCACCCATCGCATTAAAAAAGACCTGCATATTCATACTCCGGCAGCCGGCATTGTGATCAATATAGGTGCCAGAGAAGGTCAATATGTCACGCCGGCCACCGAACTTTATATGATTGCCGACTTATCCAAAGTCTGGGTATTTGCCGATATTTATGAATATGAATTGCCCTGGGTAAAAGTGGGCGACCCGGTTGACATGCAATTGGCCGGTGTGCCGGGACGTATTTTCAACGGACATCTGGCTTTCATTTATCCTTATGCCGAAGCGAAAACCCGAACCATCAAGGTGCGGCTGGTATTCGATAATGCCGAATTGTTGCTAAAGCCTGAATTGTTCGCCGACGTGACCATCTACGCGGCTAAACAAGTCGATGCGGTGGTGATTCCCTCCGAAGCGGTTATTCGTTCAGGCGCGCAAACCCGAGTTTTTATTGTGCGCGGTGCGGGCAAATTTGAACCGCGCAAGGTCACCACCGGCTTAGCTTCTAATGGCGATGTCGCCATTCTTGACGGCGTAAAAGTCGGCGAAGAAGTCGTCACTTCCGCGCAATTTCTGATCGACTCCGAATCAAGGTTGCATGAAGCCACGGCCAAAATGATGGAACCTTCGGCTCCGCAAAAGCCGGAACCGAATCGCTTGATCATGGAACAAGGCGCGCATCAACATGACTGACTTCATCATCAACAGCTCGTTGAAAGACCGCTTTATAGTGCTGTTGGGTGCGATTATCCTGGCATTGGCAGGCGTTTGGTCGTTTAAGAACATGCCATTGGATGCGATACCCGATTTGTCCGATGTGCAGGTTATCGTGTTCACCGATTATGAAGGCCAATCGCCGCAGGTTGTTGAAGATCAGATTACCTACCCGTTAACCACCGCGATGCTGGCTGTGCCGCATGCCAAAGTGGTGCGCGGCTATTCCTTCTTTGGTCTGTCGTTTGTCTATATCATTTTCGAAGACGGCACCGATATCTACTGGGCGCGGTCGCGGGTGCTGGAATATCTTAATTATGTTAAAGGCCGGTTGCCGCCAGGCGTCACGCCAACATTAGGCCCCGATGCCACCGGCGTCGGCTGGATTTACGAATACGCGCTGGTCGATAAAACCGGCAAGCACGATCTGGCGCAGCTGCGTTCCATTCAGGATTGGTATTTACGCTATCCGTTGCAAACCGTTTCCGGCGTGTCCGAAGTTGCCTCGGTGGGCGGCTACGTCAAGCAATATCAAGTGGAAGTCGATCCTAATAGCTTGCAAGCCTATCAAATTCCACTATCCGCCGTGATCACCGCCATCAAGCGTTCCAATAACGATGTCGGCGGCCGTCTATTTGAAATGGGCGAAACCGAATATATGGTCAGGGGCTTGGGCTATATCAAATCCATCGCCGACCTCAAAACCATCCCGGTGGGTGTCGATGCCAATGGCACGCCGATACGTTTGCAGGATGTCGCCCATATCCAGATTGGTCCTGAACTGCGTCGTGGCATTGTGGAACTGAATGGCGAAGGCGAAGTGGCCGGTGGTGTGGTGATTATGCGCTTTGGCGAAAACGCGCTGGCAACCATTGAAGACGTGCGCAAAAAACTGGACGAATTAAAAAAGGGCTTGCCGGACGGGGTTGAAATCGTCACCGTTTATGATCGCGGCAGTTTGATTGAGCGCGCAGTGGGCACACTCAATGAGGCGTTGATTCAGGAGCTGATTATTGTCTGTGCCTTGGTCGCCTTGTTTCTGCTGCATCTGCGCTCATCGCTGGTGATTGTTATTACCTTACCCTTAGGCATTTTGATGGCCTTCATCGTGATGAAATGGCAAGGTATAAACGCCAATATCATGTCGCTGGGCGGCATAGCTCTTGCGATTGGCGATATGGTTGATGGGGCGGTGGTGATGGTTGAAAATGCCCACAAACACCTTGCCGCCGCCGCTGAAAAAAAACAGGCTGAACTGAGCGAAAAAGAACGCTGGCAAGTCATCGGCGAATCATCACGGGAAGTGGGTTCCGGCCTGTTTTTCTCGCTGCTGGTCATTACCGTTTCCTTCCTGCCGATCATCACCATGGAGGCGCAGGAAGGCCGCTTATTCAGTCCGCTGGCCTACACCAAAACCTACGCGATGGCGGCAGCCGCGATCTTGACCATCACCTTGGTGCCGGTGTTGGTGGGTTATTTTGTTCGCGGCAAGATCATTCCCGAGCATAAAAATCCGATCAACCGTTTTTTGCATTTTATTCATTCGCCGGTTTTGAAGCTGGCGATGCGCTGGCGGTCACTGACATTAATAATAGCCGCGCTGTTGATGGCGTCAACACTATACCCGTTGTCCAAAATCGGCAGTGAATTCATGCCGCCTCTGGATGAAGGCGATATTCTCTACATGCCGTCTACATTTCCCGGCATATCCATTACCAAAGCCAAAGAACTGTTACAGCAGACCGACAAGATACTGAAAACATTTCCCGAAGTCCATCATGTTTTTGGCAAAATCGGACGCGCCGAAACGGCAACCGATGCGGCCCCGTTAATGATGATGGAAACCACCTTGAAATTAAAACCGAAAGAGCAGTGGCCTGATCCTGATAAGACCACCCGGCAATTGATGGCTGAGATGGACAAGACCATTCGTTTTCCAGGCCTAGCTAACGCCTGGACCATGCCGATCAAAACCCGAATCGACATGCTTTCTACTGGTATCAAAACGCCGGTAGGTATCAAAGTTGCCGGCCCCGATTTGAATGTCTTGCAATCCCTGTCGCTACAAATCGAACAGGTGATGAAGACTTTGCCTGAAACCTTGTCGGCCTATGGTGACCGGGCTGTTGGCGGCTATTTTCTGGATTTCGATATTAACCGCGAAGCCGCAGCGCGTTATGGACTGACCACCGGCGATGTGCAGGACGTTATCCAAAGCGCGATTGGCGGCATGAATATCACCGAGACTGTTGAAGGATTGGAGCGTTATCCGGTCAATCTGCGCTATCCTCGAGATTTGCGCGACAATCTGCAAGCGTTGCAGCGCGTATTAATCCCCACGCCCACGGGCAGCCAGATACCGTTGACCCTGGTGGCCGATATTAAATTCACCCGTGGCGCGGATGTGATTAAAACCGAAGATGCCAAACCCAATGCCTGGATTTATGTCGATATCAAAACGTCCGATATTGGCGGATTCGTCGCCCAGGCCCAAAAAACCCTGGCCGAACGCGTCAAACTCCCCGCCGGTTACAGCGTCGCCTGGTCAGGCCAGTTTGAATATATGGAACGGGCGGCAGAACGCTTACGCATGGTGGTGCCCGTCACCCTGCTGCTGATTTTTATCCTGTTGTATTGCGCTTTTCGCAATCTGACCGAACCGACCATCGTGATGCTGGCCATCCCCTTTAGTCTGATTGGCGGTATCTGGCTGGTGTACTGGCTCGGATTCAACCTGTCGATTGGGGTCTATGTCGGCTTTATTGCTCTCGCCGGTACCGCCGCCGAAACCGGCGTCATGGTATTAAGTTTTATCGATATTGAAATTGAAAAACTGCGGGAGAAAAAACAGGCGCCGTTGACCGGCGAAGAAATCAGAGCCACTACAGAAGCCGCCACGGCTTTGCGGGTGCGGCCGGTAGCGATTACCTCGCTTGCCAATATCGTCGGCTTAATCCCGATCATGTGGGCCACCGGCACCGGCGCCGACGTCACCCAGCGTGTCGCCGCCCCCGCGATGGGTGGCATGCTGACCGTACTGATATTAAGTCTTTTGGTGTTTCCGGTGATTTACAGCCTGGTGCTGCAGTTTCAGGAGAAACGCAAGCAAGGTATTAATGCATAAATATTATTGAGATTGCTTTATTAAGGTGCGTTATTGGATTTTTAATGCACATTTTTTGTGCAAATAAACTTGAGCATAAGATGAAAAACGCCTAACGTATTGATTTTCTATGAATGGCGCTATTCTTGCTTTAATTTAAGTGATTGTGCGGATTGAGCTGATGCCCCTGTTTTTTGTTCATCAATTCGTGAGCATAAATACCGAAAATCAGCTGCAATTTTAGCGATGTAAGGCATTCAGCCAAATAGCGGATTGCTGAGCTGATAGCTGATAGGTAACAGCGCTTATTGATTGAAGAAGCTGAATTCTCTATCCTTGCTTAACAACCTGAAAAACGATGATATTTTAATTTTTTTGAATTACTTAGGAGAAAGCCCATGAAAAAAAAGATACTGATTGCCTTGCTTTTAACTGTTGGTTTAATGTCCGCATGTAGCGAGATAAACCCGCATCCAATGGATATGACTCAAGCCGTGCTAAACGCAGAATCCAAAGCCGATCATGAGGCGCTGGCGCAACACTATGAGGAAGCGGCAAAAGAAATGCAGCTTAAAGTTGATGAGCACAAAAAACTTCTTAGTCAATATGAGTCAAAAAGTTATCGCTACGGTAGGCAGGCGGAAAATTTAAAAGAGCACTGCCAAATGCTGATTGGGGTCTATAAAAGAGCGGTCGAAGAAAATTTGAGTATGGCAAATCTGCATCGCCAGATGTAAGGCCTTATACAAATCGGTGCGATAGGGGCGGACTGAGGAACGAAGTCCATTAACTACAGGCTAGAAGACAGATGGGCCGCATGATGCCTTGCAGTTGGTTACGCGCCCAAAGCCGGTAGCCACTGAAATCAGTGATGATGATTTACGGAGCTTTGACCAACGCCACTACTTCCATGCCGATCTTGATCCCCAGCGTTTCGATAGACTCTTTGGTAATGGAAGCGACGATGGCTTCCCCGTCTTTCAAGCTGACATGGATTTCGGCATTCACTGCACCAATAAGCACTTTGCTGACGTTACCGGTAAACTGATTTCGTCCACTTGCTTGCATGATGAATCCTCTGGTTATTGATGTGTTAATGTTGATATACCCTTGATCTGCACGTAAACCGCCATGCCGATCTGCAAATCCAGCATGAGCGCCGATTTGCGGGTGATGTGCGCCAGCAGCGCTTGATTGCCGACCTGAAGCCGTATCACGCTCTGGCCGTCGCGACTGTCGGCGATGCCGGTGATGGTCGCAGGCAGCACATTGAGGATGCTGGTGGCTGTCGGTGCTTCAACGGCGATGCTGACATCGCGGGCGTAGATTTGTACGCGCAACGCTGTGCCGATTTCTGCATCGACCGCCGGTAGACTGAGCGAGCCTCCGGTAAAAGTAACGCGGGTCAGATGGTATTCTGCTTCATGTTCAGCAATGGTTGCCTGCCAAACCGTGGCGGCCTCCCTCTCTTGCGCCAGCGGTACGTCGAGACGGCTTTGCGTTTCCGACAGTGGCCCCGAAGCCAGCGCCCGGCCATCCTCCAGAATCACCAGCGTGTCGGCCAGTTGAGCGACTTCCTGCTGGGAATGGGTGACATACAGCACCGGAATATCCAGTTGTTGATGCAGACGGCTTAAAAACGGCAGGATTTCCTGTTTGCGTTTGAAATCCAGCGACGCCAGTGGTTCGTCCATCAGCAGAATTTCAGGATTAAGCGCCAAGGCTCTAGCGATGGCGACCCGCTGCCGTTCGCCGCCGGACAAGCGTTCCGGCATGCGCTCCATTAGGTGGCCGATGCCCAATAATTCAACGGCATGTTCCAGTTTGACCGTGCCAGAATTTTGTTTAATCCGCTTCAAGCCGTAATGCAGGTTATCCTGCACCGTTAAATGCGGAAATAGATTGGCCTCCTGAAATACATAGCCCAGCGGCCGTTTATAAGTCGGTAGGAACAGGTCGCGCTCGCTGTCCTGCCAAGTATTGCCGTTGATTTCCAGAAAACCCTGTGGCGCACGTTGCAGTCCGGCAATACAACGCAGTAGCGTAGTTTTGCCGGAGCCGGAATGACCGAACAATACTGTGATGCCGGTGCCGGGCAGTTTTAGATCAACGTCCAGTGCAAAGTCGCCGTAATCGAGCTGGAAGCGGGCCAGTATTGTGGTCATGATTATTTAAGCGGGTGGGCGACAGGGTGCGTTTTCAGTACGGTGTACAGCACCAGCAGCACGCTAAACGAGAATAACAGCAACCAGCCAGACAGCCAGTGGGCTTCAGTGTATTCCAGCGCTTCGACATGATTGTAGATTTGCACTGATACGACGCGGGTTTTATCGGGAATATTGCCGCCGACCATCAGTACCACGCCGAATTCGCCGACGGTATGGGCAAAGCCTAAGATAGAAGCGGTCAGAAAACCGGGTTTTGCCAGCGGCACGACCACGCTGAAAAAAGTATCCAAAGGCCCGGAACGCAAGGTTGCCGCAGCCTCCAAAGGCTGCTCACCGATGGCGGCGAATGAGGCGTGCAAGGGTTGCACGACAAACGGCAACGAATACAGCACCGACGCCACCACTAATCCGGGAAAGGTGAACGGCAAGGTGCCCAAACCCAGCCAAGCCGTAAATTTGCCGATTGCCCCGGTCGGCCCCATCAATACTAGCAGATAGAAGCCCAGCACCGTCGGCGGCAGCACCAGTGGCAGCGCTACGACGGCATTGATGATGCCTTTCCAGGAGGAGCGCGTCCGGGCCAGCCACCAGGCCAGCGGGGTGCCGAATAACAACATCACCAAGGTAGCGATACTGGCGACTTTGAAGGTTAAAAGCAATGCGCCGAGATCGGCGGATGTTAGCATAAGCGCCTCCTTGATTATTTAGGCAAACCAAAACCGTATTTTTCGATAATCGCCAATGCTGTCGGGGATTTAAGGAAATCCACCAGGGCAAGAGCAGCCGGATTCTCGGCGCCGGTTTTTAGCAACACAGCCGTTTGATTAAATGGGCCGTGCAGATTATCCGGTATGTGCCAGCCAGAACCGCTACCGATTTTGCCGCTATTGATATCAATGACTTGGGCAAACGCAATAAAGCCCAATTCGGCATTGTGGGTACTGACAAACTGAAAGGTTTGCGAGATGTTTTCGCCCATTACGAATAAGGGACGCAATTTGTCCAATACATTTAGGCTTTTCATTACCTCTTCTGCCACCACACCGTAAGGCGCATGGCTGGGATCGGCCAAGGCAATGTGTTTAAAATTGCCGGTTTTAAGGATTTCCCCCTGATCGTCGACATAGCCGGGTGTCGCCGACCACAACACCAATTTGCCGACAGCATAAACAAAATGGCTGTCGGTAACCGCGAAACCGGATTTTTCCAGTTCTAGCGGATATTTTTCGCTGGCTGACAAATACACCTCAAACGGCGCGCCACTTTGGATTTGCGCGAATGCTTTGCCGGACGAGCCGAACGACAACTTGGCCTCGTGGCTGGTGGCTTTTTGGAACTCTATGGCGATTTCGGTCATCGGCTTGGTGAAATCCGAGGCGACCGCGACCAGGGTGGTTTCCGCCCAGGTAGAGGGGGCAAGAAAAATCAGCCATACGGCGATAAGAAAACGAAAAAAACGACGCGATAACATAATATTCTCCAAGAATTAAAGGATGTGTTGCTGCATTGAAGTGCGGGTGTCCGCTTAGGGGTAAGAATTAAATAGTTTGAATCAAGGCAACGGTTCAGCTTTATCCTGTTTATCTCGACGTTGATTTGTCGATGAGCCTAAGATTTATTAAGGCTGAAAGCCTCTTTAGTTTAATTCATTATGTATTAAGGTAAATAACGATATTATAGAAACAGGCCGTTTCCCTATAGAATATTAACCTCAACAAGATTCACCGCCGTTGATTTATGCTCAAAACTATCAATAACGACAACACCGCACCGATGCCAGCTTACAAGGAATTCCATTTATTATATGAATTTAAGGGCTTTGGATTTTTTATCTGCCACTCAAGTGTAAACGATCAACCGGATTGATATAATGACAGTCGATTTTGTACTGCGAAGCTGGAACGCTTGGGCACCCGGAATGAGCTGTCACCAAGATTGGCGAAAGTGGCATGAGCATCAGACCTTTGCCCAAGAGGAAAAAGCGGCCCTGCCGGCTACGGTGCCCAAAATACTCCAACGCAGATTAAGTCCATTGGGTCGAGCGGTTTTTCATGCGGCGGACGCTTGTATTGACAGCGACAAGTCATTGCCCATTGTTTTCAGTTCTGCCCATGGCGAAGTGAATAAGTCATTAGAAATGCTTAAAAGTATGCAGAAAGGTGAGGATGTTTCACCGACTGCTTTTAGTCTGTCAGTGCATAACGCCATATCGGGATTATTCTCCATTGCTTATGACTATCATCAGGAAATTACCGTGATTGCGCCAGCCCAGGACGGTATTGCTCCGGCATTTATTGAAGCGTTGGGACTTTTGCAGGAACACTATAGCGAGGTGCTGATGGTTTTCTATGATGAACCGTTATCGGATTTTTATCCGTCGTTACCGTTTGCGCTCAATGCGCCTGCCATGTGTGCGCTGGCTTTAAAGGTGTCTTTAACCGGGAGCGGCTTGCCGTTGCAATTTAACCGCTCATCCGCGAATCGCGACGATGGCGAGCAGGCCTTGCAGATACTCTCTTTTATACGGTTTCTTGTTGCCGACGATAAAGCGTTGGTGCTGGGCAATCATAGGCATAGCTGGGAATGGCACAAAAAATAGCGGAAAAATTTGGCTATGGCTGGCGTCTTCTGGCAACCGGAGTAAGCTTTTTTAGTTTTGGCGTGGGCGGTTTATTGCTGTGGGCATTGGTGTTCCCGGTGTTGTCGCTGTTGCCCGGTAATCGATTGCAAAAAGTTAGTCGTGGACAAAAAATAGTGCATTACAGTTTTTATGTCTTCATCGGCTTGATGCACAGGCTGGGGGTGATGACTTACGACATCGTCGGTCTGGACAAGCTGAATCGACCCGGACAGTTGATCATCGCCAATCATCCGACGCTGGTTGATATTGTATTTTTGATCAGCCGAATCCAACAAGCCAGTTGTATAGTCAAAGCCAAGCTATGGCATAATCCGTTCATGCGCGGCCCCATAGTCAATGCGGGATACATCAGCAACGGCGATCCCGAGCAAATGATAGCCGAGTGCGTTGCCTGGTTGCGCTCAGGCGGATCAATGATTATTTTTCCTGAAGGAACACGATCAATGCCGGGCAAACCGTATCATTTTCAACGGGGCGCGGCGACCATTGCCTTGCAGGCCAATGCCATTGTGACCCCGGTGACGCTGAGCTGTTATCCCAGCACCTTAACCAAAGCCGAGCAGTGGTATCAGATTCCTGCTTGCCGCTTTCATCTGACCCTGCATGTCGGCGATGATATTGCGTTGGATGAATTTACTACTATGAGTCCAAAATCAATAGGCGTACGTCGCTTTACCCACTATTTGCAAGATTATTTTACCCAACAGAGAGAGTTTTATAAGCACCATGGAAAATGAATTAAAACAATTAATTATCGATACGCTGGATTTGGAAGACATTAGCGTGGACGATATAGACAGTCAGGCGCCGTTGTTTAACGATGGCTTGGGACTGGACTCCATTGATGCGCTGGAATTGGGCTTGGCGATCCGCAAAAAATATGACGTAAAGATTGACGTAGATAAAGAAGACGTGGTGAAAATTTTTTCTTCGGTTTCAACGTTGGCTGAATACATTCAAGCCGCGCGCGGATGAGGTCATTATGATAAAAGAGCGCGAAGACATTTTAACGGCCATCAAGGAAATTATGGTCGATATGTTTGAAATGGACGAACAGGCCATCACTATGGAAGCAAAGCTGTACGAAGACCTGGATTTCGACAGTATCGATGCGGTGGACATGATCGTCAGACTTAAAGAAATGACAGGTAAGTCGATCAAAGCCGAAGATTTCAAAACGGCCCGCACCATTGGCGATGTGGTCGAAGCAGTCTATAAAATGCTTAATAGCTAAGGTATTTTTCTCGTTCCCAGGCGCAACGGCACTGCTATTAAGTTAAAGATTTGAGATATTGTGGGCGCGAATTGATTCGCGCTTTTAACTTACCGCGCGAATCAATTCGCGCCTACAAATGGATAAAAAAATGTATATTGCAACAATACGGGACGCAGCAGGTCCGGCACTGAATTTCCACGCGGCGCGTGGGAACGAGATACACCGCTAAGATGCGCTGGTTTGTCACCGGTGTGATGGGGTTGTCAACCCTGTTATATCCGTTGGTGGTGTTTTTCGGCAGCCATTATTTTGAGCCCTGGAAAATAGCCGCCCTATTGATTGTGTTGTTGCTGGTCAGGCTGGCGGCCAGTTATTCTCTTAAACACTGGAGTACTCCGTTATTGATTGCCGGTATCGGTTATTGTCTATTTGCGATGTGGAGCAATCAATTAGGTACCTTGCTGTTTTATCCGCTTCTGGTTAATGCGTTGATGTTGCTGATTTTCGGCTGGAGCTTATATTCCCCGCCCAGCTTGATTGAGCGTGTGGCGCGTCTACAGCACCCCAATTTGCCGCCGGAAGGCGTTATTTATACCCGTCGTGTGACCCAAGTCTGGTGCGGCTTCTTTATCATTAATGGGACTTTGGCAGGGGTAACCGCTCTTTGGGCCAGCCTGGAAGTCTGGAGTTTATACAATGGCCTGATCGCTTACGTGCTGATGGGCATTTTATTTGCTGCTGAATATATTGTCAGGATGAGAACCCAGAAACATGTCAGCTAAGCTATCCCATTATTTAATCACCAAAAGAGACGTTGATACGCCTGTTGCCTATCATTCCGGGCAGTATTATTCAGCAACGCAGTTTGTTAACGCGGTCAAGTCCTGGGCCGATAAACTGCAAGCGCAACCGTTCCGGCATTACGCCTTGTACACCGAAGACGCCTATCCGTTTGCGGTACTGTTATTTGCGTTGTTGCACGCCGGTAAACAAATTTGGATGCCCGGCAATAATCGCCCCGGCACCGCTGAGCAATTAGCAGCAGACTGTCAGTTGTTGGGCGATTGGCAAAATGGCGAAAGTTTTGATGACTGCTTGGTAGCACCGGAGCGTTCCAGCCGGTCTTTATCGCCGTTAAATCCGTTGGATAAGCAGCTGGTTATTTTTACCTCCGGTTCTACCGGGCAGGCCAAACCGATAGTCAAATGCTTGAACCAGTTCCAGCTTGAAATCGCCACGCTGGAAAAACACTGGGGCAAACAATTGGGTGAGGCGGCAGCGTTGGCAACGGTCAGCCATCAGCATATCTATGGCTTGCTGTTTCGGGTGTTATGGCCGTTGTCGGCAGGGCGATGCTTTCATAGTCAGGCTTATATCAATCCTGAAACGCTGGTTCATGCGCTGCAACGCGGGTCGGCTTACTGGATAGCCAGTCCGGCGCATTTAAAGCGTTTAGATCAACATTCACCGTGGGACGGCATTGCCGGGTTAAAGGCGATTTTTAGTTCCGGAGGTGTGTTACCGGAGACTGCCGCACACCAGATATTAACTGATGGCGGGCAGGCGGTGATTGAGGTTTACGGCAGTTCCGAAACCGGCGGCATCGCCTGGCGCCAGCAGGATAAAGCATGGACGTTATTTCCCAGCATGAGCTTACGTTGTATGACTGGGAAATGGTTACTGCATTCGCCTTATTTGCAAACAGAAGACGATTTTCAACTGGACGATAACATCACTCTGCTCGATGATGGTCGGTTTACTCTGCATGGCAGATCGGATCGCATCGTCAAAGTTGAAGAAAAACGCTTGTCCTTGGTCGAGTTGGAGCAACGCTTGATGACTGCGGCGTGGATAGATGACGCTCATGTGTTGGTGATAAGTAAAACCAGAGACACCGTCGCTGCGGTCGTAGTGTTAAATGCTCAGGGTTTAGAGCAGTTGAAAAGCCAGGGCAGAAACCGGTTCATCAGGCAATTGCGCCCGTTACTTGAGCCATGGTTTGAGTCGGTGGTGTTGCCCAGAAAATGGCTGATTGTCAACATTATGCCGTTATCGACTCAAGGCAAAATCGATCAGCAGCTGTTAACAAGCCTGCTGGATTTTGATAACCGGAAGCTCCCGCAGGTGCTTAATCTTGAAATAAATTCCGGCGGCGTTCATTTGGGCCTTAGAGTGCCGGAAGACTTGCTTTATTTTCTCGGTCATTTTGTCGATTATCCGATTTTGCCCGGTGTGGTGCAACTGGCTTGGGTGGAATATTTCGGCAAATTATTTTTCGCGATTGATCAGCCGTTTTCGTCTATGGAAGTGGTTAAATTTACCCAAATCATCCACCCGGGCGATGAATTGACCTTGTCCATCGACTGGAAAACAGCATCGGGAAAACTGTATTTTAAGTTCAGCTCAGAGCTTGGTACGCATAGCTCAGGGCGCATGGTTTACGAGGGGCATCAATGAAACCCTGCATCATAATTCCCGTTTACAACCACGAAACCGCCATTCCTCGGGTGCTGGCCAAACTAAAAAACATCGGCATTCCGACGATACTGGTGAATGACGGCAGTTCGGCACTTTGTAGTCAAATCCTGGTGGATTGTGTCGAACGGGAAGCGGATTGGCTCAGCTTAATCAATCGTGTCGAAAATAGCGGCAAAGGCGCTGCGGTACTCGACGGCTTTAAGGCGGCAGAGGCTTTGGGCTTTAGTCACGCGATCCAAATCGATGCCGATGGTCAGCATGAGGTTAACGATATTCCTGTCTTTCTTCAAGCAGGAACGCAACATCCTGATGCGTTGATTTTAGGTCAGCCGCTGTTTGATGCAACTGCGCCCAAGAGCCGGGTTTACGGTCGAATGATTGCCAATCTGTGGGTATGGATAAACACCTTGTCGTTCAAGATTGCGGACAGCATGTGCGGCTTTCGCTTGTACCCGTTGGCGGCAGTGGCTACATTAACCGGCGAAACAGACATAGCAAGAGGCATGGATTTTGACATTGACATTGACATACTGGTGCGCCTGTACTGGCAGGGCGTCGATGTTATCAATATACCCACTTGCGTGAATTACCCTTACGACGGCGTCTCGCATTTCAAGTTGTGGCGGGATAATTGGGTGATCTCAATAGCCCATGCCAAACTGTTCTTCGGTATGTTGATACGCATTCCGCAATTGTTGGGCAGGCTTAGGTCATGAAAAAACCGTCGCATTGGGCAGACATGAGTGAATGGGGCCTGATTGGGGGCATGCGTTTCTTGCTGCGCGTTTACCTGTTGCTTGGGCGTAGGGTGTTGCAGTGGTTTTTATATCCGGTGGTTAGTTATTACTGGTTGGTGAACAAGTCCGGTAGAGCAGCCAGTCAGGCCTATCTACAGCGCGTTGCCAAGCTTTCGCCTGCATCCAATTTAAGCGGGAATCTCCGGGACAGCTATCGACATTTCATCAGCTTCGCCAACGCTATTATCGATAAATTAGCGGCCTGGTCAGGTGCGTTGTCGCTGGCAGACGTAGACTATCGGGGACGTGATGTCTTGCTGGCTCAAATCAAGACGGGGCAGGGTGCCATCCTGTTAGGTTCGCATTTGGGTAATCTTGACGTCTGCCGCATGATTGCCAATCTGGATGGTGCGCCTCGTATTAACGTGCTGGTACACACCAAACATGCGGAAAAGTTCAATCAGCTGTTAAGGCAAACCAACGCGAGCAGTGGCTTAAACCTGATTCAGGTAACCGAAATCAGCGCCGCCACGTCAATGTTGCTGAGCGACAAAATCGATAACGGCGAGCTGATCATTATTACCGCCGACCGGACCCCGGTCAGTCAAAATTCACGCGTGAGCCGGGCCGAATTTTTGGGTGCCGATGCCCTGTTTCCGCAAGGCCCGTTTATCCTGGCATCACTGCTTAAGTGTCCGGTTTACACTCTGTTTTGCCTGAAACAACAGGGCAGGCAGGTGATCTATTTTGAGCATTTCAGCGATGGCTTAACGTTCCCCAGAAAAAACCGTGAGCAAGCCATGCAGCAAACCATTCAGCGTTATGCTCAGCGACTGGAGCATTATTGCTTAATGGAACCGTTACAATGGTTTAATTTTTTCGATTTTTGGCACTTGGCTGATAAAGAAAGCGATGAACACTAAAAATACCGTGGTTTTTGATGGTCAGGCCGTGACCATTGAAGCTATTTGCAAGATAGCTAAGCAATACGCGCAGATCGAATTGAGTCGGCAGCCGGACTTTATCGAACGCATCGACAAAGGCGCCCGGTTTATCGATAGCTTATTAAAGCAGGAAGGCTTTGTTTACGGCGTAACCACCGGTTACGGCGAGTCCTGCACGGTGTCCATTCCGCTGCATCTGGTCGAGCAACTGCCTAAACAGCTGTACACTTTCCATGGCTGCGGACTGGGCGATCATTTTGATGTGGAGCAAACGCGGGCCATATTGGCGGCACGCCTGACCAGTCTGGCGCGCGGTTTTTCGGGTGTGCGCTACAAGTTATTACAGCAGCTGGCTGAATGTTTAAAACAGGACATTCTGCCGATGATTCCGCAAGAAGGCTCGGTCGGTGCCAGCGGCGATTTAACGCCATTGTCTTATGTGGCCGCCGTTCTGGCTGGTGAACGGGAGGTATTTTATCAGGGGCAGCGTCAAGCCACGCAAACGGTTTTTGCACGACTTAATATCGAAGCGCTGACCTTAAAACCCAAAGAGGGTCTGGCGATTATGAACGGCACCGCCGCGATGACCGGCATCGCTTGTCTGGCCTATCAACGTGCGGACTATTTATCCCAACTGAGCACGCGCATTACCAGCCTGGCTTCGGTCGCCTTAAACGGCAATGCCTACCATTTTGACGAAAAACTGTTTTCGGTCAAGCCGCATCCGGGACAAAACCGCGTCGCCGAGAGGTTACGCGGAGATTTACAATTGCAACACAGTGCGCCGCGCCACGATACCCGCTTGCAGGATCGCTATTCCCTGCGTTGCGCGCCGCATATCATCGGCGTGCTGGAAGACTCATTGCCCTGGCTGCGGCAGTTTATCGAAAATGAATTAAACAGCGCCAACGACAATCCGATTATCGATGCCGAAGGCGAGCATGTCCTGCATGGCGGCCATTTTTATGGCGGCCATATTGCCTTTGCGATGGACAGCTTAAAAACCGCGGTAGCCAATCTGGCCGATTTAATGGACCGGCAAATGGCGCAGTTGATGGATCGCAAATTCAATCAGGGCTTGCCCGCCAATCTTTCCGGCGCTACCGGCGAGCAAGCGTTGTTGAGCCATGGCTTCAAGGCCTTGCAAATCGCCGTATCCGCCTGGACCGCAGAAGCCCTTAAACTGACCATGCCCGCCAGCGTGTTTTCCCGCTCCACCGAATGCCACAATCAGGACAAAGTCAGCATGGGAACGATAGCCGCCAGGGATTGCATCCGCATCTTGGAGTTGACCGAACAAGTCGCCGTGGCGGTATTGTTAGCCGTTGTCCAGGGTGTTGAGTTGCGGGGTAATGTGGATAAGTTAAGCCCGGCTTTGCAACATACCGTCAGGCAACTGCGCGAACATAGCCCGTTTCTGACTGCCGACCGGGCGCTGGAACAAGAACTGCGGCTTTGTCTGGAATTGATACGCAAGCAGCATTGGGGTTTGTATGATTAACGAGATGCTGCTGGGTGGGAACGAGACTTGTAGGAATGGGTGCGAGAAAACTATGATTCACCAAACATCAATCGATCTGCAAATTCCCTTCCATGATGTCGACATGATGGAAGTAGTCTGGCACGGGCATTACGCCAAGTATTTTGAAATCGCTCGTTGCGCTTTGCTGGAAAAAATCGATTACAACTATCCGCAAATGCGCGACTCGGGCTATGCGTGGCCGGTTATTGACTTAAGAGTCCGCTATGCGCAACCGGCGGTGTTCGGGCAGGTCATTACGGTAACAGCACACATCGTCGAATGGGAAAACCGCTTGAAAATAAATTACCTGATCACCGATAAAAGCTCAGGCTTAAGACTGACCAAAGGCCATAGCGTTCAGGTGGCTGTAAACTTGGCAACGCGGGAAATGTGCTTCGCCTCGCCTGCGGTGTTGTTTGAAAAACTCGGCCTGGAGGTTTCTTGATGTTAATAAAAGCGTTGTTGCTGTATTGTTTGGCATTCGGCCAAGGCGTCGCGGGCGATGCGGTATTGTCTGAGATCTCGGCAATTGCTCCAGGCATTGCTCTACCTCCTGCATCCCTGCAGTCGGCCGCACGCTTGGCAAAAACGCCGATCACCCAGGGCGATTTTCACCAGCAAAAACAGTTGAAGGTTTTGCGTAAGCCGCTAATATCTACGGGCACGTTTACCTACGACCAAAACAAGGGTGTCATCTGGAAGACCCTGACGCCGGTTGTTTCATTGCTGTTGGTCAATGAATCGAAGTTGCTGACCGGGCAGGGCGAGCAAGCGGTGCCGGCGGCTTTCGGCAAGGTGTTCAAGGCCATGTTGGGTGGTGATTTAGCGGCATTAACCGACGGTTTTGTGATCACTGGAACCGATCAAAAAACATCCTGGCAGCTGGCGTTAATCCCCAAGGATGAGATGCTGAAAAAGATCATCAGCACGATGGTGCTGTCGGGCGATACCGAATTGCGCCAGCTGGAAATACGTGAAACCGGCGGCAATGTCACCTTGATTAGTTTCGATAACATCAGCCACCCGGAACGATTAAGCGATGAACAGGAAGCCGATTTTGAACGCTTATCACCCTAAGTTGACCGCAGGTCTTTGGCTGTTGGGAATGATCATAATCGGCATTCTTGGCAGTCAAATTTTGACGAAAAACTGGCTGGAAACCGGTTTTTTAGCGCTATTGCCGACCAGCGAACAGCAGCCGGAAATCGCCAACGCCACCCGGCAGCATAATCAGCTTCTTAACCGGAAAGTGGTCTGGCTGGCGGGGGCTTCGACTTCAGTGGAAGCTATCAATCATGCGCAAAAACTTAAGCGGCAACTGGAACAAAGCCAGTTGTTTAACAAGGTGGTACTGGAGTTTCCCCAACAGCAATATATCAATCAGTATCAGCAACTGTTCCCGTATCGCTATCAGCTGCTGGATGCGCAATCCCAAGAGATGCTGGCTAAAAATCCGGAAGATTTAATCAAACAAAATTTGGAAATACTGAACAGCCCTATCGGGCAGATGCAGGCGGCCGATCTTGAACGCGATCCGTCATTATTGTTTGGTCGTTATTTCAGTGCGCAACATCCGATCAAGTTGAATCTGGAGCAGGGCATCGTGGTGGTGTCTGACCGGCAACAGTTTTGGGCGCTGTTATTGACCGATTTGCACGATGAACGCTTGCAGCTGGATAAACTGGATACCTTGTTGCATCTGGTCAATGACGCAACCGGGCAAGTGAAAGCCCAAGGTGGCGAGTTACTGGTTTCCGGTATGGCGTTGTTTACCGCACAGGGCGCACAGTCCGCCAAACAGGAAATTTCCACGGTTGGCGTAGGTTCCAGCCTTGGCATTATGGTCTTGTTGTTGATGACTTTTCGTAGCGTGAGGCCGTTGTTGTTAGCGATGCTGGCGCTGGCCAGCGGCTTGTTTGCCGCGTTGGTGTTAAGTATCTGGTGTTTCGACAAAATCCACCTGCTGACTCTGGTGTTTGGCGCGAGTCTAATGGGCGTCGCCATTGATTATGCGCTGCATTTTTTTTGCGACAGCTTTGGCGGTAAGGCTTGGCTTCCGCAGCAAGGCTTGCGCTTTATCCTGCCCGGCATTAGCTTGGGGCTATTCACCACGTTATTAAGCTATGCCGGTTTGGGACTTTCGCCGTTTCCCGGCTTGCAGCAGGTCGCGGTGTTTTCCGCTATCGGTTTGAGCGTCGCCTGGTTGACGGTGGTTTTGTTGTTCCCGTTGCTGCTGGTCGGATTTAAGCCCAAGCATCAACCACTGTTGCTGAAACTGACCGGCTATTGGCAACAGCACTGGCCTGTTTGGCTGCTTAGCAATAAACGCTGGCTGGGTTTGGCAGCAGCTGTTTTTGTGCTGGGCGGTTTCTGGACATTAACGCCTCGGGATGATGTGCGCCTGTTGCAGTCGGCACCGGCTGAATTAACCCGCACGGCCGATAAAATCCGGCAACTGTTTCCGATGAGTCCCGACAGCCAGTTTTTTCTGGTGTCGGGACAAGATCAGGCCGGTTGGTTTCAAAATGAACAGCGGCTGATTAAACGCCTGGAAACCTTAAAACAGCAAAAAGCGCTGACTGCTTATGAAGGCTTGAGTCATTATTGGCCTGATGCGAACAGGCAGCAGCAAAATTATCGGCTGATCAAGCATAAGCTGGTTGACTCGGGCCTGCTCGAACGCTATATGAATGATCTCGGCTTTGACGAAACAGCTGTGAAGGCCGAACTCAAGCAGTTTTCCGCAGCAGAGCGCAATACGCTGACTTTACCGGAATGGCTGGCGACTGCCGATGAAAGCAAGCAGCAGTTGTGGCTGGGTTGCGATGACGGTCATTGTCAAAGTACGGTTGCTTTAACCGGTATAGGCGATTTTCAGGCATTAACGGCACTACAGGATTTGCCGGGCGTCATCTGGGTGGATCAAGTCGAGTCTTTATCATCCTTGTTTGCGCGGTATCGGATCAGGGCCAGCGCTTTGTTGGCGATTGCGTTCAGTCTAGCCTTGGCTGGCTTAGGTTTCAAGTTCGGTTGGCAGGGCAGCATGGCCATTATGTCGGTGCCTGTTGTGGCGCTGGCGGTATCGTTAGCCATGATAGGCTGGTTCGGCCAGTTGTTCAGCCTGTTCAACCTGTTTGCGTTGTTGCTGGTATTGGGCATAGGTGTCGATTACGGCCTGTTCTTTTTTATTGCGGGCGACCGGCGCGACAGTACTTCGCTTGGGGTTACGCTGTCGGCATTAACGACCTTGCTGGCGTTCGGCTTGTTGGCGACAAGTTCTACTGAAATTGTGCATGCCTTCGGTTTTACCGTGGCTGTCGGTATTGTAACGGCGTTGCTGTGCGCGCCATTGGTTGGACTTAAAAATACTTGATTATCAAATACAATAGAACGCTGATGCCGCTGATAATTAAGATAAAATAAGATTTTTTAAATTATCCGTGTTCATCATAGTCATCTGCGTCATCTGCGTTCTATTTTTCTCACTGCCGAGTGGTTACAAAACAACATGACAAACAACAATAAGGGCAACGTTATCATTATCGGCGCCGGGCCATCCGGGAGTATCGCCGGTGCATTGCTGCAAAATCAGGGCTTTCAGGTGACCATTCTGGAGCGCCAGCTGTTTCCGCGCTTCAGTATCGGCGAAAGCCTGTTGCCGCAATGCATGGAATTCATCAAACAGGCCGGGATGATGGACGCGTTAGTCAACGCTGGGTTTCAGTATAAAAACGGCGCGTCTTTCGCCTACCGGGACCTGAGAACCGAGTTTTCCTTTGAAGACAAATTCAGCCCCGGCATGGGCACTACGTTTCAGGTGCAGCGCGGCCGATTCGACAAACTGCTTGCCGATGAAGCCGTGCGCATGGGCGTCGACATACAGTGGCAAATGGAAGTGATAGCGGCCGATTTTGCAGCTAGCCGACCGGAGCTGACAGTGTGCAACAAACTAGGTGATGTGATGACCTACCATGCCGATTTTGTGCTGGATGCCAGCGGTTTCGGACGTATCTTGCCCAAGTTGCTGGATTTGGAATCGCCTTCCGGTTTTCCGGTCAGGCAAGCCTTATTCGGGCATATTGAAGACCGGATCGGGGATAGCCAATTTGACAGAAACAAAATCCGGATCACGGTGCATCCCGAGCATAAAGATGTCTGGTATTGGCTGATCCCGTTCAGCAATGGCCGCAGCAGCGTGGGCGTGGTCGCCGAACCTGAATTTCTTCAAGGCTGGGACAATAACGATCAGGCCCTGAAGGACATCATCAATCAGGACCCCAGCTTGGCTGGCTTGCTGCAGAACGCGGTGTTCGATGAAAAAATCAATACCATTACCGGTTATTCCGCCAATGTCAAAAGCCTGTACGGTAAAGGCTATGCGCTGCTGGGCAATGCCGGCGAGTTTTTAGACCCGGTGTTTTCTTCCGGGGTGACTATTGCGATGAAATCAGCCAGCTTGGCGGCGGATGTTTTGGTCAGGCAGTTTAACCATGAAGCCGTGGACTGGGAGCGGGATTACGCACTACCCTTGCAGCGCGGCGTTGATACCTTCCGGGTGTTTGTTGACGCGTGGTATGACGGACGCTTTCAGGATGTTATCTTTCACTCAGGGCAGCAACCCGAAGTTAAGGCGATGATCAGTTCTATCTTGGCCGGTTATGCCTGGGATGAAAATAATCCCTATGTTAAAAATGCCCGATCCCGACTGGATACGCTGGCCGAGTTATGCCGATAAGGATTTTAACGGCTGTGTTTTTGCTCTGGTTTCTCGTTCCCACGCGCTGCGTGGGAATGCAGTCAAGGCGCGCTGCGCCGCGAGTTACAAATAACGTCTTGCGTATACGGGACGCAGCGCGTGGGAACGAGGTGACATCGTCGGTTGCTCAATCAGCGACTACCAACAGCGGGCGCTTTAGTCGAATTATATCGATAAGGTTTCTGAGTGGTATTTTTTTACTAGGGCTAGTTTCCGGCTGTGCGTTGATGCAGCCAAAACAAGTTGCCGTTAAACCTGAATTGATGCCGATAGCACAGCCTTTAGGCCCGGCCAGACGGATAGTGCAGCAAATAAACGCGGTGTGGGCGGATCGGGAGGAATCCCTGTTGGCGGTTCTGGAACTGGATGCGCAGCATATCGCGATGGCCGGACTCAGTCATTCCGGCTTGAGTCTGTTCAATTTGACTTATGACGGTAATACCTTGGTATCCGATAAAAGTCCGTTATTGCCGGAGTCGGTCAATCCGGAATTTATCATGACCGATCTGCAACTGGTGTATTGGCCGATTGCGCTGTTGGAAAGAAATCTTCCGGCCGAATGGCGCTTGGAAGCCGGTCAGAACAAGCGCTTTTTATACGTCGGCGGTAAAAAACAAGTTGAAATTCATTATTTATCCGCCGATCCTGTTTGGCCTAAAGCGGTTGAATTGGTGAATTTTCAATACCACTATCGTCTACAGATTAAAACCATAAGTTATGACCTTATACCTGAATGACTTAGGTTTGTTGTGCGCGCTCGGCAATAGTAAAGCTGAGGTATTAAAGCGCTTGCTGGCCGGTGATCGGTCGGGCTTGGTGACAAGCGATGAGTTTGGGACCCGCTGCATTGTCGGTGCGGTAAGTTCCGATTTGCCTCCGATAGATGAACGTTACCGTATTTATAACTGCCGGAATAATCGCTTGCTGCTGGCCGCCTTAAGCCAGATTGAACCGACGGTGACCGATATGATTGCCCGATTCGGCGCGGATCGTATCGGCATTGTGCTGGGCACCAGCACTTCGGGGGTGCGTAATACCGAGCTGGCTTTGGCTTATTGGGCGGATCACGGCGTATTGCCGGATCAGTTTCATTACAAACAACAGCAAATGGGTGCCGGAGCGGATTTTCTGGCCGATTTTCTGGGCGTGCAAGGCCCGGCCTACACGATTTCTACGGCCTGTTCTTCCAGCGGCAAGGCGTTTGCCTCGGCGCGGCGCTTAATCAGGCTGGATTTGTGCGATGCGGTGATCGTGGGCGGGGCGGACAGTTTATGCGGTTTGACCATCAATGGCTTTGCCGCATTGGAATCGATCAGTACTGGGCTGTGCAAGCCCTTTGGTCTGCACCGTGACGGCATCAATATCGGCGAAGCGGCCAGTTTGTTTGTGTTGAGTAAAGAGCCGGGACCGGTGGTATTGCAAGGCATAGGCGCAAGCAGCGATGCCTATCATTTTGCCGCGCCGAACCCGGATGCAACCGATGTGATCAGAGCCATGCAGCTGGCGCTGGACGACGCGGGTAAAACACCGGCGCAAATTGATTATCTGAATTTGCACGGCACCGCCACGGTGTTGAACGATGCGATGGAAAGCAAAGCGGTTAATGCCTTATTCGGATCGACAGTGGCAGCCAGTTCCAGCAAAGGCATGACCGGGCACACCCTGGGTGCCGCCGCCGCATTGGAATTGGCTTTTTGTTGGTTGTTGCTGAGCAGTGACGATGAACGAGGTGCGCTGATTCCCAATAGTAACGACGATGAGCCGGATCCTGCTTTGTCCGCGTTACATCTGGCGAAACAGGGCGAAACATTGGGGCGTAGGATCGATACCTGTCAAAGCAATTCGTTTGCGTTTGGCGGCAATAACCTGTCTATTGTTGTGAGGCGGGCATGAACGCTATTGCCGATCTGATTCCGCATAGCGGCAGCATGGTGCTGCTGGATCGCATTATCGATTATGATGATCAGGGTGTGACGGCCGAACTGGTGGTGCGCGATGACGGTTTGTTGGGCGATGATCAAAGCGTTCCCGCCTGGGTCGGGATTGAATACATGGCGCAAACCATAGCCGCCTATGCCGGGGTGATGGCAACGCAAGTCAATGAGCCGATACGATTGGGTTTTCTGCTGGGAACTCGGCGTTACAGTAGTAATGTTGCCGTATTTAAGGTCGGCTCAACGTTAACGATACGGGTAAAAAACATCATGCAGGATGATAATTTAGGCGTTTTTGACTGTCGGATTCTAGGGGAGGGCGTGGACGTTACGGCCAATCTAAATGTCTATCAACCTCCGTTAAACAAACCATGATTTCACTATAAATGCCTCGTTCCCTGCGACACAAGCGTGGGCGCGAATTTATTCGCGCGATAAACCATTAAAAAGCGCGAATAAATTCGCGCCCACAATACAACGTAATGGCAGTGACGTAGCGCGTGGGAACAAGATATAAACAAACCAATGAGCACATTATGAATAAAACTGTTTTAGTGACCGGCTCCAGTCGAGGTATCGGTAAAGCCATTGCCTTATATCTGGCCAAGCAGGGCTTTGATTTGGTCATCCATTGTCGCAGCCAGCGTATGCAAGCCGAGGAGGTCAAAGCCGAAATCGAGCAATTAGGCCGACAAGCCCGGATTTTACAGTTCGATATTGGCGATCGAGCCCAATGCAGCGAACAAATCAATCAGGATATTGAAAGCCACTGCGCTTATTACGGCGTGGTGTGTAATGCCGGTATTACGGCCGATAACGCCTTTCCTTCGTTGACCGGTGAGCAATGGGATAGTGTGATTCACAGTAATCTCGACGGCTTTTACAATGTGTTGCAGCCGGTGGTGATGCCGATGGTTAGGCGCAGAAAACCCGGTCGTATCGTCACCTTATCGTCGGTTTCAGGCTTGATGGGTAATCGTGGGCAGGTCAATTACAGTGCCGCCAAAGCCGGTATTATCGGCGCGACCAAGGCACTGGCTTTGGAATTGGCAAAGCGCGAGATCACTGTTAACTGTGTCGCTCCGGGTCTTATCGAGACGGATATGGTCAGCGAGTTGCCGCTGGAGGACATCAAAAAAATGATTCCGGCTCGTCGAATAGGAAGCCCCAAAGAAGTTGCTGCGGTCGTGGCTTTTTTACTATCCGACGATGCCGCGTATGTTACCCGGCAGGTCATTTCTGTCAATGGTGGTTTATGTTAAAGCGCGTGGTAGTGACCGGCATGGCCGGGATTTCACCGATAGGCAACGATTGGCGGCAAGTTGCCGAGCGCCTTAAAAACAAGTCTACCGGCATTCGCTTCATGCCGGACTGGGATAGGTACCAAGGCTTGAATACGCGCTTGGGTGCGCCCGCCGATTTCACCAAGCCCGAGCATTATTCGCGCAAGCAGGTTCGCGGCATGGGGCGCATCGCCTTAATGGCGACTTACGCCACCGAATTGGCGCTGACTGATGCCGGTTTGTTAGATGATCCCTGTCTTAAAGACGGGCTTACGGGCATTGCTTACGGCAGTTCGTCGGGCAGTCCCGACGCAATCGCCGAGTTCGGCAATATGTTGCTTAATCATACTATCGGCGGCTTGAATGCTACCTCGTATATTCGAATGATGAGCCATACTGCCCCGGTTAATATCGGCCTGTTTTTTGGCATAAACGGCAGGATTTACACAACCTCAAGCGCTTGTACTTCGGGCAGTCAGGGTATAGGTTATGCTTATGAGGCGATAAAATTCGGTCGGCAAAAACTGATGGTGGCAGGCGGTGCAGAAGAGCTCTCGGCTATCCAGTCCGCCGTATTTGATACCTTGTTTGCGACCAGTCTTCGCAATGAGACACCGGATAAAAGTCCCAGGCCGTTTGATCGTGATCGTGATGGTCTGGTCATCGGTGAGGGCGCAGGCACCTTGATATTGGAAGAGCTGGAACATGCGCTGGCGCGCGGCGCTCATATTCATGCCGAATTGGTGGGTTTTGGTACTAATTCGGACGGTGTGCATATCACTCAGCCTAACAGCGACAGCATGCAGGTTGCGATGCGCCTAGCTTTGCAAGATGCCCAATTGGAAGCATCGGCTATCGGCTACATCAGTGCGCATGGCACGGCAACAAGCCACGGCGATGTCGCCGAAAGCCGTGCGACCGCCGCAGTATTCGGTGATAAAACGCCGATCAGTGCGCTAAAAAGTTTTACCGGCCACACTCTGGGCGCTTGTGGCGCGCTGGAGGCCTGGGTGGCGGTCAATATGATGAATGAAGGCTGGTTTCATGCCACGGCCAATCTTGACAATATTGACCCCGAATGCGCGCAGTTGGACTATATTAAAGAGGATGTCCGCAAGCTTGATTGCGACTATGTGATGAGCAACAATTTTGCTTTTGGAGGCATCAATACCTCATTGATTTTTAAGCGCTGGGATAGTTAATATCCCACTCAACCTGGAGAACTACAATGATAAAAAAAATGTGTTTAGCCTTGGCTTTACTGGTCATGGTCTCAGGCTGTACTACAACAGGTACGTTTAAGGTTCCTCCTGGAACTGATCTGTATGTTTACAAAAGGCCGCAGCCGGTAGACATTAAGGCTGATGGCAAGGTAACCACTAAGCCGTTTTTCTGGACTGCGGCGGGTGTGCCGCCTGAATCAGACATTCCTTATCGCTTGGAAAAAAATGGCGAAGTTGTCAAAGAAGGTAGGCTTAGAACTAAATTCCGCGTAGTTTCAATCTTCTGGCCGCCAGCGGCTCTTATCTATTGGCCTATGGGATTTAATCCAGACATCACCTACGATTTGGTGAATGATAAGCAAGAATAAAGAACCAGCAAGAACCATCAGTCAGTAATGTGGGAGGTTTTTTGCCCCGCCCTGTTGGCTGGAGAATAGTAAAGAATCGATGTTGTTTTGCAAGTCAAGGTTATCCACATTTTCTGTGGATAACTCTGTGGGTAAGCTGAAAATAAATGCGCTAACTATTCACTTTTTAAGCTTTTTTGTTAAATCGATCAGATTGTAGTCAGTGTAGGACTATGCGTGATCATAATTTTAATTATCAATGACTTAGGGCAAGTAATGATGGTTTTATTGTTGTTTTTTTATGGGGAAAGAGAGGTTTTTAAGCTATGCTGCTGATGCAAACGTATATTACTCTCTCCTGTGGAAAAATAAATTCCATGGATTTATTGTCAAGCATTATTTTTGAAGTATACGGGACTTGATCATTCAACTAATGGATTGGAGTTGTTGACTGCTTGAAATGAGAGTTCAGTTAAAGCGAGTGACTATTTAACAATAGAAAAGTAGTGAGTAGAGAGGGGTTAATAAAAGTCAGTATGGCGCCTAAAAATCCTAAAATTGTAAGGCTTTTGATGTGAGGGTGTTCGATCTGGGGGGCGACCGGGTAGACTGGTCGCCCAGATAGCTCAGCTATATTCCCGCGTCTGCTGCTAGGGCAGCTGAGTAATCAGGTGGATAGTCGGGCTGGTGTCGTTAATGCTTCAATGGCGTCTGCCATTTTTGCCGGCAGTCGTATCTTCAAATTTGACTTTTAAAGGTTTTCCGCAATACAGATTGCCATCGAGTGCGGCTATCGCGGCTCTTGCTTCGTGACCTTCCATTCCGATAAAGCCGAATCCTCGGCATTTTCCGCTAAATATATCGGAAATAAGTTGAATGGAGCGGACTTTTCCGTATTCGGAAAATAAAGCCTGTACAGTTTCTTCAGTGGCTTCGCTAGGTAAGTTTCCTACAAAAATTCGTTTCAAAAGACATGTCCTAAATTAGGGGGTGAGTTGATTGACCGGATTGACCGGTTATGCCACAACCCCGCATGTTATTAATGCAGGGTTGTGTGTCGGAACGTAAGGCAGTTTAAGCTGGGCTTACTTGTGATGCTTGCGGGCCTTTAGGGCCTGATTCTACGTCATACTTAACCGCTTGGCCTTCAGCCAAAGTGCGGTAACCGCCGTCGCTTGCAATGGCAGAAAAGTGTACAAACACGTCTGCGCTACCATCGCTAGGAGAAATAAAACCGAAACCTTTAGATTCGTTAAACCACTTAACAGTACCTGTTGCCATATAAATTACCTATATATAAATCAATGAAAATGTTTGATTGAAAATCATGCTGGGCAAATTTAAAGAGAAAAGCGAATGGAATTTCTGAAAAGTGCTGAATAACATGAAAAACTTACAGTAGAAGCCTCACGTTTGTATGGAGTACTGTCTACTAGGGGTTGCATTATAGAGACTAATCCCCGGTATAGCCATTGAAAGTTTATAATGTGGCGTTTTCAGCAGGGATTAAGGATGCTGATTAGTAAGCTGTTTCAGCCGGGTGCGATGAAAAAAACACAGGAAATTAATGGCAATGATGTAGCCTAAGCCTTGCCGTGTGCGCCTTTTTTGTAGTTTAGGAGGATGTCGGCGTTTAACCTGGTTTTTTCTTCTGGCGCGAGGCAACGGCCTACATTAACAATGGCCATTGATGCCGACACTGGCTAAGGTTTCGTACTAATTAGACAAAGGTATTGATCGGTAAGCCGTTAATCATGGTTTCTACGGTTGGCATTATTGTGACGATTATTGCTGCTGCTATTACTTCTATTGCGTTGTTGCTGACGATTCTGGTCATTACTACCCCGGCGGGGGATGGTATTGTATTGATTATGACGATCATGATGTGAATAATCGGCTCTGCCATGGCCTCTTTGATAATGATCCGGTCTTTCGCCGTAGTAGTTTCTGTGCATAATGGTATATCCACTGCTATAACCTCTAGTGCTAGGATAATACGAATATTGCTGTTGTGGATAATGGACACAAGCTGAAAGCAGCAGCACAAAACCGATGAGCAGTGTTTTCTTAGCGATGGTATTCATACTGATAGTCCATGATGGTTGATTCGAGTTAAAGAATATCTGGCATTTGATGAATGTCGAATGAACAAAAATAATGTGATTGCCGGTAATCACGGGTACATAATTAAAAGGAACAGCATGAAACACCAAGTAGTTGATGCGCGCATCACTCCTCAAGGCCGTCTGGATGTATTATCCATGGCCGAAGTCACTAAGCTACTAGATACCAGTCAGGGCGGCTTGTACCTGTTATTTCGCAATTGCGCGCTCGCGGTATTAAACTGCGGCAGCACCATGGATGACGGCAAGGAATTGCTGGAACGCTATCCCGATTTTGAGATACGCGTCGTTCAGGAGCAGCGCGGAATCAAGTTGGACGTCAAGTCTGCCCCCGCTCATGCTTTTGTAGACGGCAAAATGATCAAAGGCATCAATGAACATTTATTTGCGGTGCTGCGCGACATTATCTACGTCAGCGACGAGATCAATAATAACCCGAGGTTTGATCTGGACAGTTCGGATGGCATCAGCAGCGCCGTATTCCATATCTTGCGTAACGCCAATATTCTACGCCCGATGACTACGCCAAATCTGGTGGTGTGCTGGGGCGGACATTCGATCAGCCGCAAGGAATATGATTACACCAAGACCGTCGGCCACGAGATGGGCTTGCGCGGCCTGGATATTTGCACCGGTTGCGGGCCGGGTGCGATGAAAGGTCCGATGAAGGGAGCGACCATCGGCCACGCCAAACAGCGGATAAAAAACGGCCAGTATTTGGGGATAACCGAACCCGGTATTATTGCCGCCGAATCGCCTAACCCAATAGTTAATGATTTGGTGATCCTGCCGGATATTGAAAAACGTTTGGAAGCCTTTGTTCGTACCGGGCATGGTATCGTGGTGTTTCCCGGCGGTGCAGGTACGGCCGAGGAGATACTTTATCTGCTCGGTATTCTGCTACATCCCGAGAATAAAGACATGCCGTTTCCACTGATATTTTCCGGTCCTGACAGTTCAGAAGAGTATTTCAAGGAAATAGACCGGTTTATTGCGGGCACCTTGGGTAAATCGGCGCAACAGCGTTACAAAATTATTATTGATAATCCGGTGCTGGTCGCTCAGGAAATGCATGCAGGTATCCAGCAGGTACGCCAATTTCGTAAAGAAAATGGCGATGCTTACTATTTTAACTGGCTGCTTAAGATTGATCATGGGTTTCAACAGCCGTTTATACCGACACATGACAACATGAGGAATCTGGCCTTGCACAAGGATCAGGAAAATCACCAGCTCGCCGCGAACCTGCGCCGCGTGTTCTCTGGCATTGTGGCGGGTAATGTCAAAGATGAGGGTATACGCGCCATCGAACAATATGGGCATTTCGAAATTCGTGGCGATGAAGGCATCATGGCGCTGATGGATTCGTTGTTAGCCTCATTTGTCGCGCAACACCGAATGAAGTTGCCGGGGAAGAAATATTTGCCTTGCTACAAGATTATCAAATAATAAGTCGAGCAGGATAGGTGCCACGTACCATTAACCTGTAATAAGTAGTGAGCGCGAATTTATTCGCGCTTTTCACCCCCTATCTATCTCGTGAATGAATTCGCACCCACAATAGGTACTCATGAAAGTCATCCTGACCGAAAAACCCTCAGTCGCTCGCGACATCGCCAAATGCCTGGGAATCAACAACAAACGCGACGGCTATTTTGAGGGCAACGGCTATCAAATTACCTGGGCGTTCGGTCATCTGGTCGAGCTGAAAGAACCGGATGAATACGACCCATCATGGAAACGCTGGTCATTGGAGTCCCTGCCCATCATCCCCGAACCATTCGGCTTAAAAGCTAGAGGTGATGCCTCGGCGCAAAAACAGCTCAACATCATTAGACATTTGTTCAAAGCGGCCGATGAAATTATCTGTGCGACCGATGCGGGAAGGGAAGGGGAATTGATTTTCAGGTATATCTTGTCCTGGACAGGATGCATTGAAAAGCCGTTCAAACGTCTTTGGATCAGCTCCTTAACCGACGAAGCGATACGCAAAGGTTTTACTCAGTTGCAAGAAGGCCATACTTACGATGGACTTTATCGCGCCGCCAAATGCCGCAGTGAGTCGGACTGGATAGTCGGGTTAAATGCCACGCGACTGTATACGCTTAAGTTCGGCCAGCAAGGTAGTTTATGGACGATAGGCCGGGTGCAAACGCCAGTACTAGCAATCATTGTGCAAAAAGATGCGGACATCGGCAGTTTTATACCTAAAGATTTTTGGGAATTGCATACCCTGTACCGGGATGCCGACTTTCACTATGTCGGCGGGCGATTCGATCATAAAACCGATGCAGAAACACGACTAAGCCAAATCGAGGGACGAGATTTTCAGATTACCGAGGTCAAAGGCAAGAAGGAAACGCTTAGTCCACCGTTATTATATGATTTGACCGATCTGCAAAAAGACATGAGCATACGCCACGGCCTCACCGCCGAGCAAACCCTAAGCTGTACCCAGCAGTTATACGAGAAAAAACACGTCACCTATCCGCGTACCGATAGCCGTTGTTTAACCAACGACATGAAGCCGGGGATGAAACCCTTGTTGACCAAATTAAGCTCGAATTTTGGACCGCAAATCGAATTACTCAATCTCGATAAACTGACGCTGAGCAGCCGTATATTTAATGACGCCAAAGTCACCGATCACCATGCGATTATACCCACGACGCTATTGCCGGGTTCGTTGTCGGGGCATGAAGCCAAAGTCTACGAAGCGATAGTCCAGCGCTTTATTGCGGCGTTTTATCCGCCCTGCATCAAGCAAATTACTACCGTTCTGGGCGAGGTTTGTGTAGTAGAGGTTGGTGGGGGCGACTTCAGTCGCCCAGTCAGTGAGAAACCTGTTGTTCAAAGGGCGACTGCAGTCGCCCCCACAGCCGCAGTAAAATTTAAAACCACCGGCACCATCATTGAATCCCCAGGCTGGCAGGCCTTGTATCAAAACGATGCGTCGAGTCAGTCCGATAAGGCGCAAAAAATTCTGCCCAACTTTGTCAAGGGTGAAACCGGCCCGCAACAGCCGTCGATCAATCAGGGCAAAACTACGCCGCCAAAGCCCTATAACGAAGCGAGCTTGCTGAGTATCATGGAATCGGCCGGTAAAACCTGCGACGACGAACAGCTCAAAGAAGCGTTAAAAGAAAAAGGCTTAGGCACCCCCGCAACCCGAGCCTCGATTATTGAGGTGTTAATCAAGCGTAACTATATCCAACGGCAAAAAAAGACCCTGCTCAGCACCGATTCCGGGCGGCATCTTATCTCCATCATCGCCGACGACAGGTTAAAGTCAGCGTCCATGACCGGCGAATGGGAAGCCAAACTCAAAAAAATAGAACACAACGATTACGATCCCGATCAGTTCATGGCCGAAATCATTCAATTTACCCAGAAAATAAAAGACGAGTCGGACAAGCCGCTTTACGATCAAAGCCGTTTGGGCGACTGTCCGTTGTGCCAAAAACCCATCATCGAAGGTAGGAAAGGCTACGGCTGCAGCGACTGGAAAGCCGGTTGCCAGTTTGTGCTATGGAAAGCAATGTATGGCGTACCGGTGACACGGGGCATGGCTTGCCAATTGTTGCAAAATAGCCGTACTTTGCATAGTTACGCGATCAAACTCGACGATGAAGTGTTTAATGCCCAATTGACGCTCAATAAACAGGGCGAAACAGGGTACGTCAAAGCTGAATCTGGGCATCGGTCTGCGGTAATAACAGCCCTTGCCGATTGCCCGCTCTGTAACGGCAAGATCATTGAAACCGCAAAAGCCTACGGCTGTAGCGAATGGCGTAGCGGCTGCAAAATGACGATTTGGAAAGTTGTTGCTCATAAAAAAATCACCGCAGCGATGGCGAAAAAATTACTCAGCAAGGGGGAAACGGGAATCTTAAAAGGCTTTAAATCTGTTAAGGGCACCGAGTTCGAAGCCAATCTGAAACTGGTTGAGGGGAAAGTTGAAATGGATTTTGCGGGGCGTTAGTCACGTGCATCAAGTAAGTTGGCAATCTCTCTGCCAATTAAATGATGCACGTTCCTGAAAAGAGTTGTTCTGGCGTACGGTTATAGAGTTCGTACGACTAACAGTCGTCATTAGACTGCTCAGCGGTCAGCAAGATGGAATGCAGGTGAAGATGATAAATATGGATAACTCAAGAAAAATCCTGTTTTTATCTTAATAATTAGCGTCATCTGCGTTCCATTATCATTTGTGGCTGAGGCGTTATGCCGTTTATTTATCCACTTTAATGGCCAGAAATATTGGGTTGCCCTGACGCTGAATCAAAACAGCAACTGATTTACCGGTAGGGAGTTTTTTGACGATTTTTTCAAAATCGGCTGCATCCCGGATGATGCTGTTTTGAATGCGTAAAATAACATCGCCACGCTGAATTCCGGCACTTTGGGCGGTACCTTTAGCGACATCCTGTACCAATACGCCGTTTTTAGTCATCTGCAAAGCCTCTCTTTGTGCATCGGTTAAATCAATGACGTTAACACCCAGTCGGTTATGGGGAAGTTTTGGCGCTGTTTTAGCGTCTGCTAATGTATTAATTTCATCTGGCAATAGGCCGACTTTAAAGTCAATGGTTTTAATCTCACCTTGACGGATGATTTTTAAGGTGGCTTTGTCATTGATTGGCGTTATGCCGACCATGGGTGGTAAATCACCTGAACTTTCAATCGGCTGACCGTTAAATTCGGTAATAATATCGCCAATTTGCAATTCGGCTTGTTCTGCAGGGCTGCCGGGCAGGACTTTGGAAATTAACGCTCCCTGTGGTTTTTTCATGCTGAACGATTCGGCCAGTTCTCGTGTTACGTCTTGTATCTGAACGCCTAGCCAACCGTGCGCTGCTTTACCGGTGACTTTTATTTGATCGACAACATTCATCACCACGTCCATCGGTATGGAGAATGACAGTCCCATAAAACCGCCGGTACGGCTGTAAATTTGGGAGTTGATGCCAACGACTTTGCCTTCCATATTAAACAACGGCCCACCTGAATTACCCGGATTAATGGCTACGTCGGTCTGTATAAATGGCACATAGTTTCCGCCGGGCAAACTGCGCCCTTTAGCACTGACTATGCCAGCTGTGACTGATTGCTCAAAGCCAAACGGTGAACCTATTGCCAGAACCCACTCACCGACCTGTAGTTTGTTTGGCTCGCCGATGGCCACAGCAGGCAAGTCTTTAGCTTCGACCTTTAAGAGCGCAACATCGGTACGCGCATCGGAGCCAATGAGTTTGGCGGTCAATTCTCTGCGGTCAGAAAATTTAACCACAATTTCATCTGCATCTTTTACTACGTGATGATTGGTTAAAATGTAACCGTCCGGTGAAATAATAAATCCTGAACCTAAGGATGTTGTATCTTTGGGAGCATAGCCGTCGCCCTGCTCATTTAAAAAACGTTTAAAAAATTCTTCCAGTTCGGGAGGTATGCCTTCCGGTAGTGGCTGTTCTTCTTCGGGGGCGTTTTCAGTCTCAGGCCGCGCTTTTTGGGTGGTGCTGATGTTGACCACGGCTACGCCATTAGTTTTTACCATTTCGGTAAAATCCGGTAATTGTGCTAATACGCTTTGACTAAACAATACGATCAGAAAAAAATACCACTTAACATTTTTGAGCATAAAAATCTCCATTGACTACTTAATGAAATAACTTATATAACTGATGTTACGCAGGTAAACCAAAAATCAATAACTTACAAAGCAAAAAATAACCATAAGTTATTGATAATTCGTAGTCAGTGCGTAACATCAGTTATATTAAAAAATAACGTAACTATTCAGCAGATGCTGACTTTATCCATGAGTAGCGTAAAACCCCGCCGTTCATGGCGGGGATGTAAGCGGCTCAATTTCGTGTTTCCCATAGTATAAAACCTCTATTGTGTTAATATTGAACAGTGCTACCAGAGGAGGCTATCGGCTCTCTCAATGAC
>JAURYJ010000068.1 GCA_030653985.1 Methylobacter sp. | reverse complement strand
GCCTTTTAAAACTTAAGTTGCCGTCATTGAGAGAGCCGATAGCCTCCTCTGGTAGCACTATTCAATATTAACACAATAGAGGTTTTATACTATGGAAAACACGAAATTGAGCCGCTTACATCCCCGCCATGAACGGCGGGGGTTTACGCTACTCATGGATAAATATAAACCGAGGGACTTAAATCAACTTATCCTTCTAAAACGGCTAATCGTGCTGAAAGAATTCCTTCTAACGACTCTAACGCTTTGGTGAAGCCATCGATACCTTCGGCAAGCTTGTCAGAAGCCATACGATTTTCGGCATGCATAGCATCAAAAGTTGCTTTGTCGATTGTCATTTTTTCAATTGACACATTAGCTGCATTCTTCGGATCCAACTTACGTTCCAGATTACCTTCTGTAGACTGGAGTTCAGCTAATAAGGCTGGCGCAATGGTCAATAAATCACAACCTGCCAATTCAACAATCTCGCCAATATTACGGAAACTTGCACCCATAACTTCGGTTTTATAGCCGAATTTTTTGTAGTAGTTATAGATTTCTGTAACCGACAAGACACCAGGATCTTCAGCAGGCGCATAAGAATCACGACCAGTATCTTTTTTATACCAATCAAGAATACGGCCAACAAAAGGTGAAATCAGCGTAATGCCATTTTCGGCACAGGCGATTGCCTGATGCAGACCAAATAATAAGGTCAGATTACAGTGAATACCTTCTTTTTCAAGAACTGCAGCCGCTTGTATTCCTTCCCAAGTTGCTGCAATTTTAATCAGCACTCGTTCGCGTGAAACGCCTTGCGCTTCATACATGGCAATCAAGTCACGACCTACAGCGATACTGGCATCAGTATCGAAAGAAAGGCGAGCATCTACTTCAGTAGAAACACGGCCCGGAATTACCTCAAGTATCTTACGCCCGAAAGAAACAGCTAGTCGCTCGAAAGCAAGAGTAGCCACTTGCGCTGCAGATGCATCTTTACCTAAGGTTTCTCTGGCACCTTTCAAAGTATCATCAACAATTCCTTGATATTGTGGCATTTGAGCAGCAGCAGTAATCAAGGATGGATTAGTTGTCGCATCATGCGGAGTGAAAGTTTCAATAGCCTGGATATCACCAGTGTCGGCTACAACAACAGTCATTTTTCTCAGTTGTTCAAGTAAAGTCTTTGCCATTAGGGGTTCCTTTAGTTTTAAAAGTTAAACACATCAGGACATACACTTATCATTTTCAAATACATTTGAAATATACAAGCGTGACATCCAATATAATTACAAGGGTGGGTAGTTATACCGTGCGCCGAGGTTGTTTATCATGTTTCAATCCACATCCAACCTCATCCGTCGAGTGACACCCGTCGACGGATAGAGGTCGGTGGATTATTCCTCTCCGTGAACGAGGAGGTTACCAAAAAGAATAACGATGCCAGTGCATTGTTGTCAAACTCAAATAATCCCCCTGAAGGGAGGTTTCAGACCAGCGAAGAAATTTGATGAACAACAGCAGACTCATATTCGGTCAAGACATTAACACGTTATTAATACAACTCGGTCATATCACACTTTTTCAGGTATTGCTCTTGCAGCAATAACCTGCCTACTCACGTACTTAGAGACACCGCTTGAAATCGGCAATACAGCCTGTTTTTGCATATATTTGGTGACTCCGCTTGCTTTAGGCAATATTTTTGCAGTCATCGCCTCTTTTTCCACGTACTTTGCAACGCCACTTATCATCGGAGCTTTTTTTACGCGCATTGCTTGTGTTGCCATGTACTTTTCTACGCCAGTTAAAATAGGCGTTTCTTTTCTGAATAATATTTGTTTTGCCACATATTTAGCAACACCGCTTACCGGTGGTTTTTCTTTTGCTAAAATTGCTTGTTCTTCCAAATATCGAGCCACTCCGGTTGCAGCGGCGGCAGCAACTGCCCTTTCATCCGCTTTTTCCATCTCTTTTTCTCTGGCCAACTGTTGTTCTTTTTCTTTTTCTTTTTCTTGCTCTTTTGCGAAAATACGCTGCTCTTCCAAATATTTGGCAACTATAGCCGCTGCTGCCGCTTTTCTCGCAGCAATGGACTCGTCTTCAAGATATTTTGCTACTCCGGTCGCTGCTACTGTATTTCTAGCCGATATAGACTGCCTGATTAAATACTTAGAAACGCCACTTATAGCGGGAGAGTTAGCTTGTTTTTCAACGTATCTGGCTACGCTACTCACTACTGACGCTTTTTTTGTAACGACAACAGCATGCTGGGCCATGTACTTAGTGACACCACTAATTTTCGGTGCTTTTTTTGCGATAATAGCTTGCCTTGCCATATATTTAGCAACGCTGCTAACAGGATGTTGATCCAGCTTCTCCAAGTACTTGCTAACACGGCTCAATGATACCTCAACTTCCTGGTTGTCGAGATTCTCAACAGCTATTAACGCTTCTTGGTGACTTCCCAAGTCACCAGCAACTTCATCTGCTGCTGATGCTTCTTCTTCCTGAATCTCCAAAACATTAGCAACTTCATTAGCTGCTGACAACTCTTCTAGCTTGTTCAAATACCGCGCAACTCCGCTTGGCACCGGCACAACTTCCTGGCTTTTCAAATACCTAGCAACTCCAGTCAGTCCATTAAGATCGCTAAAATATGCGGGAGAACTGGTTCGAGTTTCAACTTCCTTTTTGGAACCAAAAAGTCCTGACACTAAATTGACTAGGTAATTTTGATCCACTTATCACCCCCGATCGCGCATGTACTTTTCAACTCCGGTTCCCGCTTGCGCCGCTTTTTCTTGTGCAGATTTAGCCTGTTTTTCAAGGTACTTTTCAACGCCGCTTGACACCGCCGCATCTTTTGCAGAAACAATCTGACTTTCCAAGTATCTGGCAACACCCGTTACTGCAGAGAGATTATGTTTTCTGATATATCGAGCAACACCAGAAAGCCCACTCATATGACCAGAATAAACTGGCGTACTGCTGCTAGTCTTTACTTTTGGCTCACGTTTTCTCAAGAAGGCATACCCAGCCACGGCAAAAACGCCTAAGCCAAGCAAATAACTCAGCATTGATTCGTCTTCCACTTTTTCCACTCCACTTGCCGCTACCTCATCTGTCGCAACGCTTTCAGATGTCGAAGAACTTACTGCTGCAACGCCTTCAGATACCGAAGAACTTCCTGTAGCCGTACTTCTCTTATAGTCAGCATCCTTATATAAAACTTTTGGTTCAAAGTCTGCAGCTGGATATTGTGAATCCACATCAGCTGGCTTGGCCTGCTTGGTCGATACTTCCGCAGATGCAGGCTTGTTTTGGCCAATATATTCAGCATCCTGATAAATTACTTTTGGCTCGAAATCTGCAGCCGGATATTGAGTATCAGCCCCGACTACGGGACTAGCTAATAATAGTGCGACAACTAAACCATTCGTCAAATTATTTATTTTCACGTGTGAATCCCCCTTTATGCGTTGTTTTAGAGTAGCCATATCTACGTCAATTATCTTTATTCTAAAAAACCATCATATCAATGAGCTAGTCTGACACTCGATGCAATCGGATTTTAGTTTTCTTAACTAGATAATTAACGCAAACATGGCCTTTAAAATTACAGTACCGCTTCTACGTTTTTGACTACATTTTCAACAGTAAAGCCGAAGTGTTTCATCAATACGCCGCCAGGTGCAGATTCGCCGAAAGTATCAATACCGACAACTGCGCCTTCTAAGCCAACATATTTACGCCAAAAATCAGTAATACCGGCTTCAATGGCAACACGTTTTACACCAGGTGTTAATACGCTGTCTTTATAAGCTTGATCTTGACGGTCAAATACATTGGTTGATGGCATTGAAACAACGCGCGCTTGAATACCTTTTTCCGCTAAGGCTGCTTGTGATTTGATGGCTAAATCAACTTCTGAACCGGTCGCGATGAGGATAACTTGAGCACTGCCTGCCGCTTCAGAAATAACGTACGCCCCTTTACGAATAGCGGCGATTTGTTCATCAGTACGCGCTACAAAAGGCAAGCCTTGACGGCTTAATACTAAGCTTGAAGGCCCGGTCATACGTTCAATTGCCATTACCCAGGAAACCGCTGTTTCTGTGGTATCGGCAGGCCGCCAAACATCCATATTAGGAATGTAACGCATAGCAGACGTATTTTCAATCGGCTGATGCGTTGGACCGTCTTCACCTTGACCAATAGAGTCATGCGTTAAAACAGCGATGGTACGAATTTTCATTAACGCGGCCATACGCAAAGCACTTTTCGCATAATCAGAGAACATGTGGAATGTTCCGCCGAAAGGCAATAAGCCACCATGTAAGGTCATACCGTTCATAATCGCATACATGCCAAACTCACGCACACCGTAGGAGATGTAATTACCCATCTCTTTACCGCTGACGTGTTTGAAACTGCTGCAACTGGTTAAGTTAGAGCCTGTTAAGTCCGCAGAACCGCCTAAAAATTCAGGTAATGTAGGCGCTAATCCGCCAATAACTTTTTGTGAAGATTGACGTGTGGCAAGATTTTCTGCTTTTGTATTAGTTTCAGCAATCAATGCGTCAGTTGCAGCTGTCCAATTAGCCGGTAATTCACCTGCCATACGACGTTTAAATTCTGCTGCTAATTCTGGATATTCTGCCTCGTAAGCTGCGAATTTAGTATTCCATGCTGCTTCGACTTTCACGCCTTTTGCTTTAGCATCCCATCCGGCATAAACATCTGCTGGAATGATAAATGCTTCGTGATCCCAACCTAAAGCTGCTTTAGTTAAATTAATTTCAGCATCACCTAAAGCCGCACCATGACATTCATGAGTGCCTGATTTGTTTGGTGAGCCAAAACCAATGGTGGTTTTGCAGCAGATTAATGAAGGCATATCAGTCACCGCTTTAGCGGTAACAATCGCCTTAGAAATCTCGTCAGGGTTATGTCCGTCTACCGACTGAACATGCCAACCGTAAGCTTCAAATCGCTTTACTGTATCGTCCGTATACCAGCCTTCAATATGGCCATCAATAGAAATACCGTTATCATCCCAGAATGCGATTAAGCCACCTAGACCCCAAGTACCCGCCAATGAACAGACTTCATGAGAAATACCTTCCATCAAACAGCCATCACCCATAAATACATAGGTATGATGATCAACGACTTTATGGCCTGGACGATTGAATTGTTCGGCAAGCAACTTCTCAGCCATTGCAAAACCAACTCCATTGGCAATACCTTGGCCTAATGGTCCAGTCGTTGTTTCCACGCCTGGAGCATAACCATATTCGGGATGTCCCGCACATTTTGAATGTAGTTGACGGAAAGAGGCTAATTCACTCATCGGCAAATCATAGCCACTCAAATGCAATAGTGAATAAATCAGCATTGATCCGTGACCATTGGAAAGAACAAAACGGTCGCGATCTGACCATTTTGGGTTGGACGGATTATGGTTCATGTGATCATTCCACAAAACCTCGGCAATGTCCGCCATGCCCATTGGTGCGCCTGGATGCCCAGAGTTTGCTTTCTGCACGGCATCCATGCTCAAAGCGCGTATGGCGTTCGCTAATTCTCGACGCGAAGTCATATTGTTCTCCTTACTATTTATAGATTACTAAATGGTGACTTTTCAGCCTGATAGACTCTGTCACGGAATGTTCTTTGGCGTTCTTGCCCTACTAAAGAATAGAACGAGTGGCTATGACCACTCGTTCCTGTGCCGCTATTCTAAATTAGCGTGTCTTTCTCTCATTACTTCTTCAGCAATTCCCTTTTCATGGATAATATGTGAAACGGTTGCTTCCAAGAATAACAAAGTTGATAGCTCAAACACAGTTCCCATAGGCATACCTAAAACCTTGCCATACTGCTCAGGACTACCGATTTGGAATACAGCATCTGCCATATCACCAATGGTTGAGTCACTTTTCGCAGAGATCAAGACGATGTTTGCACCTATTTTTTTTGCATTTTTAGTGAACGCTATTAATTGCTCAGTTTCTCCGGATCCGGAAATAATGACTAATAAATCGCCACTTTTAATGCTCGGCGTGACAATTTCACCTACGACACTGACATCGTAACCGCCGTGAACCAGTCTCATTGCAAAGAAATTACCGACAAGCTTGGAACGCCCAGCACCTGCAATAAATATACGCTTGGCGTTATCAAGCAATTGGGTCAGCTTTACATCATACGTATCATCTGTAGCTTCAAGAACACCTGAAATCTTTTCTATGATAAGTTGCTGATGCATAATTATACTGCGTCAACTAATTCGCGAATTTCACGTGCTGCATCAGCAGGTGATGCAGCACCATAAATGGCTGCGCCAACTACAATAATATTTGCACCGGCTCTAACAACATCCTGTACTGTTGATGCGTTAATGCCACCCGCTACAGAAATTCTAACAGGCAATCCCAATGATGCGATGTCAGTCAAATCAGCAAAAGGTGTATGACCCGCTGCTTGTGCGTCAAGACCTGTGTGAATACCCATAATGTGCGCACCCGCTTCAGCAGTTGCTCTTGCACAAGCCACTTTATCGCCAACATTAATTAAATCGATTTGAGCTTCTGCACCGTGTGCATTAGCTGCTTTGATAACACCTGCACAAGTTGCAAGGCCGGATACACCTAAAACTGTACAAATATCAGCGCCTGCTGCGTAGAAAGGCGTTGCTTCATACTCACCTGCGTCCATTGTTTTAAGGTCGACTAACAGTAATTTATCTGGAAATCTTGCTCTCAACTCTCTAACCAGGTTAACGCCATTGTGTTTAATGCATGGAGTTCCGATTTCAAAAATATCAACATGAGGCGCTACTAAAGTAGCCAGTGCGACTGTTTGGTCGAAATCCAATGAATCTAATGCCATTTGTATTAATGGTTTTGCCATGATGCGTGCTCCGATGGTTTATAGTAATAGTTATAATTTTAGTTACTTACTCTTTTATGCGAATGCAACTTTAAAGTAGAAAGGGGACCGATGTCAATGCCCAATGCTCAATGTTCTGCGTTGGCGCATAGATAGCACCATAATTAAGTCCGGCAGACAGTCAGAATATTATGTATTACGCGACGATCAACTGTTTTCAGACTCGATGATCATCCTGTTTCAATCCACGCGCCCACGCGGGGCGCGACGCGTAGCAGCATCAGCACTACGGATGCTCAGAGTTTCAATCCACGCGCCCACGCGGGGCGCGACGTTGGCGGCAAAACTTACACAATTACATCAGTTGTTTCAATCCACGCGCCCACGCGGGGCGCGACTAACCTGCCATTTAACTTTGGCATAATTTATGGGGTTTCAATCCACGCGCCCACGCGGGGCGCGACCGTTTATTGCATTTTTCCGAAGAATTGCCGCGCGTTTCAATCCACGCGCCCACGCGGGGCGCGACTATTGTAAATTAACGAGGAGAAACCTATGGCTGTTTCAATCCACGCGCCCACGCGGGGCGCGACCACGAACTTGATTTGATCAGGCTGCTGCTCAGGGTTTCAATCCACGCGCCCACGCGGGGCGCGACCTGCATCGGTGTACTCTTGTTTCTTTTCGCTGCAGTTTCAATCCACGCGCCCACGCGGGGCGCGACGCAAAAGCTTTGGTGATAGGCCGCGCTGACTGTGTTTCAATCCACGCGCCCACGCGGGGCGCGACGGCTATTGAATGAACAAGCAGCGCGACGTGACGTTTCAATCCACGCGCCCACGCGGGGCGCGACTGTTTGCCGGAGCTTCGTTCCAGGGCGGTTACGGTTTCAATCCACGCGCCCACGCGGGGCGCGACTTTAAAAAAACCGTCTGCAGCCCAGGATTTTGCGTTTCAATCCACGCGCCCACGCGGGGCGCGACTTTGGGCGAGACATTCGGCAGGCTTGCAGGCATTGTTTCAATCCACGCGCCCACGCGGGGCGCGACGGCAATTATGCCATAGTGAAACGTGCCTTTAGGTTTCAATCCACGCGCCCACGCGGGGCGCGACGGTTATTGACTGATGTTTTGGTCATTGGCTATGTTTCAATCCACGCGCCCACGCGGGGCGCGACACGAGAGACTGACTATTTACCGCCAGGAGTAGCGTTTCAATCCACGCGCCCACGCGGGGCGCGACTTTTTGCGCTATTCCACAATTATCAATTAACGCGTTTCAATCCACGCGCCCACGCGGGGCGCGACGTTGCAGCTTGTCACGCGGGATCAGGCGCACGTCGTTTCAATCCACGCGCCCACGCGGGGCGCGACGGCCAATAATGCCGACTGTTCTTCCAGTTTCTTGTTTCAATCCACGCGCCCACGCGGGGCGCGACGGGCTTCGCGGCCGGGGGCATGTTCGTGATTTAGTTTCAATCCACGCGCCCACGCGGGGCGCGACACGAAATAGACGCTTGGTGGTCATGGCCTCATCTGTTTCAATCCACGCGCCCACGCGGGGCGCGACCTTCGGCTTTGGCTTGCGGCTCGATCACCGGTTGTTTCAATCCACGCGCCCACGCGGGGCGCGACGAGGAGGCTTTGGTCATAGTGGGGTTAACTAAAGTTTCAATCCACGCGCCCACGCGGGGCGCGACCTGACAGGATATGCGAAACAACAAGTAACGTCGTTTCAATCCACGCGCCCACGCGGGGCGCGACGTTATTTTTTATAACAACGGCTTTAAATATGCTGTTTCAATCCACGCGCCCACGCGGGGCGCGACCTGTTGATGCCAACATCGTCAGCGGCATAGAGGTTTCAATCCACGCGCCCACGCGGGGCGCGACGATCATCGTATTTCAGTGAGTTTTTGATATGTTGTTTCAATCCACGCGCCCACGCGGGGCGCGACCTTTCCCAAGAGCAAGCGTGCGGCTCATTTACGTTTCAATCCACGCGCCCACGCGGGGCGCGACCTATCCGCTGGTGAGTCACTGCCGTGGATTGCGGTTTCAATCCACGCGCCCACGCGGGGCGCGACCTTAATTTGGTATCGCGGTTATCGATCCACCAAGTTTCAATCCACGCGCCCACGCGGGGCGCGACTTTGCCGGTCGCGGCTGGGTTGATCCGGTCAAAGTTTCAATCCACGCGCCCACGCGGGGCGCGACGTTGGCTGACTGGTTAATAGCATCCTGTTTCTGGTTTCAATCCACGCGCCCACGCGGGGCGCGACCACGATTTTTGTGAGGACGTTTATACCTGGACGTTTCAATCCACGCGCCCACGCGGGGCGCGACTTGATGGCGATATTCCTCTGGTCAATATCGACGGTTTCAATCCACGCGCCCACGCGGGGCGCGACTCCCTCTTGTGTTGCTCCGTCTGTGCGCGGTGCGTTTCAATCCACGCGCCCACGCGGGGCGCGACGTCTGATATCTATGATTGTTCAATGCATCTTTGTGTTTCAATCCACGCGCCCACGCGGGGCGCGACGCCCGTTTTTGTTGATAATGACAGTCCATCAGGTGTTTCAATCCACGCGCCCACGCGGGGCGCGACGGGTAACGGATAAGGGGCGTGAGCATTTGACTAAGTTTCAATCCACGCGCCCACGCGGGGCGCGACTTTTGGCTTTGACAGGGACTGCCAAGGTATACGTTTCAATCCACGCGCCCACGCGGGGCGCGACACTACCGTTTATCTCGGCGTTTTACCTGTCTAAGGTTTCAATCCACGCGCCCACGCGGGGCGCGACATTAAAGCAACCATCAGTATTAAAAGATAAGGTGTTTCAATCCACGCGCCCACGCGGGGCGCGACCTCGCAAAGTTGTTTTGATTAAGGGGTAAGTATGTTTCAATCCACGCGCCCACGCGGGGCGCGACATCACTTAACTCCAAATAAATCGACAGCCTTACTGTTTCAATCCACGCGCCCACGCGGGGCGCGACTAGGCAATCCTGAGTTGTGGGCATCACAGGGGGTTTCAATCCACGCGCCCACGCGGGGCGCGACAAGGCGGGCTAAAGGTTAAATCAGTACTGATTGTTTCAATCCACGCGCCCACGCGGGGCGCGACATTGCTTTTTCTTCATCTTCGCCTTTACCGGCCGTTTCAATCCACGCGCCCACGCGGGGCGCGACGTAATTGTTACAGTCAACAGGGGTCGATAATTGTTTCAATCCACGCGCCCACGCGGGGCGCGACCCGCTGAAAGTTATGAAAAACTGGATTATTTAGTTTCAATCCACGCGCCCACGCGGGGCGCGACTCCCGGCTGTTTTAGCTCCTGTTGTAGCTGCTGAGTTTCAATCCACGCGCCCACGCGGGGCGCGACAAGGCAGCAGTAACACCAGCATCAACAGCAGCAGTTTCAATCCACGCGCCCACGCGGGGCGCGACAATCTCGCCAGTCAAAAAACTGGAATAAGTGCGTTTCAATCCACGCGCCCACGCGGGGCGCGACTGCAAATATGGTCATCATCTATTACATGACTAGGTTTCAATCCACGCGCCCACGCGGGGCGCGACATGGCTTGGGTAATCAAATCTATTCATTACTTTGTTTCAATCCACGCGCCCACGCGGGGCGCGACACGCAAATAGGCCTGCTCTGCAGTTTCCTGGTCAGTTTCAATCCACGCGCCCACGCGGGGCGCGACACGTGCAATTTATTTGCTGCCACCGTCAATCAGAGTTTCAATCCACGCGCCCACGCGGGGCGCGACACAGCAGAAGATTAACTCATTGAATTTAATAACAAAAAACACATAAATTTGCGAGCCAGTCAAAACATCTGCAAAAATCATTATAAATTATTTACCCACAAAGTAAAAACACTAAAAAAATCAATCCATTAACGCGGCTGCGACATCCGGGTAGTTTTATGCTCACTTAGGGTTCGCATTACAACAATAATAAGCCGTTTAAATCCAATACCGCTTTAGCGCCAATATGTTCAATGCGACGCTCCCAATTATTACCTAAATAATAAAACCGTAAACTATCCAACGATTCATCCATAACGGCTATTAAATCATTTTTTAATTTGGTCCATTGGGCCATATCAACCTCAATTTCAAATACCGAATACTGTACCCGCTGCCCATACACAAGGCATAATTTAGCCATTCTACGCAGGCGTTTTGGCCCGGTATCATTTTTAAAACTGACGTCATAGGTCACTAAAATCATCATGTTACTTACTCAGGGTTTATTTCCATAAAAACGGCACGTAGCTATCACAATCACCCCGTAAAAATCGCGCTAACACTTGGGCTTGCAACCAAGGCAGTAAACCCACCGGCACTGTTTCTTCAAACCATGGGTGCATTAAGGTATCTTGCTTACGGTCTTGCCAGGCTGCTAGTAATGTTCTGCGAGGCTCGTCTTTCAAGGTGACAGACCCATTAGGCCAAGTCTCAAAATCCTTTATGACCAATTGCCTTTTGTTAATCAACGACAACACAAACCGGTCAACCATAGGTCTAAATTCTTCTGCCAAATCCAGTGCCAATGAGGGTCTACCGCTACGTAATTGATGCAAAAAACCACTCGCCGGATCCAGCCCAGTCGTTTCCAGCGCAGATCGACAATCATGTGTTAACAGGGTGTAGCAAAATGATAACAGCGCATTAACAGGATCAGTCGGCGGCCTACGTCTGCGGGTATCAAACTCAAAATCAGTTTGTCGGATCAGATGCTTAAACATGCCGAAATATACTTGTGCTGCTTCGCCTTCACGCCCCATTAAGGTATCTATGCCTTTACAATCGGCTAGCTGTGCTAAACAGCGGGTCAAACGTTTTTCAGCAGTTTGCAATTGAGCAAACACTTTATCATCGCTGATTTTTTCGCCATGATCACGACAATAGCGCCTGAGCACATAGCGCTGGTTATACAGCTTTCCCGTCAACATGGTTTGAGCGATGGCAACGCTTTTTTCCACGTTATGCCCGGTTAGATGTTGCGTTCTGCGTAACAACACGTTGCCGCTCACCGGGCCTTCTACCCGCGCCAGATACTTACCAAACATATTTAAAAAGGTAATGGTTATGCCATTTTCCGCGCAGTGCGCCATCAGATAAGGTGAAATCGTCACTTGCCCAAAACAGACTAAGCCTTGTAATTTATGGATGGGCACGCGGGCTTTGGTTTCCTTATCTACTTTTAAGACCAGATTTTCATTGTCTTTATGTAGCCAGGAATTTTGCGTTTGAATATAAATGACGTTGCGTAATGGGCGCATGTTTAATCCTCATTGAGCTGTTCTGCCAACCATGCGGCAGCCGATTTTTTAAAACCTTTGGGATGGCATTGATCGATCAGCGAGCAAGCGTTGCATTTTTTCGACTTGTAGATGGCTTTGGGTGTGATTTTGGTTTGCACAATCGTTCGGCAAGCCACGATGGTTTGTGCGGTTAAGTCGCGTAATTCGGCATCAAAAATGACCGAATGCCGACGGCGAACTTCGCCATAAAACAACGCACCCTCAGGCACCGGTATACCGTGCATTTCTTCCAAACACAGCGCTTGAGCGCAGAGCTGCACCTCATCGGCACGGTGCGTCTTGGGCTTGCCGCGTTTATATTCAATTGGATAGGGTATTTCTGTCCCATCCGCTTGTTTATGATATTCCACCACGTCGGCAACGCCTTCAATACCCAGTTCTGCATTGGCTAAACGCAACGCCCACACGGTTCGAATAGAACCGCGTTTTTGTTGATCGGCCTGATTCACCCGTTGATGCAACACCTGCCCTTCGGCGGTGAACTGGTTTTCAGTCCAGATGTCTTCCAGTTCGATTAAGGCAAACTGCCGTGGGCAAAACAGGTAATGTTGCAAACGTGACAGGTAGATGGGTTCCGGTTCCATGGACCTAATCAGACCAGGGATTGATGATCGTAACATTACAGGCGGCAAAATCCCGTTCGTTGCGTGTTACCAGGGTCAGGTGATGGGTATAAGCAGTGGCTGCAATAAGGCCATCCATAGACGCAACCGGTTGCCCTATTTTTTCAGCACTGGCAACCATGGCGCTCCAATTTTCCATAACGGCCAGATCAACAGGCAATATCCTGTTTTGATAATCGCCCAGCAATGAGGTTAGCCATAGCAACAACGCTTGTTTTTTGCTGGACGCCGGTAACTTGTAAATACCTTTTTTAATTTCGCCGATATTGATCACACTCAAAAACAAATCTTCCGACTGTGTTGCCTGAAGCCAAATTAGTACATGGTTGTTCGGCTGGGGTTTAGTCAATTCAGAAATAACGCAGGTATCCAGCAGATATTTCATAAAACAATATCCTTTGGATAATCATGTTGCCGCTCAAACTCAATACCTTCCATTTTAGGTATGTTCAAAATAAAGGTTTTGAAATCGGTTTGGGCTGGCTGCTGCGTTAATGCCACAGGACTGGCTTTTCTGCCGGCATATTTTTCCTGTAGGAACTCGTAGAAATCGAGCAATTCTTGCTGGGCATTAGCGGGCAATGTGGATAAATCAACAATTGGCATAATATCTCTCCTTTAAATAGCGAGTATTGCAGAAATAGGCCTGCCAAGCTTTTAAATCCCGGCAGGTGCTAGACATCGGTTTAGTTATTTTTTTACACAATAAACCCAACTTTAAAATCCATCAATAATTTCAGGCTTCAAGCTCGGAAGGTCTGTTAATGTATAACTGCCATCCGTATTAACAGTTAACGATTGATGTACATTGGCAGAAGAATATTGCCCAGCTTTGGAGTTATGTTGCCACCATATTACTTTTTTTACTGCCATTGAACCTGCGGGCCTCGCTGAAGATTCATCACCTTCAAACAGTTTGGGTAAAATGGCTTTGATGCTATCGGCATCATTATCACTAAAGCCGGTTTTATCGGCTAATTGCGGTGTCATTGCGCCCAAGACGACATAAATAGCGCTGTCCACACGGTGTTTCATACCCATGGTATCCGAACCTTTTTTAGTGCCATCACCTTCACCATTTACGCTTTTGGTAATCTGGGTGCTGGTGATACTGACGGGCTCTACACTAAAGGCGGATTGAATGGTCACAGGTCCTCTAATGGCAATGGAAACTCCTGCGGCATCGGCTTCTTTGCCAAATGCGAACACTTGGCCAAAGGCGCGTACGTCCAGCCACTTTTCACAGGCCAATGCCGCAGTTTGATCTTTGGTATTTTTCTTTGGATTAAACGCATCCTTGCTCAGCCCTACTGTATCTGATTCGGCTCTTGCTTTAAGGCTAACCATACCATCGATTTTTTTCTCGTCGGATTGCACAAAAATGGCTAAACCTGCCGTTTGCAAACGGTCGCGGATTTTACGTTTTAAACAAACATCGGTCACTTCACCAAAGCCGTCATAGTCGGTTCGTGGCCGGTTTCCATTCAGTGGATCGCCATTAGGGTTAGCATGTTTAACGCTGAATATAATCGCAAAATCAATTTTATGGCTTAATGCACTCATTCTGAGTCTCCTTGTGATGGGGTTTCGTCGGTGGTTGATGGTTTGGATCTTAATTTTTGACGTTGGCAGTGATAAGCCAATAAAAACTCACCTGACAAAGCTTCTTTACGGCTAAAGTCGTCGTGTTTAAATAGAGCTAAGATCGCATCCAGTTCTTTTAACTGATTGGTTAAAAATCCTGCGCGAGATACACGTAAGCGCTGCATGTAAGGTTGCAGAGCTAATTCAATGGTTCGCCAAGTTTCAAAAGGGCGATCAGCAAAACGCTGCATTAACCGTGCAGCAGTCGTAGAACGGTTTTCTCCGCTTATGTTTAACGCCACGTCTTCTATGCGTTCGGCAATGGCTAAGAGCCGTCCGTACAGATAATCACGCGAGTGGTAGTTCTCTTCTAGTGCCATGGCATAGTCTCTTCGTTGAGTTAAATTTGGATGTCGGTAGTAATAACCTTTATAGAGCGCACAGGCTATGCCTAAGTTCTTTTCCCACAACCACTGGGCATCACTGGCATAGCCGATTCGATTAGTCGCTTTACGCACGCAACTAATGACCAAATCCAACGGAAATGGCTGGCCATCAATGATGCAGGGGATAAGGCGTTCAATAACTTTTTTCTTCAGACTATCAGTGACATTATCACCGTAAGCAGCCGTTGCTATATCTTTAGGCACTGGCGAACTGATTGGCCATATCACTTTAGTTTTAGGTTTTTTGCCGGTGTTATCGGCTAGTTGAACGGTATGTCGCTGTGACCAGGAAAATTCTTTATGCCAGTTTTCCAGACGATTAAGAAAATCATCCCTGAACAGCTCTCGATAATAGATGATGCCCATGCGTCCAGGCGTTGCTGAATCAATGCCCATGATGATAATTTGCTCATTGGAGCTTAATTTGGCAGCATAGCCTGCCATGTATTTTTTGAGTTGTCGTGCGTAGGATTCACCCACATCAATCGAATGATCCAGCAGAGTTTCAGGTAGTTGGGTTAGGCTTTCTTCGACTTCCTCCAGGTCAAATTCATCTTCACTAAGAAAGGCATAAGCATCGACCAAGGGTTCAGGGATAGATTTACCGGACACCGCCCATGACACATAGGCTTGGTCGCCATTTCTAAAACCTTGTCTTTGAATAAGCCAACTTAATGCGTTGTGCGCTTTTTGTGAAACATCAAAGCCTATACCACAGGCTTGCACATCATCAATGAATTTACCGCGATAGGTATAACCGCTGTTGTCGTTGGACGAGATCAACTTGGCCTTATCACCTGAATGGCGTATTTTGGCAGGATGCTTATTGGATAGATTTTTTTCATGCCCAGTTATGTAGCATAACCCCGCATTATTACTATCCAAGGAATCATAGGCAATCCAGCTTGCTTGTATGGATGAATCTTTCCAAGTATCAGCATTGGGGTCGGCAATTATTTCTACCGTCCAACAAACCAATGCTGATCCTTGATCAAGCAGACCCTTTTCTTTGGGCAATACCTTGAAAAGAAGAGGTGTTTCAGCGTCGCTAACCCATTGGGTTAAGAGCACAGTGTCAGCATCAACAAATACAATATTGTTGATGACCAAATCATTAATCACTGTGCCTTTTTTGATGTAGTTATAAACAGCTTTCACTTTGCTATGTGAATTTTCGGATGCGCACCACGCCTGTAATTGCTCTTTATAGCTTTCAAAATACGCTTTTTTCTTGCCGCCAAAACTTGCATAATCTTCTGCAACATATTGCAATTTATCAGCAAGTGCGTGTGACGCTTCATTATTACCTCGACAGGCTGAGTCCTCAGTTGCAGGTAAAATAATCTGCGTCTTTTCCAACACAGATGCCCGTTTAAAATTCCCTTCACCGTCAATCACGATATTGATATGGGCATTTTGTAAGGTATGACTGGTGGGCATCGGCAATTGCGCCTGAGGCAAATCAAGTAATATGCCCGCTTCATAGGTTTGATAAAGCTTTTCCATCCAACTCATAATTGCGCCTCCTCATCGGCAACAGCCTGCAGATTGGTACCGATACCGAATTCTTTTACGCTCATTGGACGAATAAAACGGCTTACCGAACATTCTTCAGGCCGAGGAAAAGCCAAAACTCCCTGTTTAAGCGTTGCCTGCCAAAATTGACTATGCAGTTCGTCGATGCCGGTTTCATCAGGATAGGCAAAGCTGTGAAACATCAAGCCAAAGGCTAATTCTTCAAGATCATCATAAGCCCCTTCACCCTGACCAAATTCGCAGGGTTCTATATAAGCCTGACAATCGCGAGTCCCTAAAAAAATATCCTGTCTACCGCCTTTTTCTAAAGTACGCTTTAGAATGTTGAAATGCTTGCCATCAATACGGTCATCGACCAATTCTGGACGATGTTCGTTCCATTCAAAATGCGCCTCCACCTGATATTCGACATCCCGTAAAAAAGTATAAATCGCCAAGCTATTGCCGCCACCCCAAACTAACGGTTTAGTGCCTTTAGTCTGCGTTCTCAGCGGCTTTATGACCCTAACTTTATCAACATACCAAATCAGGGTCGGCTTCCAATAGATGGATTTAAGCACACCTTTGATCGCCTCATAAGTCGGTAGGTGATAGGAACATTTTTCACCGCCTACTTTGGTTATGGGATCGGTAAATAAGGCATACCGACCCCACAACCGAAAACTAATGCTATTTTTCATACTTTTTATTCCTATAAAATAATTGCTTCGGCTTTACCAACAGGTTCGGAAGACAATCCAAATTCTTGGCTGTAATAGCGCTCATCCAGACAATACACGCCTTCACCCGGATGAATTTCGTATACCGCTTGTTGCTCACGTAATTTTCTCCACACATTCGGAAACACATTAACGCTAAATTTTTGCGCTTGTTTTAAACAAGCATAGTAACGAGTGACCTCAAATTTTTTGGTCAGTCCACAGAGTTCAATAATCAGTTCTTTACCTTGTCCATAGGGCACAATAACCGACTGTGTTGGGGCATCTATGGCTTTGAACGCATTACCGGCAGTCATGAACGCTTGTTTCAAGTGCAGAGCATTTCCGGCTCCGATGTTGGTTTTATTTTCACCGAGCAAGCTCAGCAGTGTGTCGGTTCGTCCTGCCTGTTTCTCTGTCAATGGATAGTCCATTTGATCGGCACGCTCATAAAAATAATAGTTAAAATACAGCGCCATAACGTCCGGGTCTAATAAGGCTTTACCGTCAACCTCACTGAATACGCGCCTAGTTTTTTCACGACCTACCTTGATATCGATGAGTTGATCAATGGTTTCTTTTTCTGGATTCACGACATGCACAGTAGCGGCGGCATCCAAGCGGCCATTTCTATTGCAGCGCCCTGCCGCCTGGGCTATTGAATCCAATCCCGCCAGAAAACGAATTACGCTGGCAAAATCAATATCGACACCGGCTTCAATCAATTGGGTGCTGAAACATAAGACGGGTAGCTTAACATCTAAACGCTCCCGCATTCTGCGAAAAAGTTCACTCCGATGCGCGGAACATTGGTTGGTGCTTAAGTGAAACAAGCTGTCCGTATCGACTGTTTTCGAACATTGCCTATACAGCGCTTGCGCCCAGGCTTTAGTGTTGACAATAACCAGGCAATTGCCTTTGCTATTAAATTCGGACAATGCCAATTCAGTTATTTCATCTAACGACCAGCCTTCTGGTTTAGTTTTGTTACTGATTTCAACGCGCTTTAATTGGTCAAATAATTGTCTGACATCCGCTATTAGGTGATTCTTTTCGGGGATCAATAGTTGGCCTTTTTCCGGTGACTTTAATTGATCGAGCAAAGGTTGAGTCGCCGTACATAATACCGCCGTGGTTTTGGCATAAGCGCTTAAAAAGTTAAGTGCGTTACAAAACAGATAGGTACAGTTAATGGGTAAGGTTTGAATTTCATCAAAGATGATGACGCTGTTGGCCAGTTGATGCAGGCGGCGCACGCCGCGTGTGCCGCCGCTGAATAGCGTTTCTAAAAACTGCACCATCGTGGTCAATACTATCGGAGCATCCCAATTCTCAGCCGCCAATTTGCTGTGCCACGTTTGATTTTCAGGCTCTAAATTCGAGTGATGTTCAAGTACCCAGGGATATTCATCGCCTTCCCGTTCAACTACCTTACGGATTGCTTGGGCATTTTGCTCAATAATTGAGGTGTAGGGAATGATATAAATAATTCGCTCTAAGCCATGTTTTTTAGCGTGATGCAGCGCATAACGTAGACTGGCATAAGTCTTGCCGCCACCCGTCGGCACGGTCAGAGTATAAATGCCTTGGGCATCCTGCGCCCGATTTTTACAGGTATCGGAAATCGTATTGCGTATGGCGTTAATCTGAGTATTGTTATTTGGCGTTGACTGCTGCTCGGTTAAAAAAAACTCCATGCGTTTAATGGCAATATCCCATGACACGGCTTTATTTCGATAAGACGCATTTTTCGGGATTTCAAAATCAGCACTGTTAATACGGTCGGCATCAATTAGGCAACTGAATAAAAACCGCGTCCAAAAGCCGATGTAAAAGTGTCTAATGGCTTCAGATATTGTTTGTCCATGCTGCTCCTTTCGCATGAGTAAGCTTATTTGCTTGAGCATAGCTAACATCAAGGGCTTGTCGGCCAGATTTTGGGCTTGCTCTAAAATAGCGGCATCAGCATTTTGTTTGCATTCGGCAAGATGCGATCTAGCATCATCTTTATTGATTCGATCCTTGAAGCCATTAACACCTTCCGGCTTTAAACAATCAATCAAACCGCTATGGTGCGAGGCAATACACAGTGCCAGTATTTGACCGCATAACTTGCCTTCACCATTTTTTCCAACTTTACTTAGCGCCTCCCATACCCACTGTGCGCCTGCGGTGGAATGATCTATCTTTCCTTTTAACGCAACGGCATCAACGTAAGCATCGTCAATATCAGCATTCAGTAATCCGGTGCCGGATTGGATATAATTTTGAAAGGATTCGCTGTATTTACCAAAATCATGCAAAAGCCCTATCAGTTCTCCCGCTTCGGGCACATTAATTTTGCTGGCTAATGTTTTGGTAATTTCTGCAACTTCAAGTAAATGGGTTGATACGGTTTGAATACCATTGTCTGTTGATCGGACATGGGCGATGTGAACTTTGTTTAATGGGTTTTTTATCATTGATTTTCGTTTGGTAAAAGGCGTTCATATTTTAGGTTAATTATCTTCATCCGGTATTTGCCCCCTGAATTCTTCCGATAACAGCATTTGTCCTCCGGTGACAACCAGTTGCTCACCGGCATTGATGCCGGTGCCGACAAAATAACCGCCGGTCGTTGCTGAATACTGGTCTATGATGCGGCGGCTGAACTGTTGTTCAGCGGTTTTAATGTAAACAAAGGGCTGATCCAGATGCCAGACTAAAGCGGATTTGGGGATAACGACGCCGGAGCGGTTTTCACCTTGTTCTGGTATCCAGGCCGTAACGCGCATGCCGGTTCTAATAGAGTTGGTGTGTATGCCGCAAGACTGCCCGGAGCAGTTGCGGCGACCATCCGTTTGGAAGAAATAGCTTTCGCCTTGCGCGGTGGCATCGGTTTGCGGAGCCGCTGAAATCAACTCGGCTTTGCTGGTCGCACTGCGGTTTCCCGAGGCTTCAACGTCAATGCTCTGAATGTCGCCGACCAATTGTTTATTAACCGGCAAGGTAATTTGCAGCAGCGTTTGTTTGCCGGATAAAAACGCGCTCAATTTATCGGAATCCGTAGATAACGCCCATTCGGTAAGTTTTTCGCCCCAATTGAGCCGGGCTTCATCTACGATAGCCTCGCTTTGAACCGCGCTTGCATCAACCAGGGCTTTATCGCTTTGCCATTGCGCTTGCTGAACTTGCAGGTTGCGCTTCGATGTCGCGCCCTCACGATACAAGTCTTGCTGACGCTTGATGTTCTGCTCGGCCTGCTTAAACTTTGCCGCCGCGCCGCCGCGCTCGGTTAACGCAAGCAAATACCGGTGCCGCAATGCAATCAGCGGCTGTAAATTGACCGCTCTGCCGTATGCGGTAAATTCAGCATGATGGCTGACAGGGCTGAGGGTTATTGTCTGCAAACCCGATAACGACTGGGCTTGATTGGACAGGAAAATTGTTCCCGGCCCTGCGGAACCCGGTTGATTGACAACCGGCTTATCGTCATCATCGGCAAAAACTAAGCTAACACTGAGTAAAAAAATACAGGCTATTGAAAGAACATTCATGTAGGCAATAAAAGGGTGTATGGATTGAAACATGTTATAAGATTTACGTTGTTAAATGCATTTTTTTGTTGTTTTTAAAAAATTGCACGTTATCCTTCAACTGCATGGCCAGATATTTGCTCCTGCAATATCTGCATTCACCACATCCATGTGGCTTATGCAGGAGGTAGAATTGCGTCTGGAACAGCAATCGAGAGCAACGCAGGAGCAGTTGCCGAGAAAACAAAGTAACTATCACTATTGAGACATTATCATGAGCGACCTACCGGATAACTTGAAGTACGCAATGACCCACGAATGGGTGCAGGTGGAAGACGATAACATTGTTCGTGTCGGCATAACCGATTTTGCGCAGGAAGAATTGGGCGATTTGGTTTTTATTGAGTTGCCGGAACTGGGCCGTAAAGTCATGGCAAAAGAGCAATGTGCGGTAGTCGAATCGGTTAAAACCGCATCCGATTTATTTAGCCCGGTTAGCGGCGAAGTGGTCGCTGTTAACGCAGCGGTGGCGGATGAACCTGAGCGGGTCAATGATGACGCTTATGGCACCTGGCTGTTTTGCATCAAGGCAAATGACCTGACCGAACTGGACGCATTGATGAACGCGGATGCTTATCAGCAAATGATTGAGCAATGATGTAGACTCAAGGGACGAGGCGAAAGAGACCAAACAATAGCCTTCCCCCTTTTACCTTGATAACTTTTATTTTAGCCGCGATTGCTCCCGGTAGTCTTGCGGCATACACACCATCCCTGACGATTAAAAGGAACACAATGAGTGCATTAATATGTGGGTCTATGGCTTACGATACCATCATGGTTTTTCATGATAAATTCAAACATCACATTTTGCCGGAAAAAATCCATATTCTGAATGTATCATTCCTGGTGCCGGTGATGCGACGCGAATTCGGCGGTTGCGCGGGTAACATTGCCTACAATCTGAAACTACTCAATGAAGAGCCGTTAATTATGGCAACCGTCGGACATGATTTTGAACCGTATGCCCAATGGCTGGCTCAAAGCCAGTTATCCAGCGAATTCATTCAGATTCTGGATAATCATTATACCGGCCAAGCCTATATCACCACCGATGAGGAAGCCAATCAGATTACCGCCTTCCATCCGGGCGCGATGAATTCGTCGCATTTGAATTCAGTGCCGACTGACCGACAAATCAGCATCGGCATCGTATCGCCCGACGGCAAGGAAGGTATGCAATTGCATGCCGAGCAATTCGCGGAACTGGATATCCCGTTTATTTTCGATCCCGGTCAGGGCATGCCGATGTTTAATGGCGAAGAACTGCTCAAGTTTATCGACCAGGCAACCTGGGTGACCTTGAATGATTATGAATCCGAGTTAATGCAGGAACGTACCGGCTTGTCGCTGGAACAAATGGCTGAGCGGGTTGACGCGCTGATCATTACTTTGGGCGCTCAGGGTTCTCAAATTTATACCCACGGCGAGTGCATTACCATTCCGGCAGCAAAACCCAAAGCAATACTAGATCCGACAGGTTGCGGCGACGCCTATCGTGCTGGGCTTTTATACGGTCTGATGAATGAATTAGACTGGGAAACTACCGGCAGAGTCGCCTCACTGATGGGCGCCATTAAAATCGAACATAACGGCACCCAAAATCATGCATTCGATATGGATGGTTTCAAGCAGCGATACCACGATAATTTTGGCTGTTCGCTTTAAATTTCAAAGCCGCAGGTCGGGTTAGCGTAACCCGATATTTGCCGCTTCAATGTGTCGGGTTACGCTACGCTAACCCGATCTACATGCTGATAACCACAACATCAACACGTTTTTCATGCTAAAACACACCCAAAATCTCTTAGACATCATGGCGCGCTTGCGCCATCCGAAAGAAGGCTGTGCCTGGGACGTCAAGCAGGATTTCACCAGCTTGATTCCTTACCTGATCGAAGAAGCCTACGAAGTCGTCGATGCGATTGAACGCAATGACCTGGATGATTTGCGCCTGGAACTGGGCGACCTGCTGTTGCAAGTGGTATTCCATTCCCAGATCGCCGAGGAACAGGGCTTGTTCAGCTTTGAACAGGTTGCCGATGGTATTTGCGACAAGCTGATACGCCGCCATCCGCATGTTTTTTCCGATGCTGTTTTCAACACCGATGAAGAACGCCATCAAGCCTGGGAACAGGAAAAGGCTATCGAGCGGCAGAAAAAGAACAAAACGGCGGAACCAGACAGCGTATTGTCAGGTGTCGCCCGCAATCTTCCGGCATTGATTGAGTGCGAAAAAATACAGGATCGCGCCGCCAATCACGGCTTTGACTGGCCGGATGTACTGCCGGTTTTTGATAAAGTACTGGAAGAACTCGATGAGGTTAAAGAAGCCTGGCAATCGGGGGATCAGGCCCATATTCAGGAAGAAATCGGTGATTTATTGCTGGTTACGGTTAATTTGGCTCGGCATTTAAACGTCAATGCCGAAGTCGCACTCAAGGAAAGCACTAAAAAATTCTCCAGACGCTTTCAATACATAGAACAACAGCTTGAAGCGGCTGGGCTAAATCTTAAAGATTGTGAACTGGCTGAATTGGATGTGTTGTGGGATGAAGCGAAATTGGCGTTAAAAAACAAAAACTAAATCATATAAGGGCGACCGGTCGGTCGCCCTTACAATAGTTAAAACTCTTCCCACTCATCATTACTGGCTATCGCCACTGGCGCTTTCGGTTTAGCTGCTACCGGTTTTTTAGCGGGGCTTGGCCGTGTTGGCGCGGTTGAAATCGAGTTGCTAGCTTTGGCGGGCGTGCTCTGAACAGTGCTGCGTGAGTTACCGTCCAATTTAAAATGCGCCACAGTAACCGCCAGATTTTGTGTTTGTTCTTCCAGCGACTCGGCTGCAGCGGCTGCCTGCTCAACCAAAGCCGCATTTTGCTGGGTTACATCGTCCATCTGCCCAATAGCTTGATTAACCTGCTCAATGCCTGAGGTTTGCTCCATTGACGCGGCGCTGATCTCAGACATAATGTTAGTTACCCCATGAATGGCGCTGACAATTTCTTCCATGGTTTTTCCTGCCTGAGCAACCAGTTTGGTGCCGTCTTCAACCTTTTCCACCGAATCGCCAATCAGGGCTTTGATTTCGGCGGCAGCCGCAGCGGCCCGTTGCGCCAGACTGCGCACCTCGACTGCCACCACCGCAAAGCCGCGACCTTGTTCGCCCGCACGAGCTGCTTCTACTGCGGCGTTAAGCGCGAGAATATTGGTTTGAAAAGCAATACCGTCTATCACAGAAATGATGTCCACCACCTTGCGTGAAGATTCATTGATGTCTTCCATGGTTGATACCACCTGGCCAACTACCTTGACGCCCTTACCCGCAATCTCTGTTGCGCCGACGGCAAGCTGATTGGCATGCTTGGCATTTTGACTATTCGCTTGTACGGTAGAGGTCAGCTGTTCCATGCTGGCAGCGGTTTGCTCCAGGCTGGCAGCCTGCTCTTCGGTACGGTGCGACAGATCGTTATTGCCTGCGGCAATTTCTTTTGCTGCAGTATTAATGGTCTCGGAAGCTTCCTGGATTTGACTGACAATCTCTTTCAGTTTTTCCACTGTAGAATTGGAGTCGTCTTTAAGTTGACCGAAAGTCCCCGAATAGGCATTCGTGATGGTTTCGGTCAGGTCACCATGAGACAGTGCGCCCAGTACGCGCACCACTTCATCCAAACTGGTAGAACTGGTCTGGATGAGCTCATTAACACCTTGAGCCAATTGCAGAAAAAAGCCGTCTTTATTGTCTTCTTCAATACGCTGATTGAAATCACCCAAAACCGCAGCACTCACCACTCGGGCAACTTCTTGCTCGACAATCACTTCCGCAGTTCGATCTCTCCATTCGACCACCGAGCCGATTCTCTGCCCCTGCTCGTTATTGATAGCATTGGCTATCACATAAAAAGTACGCCCGCCAATCACAAGTTCACTACGAAAAGCCGATGTTAAACTAGCCAGCAATTGTTGCTGATACCCCGGATTCTTGTGGAAAGTATCGATATTCGCTCCCAATAATTTACTCGAATCAAACCGAGGTAAGGTCTTGCGAATGTCAGCTTCGGCGTTTTGCATCATAGCGATGACCGCCGGATTTATATAAATAATGTTCCGCTCATTATCCGTCACCATCACGTTACCGGTAATGCTATCCAAAGCAATTTTAAGGCGTTGGAATTCATCATGCTCGTTATGATCTTTCGTGATCCGCGCGAGTAATTGTTGCTGCATGGTATTCATCGAGCGGAACAACTCGCCTAATTCATCCTTTTGCGAAAGCTCAATACTTGAGCTCAAATCGCCCTTTGCAATGGCGCTAGCGACCTGCTGAAGCGAGTGAATCGAGCGTAAAACCCCACGGCTGATAATAAAAGTTAATCCCACGGTCATCAGGACGGCGAGCAGGGTTAGCATGATAAAGAATATCGCCATATTTCGGGCATCGTTCTTCAATCTGTCCGCTGTATTAAGCAAATCAGCAGCAAGCTTATCTTCGACTTCCTTAACCAGGTCAATTTTTTCGGTCACCATTTTGAACCAATACACCGGATCAATGCCTAGCCCCGGCTCAATGCCTTTGTCTAGCGCAATTTTCTTTATCCGCTCGACTTCATTAACCGCCGAGCCTAATACTTTAGCGGTGTAAAAGGCTTTTTCACTGTCCAATGCATAGTCAAAAAACAAGTTGGTGTAAACATCCTGAGCCGACAAATTGCTCAAAAATCGGCTTTGGCTGTCGGGTGTAAATCGATCCGCAACAAATGTTGCCGCCAGTAAGGCCCGCTCCATGCCGATATGCTCCTTGGCTCTGAGCAAGCTTGAATAGGAAGAGGCCCGGCGGGAAATTTCTCTGTGAGAGCTGAGTGTGGAAACCTGAGCCGGTACATCAAGAAGAGAGTCAATGGTTTTAGTGTAATAAGCGCTGGATTGGGTACCATTCATCCCAAGTGCGCTGATGCTACCGCGCTGGGTATTCAGCTCACCGAGATTATTCTTGGCGGCGTCTAACAAATGATTTAACCCGCCACTGTAGCTACTGACTTCAAAACGGTTAATTGTAGATTGAAATATCTCAACAGTCTTATCGGTTTTTGCGCGTTGCTCGGGTAATTCAGCAGCAAATTTGACCCCATTACTGCTGAGGAAAGAAGCGCTCATGCCTCGTTCTTTTTGCATTTCATGTGCCAAGGCACCGATTTTAACCGACACATCAACCAGTGCTCCTAGCTTAACCATTTCTTTCGAGGTCGATAAGCGCTCAAAAACGCCGACCCCGGCAAAATAAAGCAGAGCAAGCGCCGGAATAGCCGTCATCAGGATCAATTTTGACCGTAAGCTTGACGTGAAAGTGATACTGTTTGACATGCTACATTCCTTGAGTGATGTTGCTAAAATCGAATAGGCGCGTAGGTTGATTTGCCAAAAAGATGGAAAACCAACCTACGCGCCTAAATGATCCGACCTAATTTTTAGAAAAATTATAGCATCTAAAAGCTAAGCGTCCAGCAACCGAATTGCCATCACATCACACTTAGCGTAATGCAGAACACTATTTGCCGTTGAACCCAGCAATAGCGATAGGCCATGCCGCCCATGAGAGCCGACAACGATTAAATCAACCTGCTCCCGCTCGGCAAGCTGAACAATCTCCTGTTTAGGTCCGCCCCAGACCATCCAACGGTTGTTCTGGGCCACATCCAGCTGATCGCCAATTTGCATTAACTTGGCTTTTTCCGCTTCGAGCAGTGCATAGCCTGAATCTTCGATTAAAGAAATCACCGTTCCATAACCGGTATCCGGCATCGGAATATTATCCAGTACATGAATAAGACTCAATTTAGCCTGATATTTTTCGGCCAAGTTCTTTGCTCTTCGAGCGACTGTACCGCCATGTTCGGAATAATCCACAGCCAGTAAAATATGTTGATAAGCACTCATCGAGTTCGCCTGATTTCTGATAATTATTGATTTTGGATAAGTGTATAGGAATTACCACTTATTCCCAAACTGAAGCTACAAACAAACAACAATGTAGGCGATAGCGCCAAAGGCAGGCGCTTTGAGCGATGTGCGGGGATTGAATTAGAAAGAAAAGAATAATAAAAGGTAGGGGCGACCTGCCGGATCGCCCCTACCTTTTAACTTGTGTAGATAACTATGCCCCTCAGGAGGGAAGGTCTCTATGATGGTTAAACTTTATGATAAATATCGGCGCCTTCATCAAGGAACTGTTTGGACTTTTCGTCCATACCCAGTTTTAGCGCTTCTTCCTCGGCAATCCCTTTGGCTTTCGCATAATCGCGCACATCCTGACTGATTTTCATCGAGCAAAAATGCGGACCGCACATCGAACAAAAATGCGCGACTTTGGCCGAATCTTTAGGCAAGGTTTCATCGTGAAATTCGCGGGCTTTTTCAGGATCAAGACCGATATTGAATTGGTCTTCCCAGCGGAATTCAAAACGTGCTTTGGACATTGCATTATCGCGCGCCTGTGCGCCGGGATGGCCTTTAGCCAAATCGGCGGCATGGGCGGCGATTTTGTAAGTCACGATGCCTTCGCGCACATCCTGTTTATTAGGCAAGCCCAAATGTTCTTTTTGGGTGACGTAACAGAGCATCGCGCAACCGTACCAGCCGATATTGGCCGCACCTATCGCTGAGGTAATATGGTCGTAACCGGGGGCGATGTCAGTCGTCAGCGGCCCTAAGGTGTAGAAAGGCGCTTCGCCGCATTCTTCCAGCTGCTTTTCCATGTTGATTTTAATCATGTGTAACGGCACGTGACCCGGGCCTTCTATCATGGTTTGCACGTCGTGTTTCCAGGCGATTTTGGTGAGTTCGCCCAAGGTTTCCAGTTCGCCGAATTGCGCGGCGTCATTGGCATCGTAAATTGAACCTGGACGCAGGCCATCGCCTAATGAAAAAGACACATCGTAGGCTTTCATGATTTCGCAGATGTCTTCAAAATGCGTGTACAAGAAACTTTCTGTGTGATGGGCCAGACACCATTTCGCCATGATCGAGCCGCCGCGCGACACGATGCCGGTCATGCGTTTTGCCGTTAATGGTACATGGTGCAAGCGCACCCCGGCATGGATAGTGAAATAATCTACGCCCTGTTCGGCTTGCTCGATCAAGGTATCGCGGAAAATTTCCCAAGTCAGGTCTTCGGCTTTGCCGTTGACTTTTTCCAGCGCCTGATAGATAGGCACGGTGCCGATAGGTACGGGCGAGTTGCGCAAAATCCATTCGCGGGTTTCGTGGATGTTTTTACCGGTGGACAGATCCATGATGGTATCGCCGCCCCAACGTATGCCCCAGAGCATTTTTTCAACTTCTTCATCGATAGACGAGGTCACTGCGGAGTTGCCCAGATTGCCGTTGATTTTAACCAGGAAATTACGCCCGATAATCATCGGCTCCAATTCGGGATGATTGATGTTGCAGGGAATAATCGCTCGGCCTCTGGCGACTTCATCGCGAACAAACTCAGGCGTAATGGTATCGGGAATGGATGCGCCAAACGAATCCCCGGGATGCTGGTCTTTCCATAAATGACGCATTTCTTCCATTTTCTGGTTTTCACGAATGGCGATGTATTCCATCTCCGGCGTGATAATGCCCTGTCTGGCATAGTGCATTTGCGACACATTTTTTCCCGCTATGGCTTTACGCGGTTTACGAATATGTTCAAAGCGCAACTCAGCGGTAGCCGGATCTTCAAGACGCTGACGGCCAAAATCCGAACTGGGACCGGATAATTCCTCAGTATCGTTGCGCTCTGCAATCCAGGCTGAACGAATAGCACCCAGACCTTTTTTTAAATCGACTTCGACATTAGGATCGGTATAAACACCCGAGGTATCGTAGACATAAAGCGGCGGATTTTTTTCTGCGCCTTTTTCTGTACCAAAACTCAGAGGGGTATCAGATAAAGTAATTTTACGCATCGGAACTTGTATGTCGGGGCGACTGCCTTGAACATATATTTTTTCTGACGCGGGGTAGGAATCAATCTTTACGCTACCGGACTCAGTAGACGTAATTTCTTTCAGAACAGCGCTCATGTTTATCTCCAACAACAAAACAATAAGGCGCAGGGAAGTCTGGGCTTTCCTACGCCGGTATTAACCGGAGTCAGGTTCAAAGGGTTTTTCTCAGCCAATCCTTCTCCTGCAACGCATGAAAAAGATAAGCACCCCTAGCCTTTACGGATGTGTTGCTAAGTTAAAGGATAATGTCGTAGATTGCAAGCGTGAACCGCAGCTTCGATACCATAAACACCTTATAAAACAAATGGTTTTAATAAGTAAGTTCATTTATATAGCCTTATTTAGCGCCAACACAAGCCCATCGACTGCCATTCAGTTAAAATATTCGTTCATTGAGACATCCTGAGAGGATTACGTGGAATTAAACAACATGAATAAACCGGAAAATATCGGCTTTTTTTCTCGAAAAGAACTACTCCGCTCCGGATTTTCCTTCGCCTTTATCATCGCCGTTATGCTCTATGTAGGCGCCACCACTCATCCGGTAAGCCACCATTATCTACTGATCGTTGCCGCCGTCATTGGTGGCTACATGGCTTTAAATATCGGCGCTAACGATGTTGCCAATAATGTGGGTCCAGCGGTTGGTTCCAAAGCCTTAACGATGACCGGCGCTATCATTATTGCGGCTATTTTTGAAGCAACTGGTGCGCTTATTGCCGGTGGAGAGGTCGTTGGCACCATCAAAAACAGTATTATTGATCCATCACTGATTGACGATACCGATACCTTTATCTGGCTAATGATGGCAGCCCTGCTAGCTGCAGCGATCTGGCTTAATATAGCCACGACTCTGGGTGCGCCGGTATCGACGACTCACGCCATTGTTGGCGGGGTATTAGGCGCGGGCATTGCAGCAGGAGGCTTTGACATTGCCAATTGGCCAGTACTGGGAGGTATTGTAGCCAGCTGGATCATTTCACCGCTACTTGGCGGTTTGATTGCAGCGGCTTTTCTGTATTTAATCAAACACACCATTACCTATCGGGAAGATATGCTCCAAGCGGCCGCCAAGGTTGTGCCCTTGCTTGTCTTCCTAATGACTTGGGTTTTTTCAACCTATTTGCTGATGAAAGGTTTGAAAAATATTTGGCATCTCGACATTACCACTGCGGGTAGCATCGGTCTTGCAGCCGCTATTTGCGTTTACCTGGTGGTCAAACCCCGAATCACCAAAGTCGCGCAACAAATGGATCAAACCAAAGACAGCATTAATACATTATTTACCCTACCTTTAATATTTTCTGCAGCGCTGTTAAGTTTTGCCCATGGCGCTAATGATGTTGCTAATGCTGTTGGCCCCTTGGCAGCTATTAATGACGCTATTTTCAGCGGCGGTGTTGCCACTAAAGCCTCTATTCCTGTTTGGGTCATGTTGGTCGGTGCGATAGGTATTTCAACCGGCTTAGCCCTGTACGGGCCTAAGTTAATCCGCACAGTAGGCAGCGATATTACTGAACTGGATAAAATGCGCGCCTTCTGCATAGCCATGTCCGCCGCAGTCACTGTTATCTTTGCCAGCCAATTAGGCTTACCGGTCAGCTCCACTCATATTGCCGTTGGGGCCGTTTTCGGCGTTGGCTTTTTACGGGAGCTGTTAAAATACAATAATATAAAGCGTATAGAAGAAATTAAAGCACACCATGCGCTGAACGATCCTGAAAACGTCGAGGCTTTCCTGAAAATTTTTAGCACCGCTACGGTTGAAAATAAAAAGCTTATGCTTAAAGAGCTAAAACAAGACCCCAATGCGATGCAACTGAATAAAAAAGAGCGCAAAAGCCTGAAAAAAGTTTATCGTAAAGAATTAGTCAAACGTTCTCACATCTATAAGATTGCCGCAGCTTGGGTCATTACCGTACCCTTATCAGCCATTTTAGCGGCTCTGCTATTTTTTATGCTCCGAGGGATGCTTCTGCCTTAGAGTTTGGCAGCCTATTAGTGTTTATATGGTAAAAATGATTTTTTTTATCAGCGATGTTAGAATCAACATAATTTCTGACTAACCAGATTTAACGGATGTCAACAGACTCTCAACAGAAAACCACGCACTCAGCAGTACTGGAATTTAAAAGCAGCACTTTTTCTGTGCCTGTTTTAGTTTTAGCCAGTAATGATGTGATGACTATCGAGCAACAATTACAGGATAAAGTTAATCTGGCTCCTGAGTTTTTCAAAAACTCACCGCTAGTATTTGACTTGCAGGAGCTGAATAAACACGATCTCGACATTGATGTTACTGAGCTCACGAAAATCATCCGTAAGCTGGGTCTATTGCCCATAGGGATTCGTGGCGGCGATGCACAACAGAATCAACAGGCATTGAAACTGGGGATTCCTGTGCATTCCGGGCATACCACTGCAGCATCCGCTGAAACTCAAAAACAACAGACTCCTGAGCCTGAGCCAAAATCACAAACCGTTGCTGCAACGACCACCCTGATCACCCACCCTGTTCGATCCGGCCAACGCATTTATGCCTCGGGTGATTTAGTCATTTTAGCTCAGGTCAGTGCCGGCGCAGAAATTCTGGCTGAAGGTAATATTCATGTCTATGGCTCGCTAAGAGGGCGGGCTCTGGCTGGCGTGCAAGGTAACACTGAGGCCCGTATTTTTTGCTCCGATTTACAGGCTGAGCTCATTTCGATTGCCGGGAATTACAAGGTCAGTGAAGATTTGAATGGCGTAGCTCTCAACCAGCACGTTCAGATTTATTTACAAAATCATACTTTAGTGATTGAAGATATGTAACTACCTAGGCTTGAATTACCGGGGCTTTAGCGTATTATTTTATTTAAAAACGAGTGAAATTGGCCAAAAAGTCACTTTTCCATTATTTTACACCAGCAAAAAACCGCTGCAAGCCATGGATTGATAGGCTGAGTAGTTACAATGACATTTAATTTACATCATATTTAAGAGGTAGCGTGTGGCACGAATCATAGTGGTAACATCGGGTAAAGGTGGCGTGGGTAAAACAACCACAAGCGCCGCTATAGCCATGGGGTTGGCAAAAAGAGGCCATAAAACAGCAGTGATTGATTTTGATGTGGGCTTGCGTAACCTGGATTTAATTATGGGTTGCGAGCGCCGCGTTGTTTATGATTTTGTCAACGTCATCAATGGTGAAGCGACTCTTAACCAGGCATTGATACGCGATAAAAACTGCAATCTACTGTACATTCTGCCGGCCTCGCAAACTCGGGATAAGGATGCCCTGAGCCAGGAAGGTGTAGGCAAAATTTTAGATGAGCTTAAAAAAGACTTTAAATACATCGTCTGCGATTCCCCTGCCGGCATTGAAAAAGGCGCTCACTTGGCCATGTATTTTGCCGACGACGCTTTTATCGTAACCAATCCTGAAGTCTCTTCAGTAAGGGACTCTGATCGCATGCTAGGTATTTTATCAAGCAAATCACGCCGGGCCGAACAAAACGAAGAGCCTATCAAGGAATACCTGCTGTTATCACGCTACTCGCCGGACCGGGTGAAATTAGGCGAGATGTTGAGTGTGGATGATGTACAGGAAATTTTATCGCTACATTTACTGGGTGTTATTCCTGAATCAAAATCGGTACTCAATGCGTCAAATTCAGGTACCCCCGTTATTCTTGATGAAAAAAGTGACGCGGGCCAAGCTTATGCGGACATTGTTGCTCGCTACTTGGGTGAAGATAAACCACATCGATTCATTGATGAGAAAAAAGGCCTTTTTGGGAAGTTTTTCGGGAGTAAATAATGAGTTTATTGGATTATTTCAGAACCTCTAAAGCCAGTTCGGCATCGCTTGCCAAGGAAAGACTGCAAATTCTGGTTGCTCACGAGCGTACCTCCAGAAACCAACCCTCTTACCTTCCTCAATTGCAAAAAGAATTGCTGGAAGTTATTCGAAAATACATTAACGTAGAGCAAGATGCTATATCCGTTAATTTTGAGCAAAACGACACTCAGGAGACACTGGAATTAAATATCGTGCTGCCTGAACATCAAACTAAGACTTCTTAACACAACCATTCACACTAAAGGTAATCACTATGTCTAATACAATCGGCGATGCAGCCGGAGCCATCTGGAACTATCTGGAAAAAAACGGTCCTGCCAGTGTCAATAAAGTTACCACTGAAACCGGCATCAACAGAAATGATGTTCAACGCGCCATAGGCTGGCTGAGCAAGGAAGACAAGCTGTCCATTGAGATGATAGGTCGCGCTGAAACACTATCGTTAAAATAAATCAGACATTAAGACGTTGCCATGCAACGTCTTAATTTTCATCCTGTTTATATCAAAAACAGCGTTGCCAACCCCAGGAACGCCATAAATCCAACGACATCGGTAACTGTGGTCAGTAAAACGCCGCCCGCTAATGCGGGATCTATGTCCATTCTTTGCAAGATTAATGGAATGCTTGCACCGGCGAAAGCTGCACAAATCAGGTTAATAATCACCGCGCCGCCTAATATCAGCCCGATACCGACACTTTGAAACCATATTCCCCCAATACTGGCAACGACGAAAGACCACAACACACCGTTAACGATACCCACCGATAATTCTTTTTTAAATAGCTGAACTGCATTGATACCGCTAATCTGCCGCAATGCCAGGCCGCGAATAACCAACGTTAAGGTCTGGCTACCAGCGATTCCGCCCATACTGGCAACAATAGGCATCAATACCGCTAAAGCGACAATTTGTTCCAACGTTGCTTCAAATAAACCGATAACCCAAGAAGCCATAAAAGCCGTCACTAAATTAATACCTAACCAGACAGCGCGACGCTTTGCACTGATCATGACCGGTGAAAACATGTCCTGTTCCTCACTCAGTCCTGCCATACTCATAAACGAGCGGTCACCTTGGTCGCGAATCACATCAACAATATCATCAACGGTAATTCTTCCCAGCAACCTGCCATTCTCGGCGACTACTGGCGCTGAAAGCATATCGCGGTGTTCAAATAATAAAGCTACTTCTTCCGCCGACATCTGGCATGGAATACCCTCAATACTCGAATCCATCGATTCTGCTACCATGACGTGCGGATCACGGGTTAATAACACGGATAAGGGCAAAACGCCTTGAAAAATATCCAGCTGATCGACAACAAACAAATTATCCGTAGCCTTAGGTATCGATGTGCGCTGTCTTAAATCCTGCAAAACCTCAGCCAGAGACTGAGTTGCCTGTACCGTCAATACATCCAGACTCATTAAGCCCCCCGCAGTATCATCATCATAAGATAATGCCGACTCCAAGCGGCTTCTTTCCTGCACCCCTATTGATGCCATTACCTTAGAACATAAAGGCTCAGGAATGACATGTAATAAATCGACAAGATCATCCGATTCCAGGCTTTCAATCGCTTTAATCAGGTCATTGTGTGCAGTGATTTCAATTAACCCTCGCGCGACTTCAACATGCAATTGAACCAGAATATCACCCATAACATCAGGAGGAATAACCGCCCAGATTTTCTTTCGATCTTCGAGTTGTAGCGATTCAATTAAATGCGCTGTCTCCGCAGGATATAACTCATGGATAAAGTGCCTAATCTGAAAAAGGGAGCCACTTTTCAACAATGCGGTAATCTGCGTTAATAAAAGCCTGTTATTGTATTTTTTTTCAGTAAATGACACAGAAGATAGATCCATAGAAATCTCCTTAAATAAAAATGACTAAAATGATAAGTAGGCTTATAGGCCTATTTTGAATTGATCAGCAGACGACATGGAAAGATATTTTCTCCCTGCATAATCTGCATTCAGCCTATCCCTGTGGGTTATGCTGGAAATAGAATGAAGCAGTACAAAGCTCCAACAAGAAACTTACTGTAATTCCCGATGACGGACAATTACATTTAACAAAGGCCCCTTAAACTGTTTGGCGAATGCATCCACCAGATAAACCGAACGATGTTGGCCACCTGTACATCCTATAGCCACGGTCAAATAACTACGTCCTTCAGCCTCAAATCGGGGAATCCATCGTTCAAGAAACTCGGAAATGTCTTTAAAAAGATCGGCAACATATTCTTGTTCATTAAGAAAATCGATGACCGGCTGATCTTTTCCTGTCAGTCCTCGCAATTCCGGCACCCAATAGGGATTCGGTAAACAGCGGGCGTCAAACACAAAATCGGCATCCAGTGGAACACCGTGCTTGAAACCAAACGATTGAAACTGCAAGGAAACATGCCTAGCATCTCTTTCGCCGACTTGTTCCCTGATAAGTTCACGCAACTGATGAACATGGGTTCGACTGGTATCAATGACTACGCTGGCATGCCGTGCAACCGCCGTCAGCATTTCCTTTTCAATTTTTAACGCTTCTTTTAACGGTACATTTAAATCCGTCAACGGATGCCGTCGCCGGGTTTCACTATAGCGCTTCAATAAAGTAGATTCTTCGGCCTGCATAAAGATAATTTCGCAATCAATCTGTTTATTGCGTATTAACGCCAGGCTTTCGGAAAAATTGACCAGGCTTTCGGTCTGATTTCTGGCATCAATGCCTATAGCCGTTTTGGCATAGGTTTTTTTGTCCACCAGCATGACGTGGCTGATGAAGTCTTCCAGTAAGGTTACCGGTAGATTATCGATGCAGTAATAGCCGCAATCTTCCAACGTATCCAAGACGATGCTTTTACCCGAACCGGAAAGACCGCTAACGATTAATAGTTTCATCAAATTTCTTCGCTGGTCTGAAACCTCCCCCTTCAGGGGGATTATTGGAGTTTGACAACGATGCACTGACATCGTTATCCTTTTTGGTAACCTCCCCATTCACGGGGAGGAAAATCCACCGACCTCTATCCGTCGGCGGGTGTCACTCGACGGATAGAGGTCGGATGTGGATTGAAACATAAAATGAGGCTCAAGGTAAAAGGGACTGGGTTCAAAGCGCTTTTTATACCTTTCGCCTTGAACCTTTCGCCTGCTTTTTTATCTATGCTGTGCAGTTTTTTCTTTATGCTTGGTAATTTGACGATCTAATTTATCAACCATGTGGTCGATAGCCACATACATATCTTCCTGATGATCTTCGGCAAACAGTTTAGCGCCACTCATTTGCAATGTTGCTTCGGCCTTTTGAATTAATTTTTCCACGCTTAAAATAACGTGAACTTCAGTAACGTTATCAAAATGACGTGCTAATTTTTCAAATTTTGAGTCGATGTGCGCTTTTAAAGCGTCAGTTACTTCAAGATGATGGCCTGTTACGATAACTTGCATGAGATAAACTCCTTTAATGGTGAATGATTAGTTTGTTATCAGCGCCAGGTAGCGTTATAAAATACGCTTACGCTGACTTGATGAGGAAATGAGCATCGCTTCACGATACTTGGCAATTGTTCTTCTAGCAACATTAATGCCCTTTTCTTTTAATAGCTCGGCTATTTTACTATCACTTAACGGTTTTGCCAGATTTTCATTGCTGATGAGCTCTTTAATAAACGCCCTGATAGCCGTAGATGAACACTCTCCGCCTCCTTCTGTTGATACATGACTGGAAAAAAAATACTTAAATTCGACAATACCATTGGGGGTATGCATAAATTTTTGCGTGGTCACCCGGGATATTGTGGACTCATGCAATTCCAGTTCTTCAGCAATGTCTCTCAACACCATAGACTTCATTGCAATAGAGCCATGCTCAAGGAACCCGGCCTGCTTTTCCACAATGCACCGGGCAACACGCAATAAGGTATCATTACGGCTATGCAGACTTTTAATAAACCATCTGGCCTCCTGCAAATGATCCTTCATACAGGCATTGTCCTTACTGTTATCTGCCCGTTTTATCATGCTTGAATAAAACGGATTGATGCGTAATTTAGGCGCTGTATCCGCGTTTAGGTTGACTTGCCATTTACCGTTTCGCTTAGCCACGTAGACATCGGGGATAACATATTCGGAATCCGAATCCTGTATCTGTGCGCCCGGCTTGGGATCCAAGGTTCTGATGAGTGCCACCACCTCATCCAATTGCCGCTCGGTAACACCCAATTTACGCATCAGTTTCGACTGCTCATGCGTCGCTAATAAATCCAGGTATCGGGTAACCAGAATCAATGCCTCCTCTTTATAAGGCGTGGCCTCCGGCAACTGCTGTAGCTGTAATCTGAGACAATCTTTTAAATCAATAGCGGCAACACCGACCGGATCAAAGTTTTGCACCCTGTGCAGTACCGCATTAACTTCATCAAAGTCCAAATCGTCTAACTGACCCAACATCCCCTGAAAAATTTCTTCTGGGCGACTGATTAAATAGCCGTCTCCATTAATCGAATCAATAATAGCCATAGAGATGGCATGATCCCTTTCTGAAAACGAGGTCAATTCTACTTGCCATAACAAATGATCCTGCAAGGTTGAGCATTTACTGCGCTGCGTTTCAAATTCGATAGTCTCAGAGGAATTGCCACCCGACTCCATCGCATATTCATAGACATCATCCCAAGAAGAATCGATGGGCAGTTCATCCGGCATATCGGTTTGTGAACCCTGACTAGTCAGTAAATCCGTATTATCCGTTTTTTTCTCAACGGGTATTTCAACTTCCTGAACGGCATATTCTTCCTCATTAACTTCCAGCATCATATTAGATTCAAGAGCCTGTTGAATCTCCTGCTGCAATTCTAATGTCGACATCTGTAACAATTTGATCGCCTGTTGCAATTGCGGCGTCATAGACAGCTGTTGGCCTAATCGAAGATGTAAGGATTGTTTCATTTAAGGCTCAAGGTTCAAGGTTCCAAAGCTAAAGGCTAAAATTATTGCCTAAATACACTTTACGCACTTCCTCATTGGCAACGATAGCTTCCGCTCCGCCTTCGGCAATGACTCTGCCGTCGTTAAGTATATACGCACGATCACAAATACCTAGTGTTTCCCTGACATTATGTTCGGTAATCAATACGCCAATACCGCGATCTTTCAAATGCTCGATGATTTTCTTTATATCATCTACCGATATCGGATCTACCCCGGCAAAAGGCTCGTCCAGCAGTATAAATTGAGGGTTAGTCGCCAACGCCCTGGCAATTTCAACCCGCCGTCGTTCGCCGCCCGACAAGCCTAAGGCGATTTGATCGCGTAGATGCAGGATATGAAATTCCTGCAACAATTCCTCAATCACTAGCTCCGCCTGCCCTTCCGTTAAGTCAGAACGGATTTGTAACACCGCACGTAAATTATCCGCTACAGTTAATTTTCGAAAAACCGAGGGTTCCTGGGGTAAATAGCCTATCCCTAATTGTGCCCGCAAATGCATCGGATGATGGGTAATGACCTGTGAATCCAGCGTAATCTCACCTTCATCTGCTTTAATCAGGCCTACCATCATATAAAAACTGGTGGTTTTTCCTGCGCCGTTAGGCCCCAATAAACCAACCACTTCACCGGTATCAACATGCAATGAAACACCGTTCACCACATTGCGTTTATTGTAGTTTTTAATCAGCTGTTTTGCGGCTAGTCTGGTCATGGTTAAGCAAGAAGTTCAAGGCTAAAGGTGAAACACATCGTTTTGTAGCTTGCGCCTTGCGTCTTTCGCGTCATCATTGACTATTGTCCTTTACCGTGGGTTGTGCTGACACTGGCGATTGCTCTTTAGTTTTTGACTCTTCTTTACCTTTCGGTTGCAATACGACACGGACACGTTTGCTAGTCGATTCTTTTTCGCCCGCTTTAACTAACGAGGTCTTAAGGTCGTACACAATCATGTCGCTGGAATAAGCCCCCGTCTCCCGCCAGACAGTGGCTTTATCAATCAAAACCAACAAATTCTTTTTCGGGTAATACTCGCCGGTTAACGCTTCACCGGTTATATCCTGGGCTCCCTCGTTAGGCGTTTGTTTAAATTTTGCCGGCTTACCGGTAAACACCAGCTTATCAACTTCACCCTCGATAAAATAAACCACCAGCTTATCTGACTGCACCCGAATACTGCCCTGAACTGAGATCACATTACCCGTATAAATACTAACGCCTTTTAGATCATCATAAGTCGCTGCATTGGAATCGATAATGATCGGCTGGTTGGCGTCACTTTCCAGGGCGTAAGCACTCGCACTATAAAGCGCCACTAAAAGTAAATAACAGCTACTTCTAAGGAGCGCCCAGCAGCAAGGTTTATTATTTTGTTTCATAGTTCCCTTTAACATTAGAAAGCAATTCAATATGAATCGGATCCGCAAAAGTCAGCTTCATACCGATTCCTGTCGTCCAGTTTGGTAAACTGACCAACTTTGCCCACGCACCCGTTTCTGCATAACTGCTTTCCGGTTTTACTTTTAAATTGGAGGTATATATTTTAAGCTCTCTGACCCCTTCAGCCGCTGCCCTCTCAACAGCGACCTTGCCATTTAATAACAAATCCTTGCCATCGGCAGACAAAATACCAGCCTCTGATTTAACGACCCAAGGCGGGGTTTTCTCGTTATAAAAAAACATCAATGGATTCACCATATGTGTGGTGCTGTCATCGCTGTAATGAACCATTTCATCAGCCATCAACTTGCTTTTAGGAATGCCAAACTCACTCATTTCCCATTTCGTATAGCCCTTGCTAAAATAATCAGGGCTGTGCGCAGGAACCGCTATACGACCAAACTCATCCGAACCGGTTAATTTAACCAGCCACCAGCTCATTACCGCGATAATGATCAGATACAGATAACTGTAATTGCCGTTTAGTCGGGTCATTTTAAGTAAGCATTCAAGACGTCATCAAAACGTCCTTGTGCCTGCATAATAAAGTCACACACTTCCCTGACCGCACCCAACCCCCCAGGCAAGGTCGTACACCAATCAGCATGTTGTTTAACCGCAAAGTTAGCATCATTAACCGCAATCGCCAGACCGACTCTGATCATTATAGGCAAATCCAACAAGTCATCACCGACATGCGCCGCCTGATCCGGCGTTATACCTGTAAGCTCAATAATCTCATTAAACGCGGCGACTTTATTTTCATGACCCTGATACACATGCTCAATACCCAGATTTTTCATGCGTAGCGCAACCGAATTTGAGTTGCGCCCGGAAATCACCGCGACCTCAACACCGGTCTGACGCAGCAGCTTGATGCCATGACCGTCACGTGCGTGAAATGACTTGTATTCATTGCCCTCAGCATCGAAAAAAAGCCTGCCATCCGTTAATACGCCGTCTACATCCAGAATCAGCAATTTGACTTTCTTGGCTTTTTCCACAAGGGCCTGCCTGTTTTGGCTATCCGTCATTACACGATACCTGCTCGAATCAGATCATGCATATTCAATGCACCTATCGCCCTGTGCTGCTGATCAACAACAATTAACGCATTAATTTTTTTCCGTTCCATAATTTGCATGGCCTCAGCTGCCAGTATATTCGCCGGAATGACCGTACAATTCGGCGTCATGACTTCGGTAATGGCGGTTTTGTGTATATCAAAATTCTTGCCCAGCATTCGCCGCAAATCGCCATCAGTAAAAATACCGGTGACGCATTTATCAGTATCGACTATCGCGGTCATACCCAGCTTTTTCTCCGTCATCTCCAGCAAAGCATGACTGATCAGTGCAGACTCAGGCACCGAGGGTACTTTTTCATCGGCATGCATAATATCACTTACCATCAATAACAGTCGCTTGCCTAAACTGCCTCCGGGATGAGACAAGGCAAAATCATCGCGAGTAAAGCCCCGTGCTTCCAGCAAAGAAACCGCCAGCGCATCACCCATCACTAAGGCTGCTGTGGTGCTGGAGGTAGGCGCAAGTCCTAGCGGGCAAGCTTCTTGCTTAACAGCCACGTTGATATGGATGGTGGCAAACTTAGCCAGCGTTGACGCCGGGTTTCCGGTCATGGCTATTAACGGTACACCCAGCCGTTTAATGATCGGCAGTATCGTTAAAACCTCCTCGGTTTCCCCTGAATTCGATAAAGCCAACACCACGTCTTGCTGGGTAATCATACCCAAATCGCCATGACTGGCTTCCCCCGAATGCACAAAAAAAGCGGGCGTTCCGGTACTGGCTAAAGTCGCAGCAATCTTACCGGCAATATGCCCCGATTTACCCATGCCGGTAACCACCACACGACCTTTACAAGTAAACATTAATTTGCAGGCAACCACAAAATCATCATTAATTTGCTCGGCTAATGCGGCAATCGCCTGTGTTTCCACCTGAATAACGGCTAAGCCCAATTCACGGAGCTTTTGATCATGTAATTTCATTTATTTGTATAAAGTATATTGCAGTCGCTCAGGCCTGCTGAATTTGGCGCCTCAAACATGCTTACTGTTACAGGCTCATTAATTGACATCAATTCCCTGCAAAGCTGTCAGTTGCCGCAACCAGGGCATTGATCATTTCCTTACCTTGAGCGATATGCCCGGCATTGGGTAAAACAATATATTCGGCATTCGGCAATGCTTTATGTAGGCTATAACCGGCTTCGATTGGACAGACAAAATCATAGCGCCCGTGAATGATAACCGTTGGAATATCAACCAAGCCGCCACAATTATCCAGGATCTGGTTTTCCCTAATAAAATAATGCTGCTTGGCATAATGCAATTCCATGCGCACCTGTTTAACCATAAGCTCCGTTGCATGCTCGCCTTTTGGACTCGGCTGATAATCGTTACCCAATGCCACTTGCCCACCCCAGGCCATCCATTCCTTGGCTGCTCGCCTTTGCGCCACCTCGTCTTCGCCCCATATTGCATCATACAACTCTTCCACCGGATTTTCTCGTCCTTGTTCCGGGATGCTTTCAATTAATCGCTGCCATTGCTCTGGATAAATATTGCCCGCGCCACCTTTGGCAAACCAGTCCAAATCCTGCTGCCGCGCCAGAAACACCGCACGAACAATTAAGCCGATGACTTTATCCTTATGCTGCTGGGCATACAACAAAGTCAGCGCCCCGCCCCACGACCCACCAAATACCAGCCATTGAGCTATGCCCAGCTGATGACGGATACGCTCCATATCATCAATTAAATCCTGGGTGGTATTGTTTTCTAGCTCGCCAAAGGGCAGCGACAGCCCACAGCCGCGCTGGTCAAACAAAATGATACGATAAAGCTTGGGATTAAAAAAACGCCGGTGCTCAGGCCGGGTGCCGGAACACGGCCCACCGTGCAGAAAAATAACCGGAATACCGTCAGGACTGCCGCTTTGCTCCACATAAACCTGGTGCTTGCTGCCGGTTTCAAGAAAAAATGTCTGGTAGGGGGTTATTTCAGGATAAAGGTTTTTCATTGTTTATTCGAATTAAATGCTCTAATAAAACATCTTCTACATTACGACGCGAATCTATAACGGCTAAAATAAAAACCGTTTTCTCGGCTATTCGATAGATAACTCTCCAGGGCGCAATAATTATTTCCCTATATAAAGAAATGCCCTGACTAAACAGCTCAGGAACAATTCGCCCCCTATCCGGCAATAAAGCCAGATCTTCTGTTTTTATCTTAATCTTGTTAAATACTTCATGTGCATTGGCGGGGCTGTTTTGCATAATATATTCAATAATTTCAGCTAAATCGCTTTCCGCCGTTTTAGCCCATCTTACCTGATAATCAGCACTCACTTTACATCCAGAAGTTTCTCGATATTTTGAAAAACCAACTCGTGAACAACCGTCTTGCCTTGTCTTATATCTTCTTCTGCCAGGGAAAGGAGCTTAAGTAAGCCGATAGCATTTCTCATATTCTCGTAACTTTCCGGGTCTTGCAACACCGCTTTGGGTTCCCCATTCTGGGTAATAATAATAGGTCTATGCGTCTCATTAACCTGCTTTAAAATATCGGCGGATCTGGACTTTAAATAACTCACTGGACGAATATCCTGCAAAATGCTCATAACCCTACCCTGTCTTTTTATGGTACTAAATTAAGATCCATCATAAGACCCTGCCATACAAAATGCAAAGATAAAGACGTTTATATTAATATCTATATCACACACCTGTTTTTAACCATAAAAAAAGGGAGGGGTTTGAAACCCTCCCTTTTTTGCCCTTTTCGGGTTTCGCTAAGTATGCAATCTTAGAACTTGAAACCTAAAGAACCGCCCAAGGTGAAGCCATCGGTATCAACGCCGTCAACATCATCAAAAGTATGATGATAACGACCATCCGCACCAATCACAATGCCTTTCAGGAATTCATATTCCGCACCGGCACCAAACTGCATACCCGTGTTCAACACAGTTACCGCATCAGATGGAGGGCTGATAATGTTGACATCCAAACCGACTGGAATCAACCAAGGTCTGAATTTGCTACCATGCATAAACTTGATTTTTGGTGCCGCGCTAAGGCGTAACATATTAACGGTTACAGATTGTTGCAAGTTGGTCGGTACACCCCCAGTTACCCCGCCTGGACCTGTAGCCGCAGTAATAACATTATCAAGACCGCTGTCTTTTCTATCGCCTAATTCGGAATATTCAACACCCAATTCCATCAGAAACGAAGTATGATCCATCAGGCCGAACAGGTTATTGTTCATATTGAAATCGATCGCGCCGCCATAATAGAAAGCATCTTTGTCTGTTCCACTGGTCAGAATATCTTCACCTAAGCCGGATCCTGCCAAACCTGATGTTGAACCACGATTATCATTAAGATGCATCCAGCCACCACGAGCAGAGAATAAGTGGTCTTTTTCAACTACGGCTACAGGAGCACTCTTAACCGACGTCATCCACTGATCCAGCTCCTGAACTTTGTCGGCTTCGGCACTAGAACGAGGACGGTTTGTTTCCGCCCTTAATCGGCTTATCTCAGCTTGCATAGCTTGCAGTTGCGCTTCCAATGCGTCAACTTTATTGCTCATGCCTGATACTTCAGCATGGTGCTGCGATTTTGAGCCGGCGACAGCTTGCGGAGAAACCAATGCTCCGGTCATGGTTAATGTTGCCGTCGCAATGCCCAGCGCTAGTTTAGTTTTATTGATCATTTATCCCCCTCATGAGGTTATTATTTTATAAAAATTTGTTTTAATACAACAAATCCTATCCTACGGGCATAATAGTAGCAGTTAAACTAATTCCCTACAAGTTTTAACGTCACTTTTTTTATATTAACTAATCCTTATTTATCAACAAGTAAGAGCTTATTCTAATTACAAAGAATTAACTGTATGTAAAAAACAACAACTTATTCAGCTTATACTTCTACACCACAATTATTTTTTTTGCGGCACTCTTGGCTAAGCATAAAATACAAAACCAGGCCTTATCTATAGAGGCCTGCTGAATCGACGCAGAAAAATGACGCTATAAGTGTGGTATTCTCTATAACACAAATAGAGATTTTCTACTTAACAAGGCTAATTTGGATTTAACCGTTTGTGGTAAACCATGAAGCGATTAAATTAGCAATAAAATCGCTAGAAGGTAGTATATTTTGTATAATAAACAATTGGTTAATAGCCTTTTATGTCACCTGAGCATCATGATTTAACATTTTCTCACGTTATTCAATTTCCATTCCTCAGTACTACCCGACAACACTACTTATTTTTTACCCTGATCTTTACCAACATACATGACCACAACCCCTGACATTACCCTCATTGGCGGCGGCATTATCGGCCTGCTAACTGCCCGCGAGTTTATTAAGGCTGGCGCTACCGTCGCGATTATTGATAAGAACCAACTGGGGCAGGAATCATCCTGGGCGGGCGGCGGTATTTTGTTGCCACTTTATCCTTGGCGACAGCCGGATGCGATTAGCCGCCTGGTATTACAAAGTCTGAAGCTGTACCCGGCTTTGGCCGCGCAATTAACTACCGAAACCTTGATAGACCCGGAATGGAATCCCTGCGGCTTACTGATCACTAAAAATCCCGACATGACTGCGGCGGTTAACTGGTGTGCCGCTAACGCTATTTTATGCCAACCCGCTGATGCCGGTTTTTTGATCAACATTAACACCATCCCCGACCAGCCGCTTTGGCTGCCTGAAATTGCCCAGGCACGAAATCCACGGCTGGTTAAATCATTAAAGCAAGACCTGATCAATAAAGGCGCCACGCTAATAGAACATTGCGAATTGACCGGAATTACCCGCACTAATAGCCGCATAACAGCGATCAATACCTCATCCGGCCAGCTCGCCGTCAACCAATTAATTATTGCTGCTGGCGCTTGGACCGGTCAGTTATTTCGGCAGCTTTTTTCGGCCGCTATCGACAATGCGCCGAAAATCGCTCCGGTTAAGGGTCAAATGCTGTTATTTGATGCACTGCCGGAAACGCTTAAGTTCATGGTACTGGATGGCGATCAATACCTGATTCCACGACTTGACGGTAAAATACTGGCGGGCAGCACCGTAGAGCAGGATGATTTCAACAAGACAACGACTGAAGAAGCCCGAGACCGGCTGCATGCATTTGCCGTCAATTTGTTGCCGTCGCTTAACAACTTCCCGATTGTTCAGCACTGGGCGGGATTAAGACCGGGCACTGAACATGGCATACCGTATATCGACCAACATCCCGAGATCGACAACTTGTACATTAATGCCGGCCACTTCAGAAATGGCCTGGCGATGGGACCGGCAGCGGCGCAACTGATGGTCGATCTGGTGTTGCAGCGCACAACGCAGGTAGTACCGGAACCTTATAAACTAACCAGCCCACACTAATATTTTAATGGGAGACCGGCCGGTCTCCCCTGCAACTCATATTTTGAAGGCAACAGATGACAACAGGAGTGCAAGCTTTGCTTGCGCTTGCACGGGACGCCTGCACTCCAATAGTTAATCGCCCTCGCAACCATCAACCTTGCCCAACAACACGGTCGCCCCCATGAATTTATACCCATTACTACGCCCCCTGTTATTTTCTCTGGACCCGGAAATCGCTCACGAAGTGACGCTTAAACTGCTGAATGCGGCTTATAGGTCGGGCTTATCCAAACTCATCTACCCAAAAATTGACCACAAACCCGTCAAGATCATGGGACTGGAGTTTAAAAACCCGGTCGGCCTTGCCGCCGGTCTGGATAAAAACGGCGACTACATTGATGCACTGGCCGCATTGGGTTTCGGCTTTGTAGAAATTGGCACGGTAACGCCGCGCCCGCAACCGGGCAACCCAAAACCACGCCTATTCAGACTGCCTGAACACCAGGCGATCATCAATCGCATGGGCTTTAACAATTTAGGCATCGACCACCTGCTGACCCAGGTAAAACAAAGCGGTTATTCCGGCATTCTGGGCATTAATATCGGCAAGAATTTCGCTACACCGATTGAGAATGCGGCAGACGATTATTTGATCGGTTTGCGCAAGGCTTATACCTCGGCCAGCTACATCACCCTTAATATATCGTCGCCGAATACCAAAAACCTGCGCCAGTTACAACAGGGCGATGACGTTAAAGCGCTTATTTCTACGTTAAAAGAAGAACAGTTGAAATTACAGCAGCAACACGGAAAATACGTGCCTTTAGCGCTGAAAATAGCGCCCGATCTGACAGCCGATGAAATAACCCATATTGCTAAGCTGTTACTGGAATTTGAAATTGACGGCGTGATTGCGACCAACACTACCATTGCCAGAGACAGAATTGCCGGTCATCCGCTGGTCAATGAAGCCGGTGGTTTAAGCGGCGCTCCGGTTAAGGAACAAGCGACTATAGTGGTGCGGGGCTTGGCGGCGGAATTGAATGGCAAAATTCCGATTATTGCGGCAGGCGGAATCTTAACTGCGGCTGATGCGCAGGAAAAATTAGCGGCGGGAGCCGCTCTGGTACAGATCTACAGCGGCCTTATTTATCGCGGGCCACAGCTGATTGAAGATATTGTTAAATCACTGTGAACACGCAAAGGGCAACCCACCGGTTGCCCCTACAGTTTAATTGAATTACCCGTAGGGACACGATCCGGCCGGTTTAATTGAATTGGCGATCCGGCTGGCCGCCCTTTCAATACAGCGACTTATTCCCCGGCAATCGACATCCGCTCAACCAGTATCGAACCGGTGCGGACATTGCCGCGATAATCAATATCATTACCCACAGCAACAATGTTTTTAAGCATATCTTTCAGATTACCGGCAATGGTGATTTCTTCAACCGGATATTGGATTTCGCCGTTTTCCACCCAGAATCCGGCTGCTCCGCGCGAATAATCGCCGGTCATTATATTGACCCCTTGCCCCATCAACTCGGTAATCAACAAGCCGGTATTGAGCTCCTTTAACATGCGCTGAAAATCAAGCGCACCCGGATCAATCGTTAAGTTATGCACACCACCGGCATTTCCGGTGCTATGTAGCCCCAGTTTTCGTGCGGAATAGCTGCTCAGAACATAACTGCGCAAAAAACCGTCGCTGACGATATCGCGTGTTTGGGTCGCAACGCCTTCACCGTCATAGGCGCCGCTACCCAAAGCGCCTTTTAAATAAGGCTGCTCGTGGATGTGGACAAATTTGGGAAAAACTTGGGTATCCAAGGCATCCAGCAAAAAAGTGGACTTGCGATATAGATTGCCGCCGCTGATTGCGCCGATAAACGATCCCAACAAGCCGGAAGCGACTTCCGCACAATAGAGCACCGGACACTGCCGCGTGCTTAAGCTGCGAGCCTGCAAGCGCCGGAGCGTCCGCTCAGCCGCTTTGCTCCCTACGTCAACAGCAGACTCCAGATTAAGCGCATCCCTTGCTACCGTGTACCAGTAATCGCGCTGCATGCTGTCGCCGCGTTGCGCTAAAACCGAACAGCTTAAGGAATGACGGGTTGACGCGTAACCCTGAAGAAAACCCAGCGAATTGCCCATCACCCGGATGCCCTGATGGGTATCGACCGAAGCGCCTTCGGAATTGCTGATTTCCGCATGATAAGAGCGTGCCGCATCTTCGCATTCAATCGCCAGCGCAATGGCTCCATCAACGCCAATATCCCACGGGTGGTTAAGGTCAAGATCGGGAAATTCAGTAGCCAACAGCTCTTGTTCCGGCAGACCGGAAAACTCGTCTTCACTGGTGTAACGGGCAATACTGCAAGCCGCGCTGACCGTTTCCTTAATCGAAGCCGACGACAAATCCGTAGTACTGGCAGAACCTTTGCGTTGACCAAAATAAACGGTCACGCCCAAGCCCTGGCTGCAATGATGCTCTATGGTTTCGACATCGCCCAGGCGCACCGCTACGGACAAGCCGTTTTCCTGGCTCAAGCCCGCTTCTGCGGCGCTGGCGCCTTGCTTTACGGCCTCGTCCAAGATGTCCTGAACGGTGTTTTTTAAATGATTAATATATTCCTGATTTTGCACTGTGATCTCTTAATTTGCTTTTATGCGACTTGACGATTTATCTGCTGAAATGAAACTTCATTAATTTCTTTAGTCTCGAAAACTGGATGCTCTGAAAACTCCAGTAATGCCATATCGGTATCTTCAAAATATTTAATTTTCACGACTCTGTCCTAAAAAAGAAATAACTTATTATTTTGATTCGTGATCCTTGAAATCTTGATAGGAATCCCAGGCAAAATAACTGATTAAAGCGACAAAAATCGTAGCGATTAAAAACATGATAATAGTATTAAACATCGATTAACTCCTTTATCAATTTTTTGATAATGCGATACTGGTAAACAATAAAAATGCTGATGCCGACTATGGCTAGCAACGCCATAAATAACAACCAGCTTTTAACGACGAGGTAGTTTGCTGCCGTCCAGCCGACTAGAGTAATCATAATCGCGACTGCTGCAAAAAGTATTTTCTCATGAAGCGAAAGATCGGCTTTTATACTTTCTAGTTTTGACATGAATTATTCTTAAACACTGGTCCCGCCAACCGTCAAGCCGTCAATCTTCAACGTAGGCTGACCGACACCGACCGGCACACTTTGCCCTTCCTTGCCGCAGGTGCCGACACCGCTATCGAGTTCCAGATCGGAACCCACCATAGACACTTTGGTTAATACATCCGGCCCGTTACCAATCAATGTCGCACCTTTAACGGCACGGGTGATTTTGCCGTTTTCAATCAGGTAGGCTTCGCTGGCGGAAAACACGAATTTGCCCGAAGTAATATCGACCTGGCCGCCGCCAAAATTTTTGGCATACAGGCCTTTTTTGACCGACTTTATGATTTCTTCAGGATCATGCTGACCCGGCAACATATAAGTATTGGTCATACGCGGCATCGGCAGATGCGCGTAAGATTCGCGCCGACCGTTACCGGTGGGATTCACGCCCATTAACCGGGCATTGAGATTGTCCTGCATATAGCCTTTGAGGATGCCGTTTTCGATCAATACGGTAAGTTCGGTCGGAGTGCCTTCATCATCAATGCTTAACGAACCGCGCCGTCCGGCCAAGGTGCCGTCATCGACTACCGTGCATAAATCGGATGCCACGCGTTCACCAACACGGCCACTGAATGCCGAGGTACCCTTGCGGTTAAAGTCGCCTTCCAGACCGTGACCTATGGCTTCATGCAGCAAAATACCCGGCCAACCCGATCCCAGCACTACCGTCATGTTGCCGGCAGGCGCGTCGACAGCTTCGAGGTTAACCAGCGCCTGTCTTACGGCTTCGCGGCCATAGCCCACGGCAGTATCCTGATCGATAAAATAGCGGTAATCGCTACGCCCGCCGCCGCCCATACTGCCTTGTTCGCGCTGACCCTTTTGTTCGACGATAACCGTGACATTCATTCGCACCAAAGGCCGCACGTCGGCAACCAATGAGCCGTCCTGTCTTGCCACCAGAATATGCTCATGGACGCCGACCAGACTGACAATAACCTCTTCAATTCGGCTGTCCAGTTGGCGTGTTTCGCTGTCAACCCGGCGCAACAAATCGATTTTCTGCTGATCTTCCAGTGATTTTAACGGATTGTGCGTCGAGTAATACTGAGGCCAATCGGCTGTTTTGGTAGAGACTTTGCAATGCAAAGGATCTGCATCCTGCCCTTGCCGAACGATGGCTTTAACGTTATTAGCCGCTTCCAATAATACCGACAGTTCAATCCGGTCGCTGTAAGCAAAGCCGGTTTTTTCGCCACATACCGCCCGTACTCCGGCTCCCTGTTCAATACTATGGCTACCCTCTTTAATGATGCCGCCTTCCATGACCCAAGATTCGAAATGGCTGGACTGAAAATAAATATCTGCCGCATCAACCGGCGAACTGAGCAACCGCCCCATAATTTTTTCAATATCGCCATCCTGTATACCGGCAGGCATCAGAATAGCTTGTCTTGCAAGGTTTAATATTTCCATCACTACATCAAAATAAGAACTTAAAAAAAGGGGGGACGAATTAGGCGAGAAAACACAAGCATCAACTAGACTACTTTTAGCCGTTAGCTTAATTATTTCCCTACCAAATCATCACGAATAATTTTATATAATATGTTTAACAATTCCTCCGAAGCATCAACTGGCGCATCGTAATAGCCATCCTGATCACCGGATGATTTACCTTGTTCAGTGGCATTACTCATCTTCACCGTTATCAAGGTTTCATCACCGGCTTCTGCTACCGATACCAGATAGTTAGATTCTTTATGCCCATCCTTTAAAAAAGAAAAGGCTTTGTCAAAAAAACCGCTCGAACCATAATTGACATATAAATGGCCTTTATCACGTTCATGATCGGTTATTTTCATGTCGCCTTGCTTCAATGCCCGATTTAAGGTATCCCAGGCTTCATCAAAAGGTTGTTTGATGTTCAGTTGCCCCGGCGTACTCAAATAAACATCCGCACCTAAGCCGGTACTGTCTTTTTTCTTCGAAATTGAGCTGTTGTCAACTATACGCTGCTCTCGAGCCGGACTGCTACTAGTCACAATTGGCGGACGCTCAAGATTTTCGGTGTTGCGGTAACGACTTTCCTCCGTGGTGGTTGAACAGGAAACCAGAAAGCTAATCAGCAATAAACTTTTAACGATTATGCGCATATTTTCCTCAAAAAAAACGACGATGGTTCAGCGCCGGAAATGCGCTACGCACTTTTTCCAGACGCTCCAGATCTATTTCAGCAGAGACAAAGCCGCCACCCGTTTTGTAGCAATCCAGCACTACACCCCATGGATCAATAATCATGCTATGCCCGAAAGTCTTGCGGCCATTCAGGTGAAAACCGCCTTGATTCGGCGCAATGACATAACACAGGTTTTCCACGGCACGCGCACGCAGCAGTAATTCCCAGTGAGCAACCCCTGTTTCTGCGGTAAATGCGGACGGGATGATCAGTATTTCCATGCCCATCTTGCGGAAAAACTCGGGAAAGCGCAAATCGTAACAAACCGCTATGCCCACTCTGCCAAAAGGCGTGTCGATCACCAACGGTTCAATACCCGGCTCAATAGAATCGGATTCGCGGTAAACCTCATCGCTGCCGGGAACGTTGACATCAAATAAATGGACTTTATCGTAGCGGGCAACGCGTTCGCCTTGATCGTTATAAACCAGGCAAGCCGCCCGCACTTTATTGCTGTCATCACCCGTTATCGGAATAGTACCGCCGACCACCCAGACCGCATATTTTTTTGCAACCGTTGCCAAAAAATTTTGGATAGGCCCTGAACCATCGGCTTCTTTGGCTTTAATTTTGTCCAATTCATGATCGCCCATTAAGGCAAAGTTTTCCGGCAAAGCCACCAGCTTTGCACCCGCTTTGACCGCTTCCGCTATCAACTTGTCGGCTTCCAGAAAATTGGCGCTGATATTGGGGCTTGATGCCATTTGTATGGCAGCACATCTACTCATTATTTATCTCTCTTTAATTTGTAACGATTCAACCATCAAATACAATGGAACGCTGATGACGCAGATGAACATAATGATCGCAGAGTATTCGATGAAAATCTTAATTATCCGCGCCATCCGCGTTCTATTTTTCTAACTGCTGAGTAGCTTCTTGTTGTTGCCCTAGCCATGGAAAGCCGGTAATGCTATCCCAGGTTTTCTGCAGCAAGCCATTATTTTTATGCATCGGGATAACTTGGGCATTTCCCCAAGCACCTTTTACCTGATATTGGGAACCAAAGAAAAATCCTTCCTGATTTTTGCCGGTCAAAGACTGACCAATCAAGGCGGCTACTTTGCCCATAATTGTACCAGCAATAGGTACGGCATCCGCACTTTTAGGGGTGACATTGACAATGTGATCAACGGTTTGGCTGACAAAATCGGTATCTCCGCTGATGGCAATTTTAGCCGGGACGGCATCGACGACTAAATCATGCGTAGAGGCGATTCCACCGGCTAAATCAAAATGCCCTTTAATGCTGTTAAAGGTCAAACCTTCCTCATAAATATCGCTAAAATCCAGCTGCGCCCGCTTTATCCATTGAGCCATAGCCAGCATACCCAGCACCCGGCCGAATCCGGGTTCTATACTTAAAATTCGTCCATTTTTGAGTGTAATATCCATCTCGCCTTTCAAATCTGCCAACGAAAATTGATACGGTGCCGCATTCCAATTAACGGTAAAATCAACGACTGCGCTGGTTTCGGTCATATCCTTAGTAACACCCAACTTTGCCAGCAGTTGCCCTGCACGAGGCACGTCCAAATGACCCTGGGTATGCGTTACCGATTTTCCTCCGCTTGCTTGCCAGTCGCCCGACAAGCTTAGCTTTTGATTTTCTCCGGTGAGTTCTACGTTGTTAAAACTCATACCGCCCGGAATGCGCTGGGTTTCTAATGATAACCGGCCCAAATCAACTGACTGCCACAACGTTTTATCACTGGTGATCGTCAATAAAGGCATAAGCTCTGGCGATAATGCCTGCGAAGCTGAAACAGCTTTGGACCCGAGTTGCTTTAATGCCGAAAGATCCAATAACTTCATGTTCAGGCTGATTCTGTCCGTGTTGGTAAAGCCGACAGGCATATGAATGCTTCCGTTTGCAAATGAGCTGGCTATAGCCCCAGTCCAGTCATTGCCGTCGTGCTTCAAAGCCAGATCGAAAAGACCAATATCGCTTTGCTTCCACAACGCATGATCGCTATGAATTTTCAGTTCCCTGACGCTATCACCTGCACCTTGAGCAACCGCCAAACCTAGCCAGTCTTGCAAAGCCAGACGGTCGCGATTGATCTCCAGCCGTAACCCGGCATCCGGGGACTGGACGACTTCACCGGCACCGACCAGCACATGTCCTGAAAAAACAGTCTTTTTTCGGGTATCCAACTGCATCGCCGCTTTCAGTTTATCGTCGTAATTTAACCGCATCGGCAATAACGGTTTATCGCCCAAACTGAATGTCAATGACAGCGGTACGCTTTGTTCTCGAGTCTTAGCCAATGCTCCTGGCAAATCCAGGGATACACCGGATAATGTGGAGTTGACAACAAGTTCTGGAGCCACGTCGCCGTAAGGCAACGCCAGCTTTAACCGATACTCTGTCTCCCCGGCAGCGATGCTCCACCAGGGCAGGTCAAATTGCGCCTGTAGGTCGTCAATACCGGCTTTACCCGCAACGTTGACGCTGGCTTGGCTATCCGAACTTTCAATGTTGATTTGTATCGGATGGCCCAAGGCCGTTGCCTGAATGGCGTTACTAAAAACGCCCCGTTCATTGAACTTGAGTTGGCCATTAATTTTGCTAACCGGCAGATCCAGCGATTTCACTGTCAATCTGGCATCTTTCAATGCTGCCATGCCATCTACCTGGGCAGGCACACCGTCAACTAAAGGAATTTTAAGATCCAGTACTACCTGGGTAGTTCCTTGAGGCGTAATTGCTTCCAGCAGCGAATCCACTGGCAAACTCAACGGCATCTGCTGCATAAGGGCCAAAACCTGACCAATCCCCGCTTCAGCCTTACCCTGAATCAGCAAATACTGACTTTTATTCAGCGTTGGAATAGTCACCTCGGCTTGTTTAATGATCACGTTACCGGTTTTTCCTTGCCTGATATTAACCGTCAGACTGCCCTGTGAAAACATGACCTCGGCATTCATACCGGTTATGTGCGGCCATTCCGAATCGTAAGACAAATCAAACTGCTCACCATTAAATACCGCTTCAAAAACACCCGGTGCACCGGTAAACGGAAAATCGTTCAGGTTACCGTAGACCAACAAGCCGCCATGAGTCATGCTGCCGCTACTAATGGCATGATCCAGCCAGGCAACGACATCCTCATCCATAATGCCTACCGGTAAATAATGCGTAACCTGACGTGCGTCTTCCCCGGAAAATGAGCTTTGCAGATCCATAAAAATAGGTTTACCGGTTTCGGGAATATCGATACGGAGCCGACTTTTGCTTTGAAAACTCAAGGAATCCAACTCAATCATTTGGCTGGATACAGACCAGACATTGTCTGCTTGCTGCCAGCTCAATGTGCCTTGAAGACGGTCGACCGGCAAAACCTGACGAAACAGCTCCGGTGCTGATAGCCTGGCACTTTTAGTCGTCAGGCTAATAGTGCCCTGTTTTTCACTGCCCTTTATTCGACCGGTCAAATTCTCTATGCCGGGTATCGACGACATCGGCGCAACACCGACTTTGGAAAAGCCGCCATTCAGGGCAACCGATTTTGCATTCAGATCGGCAAACAAAGAAAAGTTCTCCAGCACGCCTTTTACCTGAGCTTGCGCCAGCAAGTTAAGCTGTTGATCCGCAAGGGGAGCAAAAAACTGCGCCAGCGCGGATGCTTCTTGCAGGTCCAGTTGTTCAACAATCAGCGCTATTTTAGCTAAGACATTATCATCATTGTATTGCCCGGAAGCGCTAAACACTGCGGATGGCCATTTTTTAGCGGTGCTTTTGGGCTTATCCTGGGCTTCCAGTAAAAAATCGTTCACATCAAGTTGCCACTGCTTGTCTTTGCCCAAAGAAGCATTATTTAGCCCCCAGTGAAATCGGGTTTTCAGCTGCTTAACAAAAAATGACTGCCTGTCCTGACGAACCAATGCCATCTGTTGAAGCTGTGCTTCCACATCCATAGCCACCAGTTGCGATTGCCGCCAATCACCCCAGATTTTAAAATCACCGATACCGGCATTGATATTGATTCGATCCCACGCTGAAGTTTGACCAAGAAGTGCGGCCAATTCAGTCAACAAAACGGCTTTTCCTGCTATATATACGCGCCCCTGAATGGTTGAAGGCTCAAAAATATTGCCTTTAAAATCCATGGATAGTCTTAAGGTATTACCGACTTTTTTTGGCAAGTTGATCAGCATATTAAGCCGGTGTTGCTCGCCCTCGTTACTGATTGCCAGATCTACCCCACTGAACAACAGCGGCTTACTATGGCTGATTTCGTCCTGCCAGCTGATTTCGCTTTGCAAGACTTCGTATTTTCTGCCCTGCAACAGCCACTGAGGCTGTCCATCACTGGCTTTTAAGCCGACAATAACAATGCTGCCATCCTGTTGTCGTTTAATAGAGAGCTTGGCGCCCACCAAGGTAACCCAAGACGATGACAACAAATCCCTACGGGTCAACAGTTCCAGTAAATCGATACCTAAACGTATTTCCGCAAACTCGATAGCTGGTTTTTCATTGTCTGCAAGAGCGACCGATGAAAGGGGACGGGCGGGGACAGCCCAGGATAAAATAGCGATGTCTTTTAACACCAGTTGAGGATTAAAACCACGCATATTTGCGCCCAAGCGACCTATGGTTACCGGTGTACCGACAACTTCGCCGATATGGGCCGCCAAATCAGACTTATAGTGCTCAATCCCAAAAAACAGCAGGCGCACACCAGTCAAACCGATAGCTGCCGCAATCAGAGACCAAAAAATAAGATGCCGCGTTGCCCGCTTAATATGATGGATCACTGAATCAGGGTAAAGGTTCAAGGTTCAAAAACCTTGACATAAAAAATAAAAATATAGAGACGAAGGGCACTGAAAAAAGTATTTAATGTACTGAAAACTTTGTTCCTGTGAACAAAAGTATTCCCGCATAGCCTTCGTCTTTCGCCTCAAAGCAAAACCACATCATACTGCTCCTGATTGTATTCAGCTTCGGCCCTGAACTTGATGCGCACACTCAAAAAGACTTCCAATTCCGCCAGCATATCTGCTTCCTCATCAAGCAGCATTTCCACCACTTCATTGGACGCCAAAACCAATATTTTCTGAACCTTATACTGTCTGACTTCGCGAATAATCTCCCTAAATATTTCCAGGCACATGGATTCCGGCGTTTTCAAAACACCTCGACCGCCGCAAGCGCTACAAGGTTCACACAAGATATGCTCCAGACTTTCCCGGGTTCTTTTGCGCGTCATTTCCACCAAACCCAACACCGATACTTCGGTAATGTTGGTTTTCGCGTGGTCTTTTTCTAAATGCCGCTCGAATGCTTGCAAAACTTGCTTTCTATGGTCCGCACTTTGCATATCGATAAAATCGATAATGATGATGCCGCCCAGATTCCGGAGTCTCAGTTGCCTGGAGATCGTCTGTGCCGCTTCAAGATTGGTTTTAAATATCGTCTCTTCCAGGTTACGGCCGCCGACATAGCCCCCGGTATTCACATCGACAGTCGTCATCGATTCGGTCTGATCGAATACCAGATGTCCGCCCGATTTCAGGTTGACTTTACGTTCCAGCGCTTTTTGAATTTCATCTTCGACGCTGTAAATATCGAATACCGGACACTCGCCGGTGTAATGTTCGATAACCGGCACAATTTCCGGCACAAAAATCTCCGCAAATTCAACCAAGCGATGATAGGTTTCCCGTGAATCCACCCGGACTCTTTCAATACCTTCCCGATACAAATCCCTTAAGGTTCTGATGCTCAAGGGCAAATCCTTATGGATAAACTGCTTGGGCTTGGCGTCGCTAATCTTGGCGGCTATCGACTCCCACAATTTCAGCAGAAACGTCATATCGGCAATCAATATTGCCTCATCCACACATTCGGCCGCTGTTCTTGCGATAAAACCGCCACATTGATGCTCTTGCCTGAAAGCGTCAAGACAGGCTCTTAAACGGGCGCGCTCCGCCTCGCATTCAATCCGCTGAGACACGCCGGAATTCTGCGCATAAGGCATATACACCTGAAACCGCGACGGAATCGATATTTCCGTGGTTAATCGCGCACCTTTACTGCCCAAAGGGTCTTTAAACACCTGCACAATAATATGCTGGCCTTCATGCAAATAATGCTCGATGTTTTCCGACGCTTTTTTTTCCAGATCCTTGGTACACAAATCGGAAAGATGCAAAAATGCGGCTCTGGGCAGGCCAATATCGACAAAAGCCGCCTGCATACCGGGCAGCACTCGGCAGACTTCGCCTTTATAAATGTTACCCACCAAACCCCGCTGCCGGGTTCTTTCAATGATCAGTTCCTGCAATACACCGTTTTCAATAACGGCAACGCGCGTTTCAGGCGGAGTAACGTTGATTAAAATTTCTTCACTCATTTGAATAGCCTAATCCCTTGCCTGGATAAAAGTTCTGCGGTTTCAAATAACGGCAAACCAACTACACCGGAAAAACTGCCGCTTAGCGACTCGACAAAGACACCGCCCCTACCTTGAATGGCATAGCTGCCGGCTTTATCAAGTGGTTCTCCGCTCTGCCAATAAGCCGCTATTTCGGATTCCGTCAACAGCCTGAAAGTCACCTCGGTAATACTTATCGCCTGACCATGCTCCCGTCCCCTTAACGAAATTGCGCTATAAACCCGGTGCATTTTACCGGACAACTGCCTTAGCATGGCAATGGCATCATCACGATCTTTAGGTTTTCCCATAATCAGGTCACCCAACACTACGGCGGTGTCCGCAGCCAAAACCGGCAAACTATCGCCCAGCTGGGCGATACAGGCCGCAGATTTTTCTGCGGCCAATCGTTGCACATAGTCCACAGGAGTTTCGTCGGGCAAAGGGGTTTCATCAAGATCGACCGGGTGAACCCAGTAAGTTACCTTAATCTGATCCAGTAATTCCTGGCGACGGGGAGAGGCTGAGGCAAGAATAATCTGTACAGTCATTAGCGATGATAGGGATGGTTATGGAGAAGACTCCAGGCACGATAAAGCTGTTCGGCAACAACGATACGCACCAACGGATGAGGAAATGTCAATGCAGACAAACTCCATGATTCTCGTGCCAGTTGCTTGACCGAGTCCGCCAGACCTTCCGGTCCGCCAATTAATAAGGAGACATGCTGTCCGCTTTCCAGCCAGCGTTGCATCGCTTGGGCCAATTCTGGAGTCGTCCATGATTTTCCGGGGATATCCAACGTGACAATAAGGGTGCTTTGAGGGATTGCCGCAATCATTCGCTCGCCTTCCTCTTTGACAATCCGGGCGACATCGCTGTTCTTGGTGCGCTTGCCCGGCGCAATTTCTTTAAGTACTAGCTCACATTCACGAGGCAAGCGCTTGGCATATTCAGCGTAGCCCTGCTGCACCCAACCCGGCATACGGTTTCCTACTGAAATTAGATTTATTTGCATCCGATGCAGCATACAGAGAACAGGCTTGTGATGCAATGCAGTCTATTGGTAGCCATATCCGGCAACAAAATAGCGGAGCTAAAAACTTAAGGAATGGACTTATCAGCCGCTACACACGGGTAAGTCAACACAGGAGTTAGTACCGTGAAAATTAAATACTTAAAACCAGCATTTGCCGCGCCTATTGTCGACAGAATTGCGGCATACACACCATCCTTGGTGATCGCCGCGTTTGTTCCTGACAAACGTACGGCATACACACCATCCCTGGCGATCGCCGCGTTTGTTCCTGACAAACGTACGGCATACACACCATCCCTGGCGACCGCCGCGTTTGTTCCTGACAAACGTACGGCATACACACCATCCCTGGCGACCGCCGCGTTTGTTCCTGACAAACGTACGGCATACACACCATCCCTGGCGATAACAGGGTTAGTTATCAGCTTATTGATGACCGCCTGCACTACTGCCAAAACACCTCCCGCGCCAGCACTTGCATTGTTGCCGAATAAAACCATTAATGCGACAGGCTATGGCACCGTCGAAAAATCCGATAAGTATTCGCGCTCACAAATTAAACTCATGGCCATGCGAGCATCAAAAATGGATGCTTACAGAAGTTTAGCCGAGCAGCTTAACGGCATTCAATTACGGGGTCAGACTAGTATCGAAAACATGCAAGTCAGCCATGACAGTTATCAAGTTTATCTTAATGCTTATGTACGAGGAGCCAGAGTAAAAAGAACCTCGGTGATCGGTAGTGACGCCTATGCTGGCGACGATACTTTTGAAACAGTTGTGGAGCTTGATCTGACGCCAAGATTCTATGAATGCATTAACGGTTCAAGCGAACTAATAAATCAGTGTCTTCAACAAAGCCCAGAAACTTCCGCACCCAATTCTAAGCATACCGCGCCCACAACCGTCTCGAGTATTGATTCGGGATGCAATGCCATCGACTGTTACAACTATCCTAGTACTAAGGGCTTTAATCGACAATAATTTTGGTCATTTTGACCAGGTACTGCCACAAACACTCACTTTTGAAAATTAACATAAATAGCATTTAAGGGCTATTATGCAGTGTCGTCATTATTCTCAGCAACAAACCGGTTTAATCCATGGCAAAAACATTACCCAACTGCATATTGGCATCGCTGTTTTTGTCAATGCTATCGTGCGCCAATGTTCAACCTCGGGCTCGTGCTCATACAGTTACCGTTGAAGGTCAGGCTGCCATTAACAAAGGCATGCCGTTATTAGCTAAAAAACAGGCCTTGCAGGATGCCATCCGTCAAGCTTCCATGCAATCGTCTGCTACGATTCACAGCCGGACTTTAGTCAATCAAAATAACGTTTCACTGGACACTGTTTCGATGCACACCGCAGCCGCTGTGAGCAATACTAAAGTTATCAAAGAATGGACCGCTGATAATATCTATCATGTTGTCGCCATGGTGGAATTATCTGCCGACAATTCCTGCACACCCCACTACCGCAAACGCATTATCGCAACTGCCTTTCCTTTAGTTAAACAAGAACAGGTCATTGCCTACGAAACACAAGATTTATATAGTGGTATTCCACGGGAACTTAATAATCTTTTAATGGAATCCGGCGAATTTATCGGCAGTAATGCCACTAATATCAACCTATATCCAAGAGCCGATTTGGCTCCGGAATCACAAGACCGTACCGCCTATCGCCCGTCAAAAGTCATGCAAATAGCCGCATCAAACGGCGTGCAATTTGTGTTATCCGGCGTGATTAGAGACTTAGAGGTCGAATCCAGCGAATACATGAGAGGCGCTGGACCTTTGGCATTTGCCAGAAGTTTAGCTCGCGATGTCGTCGCCAGACGAGGCATAGGGATTGATGTTTATGTCCATGATGGATATACCGGCGCATTACTGCTCCAGCAACGTTATGTTGATGATGTCATCGGTGATGTATTCATACCCGCAACTTATTCGGTAGGCAGCGAGCGCTTTAACGCCACCTCGACCGGCGGAAAAATAGCTCAAATTATCAATCAGGCAAGCACCGATATTCGCCGGTCCTTAAGTTGTTACCCGCTTACAACACGTATTATTGAAATCAAGGATGATGCGGTGTTTATTGATGCAGGCGCCCAGGAAAGACTTAATGTCGGCGATCAACTGGTGGTTTATAGTACGACGGGTAATGACTTACATCTTGATGGCGGCCTTAGCTTTATCGGTAAAGACAAGCAACCCGTCGGCATATTAACCATCCGCACTATCACGCCGCGTTACGCGATAGGCCAATTGGAAGTTCCTGCTCGTGAACTGGGCGTCAAGGTTGGCGACTGGGTAAAATCCTGGTAAATAGCTTATGACAAGCCAGCCTTGCTATACTGATAATTGTAGACTATACATTCACCTTCACATTCATTTTTACCCGAGTTTATTATGGAAATTACATCTAGTTTTTTAGGCAAACAATTCATTGATTCCAACACCATCATTAACTTTCCCAACGGCATACCCGGCTTCGAAGATCAAACCCGTTTCAAGCTATTTCATCAGGAAGGCGACAATCCCCTCATTTTCTGGCTGCAATCTTTAGATGATGAATCCCTTACCTTTTCAGTCGCACAGCCCTCTATTTTCAACATCAATTATAACTTCGAATTAAACGATGCCGAAGAAGCCATACTGGGAATTGAGGATACCGCTGACACGCTTATCTTAATAATTCTACACAAAGACGAAACCGATCAACCGACTATTAAAGGTGCGATTAAATCGCCATTAGTGATTAACTGCACCAAGAGAATAGGCTTGCAAAAAGTGCTGGGGCAAGTTGATCAAAGCATAACGCTGACTGAAACCAGCAATGAACTTCATCAAATTTCTTCGCTGGTCTGAAACCTCGGCCTTCACGGGGGAGGAACAATCCACCGACCTCTATCCGTCGGCGGTTGTCACTCAACGGATGAGGTCGGGTGTGGATTGAAACATGTTTCTGAAAGCGCATAAAGCCAATAGCCGATGAATACTTTCAAGCAGCAAGCATTTGCTCGGTTGTTGTGCAATATTGTTGAGAGGGCGTGAATAATTTCGTATAACGGCTTATTATTCCTGCTTCAAAGTTCATATACAAACATATTCATTTGATAATTCGCTTTCCGTTGATAGGTCTTGCAACCTGCAACTGGAATCCTGGTTGAGCAGTTTCAACCGACAGGTGCAATCCCCCGAAGGGTCTGCACACCGGTTAC
>JAURYJ010000088.1 GCA_030653985.1 Methylobacter sp. | reverse complement strand
GCTCGCCTTTTTCTATTCTGCGACCGGAGCGTTCAGAAATAGCGGCACAAGCTGCGGCTGTTTCTTGGCTTTTTCCTGATTTACGTGTGCTCATATATAAACTCTCTTGATGTTGATTGATACGTTTTCCAGGCAAGGGGGGCTCCAAATAAAATTGAAATCCACCCTTGTCCTACATATCGGTCAACCGGTCAAGATAGTTGTCGCCGACCGGACAGGGTAATTGTCGCTGAACAACGATCTATCTCAGCGACTGGCCCGCTTGAACGCTGAGTTGAGCGGGAATCAATATCGCGCGTCTTGCGGTTTTTTATCCTTCGGCCAATCCTTTACTTTGTCCGGGAAATCCGGACGTGGCTGGTGGGAGAAATACTCCGCGACATCAACAGCTTCTTGATCAGAAAGACCGCCTTGCCCCAGAGGAAACTTCTCGTGCAATCCTATTGGCATGTTTCTTTTTACAAACGCTGCGGCTGTATAGGTGCGGGCCATGCCTGCGCCTATGTTGAATGAATCATCTCCCCATAGCGGAGGATAAATGTATCGACCATCCGCCTGTTTCAAGCCTTCGCCTTCTTTGCCGTGACACACAGCACACTGTAGCGAATAGACTTTTTTGCCGTTTTCAATATCGGGTTTGATTGCCGTATCAACCTTGCCCACACCACGGCCAGCGACTTTGTCCTGCGACTTGGTTTCACCTTTCATCCAATTGAAATAGGCCACCATCGCCATCATGTCTGCGGATTCCACCGCTAACGGTTTGCCGTTCATTGAACGCCTGAAGCAGCCATTGATCCGGTCTTCAAGTGTGATGATTCTTGACGCACGTGGAGCATAGCCTGGAAAGAAAGCAGAAACACCCACGAAAGGCGACCCATCAGCCACGGTGCCTGCGTTCAGGTGACAACTTGTGCAATTCAGTGCATTACCGACGTTCTGTGGCAATAATGCTTGGGTTTCAAGGTGCAAACGCATGCCGCGAATCAACTGCTCTGGGTTGGGTTGGGTAAGCAGATTCGCTAGACGCGGCGTTTCAAATTTGAGGGAATCTATGGCCTGAGAGTCGAGTTGTCGGTGCAATTTCTTAACCTGAGCTGCATTGATTGGCCCGGCGTTATTGCCCCAACTTTCACGCACAAAGCTCAGGATTTCAGCCAATTCCTGATCAGCCAATCGACTGAAAGCCGGCATGGTGTATACGCGCGGATGCGCCGCCGTTTGCGCTGTTTTCCAACCCGTCAAGGTGATATGAACAAGTGTCGATGGATCCGACGATGTAACAGAAGTGTTCTGCGCTAACGACGGGAAGATTCCTTTTACTCCCGCACCATCCTGACGATGGCAAGCGACACAGAACTGCAGATATCCTAACCCACCCCGCGTGGAGAAAAGGTTGAGAGGAATTGTTGCTGTAGCCGCATGAACTGGCACTGCGGGTATAGGTAAATCGTTCTTCCCGGGTGGCAGCGATTTCAGATAGATGGCAATGGCTGTCAAATCGTCATCGCTAAAGTATTGAGTGCTGTGATGAATGACTTCGACCATGCTGCCGGAAACGCTACCGAAGCGATTCTGCCCGGTCTTAAGCAGCAAGACAGTATCTTCCACTGCCCATAAGTTACGCAGGCTGAGTGCTCGCCAAGCCTCTACCGTTTCGCCTGAAAGATAGAATTTGCCGTTAGAACCTTCTTGAGTCATAGCTTTCTCTTGAAAGCCAATGCCGCGGGGCGTGTGGCAGGCACCGCAATGTCCCGGACCTTGTACCAAATAAGCCCCGCGGTTCCATCTGGCATCCTTGGTCATATCAGGCTTGAAGGGAGTCCCATCAAGGAATGCCGCGTTCCAGAGCGACAGTCCCCAACGCATGCTGAACGGCCAGGACATCTCCGCAGGCTTGTTGAGCTGCTTGACTGGCGCAACTCCCTGAGTCAGATAAACGTACAACGCGCGCATGTCTTCACCGGTCATCTTGGCGTAGGAAGGGTATGGCATGGCGGAGTACAAATTGCGCCCATCTGAGGCGACTCCCTTACGCATGGCGCGATCAAATTGCTCAAAAGAATACTTACCGATGCCTGTTTCGACATCGGGTGTTATGTTGGTGGAATAGAGCGAACCAAACGGCGTCTTGAGTTCCAATCCGCCCGACATCAATTTTCCATTGGGTACGGTGTGGCAGGCGATGCAGTCTCCCAGGCGGGCCACATACTCCCCACGATTGATCAGAGCTGATTTCTTTTCGGAAGCCGTGGTTACTTGTAAAGCGAGATTAGCTCCAGACGGCCTAAGTTCAATAGCCCAAGCACAGTGACTGAAAAGCAACAACGCGCCAATAAGCAGCACCGGATAAAATTTAGTAGTCGCCATTACAAACCTCCTTAAAGTGTCAAACAGCTTTGAAAATGTGCCCGCCAAGAGCGCCCTAATTTGCCGCTGGCAATGATAAATCAGAGGCTTACAGATTTTTATCGTCCCCTTTTACTGGAAAAACAGGTGCTGACAATAGAAAAAAATTATAAGCTGTTTACTTCATATCATAAAATCGAATTTGATTGCGTCCAGCCTCTTTAGCTTCATACATCGCAGAATCGGCCCATTCAAAAAAACAAAGGGGTCAGACCCCTTAAAAAACATGGTCGATCGTGTATTCGATGCCCTGAGAAACCGACTTGGCGCGCGCAAAGACTAGCTCAGCCCCAATTGCTATCATCATTGACGATAGTTCGTATTGCAGTGAGTTTGAGCACTCCGGCGCTAAAGCTTCCTCCGACAGGGTTAAATATGTCCAGATAAAAAGTTTCATCAGGCTCGGCAAAAGTATCGCCAATAATCTCGACCGGAATCACGGCTTGATTTTCGTTTGGATAGAGCACCAACGTGCCTTTGGCGGCAAGGTAATCCTCACCCGCCTTGGCAGTATCATCGCGGGTGGCATAGTCCACACTCAAAATCTGAGTGGGGTCGCTACGCATGCCGGTGAACTGTAGCAGAAAATAGGCGTAGCTGGTTCCACTGTCGCCTTCTGGCACTGTTTTTTGCACCTGATCCGCTTGGGTCGGTGCATTCGGATATTGCGCCCGCAAGCTCTGGTCTATCCATTGTTGATAATGGCTAATGCGCTGCCAAGCGCCGATTTCACCAAAGCTGCTATTGTTCACCCCGTCGACATCAGGATGGACGCTACCTTGACTGATGCTGGTGGTATAGGAGGCAATACCGGCAACCTGTCCCTGGATAAAGGCCGGGCCGCCGCTGTCCCCTTTGGCGATCATCCCTTCATCCTGGCCCAACCCTGTTCCTGGACTATTGATCAGTCTCCCCAGGGCATCTTGAGCAGTCGTGCCGTTATCAAAATCGGCCAGCAATTGGGTACCGGCGGTCGGCGTCCAGCTTATCGACGAACCCAGCCAGCTTTTAAGCAGGGCAGCATCGGCATCGAACTGATTATCGGCTTTCAAGCGTAACGCGCCGCCACTGTAACTGGTTAGTATTCCGGCGTCACCGCTACCGACCCGGCCGTATCCCACCATCGTTAGTGTCTGGCCAATTTCGTCGCTATCACGGTAAAGGCTATAGCGCTCTGCTCCCACCGGCGCAGCGCTGGTCAACCAGACTAAGGCCAGGTCGTTATTGGTGTTAACCCGATCATAGTCCGGCATGATTTCAATACGAGATGAAGTGATTTTCTGCTGCCCGGATGCCGTTTCAAAGTGAATGTCTGCACTGCTGGATGATGCGATGGCAAACAAGTGCGCAGCCGTCAGGATAGCCCGTCCATCATAAAGCAAGACGCCTGTACCGAAATAGCCACCAGAGGAAATACGAACGACACCGTCGTATCCTTCCCCTGGGTTGGCGCGGTTACGAGGATCGGTATAAGAGGTGACGGTGGTAACCATAAATGTAAGGGACTTTAAAGTTTAAACGACAGTTGAAAAACATTGAATTCACTTGAATTCATATGATGAAAGCAGTATCTCTTAAAAAGGTTAGCGGGCATGGTCTCTGTCTACCAAAACAAACACTAAAGAGGTGCCCAATGAGAACATTCAGCCATCTAACCCAAGAAGAAAGCTACCCTGTGATAAATCAGTTAAACCGATCTTGGTTCAGCAAGCCTTATTTCCAAATACTGACAATATTGGTGAAGTCATCGGTCCAGGGCTTCATGTCGAAATATAAGGGCATTTTCTGCCAGTTGCCGAGACGGCTTAGACGTAGCGGTTCCAGTGTTTCGGCATGCTTTGCCATCACTACCCAGTCAGTCGCAACCACCAGCGGGATGTCCTGTTGCGGTTGGAATTCCTGAATCAGGGATGCCAAGTGCAGGGCTTCCGCATTAATCGACAATACTTTTTTCAGCGACAAATGGCGGTTGGTCATGTGAAACGCCAGGATGCCGGTAGGTTTGAGTTTTTTGACATAGAGCGCCAGCGCTTCCTTGGTCAGCAGATGAGTCGGCACTGAATCGGAACTGAATGCATCCATGACTAATAAATCAAAGTGCTGATCCGGCTCTTTTTCCAGCGATAAACGGGCGTCGCCGATGCGCATCGCGGCGTTGGGAGCGCATTGGCTCAGGTAGCTGAAATAGGCGGGGTTGCTGGCAATGTCTATCACCAATGGATCAATTTCGTACAGCGTCCAGCTTTGTTGATCCTTGGCATAACAGGCTAACGCGCCCGCGCCCAGTCCGACTACGCCGATATTCCAGGCTTGATCGTTACCGTCATATTCTGTAAACAGCTGCCCCATAGGTCCGGGACGACTGTAATAGGTCAGCGGTATTTTACTTAAGTGTGCAGCCAGACGTTGCGCCCCGTGTTTGGTGGTGCCATGAAATAACTCATGATAGCTTTCAGGCTGGCCTTGCTCATCGGTTAACACCGCTTCACGCACGGCCAGCACGCCAAAAAAACTGCGCTCTTGATAAAGGGTATGCGACGACAGGCCATGCAAGCCTAGCGCAAGGAAAATAATCGCGCCGGTCATTAACGCGAAGCCGACTGGACGCGCTCTGAGCAGGTAAGTCAGCAAGGTTAAGCCTATCAGACCGATGACGATGGCGTCGAAATACTGGAGTAAATTGTCGACGGTGGCATGAGCAATAATCCCGGCAATAACCAGCAGCGCCGGGGCTATTATTTGTTGTAGGAGCGAATTTATTCGCCCTGGGCGCAACAATAAGGCTGCAATAATCATGATCGGGTATTCATAAACGGCATTGAACACAAACGGCGCAACAAAGGTGTTGAACATGCCGCCCAACATGCCCGCAAAGGACATAATCAAATAGAAGGTGGTTAAATGCCGGGTATGCGGCCTTAGTTTAGCCAGTTCGCCATGACACACCATGACGGCAAAGAAGAATGCCAACAGGTGCAAAATCAAATAGGCCCAATAAGGTAAGTCCGCCGGATTAATGAACGCGTAGGCGATAAACGGCAACAGGAAAAGCGGTTGCAGTTTCACCATCAGCGGATGTACTTTGTCGTTCCATTTGGAAAAAACGATCACAAAAGACAATAAGTACAGCGTTAACGGGATAATCCATAATAACGGCACCGAGGCAATGTCGGTGCTGATGAAGTTGGTCAGGCCCAGCAACAGGCTGGACGGCACCAAGGCCAGCGCCAGCCAGTGCAATTGGGTGGCAAGGCTGAGATTATTTTCATCTGTAGCCGTAACGGCTTCTGCATCTTGCAGGGGCGAATTTATTCGCCCAGGGCGAATAAATTTGCCCCTACAATTTTTCCATAGCACAAACGCGCAGCCTGCAATCAGCAGACACAGCAGCAGATAGCCGACACTCCAGTAACTTTTCTGGTTAGCCAGTCCGATATTGGGTTCAAGCAGGAAGGGATAGCTCAGCAACGCAATCAGGCTGCCGGTGTTGCTGGCCGCATAAAGATAATAAGGGTCGTGACTGGTCTGGTGGCCGACATTGGCGAACCATTTTTGGATCAGCGGTGCGGTGGTGGAAACCACGAAAAAAGGCAGGCCGATAGCCAGAAATAATGTCCAGAGCAGCCAAAAGGTTGGGTTGCTGTCGGTCGGCGGGACGGTATTTTCCGGCAAGGCTAAAGGTAGCGCCAAAAAACTGATCAGTATCAGCGCGGTATGGATCAGTATTTGACGGTGCTGTGTGTGGCGCGTAGAAAGATAATGCGCATAAAGGTAACCCAGAAACAGGATGCTCTGGTAAAACACCATGCAGGTGTTCCAGACTGCCGGTGAACCGCCTAGCAAAGGTAATAAAATCTTCCCGAACAGCGGTTGCAGCACAAACATCAGCGATGCACTGGTAAGCAAGGTTGCGGCAAATAAGAAAATTAAGGGTAAATTGCGGTCGGTTGCGGCTTTTGACTGGTGGCTCATTATTTTTATTAGGTAGCCCTAGTGGCTTTTAATTTTTAATGGGCTAATGATAATGCATTTGGTGGTATAGGGGGCAGTTGAAAATAATGCTGATTTAAAAAAGATCTTTAATTTGGTGAAGCCTAAAATATTTTGCGGCAGCTTGCAGAATTTATCTTAACGCAGGTGTGTTGAGTTTGTCGGACGGCATTGAATGCAGCGGAAAAGAGTTCAAATCAGCAGGCTTCAATAGTGGTGGAGTTTCCAGATGGTTTCAAATCAGATAGAATTTCAGTATTCAATTATTATAATGGTGAGTTTGTTGAGTATTCTATCTATTCTCGAGTTTCCGGATGATCGGTTGCGTAAGAAGGCTGCAATCGTAAAAACGGTCGATGATAAAATTAAAAAGTTGGTCGATGATATGCTTGAAACCATGTATGAATCGCATGGTGTAGGCTTGGCCGCAACTCAGGTTAATGTGCATCAGCGGGTCGTGGTCATTGATGTCAGCGAGGAAAAGGATGCCCCATTATGTTTAATCAATCCTGAAATCATCGAAAAAGACGGGGTTAAAGAGTCCGAAGAAGGCTGTCTTTCGGTGCCCGGTTTTTTTGAAAAAGTGACCAGGGCTGAGCATATTATCGTCAGAGCGCTGGACAGGGAAGGGAGGTCTTTTGAATTTGACGCCAGAGATTTACTGGCTGTTTGCGTTCAGCACGAGCTGGATCATTTGAGCGGAAAACTGTTTGTCGATTATATTTCACCGTTAAAACGGCAGCGGATTAAGAAGAAATTGGAAAAAATGCATAAAATGGAAACGAGTTGATGAAGATAATTTTTGCCGGAACCCCTGATTTTGCCGTCCCTTGCTTGCAGATGTTGTTGGATTCAGGGCATCAGGTTTGTGCCGTCTATACTCAGCCAGATCGTCCGGCAGGCAGAGGGCGTAAGTTGCAACCTAGTCCGGTCAAAGCATTGGCTTTGACTGCCGGGATTCCTGTTTTTCAACCACTGACGATGAAGACCGATGAGGACTTGCAACAGATCAGCGTATTGAATGCCGATTTGATGGTGGTGGTCGCTTACGGCATGATTTTAACCCAAGCCGTTCTGGACGTGCCTAAACTGGGCTGTATCAATGTCCATGCTTCATTGTTGCCGCGCTGGCGCGGAGCTGCGCCTATTCAACGGGCATTAATAGCGGGCGATGAAAAAACCGGCGTGACTATTATGCAGATAGTGCGCAAACTGGATGCCGGCGATATGCTGCACAAGGAAGAATGCGCGATTGGTCCGACCGATACGGCTGTCGATTTGCATGACAAATTAGCCGTGTTGGGTGCAATAGGCTTGAGTAAAGTGCTGGCGCAACTGGAAACGGGAGCTATTCATCCCGAACCGCAGGATGAGGCGCTGGTGACCTATGCCGAAAAACTGGAAAAAAGCGAAGCCGATATCGATTGGACGCAACCGGCAGCCGATCTGGCTAGAAAGGTAAGAGGCTTAAATGCCTGGCCGGTCGCGCAAACGCTTTATCAAGGCAAGGTGTTGCGTATTTGGCAGGCGGTAGCGGTGCAGGATGATGCGTCTTTACAAATGGAACCCGGCGTAGTTTGCTGTGTCGATAAACATATCGATGTGGCGACCGGCTTAGGTTTTTTACGGCTGCTGGAAGTGCAGTTACCGGGCGGAAAACGCTTGCCTGTTCAGGCTTTCCTCAGTGCTCACGACCTTAATGGGGTAAAACTCGGTTGAATACACGATTAGTCGCAGCCCGGGTATTGTCCCGGGTTTTGCAAGACGGGCAATCTTTAACTGCCGCTCTGGATAATGCCTTTTTGAGCATAGAGTCGGGTAAAGACCGGGCTTTCATTCAAGCGCTATGTTACGGCGTTTGCAGGCAATTTCATCGGCTGGATTTTATTTTAAGCCAATTGTTGGATAAACCGCTAAAGGATGCCGACGTTAAATCCTTGGCTTTGGTGGGCTTGTACCAGCTTAAATTCATGCGGGTAAAGCCTCATGCCGCCGTGTCCGAAACGGTATTGGCCGCACGTAAAAAACCGTGGGCCAAGTCGCTGATCAATGCGGTGCTTAGAACCTATCTGCGAGAGCAGGAAGAGCTTGAACACAAAGCTGATAAATGTCAGGTCGCAGCCCTGAGCCATCCCGACTGGCTGATTAAACAAATTGAACAGGACTGGCCCGAGCAGGCGTTAACTATTTTTCTGGAAAACAACCAGCAACCACCTATGGTGTTGCGGGTCAATCTGGCGAAAACCAGCAGGGAACATTACCTGCAACTATTAACCGAACAGGGCATAGAGGCTGAAGCTGTCGGTTTTTGCCGGTCGGCGATCAGGCTGGATAAACCGGTGCCGGTCGATTTGTTGCCCGGCTTTGCCGAAGGGCTGGTATCCGTTCAGGATGCTGCCGCGCAATTGGCGGCCGGATTGCTGGATGTGCAGCCGGGACAACGGGTGCTGGATGTCTGTGCCGCACCGGGTGGTAAAACTGCGCATATTCTTGAGACTCAAGCGCTGCTAAAAGAGCTGGTCGCCGTCGATATAGACGCGTCCAGAATGCTGCGGGTCAGTGAAAACTGTCAGCGCCTGGGTCTGCAAGCTACGCTGGTGGTCGGCGATGCGGCAAATCCTGGTGGTTGGTGGGACGGGCAGCTGTTTGACCGGATTTTGCTGGACGCGCCCTGTTCAGCCTTGGGCGTTATTCGCCGCCATCCAGATATTAAATTATTGCGCAGAGCCGAGGATATTGGGCAGTTACAGGCTATGCAAAAAGCCATTCTGCAAGCCGTTTGGCCGCTGCTGGCGCCTGGCGGATTGTTGGTTTATGCAACTTGTTCCATTTTAAAACAGGAAAATGAGCAGCAGGTTCAAGCGTTTTTAGCTGAGCATAACGATGCGGTCGAGTTGCCCTTGTTCCCAAGCTCCAGCTTGGGAACAACAGACTGGGGAACTTCCGGAGTATGCGGGCGCCAGATTCTTACCGGTGAATCGGCAATGGATGGGTTTTATTATGCGCGCATCAGCAAGCAATAAAACATCGCTTTGCTCTGCATTGCTGTGTTGTTTTTTGATAGGCTTGTTGCCCACCATCAGTCATGCCGATACGCCTGTCCTGAACGTAGTCGAAAGATTTGGCGTGGAAGTCAAAAATGCCGAGTTTACCTTGCAAGGCGATAGCTATGTGCTGTCTGCGGATATAGATTATCGGCTCAGTACGCGGGCAAAGGAGGCGCTGAAAAGCGGAGTGCCTTTGTATTGGGATATACATATCAAGACCCTGCAACAGCGGGATTATTTCTGGAATAAAACATTGGTTAATACCGGCATCCGTTACCGCATTCAGTATCATGCATTACTGAATATGTATCGTGTCAGAAATGAAGGTGCAGGTGACGTGACTAACTTTTCTAAGCTATCAGCGGCGCTCGATTCGATGTCAACTATCCGTGCTTTTCGGGTAATGGATACGGCGACTTATGCGCCTGGAGAACGCTACGCCGCCAGCATAAAAGTAACGCTTGATCGAGATGCCCTGCCGTTACCGTTACGGCCGATTGCTTATGTTAATCCTCAATGGTATTTATCCAGTGACTGGACATTATGGCCTTTGACAAAATAAAACCCCCTATCAGCTTGTCCATATTGGTTCTGTTTGGCTTGATTTTGCTGTTGTTGCAGCTGATGAGTTCGGCAACGCAGGAATCGTCAGAGTTGAGCGCGATGTATTCATGGCTGCTGTTGGTCAATGCGCTGGGGTCGGTGGTGTTGCTGGGCCTGGTCGGTGCTAATATTTATTCGCTGGCGCGGCAGTTAAAAAAACGCGAAGCGGGTTCGAGATTAACGACGCGCATGGTGTCGCTGTTTGTGGTTTTGGCTCTGGCTCCTGCTGTTATTGTGTTTTATTTTTCCATGCAGTTTTTGCATCAGGGTATCGATAGCTGGTTTAATGTGGAAATAGACCGGGCGATGGAAGATGCTTTGGAACTGAGTCAGGCCTCATTAGACCAGCGGATGCGCTGGCATTTGCGACAAACGCAGCAATTAACTTCGAGATTGGTGGATTCGCCGGAAACGCTGGTGACTCTGGAAATGGAAAATTTGCGTCAACTTTCTGGAGCCTCCGAGATGACGCTATTTTCTCGGCAGGGCAGGATTATGGCTTCAAGCAGCATCAATCCCAGTGATATTTTGCCGAGTTTACCGGATGAGCATGTTTGGTTGCAGTTGCGGCGGAATACCGAGTTTGTCGCTTTGGCGCCGGTGCGCGAAGATGAGTTGATGATCCGCGTTATCGTTACCGTTAAAACCAGGGAGCCGCAATATTTACAGGCTTTATATCCGGTGCCGATACGAATTGCGGATTTGGCCGACTCGGTGGAATTTGCCTTTGTACGTTATCAGGAGATGAATTTTTTAAGGGACTCCTTAAAGTTGAGTTTCTCTTTGACGTTGTCACTGGTTTTGTTGATGAGTTTGCTGGCGGCTATTTGGGTGGCTTTTATCAGTATCCGTAATATTATCGCCCCGGTAAAGGCGCTGGTTAAGGGCACGCAGGCGGTGGCTTCCGGGCATTATGATCGGGATCTGCCGGTTACTGCTCAGGATGACCTGGGTTTTCTGGTGGAGTCTTTTAATGAGATGACTCATCGTATTGCCAGGGCCAGCGCTGCAACCCGGATGGCCGGTATTGAGGTGGAAAATCAACGCGCCTATCTGGAAACGATATTGGCGAACTTAACGGCCGGAGTGATTAGTTTTGATACGGTGTATAAGATCCGTACGGCGAATCAGGCGGCTTACCGGATTTTTCATGTTCATGTGAATCAGTTTGTCGGGCGGACTTTGTTGGAGCTGGTGCAGAGTTATACCGAGCTAGCTGAACCTTTAAAGTCCATTCAGCGCTTATTGGAGCAAGCCGATGATATATGGCAGCAGCGAATTGCTTTTTTAGGCCCAAACGGCCGACAGGAGTTGCTGTGCAGAGGCACGCCGCTGTTTTCTCAGGAAGGCCTGCGAGTCGGGGCTGTGGTGGTTTTTGATGATGTGACCGATTTGATTCAGGCGCAGAAAAATGCGGCGTGGGGGGAAGTGGCCAGGCGTCTGGCGCATGAAATCAAAAATCCGTTAACGCCCATCCAGCTATCGGCAGAACGCTTGCAGCACAAGTTGGCCGACAAGTTGAACGACATTGATGCGGGTATATTGCAGCGCTCAACCACAACTATTGTGCAGCAAGTTGAGGCGATGAAAGAAATGGTGGATGATTTCTCGGAATATGCGAAACCCTCCAAAAAGCAGACGGTGGATATTGATCTGCCCCGTTTGGTTCAGGAAGTGTTAGCGCTTTATGTGTTAAAGTCGGGGGTCAAGTTTAAAGCTGATTACGATACCGGTTTGTTGATGGTCAAAGGTGACCCGGTTAGCATCAGGCAGGTACTGCATAATCTGATCAAAAATGCGCTGGAAGCGATAGATGGTAAAGGATTGATCGAGATAAGCCTGCATCGGGTGCAAAAAAATAACACCGATTTTATCGAAATAGCGATTTATGATGATGGGCCGGGCATTAAGGACGAGCAAATCGAGCAAATCTTTGAGCCTTATGTGACCACTAAAGCTAGAGGTACCGGTTTGGGCCTGGCGATAGTCAAAAAAATAATTGAAGAACATGGCGGTGCGATTTGGGTCGACACCAGCCGTCGACTGCCAGGGACGGCGGAAGTGTCGCAATCGATAGGGAACCGATGCGACAAAGTGGGGGCTGGATTTATTATTCAGCTTCCGGCGTGTAATTTTTGAGATGTCGTAAAACATATGAATGCACACATACCGCAGATATTAGTTGTAGATGATGAGCCGGACATTCGCCGACTGGTCTGTGAAATTCTTGAGGATGAAGGTTATCAGGTTGCTACGGCTGAAAATGCCAGTACCGCCAGGGAGTTAAAAAGGTCTACAGCCCCTGATTTGATCCTGCTGGATATTTGGATGCCGGATACCGATGGCATAACTTTGTTGAAAGAATGGGTTGCTGAAGAAGCCATGCTTTGTCCTGTGGTTATGATGTCAGGACACGGCTCCGTTGAAGCCGCTGTTGAGGCGACTCGGCTGGGGGCTTATGATTTTCTTGAGAAGCCGTTGTCTATGGCGAAATTATTATTGATTGTAGAAAGGGCTTTGGAAGCCAGTAGTCTGCAAATAGAAAATGCGGGACTCAAGCAGCAGTTAGTCGCCGATATTGAACCGGTTGGCAAGAGTGCTGCCGTTGCGAGAATGAAGGACCAATTAAAGCGTTTGGCTCAGCACGATGCCCGGGTGTTGTTTGTCGGTGAGGCGGGTGTTGGTAAGGAGATGTATGCACGTTACCTGCATAATAACAGCTTCCGTCGAGACGGTCCTTTTGTCGATGTGGCGGTAGGCAGTATATCGCCGGAAAATTCCGCGGTGGAGTTTTTCGGTAAAGAGGATGCGGGTAAGATTTATCCTGGTCTGTTGGAACGGGCGCATAAAGGGACGCTATTTTTAGGTGAAATCGGCGGCATGGATAAGGAAACTCAGCTAAGGTTGCTCGGTGCACTGGAGTCAAGTTCATTCCTGCGAGTAGGGGGGGGCGAGGCGGTTCGTGTTGAGGTTCGGGTGGTGGCATCAACCCGCATTGCCTTGGATGAGGAGGTTAAGGCAGGTCGTTTTCGGCAAGATTTATACTATTTGCTTAATGAGGTCTCGCTCGACGTTCAATCGCTCCGGGAACATAGTGAGGATGTGCCTGCATTACTGAGTTTTTATGTGGATTATTTTGTCAGCCAGGATAGATTGCCTTTTCGAAAGTTTTCGATGGCAGCGCAAAACTATTTGCGTAATTACAGTTGGCGCGGCAACGTAAGGGAATTAAAAAACCTGGTGCAGCGCTTGATGATACTGGGTGTAGGGGAAGATATAGAGTTGGATGAGGTGAAAGCCGCGTTGGGTTCGGTGATTGGTGATGCGGTTACCGCGCATTCGGTGCCTGAGTTCTTTAATTTACCGTTAAAAGACGCCAGAGATCATTTTGAGAAGGCCTATCTGGAGTACCATTTTGAGCGTACTGGCGGTAGTGTTGCAAAATTGTCAGCCGCAGTGGGTATGGAGAGAACGCATCTTTATCGTAAGTTGCACTCATTAAATATAAAATTATAAGAGTAGGTGTCTTGAACCCGAATCATAAATAAACTTGAAAGTTTTGGTAATTCTTAGTAGAATCTCGTTCTTTATATTCAAGCCTTTAACAGTAAGCCTAAGCAACGATGAAAACATTTAGTGCAAAGCCAGCAGAAGTTAAGCGTGATTGGTTCGTGGTCGATGCAGAAGGAAAGACACTTGGTCGTCTTGCTTCTGAAATTGCGCTTCGCCTTCGCGGTAAACATAAACCAGAATACACACCGCATGTTGATACCGGTGATTACATTATTGTAGTAAATGCAGAGAAGATAGGCGTTACCGGCAATAAAGAAAAGAATAAATTGTATCAGCATCATACCGGTTATATCGGTAACCTTAAGACTGTTACCTTGGGTAAATTGAGAAAAACTTTCCCTGATCGTATTCTTACTACAGCAGTTAAAGGAATGTTACCTAACAATCCACTGGGTCGTGCAATGTTCAAGAAATTGAAGGTTTATGCAGGTCCTGAACACGATCATCAGGCTCAACAGCCACAAGTATTAGAATTATAAGCGGGTAGATCATGGCAGCAGCAGCTCAGTATTACGGAACAGGTCGTCGTAAATGTGCAATAGCACGTGTTTACGCAACATCAGGTACCGGAAAAATCACTATTAACAAAAAAACTCTCGAAGAATATTTCGGTCGTAAAACTGACCAAATGGTTTCTCGTCAACCATTGGGTTGTGTTGATATGGAAGGCAAGTTTGATATTAATGTCATCGTTAAAGGCGGCGGTCCATCTGGACAGGCTGGTGCTATTCGTCACGGTCTGACTCGTGCGTTGATGGTATATGATGAAACCTTGCGTCCAGCGCTTAGAAAAGCCGGTTTTGTTACCCGCGATTCACGTATTGTTGAACGTAAAAAAGTGGGTTTGCACAAAGCCAGAAAACGTCCACAGTACTCGAAACGTTAATCGATTACTTCCATGCAGTAACTCCGGTTACGCGTGTGGAAATAAAAAGGGCCGCATTCGTACGAATGCGGCCCTTTTTTTATGGTTATTTAAAAGAGGATGGGCGGTAAAAATTTCGGTTGTTGTGCCTGTTTATTGTTGATGGCTTAAGTTTGGCTGTTAACAAATAGCCACAGATTGATGCGAATCAAGCCCTGGCACACACCCAGACATCTACTCGGCTAGCGCCGGCTTTTTTCAAGGCATAAGCCAGTTCATGGGCGGTGGAGCCGGTGGTCATTACGTCGTCAAGTATTGCGATGTGCTGGGCATGGATGGGCTTGACGATTGAAAACGCATTTTTCAGGTTTTTACGGCGTTTTTTGGCGGGTAATTGGGTTTGATGGGGGGTGTCGCGATTGCGCTTGCAGCTGCTAAGATCTAATGGAATCTGTAATTCTCGACCTACAATTCTGGCAATTTCTATGGCCTGGTTGAAGCCTCGCTGGCGATAGCGGGTTTTATGCAGCGGAACCGGTAAAATCAAGTCGGGCCGGTCGGCGGTCTTTTCCATGCCGTGCTTTCCTGCCCGACACTCTTCGGGTAGATGCAAATCTGTTCCAGACAGATTTGTCAGGTGGTCGGCTAATAACATACCGAGTAAGCGCGCATTCTTGTGATTGGCGCCGAATTTTAAGGTGCTGATTAAATGCCGGATGGCATCTTGATGGATGAACGGCGCGACAGTCTCATCAAAGGCGGGCTGGCGGCTTAGACAGCGACCGCACAAAACCGCTCTCGGCGGTTTTGTGCGCGAAGCGCCCGAAGGGTGCCGGGCAGGGATTGCCCGGCATGATTGCACGGGAGCGGTTACGGGCGTTTCCAGTATTTCTGCGCATTGATAACAGCAGTGATTATTTCGAGGCAGTTGCGTATAGCACGAATGGCAAATGTCGCGGGAATGGTGTCCTGGGTTTCCGCACAAGATGCAAGTAGGCGGAAGCAGGTAATCCTGTATAATATTGATCCAGTTGTATACCATTTTTATATGAACAGGTTGACAAGTTTATCGTCGTTCGCGATTGATGGGCTTCATATCTCAGTCCATCCTATACTGGAGCTTAACAGAATGTCTGCAAACCCTGCAATTCGCCATGACTGGCAGTTGGATGAAGTGCAAGCGCTTTATGCGTTGCCTTTTAATGACCTGATTTTTAAAGCGCAAACCGTACACCGAGAGAATTTCGATCCCAATGAAGTTCAGATTAGCAGTCTGCTGAGTATTAAAACCGGCTCCTGTTCGGAAGACTGCGGCTATTGCCCGCAAAGCGCTCGCTATGATTCCGATTTGACGCCCGAGGCATTAATGCCGGTCGATGCAGTTTTGCAGGCGGCGCAACTGGCTAAAGATCAAGGCGCATCGCGTTTTTGCATGGGGGCAGCCTGGCGTCAGCCTAAAGACAGGGATGTGGAACGGGTGGTGGAAATGGTTCAGGGTGTTAAGGCGTTGGGTCTGGAAACCTGCGTAACCTTGGGCATGTTGACCGATGCGCAAACGGCCCGGTTAAAAGAGGGTGGTCTGGATTATTACAATCACAATCTGGATACATCCGAAGACTATTATTCCGAAGTCATCACCACGCGGACTTATCAGGATCGTCTGGATACGCTGGCTCGGGTCAGGGATGCCGGGATTAATGTATGTTGCGGCGGCATTATCGGTATGGGCGAGAGCGCTGTTGATCGCGCCAAGCTTTTAATCGAGCTGGCAAATTTGCCCAAGCATCCTGAAAGTGTACCGGTCAATATGCTGGTGCAGGTCGAAGGCACGCCGTTAATGGGAACTGAAGCTTTGGATCCGATTATCTTTATCAGAACCATTGCGGTTGCCAGAATCATGATGCCCAAGTCGCGGGTGCGGTTGTCCGCAGGGCGCAATAACATGAGCGATGAAATGCAGACGCTGTGTTTTCTGGCCGGTGCCAATTCGATTTTTTATGGTGACAAGTTGTTGACCACCGATAATCCGATGACCAATCATGATTTGGCTTTGTTTGAGCGATTAGGTGTGTATTCAGGCGGCTCAAGTTACGCTTGATGAATGAAACCATTCGTAGCAGCAACCGGCCGATTGCCTTTACAAAACATCTTTAACCACGAAGACACGAAGGACACGAAGAAGGAAATATATACTTCGTGTCTTTGTGGTAAATAATACTAATGACACACGCATTCTCACAGTTAGCACCTAACCTTGATGATATAGCCCGGCAAGGTCTGTATCGCTCCCGGCGGATCATCGCATCCCCTCAAGGCATTAACCTGGAAATCGACGGCAGAAAACTGATCAATTTTTGCAGCAATGATTACCTGGGGCTGGCTAATCATCCCGATGTAGTCAATGCATTTAAATCCGGGGTGGATCAATACGGGGTTGGCAGTGGTTCTGCGCATTTGATTTGCGGACATAGCGTTGCTCACCATGCTCTGGAAGAAGAGCTCGCCGCTTTTACCGGCCGCGACCGGGTATTATTGTTTTCTACCGGATACATGGCAAATATCGGCGTAATTTCGGCTTTATTGGGGCGCGGCGATGCGGTATTTGAAGACCGGTTAAATCATGCGTCCTTACTGGATGGCGGTCTGTTGTCTGGCGCACGATTTAAGCGTTATGCCCATGCCGGTCTGGCTGATCTCGAAGCAAATCTGAACAAAGCTGCAGGCAACAAGCTGATCGTTACCGATGGCGTATTTAGCATGGATGGCGATTTTGCACCGCTGGATGAATTGGCTGCTGCCGCAAAAAATCATGATGCCTGGCTGATGGTTGACGATGCGCACGGACTGGGCGTAATCGGCGAACATGGCGGCGGGATTTTGGAGCATTACGGTCTTGGCCAGGATGATGTGCCGGTGCTGATGGGGACCTTGGGTAAAGGTTTTGGTACTTTCGGCGCTTTCGTAGCCGGTTCTGAGGCGCTGATTGAAACCTTGATCCAGAAAGCCCGTACTTATATATATACCACCGCGTTACCGGCAGCGGTTTGCGAGGCGACTCGGGCAAGTTTAAAAATTGTCATCGAAGAAAGCTGGCGAAGAAACAAGCTTAAACAACTGTCGGAAAGATTCAGGCTGGGCGCAGAGCAGCTCGGATTGCAGGTGATGGCATCAGCGTCGGCCATACAGCCTATCCTGATCGGCGACAGTCAAAAAGCCGTAGACATCAGCAATGCTTTGTTAAATGCCGGGTTTTTAGTCAGTGCTATTCGTCCGCCGACCGTGCCTCAAGGTAGCGCAAGATTACGGGTGACTTTTTCAGCATTGCACGAGCAGCAGCATGTCGATCGGCTGCTGGACGCGCTAGCCAAAATTATCGTAGGCCGCAAGTGACAACCATTCACCTGGAAACCTTTGGCAAAGGTAGGCCTATCGTGCTGGTGCATGGTTGGGCGATGCATACTGGCATCTGGTGGGAATTTGCCAAGCAGTTGGCGCTCAACTATCAGGTCACCTGTATCGATTTGCCAGGACACGGGCATAGCGAAAAAATCGATTCGTTTACGTTGGAACGGATTAGCGCCGAGTTGGTTAATATGATTCCTGAGCAGAGCTGTTGGCTGGGTTGGTCTTTTGGCGCTACGGTGGTGCTTGATATAGCCAGTCGTTATCCTGATCGGGTATCTTCACTGATTTTGCTGGCGGGCAATCCTTGTTTCGCCGGTTCCGGCCTGGGAACACATGACTGGCCCGGCATGGATATCCGGTTGCTCGATGATTTTGCCGATCAGTTGAATGAAAGCTGTCAGGCGACTTTACTGCGCTTTTTATCCTTGCAGGTAAACGGCTTGCCCGACCAAAAGGCTCTATTGAAGGTACTTAGAGCAGCCATATACGAATGCGAACCGCCTGATGGGCATACCTTGCAAGGCGGTTTGGCGATACTGAAACAGGCAGACTTGAGGCCGATTTTATCCGAATTAAAAATGCCTGTGTCGGTCATATTGGGCCGCCTGGATACCTTGATTCCTGTCGCCGTAGCTGAAAAAATGCAGCAGTTATTGCCGAGTCTGGAATTAAATATTATCGACAGGGCAGGGCATGTGCCGTTTTTGTCGCGTGGACGGGAAACGTTGGCGATTATTTACCGATTTATGGATAAACAATGCATTTAGATAAAGCCAAAATCAAACAATCATTTGCGGCGGCCGCAGTAACTTATGATGGCGTCGCCGCATTGCAGCGTACTGTCGGTAGAGTGCTGCTGAGTACTATTGACGCTGAAAAGCTGGCAGGAACCTTGCTGGACCTGGGCTGCGGCACCGGTTTTTTAACCTCCGAACTGTTGGGAATTGCTAGACCCATTGTCGCCCTGGATATTGCGTTGCCGATGTTGCAGGTGACGCGGACAAAGCTCGTCGATACTCCTGATGTCAGCTATTTATGTGCCGATGCTGAACAGCTACCGTTAGCCGGAGACGTCGTCGATGGCGTTTTCTCTAATCTCGCTTTGCAATGGTGTATCAATCTTGAGGCTGTTTTTACCGATATTAAGCGGGTAATGAAGCCTGGCAGCAGGCTGGTTTTCTCGACATTCGGCCCGCAAACGCTACAAGAGTTAAAAGCCGCATGGGCAAAAGTTGATGACTACAGTCACGTTAACGACTTTTACAGTGAACAACAGTTGACCCGCTTTCTTCAGCTAGCGGGTTATACCGAGATAGCGATTGAAACCCAGCTTTATGTATCGCGCTATGATTCAGTTTTGGCGTTGATGAAGGAACTAAAGCATATCGGCGCACATAATGTGATTGCCGGGCGCAACAAAAACATCACGACTAAAGCTATCATGCAGCGCATGATTGGGGAATATGAGCGGCATCAAGCCAACGATTTGATCCCTGCAACCTTCGAAGTCATTATGGTTACGGCAAGCTAATGCAAAAGAGTTACTTTATAACCGGCACCGATACCAATGTCGGTAAAACCTGGGCAACGATTGCGCTGATGCGTTACTTTAAAAATCAGGGGAAATCAGTTGCAGGCATGAAGCCTGTCGCTTCAGGTTGCTTAATGCAGGATGGGCAGCTGAAAAATGAAGATGCGTTGCTGATACAGGGAAATGCGTCAGTGCAGATTGACTATGATTTAATCAATCCCTATGCCTACGAACCACCGGTTTCACCGCATATTGCGGGCATAAACAACCCAGTCAAACTGAATCAGTTGGTTGCTAAATTTGAGCTGTTAAAAAATCTAGCTGACATTATTATTGTTGAAGGCGCCGGAGGTTGGTACAGTCCTTTAAATGAGCGGGAAACGAATAGCGACTTGGCAATAGCACTGGCTCTGCCGGTGATTTTTGTTGTCGCCATCAGACTGGGTTGCATTAATCATGCGCGATTGACTTATCAGGCGATCGTGCAATCAGGCGTAAACTGTGCCGGTTGGATTGCGGTCTGTACAGACCCGGAAATGCTAAACAGGGACGAGAATATACTCAGCATAAAAGCCGCTGTAGCCCCGCCTTTGCTGGGTATATTGCCTTATACGAAAGTCGCGGATTTCGATTTTCTCTCGGAACAACTGACGCTATAATTCACCCCTTACTAAGGCCTTTGCCAGCAGAGTGGCAAAAATAAAACATGACAAAGTTTCTTTGAAAGCCCTATTATTTTCGTTTTTTCTCAGCTTGATTATCCGTTTAACTGACGGCACAAGGTTAATGCATGACGATTCGCCATAACTTATCTATAAAGTTCTCATCAGTAAAATTTATTTTAGTTGTCGGTACGTTGTTGTCCGGATGTGCCTCGACCCGGCAAATTGTGCTTGATCATCCGTCGACCCAGGTCAGCCAGTTTCAGCCTTTACAAGGCTTTCAGGTTATTGATGGCGATGACTATTATGTCCGGTTAATTTCGGAGTTTGATTTTAAAGGCGAAAATGTTTTAAAAAACGGCTGTACCAATATGGCCCCGTCTTACGAAAAGGGCGATTTATCGGCGGCGCTTATTTACAGTGTGCGTAATGAGGCGCTTAAATTTAGCCGTGAAGCTACCGGTTTTTTGTATCAGGCAACGACAGGCAAGTGCAACTTTACTTTCGATGCTAAAAAGCTTTACCTGACCCCGTGGATACGGTTGGATTCGGGCAAGGAAACCCTGGTCGATTATAATTTTTACACCAATGCGAACAGCGATGTGGATGTGTCGGGTCTGGTCGGCAATGTGAATGCGGCTAGTAGTTTGCTGGCGCTAACTGGTGTCGGCATGGGGGTTGCCATCATGGGGCAGGTTGCCGGGCAATGGGTAAAGAGCAATCAGCAGGCGGCTACGGCGGCAGCAACACCGGTGCCTCATCAGTCGGTTAAACATAGTTCGGAGTCGCATTCACTACCGGCAGCCACGGCTTTTTTGGGTAAAATCGGAACGCTGAATCAGACAATATTTAAGGTTTATGATGTGGCGGAAGGCGGGTTTAATCTGCTGGGTTCAGATACTAAGCAATTGGGTGAGCTAAAGATTTATCCGGAAATTCTACCTTCTTTATTATTAAAGACGACCGCTGACGGCATTCCCGATGCACGCGATTTATCCTTTGAAGAAATAGGCTATTCGCCGATAAAATCTGCGGCCGGGGACATCAATCTTCAACAGTTGATTGAACAATCGAAGCATCAGGCAAAGCCGAATTTAAAACCTAATTGGAATAATTACCAGGAAGTGGAGGGTAATTGCCGAAAATTGAAGTTGGTGATGAAGGATTTAGGCTTCAATAAGTTTGATCGCAATGCGGTAATTTACTATTTTCTGGCTAAAAATGGCGATTGGAATAACTACAACATCAGTCGACAAAAGACGCAGGGTGAAGAAATGCGGCCCAAGGTCATAGAAGCTTATCGCAGTAAAAACTTTGCTAACTGTCTGGCAACTGACGATTATGCGGTTATGAAAGCGATGGGTTTGCCGGTCAATACGCCGTCTGACTGGGATCAGATGGGTGAGGCGAGTCATAAAAAAGAGCAATTGTTTACGCCGCTTAAGTCGATAGAACGGCAGTTGGTTGCGGTGTTGAAAAATTCAAACAAAACGGAAATGGAGCAGCAGTTATTTCCTTTGCTCAGTACCGCAAAAAATGGCGACGGTAGTGTGTTGCTGCAAAATCATTTAGGTGATTTCGGCTTGGGATTGTTGCTGAATCCTCCGGTAGTGTCAGCAGTCCCTGCCCCTGAGGAAGTATCAGTCGATCCGGTTGCATCTGCTGTTACGCCTATTCCTGGCGAGGGCATTATTGTCAGTGCTCGTCAATTGGCGCAAGTCTTTTCAGGATTGTCATTAAACGAATTGAGTTGTGCGCGGCCGGTTCCTGATAGCTTGGGCAAATCTGCGGGCATTTTATTGTTTACCACTAAAGAGGGTAGTGCGCGTATTAAAGGCGGTGCGATGGAATTTGAATTTTCCGGCGGAAAGATTACGCGTATTGCATTTCAGTTATCCACTTACCGGGATTTCGAACAGGACCTGTTGGATCGTCCCGAAATTGGCGGCTGTCGAATTGATCCGACTTTTTTGACAAAGTTGCATTAACGATTAGCTTATTCTGATATAGCTGTCCCGTTTTGAAAATTAACAAATCTTTGTTGATGGAGGGAGTCATTTACAACCTTTATCTGAAGAGGTCGGGTGTGGAGTAAAAACAAAAGGCTTGTGAGTTGTCTTGATTCACAAGTTTTTTTATTGGGCTAAATAATATGAAGGAAAGGACAGCTGGTATAGAGTGCTTTCATGAGTTAAAATTAAAAAGATTATTTGTGATAATTATTACGTAAATGGAATCGGGTCGACCTTGGCATGCCCCTGAAATTACGAAACGATATAACGCATACAAGAGTTTATAACTACTAACGAGGGGGCTGCTCCGTGAAGAAAACAAAGCAACTGTCCGCAGGTCTGACCTTAATGGCTTTTGGCCTAGGGACAGCGCAGGCGGAATATACGCTCAATTTGATGAAAGGGGTTACAAAGGTCAGTAATGACATTTATGACCTGCATATGTTGATTTTATGGATTTGCGTATTCATAGGTATCGGCGTATTCGGAACTATGTTCTATTCAATTTATCATCATCGTAAATCAAGAGGTCATAAAGCGGCGCAGTTTCATGAAAATACCACCGTTGAAATTATGTGGACGATTATTCCGACCTTGATTTTGATTGGCATGGCTATTCCAGCTACAAAAGCTATGATCGAGCTGGATGATGTTCAAGAATCGGACATGACCATTCAAATTACTGGCAAGCAATGGTATTGGGATTATAAATATCTGGGTAATGATATTCAATTTGAAAGCCATTTGGATGAAGCGAGTGAAAAAGTTCATCGCACGGCGGGTGCTAATCCTCATTCCGTTCCCCATTACCTGCTAAATGTTGATAAGCCCTTAGTTATCCCGGTCAATAAAAAAATTCGTTTCGTATTGACTTCAGCGGACGTAATCCATTCTTGGTGGGTTCCTGATTTAGGCTGGAAAAAAGACGCAAATCCTGGTTTTATTAACGAAGCATGGACTTCTGTTGATAAAGCGGGGACTTATCGCGGTCAGTGTACCGAGTTGTGCGGCAGAGACCACGGATTTATGCCTATCGTTGTCATTGCAATGGAGCAACCCGAGTATGATGCGTGGGTAGAAAAGACTTTGGCGCAACAAAAACAAAAACCAGATTTGAGTGACCAAAGTTCTGGGGATCTCATGGCCCATGGTGAGTCGGTCTATTTAAAAAATTGTGTCGCTTGTCACCAAATTAATGGCGCAGGTATTCCGGGTTTAGTTCCTGCTTTAACGGGTAGCGCTATAGCGACAGGAAAATGGGAGTCTTTAGATGGCTTCTTACGCGCAGGCACCGCTAAAATGCCATCATTTGCCAAATTGAATGCTAAAGAGTTTGCAGAGCTGATGACTTATGTGCGTAACAATTTAGGTAATAAAGTAGGCGACACATTACAGCCTAAGCAAACTGCGTTACCCGATGATGATGATTAAGCCTCTGATTCTCTTATCGCCCCACTCTTTTTTAACTATTCCGAGGTATAAAGTATGTCTGCTGTCGTAGCTGAACATGATCACCACGATCACGGCCCTGCTAAGGGGCTGTTAAGATGGATTATTACCACTAATCATAAAGATATCGGCACATTATATTTGCTGTTTGCATTGGCGATGTTTTTTGTTGGCGGTGCCATGGCTATGGTTATTCGTGCTGAATTATTTGAACCGGGCTTGCAGTTTGTGGACCCTGCATTTTTTAATTCAATGACTACCATGCACGCCTTGGTTATGGTATTTGGCGCAGTGATGCCGGCATTCGTCGGCTTAGCCAACTGGATGATTCCAATGATGATTGGCGCTCCGGATATGGCGTTGCCGCGTATGAATAACATGAGTTTCTGGTTGCTGGTCGCCGGTGTTTTATTGCTGGCCAGTACTTTATTGATGGAAGGTGGCGCGCCTGCTAGTGGATGGACTTTGTATCCACCCTTAGTATTACAAACCGGTAAAGCATTGCCTTTCGCGATTTTCTCGGTACATTTACTGGGTATTTCGTCAATCATGGGTGCCATTAATATCATTGCAACTATTTTCAACATGCGCGCCCCTGCCATGACCTTAATGAAAATGCCGATGTTTGTTTGGACTTGGTTGATTACTGCGTTCTTGTTAATCGCTATCATGCCGGTTTTTGCCGGCGCAGTGACCATGTTGTTAACAGACAAGTTTTTCCAAACCAGCTTTTTTGATGCGGCGGGTGGCGGTGATCCTGTTCTTTATCAACATATATTTTGGTTTTTTGGTCATCCCGAAGTTTATGTGATGATCTTGCCGACTTTCGGCGTAGCTTCTACCATTATTCCTGTCTTTGCGCGTAAGCCTTTGTTTGGCTACAGCTCAATGGTTTATGCGACAGCTGCAATTGCATTTTTATCATTTATCGTTTGGGCTCACCATATGTTTACCGTGGGCATGCCGATAGCAGGTGAGTTGTACTTTATGTATGCAACCATGTTAATTGCAATTCCAACCGGGGTTAAAGTCTTTAACTGGACTGCGACCATGTGGAAAGGTTCGATGACTTTCGAAACACCGATGCTGTTTAGTATTGCTTTTGTCGTTTTGTTTACGATGGGTGGATTTACTGGCTTGATGATGTCTATTGCGCCTGTTGATTTCCAGTACCACGATACTTATTTTATTGTCGCGCATTTCCATTACACACTGGTTCCCGCTTCGGTCTTTATATTGATGGCGGCCGGTTATTTTTGGCTGCCTAAATGGACCGGTCACATGTACAACGAAAGAATTGGTCAACTGCATTTTTGGTTGTCTGCAATTTCGGTGAATATCTTGTTCTTCCCTCAGCATTTCTTAGGCTTAGCCGGCATGCCACGCAGGATACCCGATTATGCTATTCAGTTTGCTGATTGGAATATGATTTCCAGTATTGGTGGTTTTATATTCGGTGCCAGTCAACTGTTATTCTTATATATCGTCGTTGATACTATCAGAGGCGGAACTGGTGAGAAAGTAACGGATGAAGTCTGGGAAGATGCATCTAAGCATAGCTTGGAATGGACTTTATCGTCGCCACCACCGTATCATTCATTTACTACACCACCAACCTCTATACCTACTGAACATATCTAGGGTGTTGCAATTCAGGTTGCTTGTAAAAGCAACCTGCTTAGATTACGTATCAGGTGAAATGATGACTACTAAAAAGAAAAATATTCTGACAGCATTGGTTTTGGTGACGATTGCAGTCATTATTTATGTTTTTGCGGTGATAAGAGCGCTTTCTCAATGAGTAAAGATGTTGCTAATAAAAATATTAAGTTAGCAAGAACTTTATTGTTAGTTGCCGTGGCCATGTTTGGTTTTGGTTATGCACTGGTTCCACTTTACGATGTTTTGTGTGAATGGAAATGGATAGAGCGGGACAGACCCGATGATATTAAAAAAGTTCCAGAGGTTGCTTACCAAATCGATAGGAACAGGGAGGTTACAGTAGAATTCATGACTACATTAAATGAATCTACGCCTATGAAATTTCGGGCAGAAAAAAAGCAGCTAAAAGTTCATCCGGGCGAATATCATACCGTTAATTTTTATGCTGAAAATAAAACTGATAATGCCATGGTCGCCAGAGCGATTCCCAGTTTTTCACCTGCAGTAATCAGTCGCTATTTTGAAAAAATTGAGTGTTTTTGTTTTTCAGAACAAACGTTCAAAGCAAAAGAAGCGAAAATTATGCCGATGCGATTTGTGATTAATCCAGCGCTACCTGAGCAATACAAAACTATTACACTGTCATACACATTTTTTGATAATACTGAAAAATCAGTAAAAAAATAATAGGGGAAAATTATGTCTACAAGTGACACTTATTACATTCCGCATAAAGCTACGTGGCCAATCATTGGTACAGTCGGATTGGTGATTATGCTGGCTGGATTTGCAAATTATTTAAATGGTTCCTCAATCGGTCCAACCATGATGGTGCTAGGACTGCTTGTATTTATTGTCATGCTAACCGGGTGGTTCACCTTGCAGTCAGGGGAAAGTGAATCAGGCATGTACAGCACACAGGTAGGTATTTCCTATCGTATGGGCATGATGTGGTTTATCTTTTCAGAAATTATGTTTTTTGCCGTTTTCTTCGGCACACTTTGGTATACGCGTAATTTATCGGTGCCATGGTTAGGTGGTGAAGGTACTGGCGCAGCGACTAAGGAACTATTGTGGCCTGCTTTTGAAGCTGCCTGGCCTACTAATGGTCCCGGTAAAGTCGGTGGAGAATTTGAATCTATGGGCGCTTGGGGTTTGCCTTTTCTGAATACTTTAATTCTGCTAACCAGTGGCGTATCTTGCACTTGGGCGCATCATGGCTTGCTGGCAAAGAATCGTGACCAGTTGATTAAGGGGTTGGCGGCTACCGTCGGTTTGGGCTTGCTGTTCGTGACTTTTCAGGCAATTGAGTACCATGAAGCCTATACCGACATGGGCTTGACCTTAGGTTCGGGTATCTATGGATCTACTTTTTTCATGTTGACCGGTTTTCACGGTTTTCATGTTTGTGTCGGTGCTATTATTCTGGGCGTTGTTTTATTTCGTAGTTGGAAAGGTCATTTCCAACCGGAAAATCATTTTGCTTTTGAAGCGGCAGCTTGGTATTGGCATTTTGTTGACGTGGTATGGTTAGGCTTGTTTGTATTTGTTTATGTAATTTAAGCTAAACAGCCATACCCATAAAAGCGCTGTCTCACAGACAGCGCTTTTTTTTTGTCGGGATGGTGGGCCGTTTTTATTGAATAGCGGTATTCGGTGTTTGCTGCATTCGAGCACCCAGTCCGTGAGGTGTGATCATGCCGGTTGCCAAGGCTATAAAAATAAAAATGAATAAGATAATTGAAAGGGTAATGCGAAAAGTCAGTGCTTTAACTGTTTTTTCGGATTGTTCCGGAGTTCTGTGTTTAACCAGATGAAATAGTGCTGAGCCTAAGCTGATAATGATCAGGATAAAGGCGATAATAACGATACTTTTTATAATCATGAGTGCAGTTAAATGGGTAATTAAGGTTTTTGTATTCTCGGTTATTTAGGTGCCTGTGCCAATAGGTAAAGAAAAATGCATGATCCCTCGGACACGATTCAATGAAGTTTAAAATTATTCCAACGATGGTTTATTTGTGCCTATTGCCGATGTTGCTCGCGCTGGGACTGTGGCAATTAGACCGTTCAGAACAGAAACAGGCGTTGCTTAACTTGCAAGAACAAGCGGTGGTAACCGAAATGCTGCATTTATCTCAGGTTATGGAAAACAGTACAGAGACACCGAGATACAAGCAGGTCGAGGTTACAGGGCGATACGATATGACGCACCAATTTTTGATAGATAATCAAATCAGTGGTGGTAAGGCGGGCTATTTTGTATTGACACCATTGATATTGACCGGTGAGACCAAGGCTGTTTTGGTGAACAGGGGTTGGATTCCTTTAAATTCGGATCGATCTATTCTTCCTGACTTGCCGATTAACCAGGTGCAAGCAACGATTACTGGACGGATTAATGACTTCCCCAGTGTGGGTATAAAATTAGCCGGAGCGGAAATTCCAACCTCAAGTTGGCCATCGGTAGTGCAGGTGGTCGATAGTCAGGTGTTGGCTAAAAAATTAGGCTATTCATTATTTCAATTCCAGGTTGAGCTTGCTAAAGAATTACCCGATGGGTTTAAACGGGAATGGCATGCAACAACCATTATGTTGCCGGAACAACATACGGCCTATGCAATTCAGTGGTTTGCATTGGCATTAACACTAACGATATTATTTATTTGGTACGGTTTTAAAAACAACGATGCAAAATCAGAAGACTAAAAATCATCTATTAATAATAGTTCTATTTGGGATGACGGTCATTCCATTCTTGATCGCGTGGGGATTAAAAGAACATCCGCAACTATTAAATGGGCAAACCAATCATGGGCAGTTAATCACGCCGCCACAAACAACCGAACGCGGCGATTTAACCGGTTTTGATCAGTTTTCAATCGACAATATGGCAGAGCTTAACGGGCACTGGTTGCTGGTCAATGTCATTCCTAACGGCGATTGTAATGAGGTCTGTCTTGAATCTATTCATAAAACCAAACAGTTACGGCTGATGTTAAATAAGGAGCTGACTCGTACGCGTCGAATGGTCATCGTCCTCAAAGAGGTTGCGCCGGAAGTTGCGAGCAAATGGTGGGAAAATGACCCGACCTTATTACGAGTCAAAGCTAATAATGCAGTTACCCAAAAAATTACGGCAATCAGGCAAGGTAATATTCCTGATGGGATGCTGCTGTTAATGGACCCGTTGGGTAATTTGATGATGCAGTATGAGCCGGATTTTGATCCTTACAGCGTAAAAAGTGATCTTATGCATCTTTTGCGAATTTCACAAATTGGATAGTGGAAAATAAAATGTTTAGAAAAATAACGCTCTTTAGCATTGTTTTAGCTTTAATAGTTATCGTAGCGGGTTCATACGTTCGCTTATCCGGGGCAGGGTTAGGTTGTCCAGATTGGCCGGGATGTTATGGGCAAGCCATTGTCAGTGATCATGCCGATTTTATAGCGCAGGCCGTCAAGGATTTTCCTGAACAGACTCCTGATATAGAAAAAGCCTGGAAGGAAATGGGTCATCGTTATCTGGCCGCTATCTTAGGCATGGCTGTGTTGTTGCTGGCGATGCTTTCGTGGCGCGTACCACAAGCTCGCGGGGCGGTTATCTCAGCGACATTAGGGCTGATAATTTTAGTCGGATTACAGGCGGCATTAGGCATGTGGGCCGTAAAATTGTACGCTATGCCAATTGTTGTCACCGGTCATTTATTGCTCGGCATGATGACTTTTTGGCTATTGTTCTGGCTGTATTTACGGGTTAATCCAAAGATTTCACTATTAACTGTGCGTAGCAAGGGTTTGCTTGCATTTACCCGATTTGCAATGGGAGTGTTATTTGTAGAGATTGTTTTGGGCGGCTGGGTTAGTACTAATTATGCCACTTTAGCCTGTTCGGGTTTCCCAGCGTGCAATGGTTCCTGGTGGCCTAAAGCCGATTATCAAACGGCGCTGAATTTATTTAGCGGCTTAAGCACAGGTTATACCGGCGTCATCGCATTCGATGCGCAGGTTGCCGCAAATTGGTTGCATCGAGTCGGTGCGCTGGTTAGTTTTATGGTGCTCACTCTGGTGATGTTGACCGCAACATCTGCTCATCATTCAACACCGATCAGAAGAGCGGGTTTATGGCTGAGTGTGTTACTGTTGTTACAGATCGGTTCAGGCATTGTCGGCATTAAACTCGGTGCGCCTTTATGGGCGGGGTTGGCTCATAATGCGTTTACCGCATTGTTGATGTTGCCATTGATCGCTATCAGTTTTTATAGTCGACAGGCTTATGTTGAAGCGCTAAAGCCTGCCGTAGAAGTTGAGCCGCAAGTTGTTCCGGTCGCAGAAGAAGCTTATTTTGAGCCGGAACCCGAATCACTATACTTACGGCTGAAATCACAGCTAACGCGAACCCGTTCCGGACTTAGCGGGGTATTGGCTCATATTCCTTTAGGTCGACAAGAAATTGATGAGGATTTGCTGGAAGATATTGAAGCCAGTTTGTTAATGGCCGATATAGGCGTGGATGCGACCACTGAAATCATCAAACGCTTGACTGAACGTGTTGAACGGCATCAGCTTAATGACGGCGCGGCTTTATCCGCGGCCTTAAAGCAGGAGCTGCTGAGCATGCTGCAACCGTGCAGCCAAAATCTGCATATTCCCAAACAGGACAAACCTTTCGTTATTCTGGTCGTCGGCGTCAATGGCGCGGGGAAAACCACAACCATCGGTAAATTGGCTAAGCGTCTACAGGCGCAAGGCCATAGTGTGATGTTAGCCGCCGGAGATACCTTTAGAGCGGCGGCTGTTGAGCAATTGCAAACCTGGGGTGAGCGTAATAACATTCATGTGGTGGCACAGCATACCGGGGCTGATTCGGCATCGGTCATTTATGATGGCGTACAATCCGCACAGGCAAAAGGCATTGATGTGTTGATTGCCGATACCGCCGGACGCTTGCATACCAAATCCAATCTGATGGATGAATTGAAAAAAATTAAACGTATTATCGGTAAGCTGGATGAAACCGCACCTCATGAAGTGCTGCTGGTATTGGACGCCGGTACCGGGCAAAATGCCTTATCGCAAACCAAGCTGTTTAATGAAACGGTTGCCTTGACTGGCCTGGTTCTGACTAAGCTTGATGGCACCGCAAAAGGCGGTATTATTTTCGCATTAGCCAAACAGTTCAATATTCCTATCCGTTTTATAGGAATAGGCGAAGGTATTGATGATCTGCAGGATTTTGATGCAGATGCTTTTGTCAATGCGTTGTTTGTTAAAGACTAAAAACCTATGTTACAGTTCGATAATGTCAGTATGAGGTACCCCGGAGCAGGTGATGTCTTGCGTAATGTCAGTTTTCATCTGGAACGTGGTGAAATGGCTTTTCTGACAGGGCATTCAGGGGCCGGAAAAAGTACATTATTGAAATTGATTGCGCTGATTGAGCGCAGCAGTCGGGGTCAGGTTTTATTGGATGGTCAAAATCTCAACCAAGCTAAGGATAGACACATTCCTTTCATACGCAGGAAAGTGGGCTTGATCTTTCAGGATTACAAGTTGTTACAGGACAGAACCGTTTTTGACAATGTGGCCTTGCCATTAATCATAGCGGGTTACGGGCACCACGAAGTTTCCCGGCGGGTGCGAGCAGCATTGGATAAAGTCGGCTTATTAGGCAAAGAGAAAAAATATCCTGCGGTCTTATCCGGTGGAGAGCAGCAGCGGGTCGGGATTGCCCGGGCGGTGGTTAACAAGCCGCCGATGATTTTGGCCGATGAGCCAACCGGGAATCTTGATCCGGATCTGTCTGCTGAAATCATGCATTTATTTGAGCAGTTTCAACAGGTTGGAAGTACGGTGCTGATTGCCTCGCATGATATTTCATTGATCGCCCAAATGAATTATCGTGTGTTAAAACTGGATCATGGACAACTGGTCGAAAGTTAAACTATGAAACACGTGACTAAAAAGCCAGTTAAACAAGAACGTTGGCAGACTAAAATTTCCGGTGGTAATTTTGTCGATAAATTGTATGCTTATCGGAACCTTCATGCGCATGCGTTGTTTTCAAGTCTTGGGCGCTTAGTCGCGTCACGGTTCTCTTCAGCAATGACCATCGTTGTCTTAGCGATCGCCATCTCACTGGCCAGTGGATTTTATATCCTGGTGGCCAACCTCCAGCAGTTGGCCGGCAATTTGGAAGCCAGCAATCAAATCTCATTATTTATTAAAGATGAGATTTCAGAAGTTCGAGCCAATAAATTTGCCGATAGTATCAGGAAAAATCCAGACATTCAGGCAGTAAAATTAATTACCAAGGAGCAGGCGTTAGCCGAATTTCAGTTATACAGCGGATTTGGCGACGCAGTAAAAGCCTTGGAAAAAAATCCGCTGCCGGTAGTCATTCAGGTGTTGCCCAGAAACTCACTGGAAAATGAACAGGCGCTTGCGATTTTGCTTGATGATTTTGAGCGGGCCGCAGAAGTTGATTTTGCCCAGATGGATATGCAATGGGTAAAACGCGTGCAATCCATAATGGAAGTGGCACGGCGCGGCGTTATCTTATTAAGCTTGTTGCTGGGGACTGGAGTGCTGTTTATTACCGCTAACACCATACGTCTGGAGTTATATAAACGTCGTGATGAGGTCGTGATCGCTAAGTTAGTGGGGGCGACCAATGGTTTCATTCATAGGCCATTTCTGTATAGTGGTTTTTGGATCGGCTTTTTTTCCGGTGTGACGGCATGGTTTATTGTTACAACGATCATGCTGATTTTAAAGCAGCCTGTCGAAACGCTTTCCAGGCTTTATGACGATGGCTTTCATATAGTGTTTTTGGGCTTTACCGAAACATTGGTATTGCTACTGATTTCATCGGTGCTGGGAGTGGTGGGTTCATGGATAGTGCTTCATTTTCAACTTCGACAATTAAAACCCGAGTAGGAAATTATTAGCACTCAATGATTAAGAGTGCTAAAATTTGAAAAAGTTTTTTATCTGGAGATCTCAATGAGTAACGCATTAGCATTACCTGTTAATTTATCGGTAGGAACGTTTGATGCCTACCTAAATGTCGTCAGGCAAATGCCTAAATTGACAGTAGAACAAGAACGCGAATTAGCCTTAAAATTTAGAGATGACGGTGATTTGGAAGCCGCACGCCAATTGGTTATGACCAATTTGCGCTTTGTAATTCACGTTGCCCGAGGCTACAGTGGATATGGCTTGTCTATGCCGGATATTATTCAAGAAGGCAATATCGGCTTGATGAAGGCGGTTAAACGCTTTGATCCTGATGTTGGTGTGCGTTTGGTTTCATTCGCCGTACACTGGATTAAAGCCGAGATTCATGAATATGTGATCAAGAATTGGGGTATTGTAAAAGTTGCCACCACCAAAGCGCAGCGTAAACTGTTTTTTAACTTGCGTAAATCCAAGCAGGATATAGGCTGGTTATCCAATGACGAAGCGGTGGCGATCGCCAAAGATCTTGATGTCGATGTAAGCATTGTTTACGAAATGGAAAAACGTCTAGGCAGCAGGGATATGTCATTTGACATGCCTGTTGATGAATCAGCCGAAGAAAGCTATGTGGCCCCAGCCAGCTATCTTCATCAGCATGGCACTGATCCTGCGATACTGCTAGAAAATTCAGATTGGGAAGGCCATGAGCAGGATTTATTGTCGGGAGCATTGTCCCAGTTGGACGAACGCAGTCTGGATATTCTGTCGAGCCGTTGGTTGACGGACAAAAAAGCGACGTTGCATGAACTTGCCGATCGTTACAATGTTTCAGCGGAAAGAATCAGGCAGTTAGAACAAAATGCGATGAAAAAAGTAAGAGCCGCAGTTGAACTAGCCGCTTGATTCATCGACTTCTGAGCGCTATTGACGGGCAAAAAGGCTTAGCGATTTGATCGTTAAGCCTTTTTTATTGACTTACGGTGTCACGTCAGGCTTTCCTGCCTGACGCCCTTCAGGTAAATGCAAATCTGTTCCAGACAGGTTGATGATGCAACCGTAACACTGTTTTTGTTTCAACTGATGTTAAAGCGGCCTTAGTATATCCAGAACTGCTTGAGCCTTTACTGCAGTTTCAAGGCCGAGATTCGTTAGATATCCTCCATCTTCCTGCGATACCAAGCCTTTTTCGAATAGCCTATGGGTAGCAGCAATTGTTTCAGGTGTAGCCGTTTTATGAACCTTGATGCCTTCCAGAGTAGTCGTCAGGTCATAGCGAACCAGAATGTTCAGTTCATCTACAATATCTTGGGTATAGGGCATAGTAAATCCTCGTGAATTATTGATTAAGACGGTAGCATAATGCTATTCTTGACATCCTCCCCAGCTAAAGCCAGGGGATTCCTAGTTTCCTAAGAGTGAGTAGGTATCGCTACTGCTCACTGGTTTCTGCTGCTGACGGCATTATTGCACCGTTCACTTCACAGACTATCCCCATCAGCCCGACGGTTGTTTTGTACTTTTTAAGCGGTTATTCAAGACCTCACACTTATTGCTTAGTTATCGCTGAAAGTGAATTTGAAGTCTTTTTAAAACTTAAGTTGCCGTCATGGAGCGAGCCGGTAGCGTCCTCTGGTAGCAAGAGGTTCATTTTAACACTATGGAAAGATTTAATACTATGAGACATACGAAAACTGAGCCGCTTACATCCACGCCATGAACGGCGGGGTTTTTCGCTACTTAGTGATAAAGAAGGAGTACCTTTTTTTGTCAAGCGGTCTTTTTTCTCGCGACGATAACGCCATCACGGGTTGGGTTGATAAAACTGTCAAACTCGGGATCATTAAAAATTAATTCATTGTGTTCAATAATGGCCTCAGTCCAGCCGGGGAAAATATCGCTAGGGTTTTCTACTGCGACCCGACCGCGCCAAAGCACATTATCGGCAATATATAGCCCTCCGGGTCGAATCCTGTCTTTAGCCATGCGCCATATCGCCGGATAATCGCCTTTGTCGACATCGTTATAGCAGATGTCAAATGCCCCTTCGGTTTTGCAAAAAATATCTTGCGCCATGCCTGCCTGAAAATCGATTCGATCCCACAAACCGGCTGTACTAAGATAGTGCTCGGCTTTCTGTTGATTGAGAAAATCAGCGTCGGTGCAAATCACTTGGCCTTTAGATCCTACTGCTTTGGCAAACCAATAAGCTGAATAACCATAACCGCTGCCAAATTCAAATACCCGTTCAGCATCAATCATTTTGGCCTGTGATTCAATAAAAACGCCTACCAAACGGCCGATGATAGGAAAGTTATTTTTTCGCGCCAGTGCTTCCATCTCGGTTAATACCGGATGATCAGTATGCCGTAGTAAACCGGTCATGTAATTTTCAATGGCCGGATTGACAGGAATTAACACGCCGGGATTTGAAACGGAAGGGGATTTTATATCGGCCATTAGCAGGTTCTCATGGATGATGGTGGTGTGTATGTTCGGTGGGTATGACCCAGGTTGTTTAGCAGGTGCGCGTTATTTAAAATAACTCAATTTCACCGGAGTCGTTATCCTCGATAAGCACATCCATGTCTTCATACAAAATCACCCTGTTTCTGCCGCTGTCTTTGGCGTGATAAAGCGCTTTATCGGCGTTATCCAGTTGTGTGCTGGGCATAGATATACCGTTGACATGCGTTAAGCCGATACTGACAGTGACTTGGCCGACAGTCGGGAAATGGTAATTGGCAATCTCTTCTCTGAAACGGTTAAAGGCAGCTAGAGCAGTCGCTTGACTGGCTAAATTCAGGATAACAACAAATTCTTCGCCACCGAAGCGGAATAGAAAATCATTGTAGCGGAAGCATTTCCCCATCAGCTGACTAAATGTCAGCAGCACTTCGTCGCCATACAAATGACCGAAATTGTCATTAACCCGTTTGAAATGGTCAATATCCAATATGGCAATCCACGAACTTTTCTCTGCTTGCTTATCAATAGTTTGATAGTCACTATAATGTCCGCAAACCTGTAATAAGCGGGCATCTAAAGATTGTCGATTAGGCAGTTTGGTTAACACGTCCCGTTCTTTGGTATCATGCAATATGACCAGATTTCGATAGATTTCTCGTAGATTGCCTAGTAACTCAAGCATCTCCTGTCTAAATGCACCTTTTAGATGAATTGCACGCTGAGGGCCTCCGCCTCCTTTTATGGAAAAAATAGCCCAGGCATATAGGCCGGATTCATCTGGAACACTGAGATTAAAATCAGCTGAATGATCAAGTTCATCAAATAGATTATTATGATCTTGTTCATCATTTCTGGTGAAATCCAAAGGAAATCGTCTGATTAATAACTCGCGAACAGTTTCGGTTTCCCCCGAGTTTTTTCTTTCGTGATGATAAATTTCATACGCAGTCGCGCTATCAATCCAAGGAATCTCAGTAAGAATAGCTAAAAACTTATGCGTTAATGCCTGGTAATCCTGCTGAGCAGATAACTGTATCGTCCAAGAAAAAATTTGCCCTACTGTAAGATTGAAGCTCATCTGTACTCATTCACAATATAAAAAATTAATTATGCCGTGTTTATGTGAAAAATGGGACTTTTTTCGAGAATTTATGCCGATTAAAAAACGTTAAGGTGTCATAGAGAATTGATATTTTTAACGCCGCCAAATCAACGCTAAGGCAAAATGCAGAGCCACCGAATAATTTGAGAAAAGTTTCTTAAATCGCAAGAAAGCTTGATCGATTCGTGTCGAATTACTATCCAGTCACTTACCGATTTTCAAAGCGCTACCGAGCTAGGTTCGAGATTGACCTTGAATAGTCGCTACGATACGTCGGCTACCGCCCCGATTGCGATGTTCGCACAGGTAAATGCCTTGCCAGACGCCTAAATTAAGTTTGCCTTTGGTAATGGGAATGCTGCAACTTGAACCCAATAGCGCGTTTTTTATGTGGGCGGGCATGTCGTCGTCGCCTTCATAGGCATGCTTGTAATAAGGCGCGCCTTCCGGCACAAATCGATTAAAGTGGCTTTCCATATCCATACGCACCGTTGGATCGGCATTTTCATTAACCGTTAACGATGCCGAGGTATGTTTGATAAAAAGATGGAGTAATCCGCACTCTACGGCCGCCAATTCAGGCACAAGATTCAGGATTTCACCGGTGATCAGGTGAAATCCCCGGCTTTTTTCGGATAATGAAAATTCTTTTTGTACCCACATGAACAAAACCTGCTGTATGACTTGAAATGCCGCGTTAAACGGCACAGTGGAGAAGAAAGGACTTCGGGGTGTTCACTAATGGCTTAATGATTTTACCAAACGATGCAAAGCTTCACTGCCGTGATCGAACAGCGGCCAGCCGTCGCCGGTCAAAACGGCTTTAATATCAGGTAAAGCAGCGAGTTGTTTGACTGATTGCACTGCCTTGTTTTTATTCGTCAGTTTTGCATCCGGCAACAAGCATAATTCACCGCCGACATGACAGCGGATTAAATCGCCGGTTATCAGCGTACTGTGCTCCAAAAGCAGCGCCAATTCTCCCGGCGTTTTAGAGCCGTTAAGCTGATAGGCCATCAGTCCGGGAACGATTTCTTCGTGATCGTGAAGCCAGCGAGTGCAAATCAGCGGAAAGGTTTCTTCCTCGGCTGCCGGGCCGTAAATTGCCGCGCCGGTGACCTCGGCTAAATGTTCGGCATCGCGGCAGTGGTCGCTATTGGTGATGACGATAAAACTGACTCCGCCCAGGCTTTGCAAGTGGCTGTGATCATGCTCGGACATCGGCAAAGGGTCGATCAAGATATTGCCGTCGTCACGCACCCACAGCACACTGTGAAAATCCAGGTTACGTTCCTGATTAAATTCAGACCAGCCAAACAGGTCTTTTCTGTGTAGTTGTTTCATTGCTAATCCCCTGCATTAATAATTTAGCACTCGATTTTATCCTTTTATTACCGCTTTACTAGCCAATTCGACCAGCTATAGATTGTGTCTATTGTTTAAAAATATCAAGCTAAAAGGTAAAGTACAAACGGTGTATCACGTAAAATATTTTAAGAATCGGTAATACTGGTAGGCTAGTCTTGGTTTTTTTGTATAATCAAATTCATTTCCCGATTTTTATTCAGTAATGCAGACACTTTTTAAGACCATTGGCATTATAGGCAAACCCAGCGATCCCAGCATTGCCGAAACGTTAACTGCGCTGCATGCTTTTTTGAAACAACATGACTACACGGTCATTGTCGCTAAAGACAGCGCCCATTTTATTGAAAATCAGTCGGTTGAATCTTGCTCCATCAACACGATGGGTCAGCATTGCGATCTGGTTATCGCCGTTGGCGGGGACGGCACTTTTCTTGCTGCCGCCCGCGCCATCGTCGAATATGATATTCCGTTGATTGGCATCAATCTGGGCCGACTGGGTTTTCTGGTAGATATATCGCCCAACGAGCTGTCCGATAAGCTGCTTTATATCCTTCAAGGCCATTACACGGAAGAAAAACGCTATTTATTGCGTACCAAGATCATCCGTGACGGACAAATTATCCACGAAGAAACCGCCGTCAATGAAGTGGTCGTCCACCGTTGGGTAACGCCCAGCATGATAGAAATTATCACCAAAATCGATAATGTCTTTTTAAATTCGCAACGTTCCGACGGCCTGATTGTTTCCACGCCCACCGGATCAACCGCTTATTCCTTGTCTGCGGGCGGGCCGATTTTGCATCCTTCGTTAAACGCCCTGGTATTGGTGCCGCTTAATCCCCATACCTTGTCAAATAGGCCTATAGTGATAGATGATTCGGCAGAAATTGAAATTAGCTTTTGCCAGACCACGCAAATCAACGCTTTGGTAACTTGCGATCATATTGAAATTCCTAAAGTGTTAATCAGCGACAAGATTTTGATTAAAAAAGAGCCGAAACCGATTCGAATTTTACATCCTGAAGGCCATGATTTTTTCTACATACTCAGGAATAAATTAAACTGGAGCAGTGGTTACTACACCGACAATCATGCTATTAAATCTTAATATTACCGACCTGGCCGTCGTTAAATCATTAGACCTCGACCTGAGAAAAGGCATGTCGGTGCTCACCGGCGAAACTGGGGCAGGTAAATCTATTTTATTAACGGCCTTGGGCCTGGCCTTGGGCGACCGGGCTGATTCCGGTTACGTGCGCCCGGAATGCAAACGCGCCGAGATTAATCTGGAATTCGATTTGGCCGATGCGCCTTTAGCGCAGCAATGGCTAAAGGACAATGAACTGGATACCGAGCAGCAATGCCTGATCCGGCGTATTGTTAATCACGACGGCCGCTCCAAAGCCTATATCAACAACCGCCCAGTTACCTTGCAGGCCCTGCAGGAACTCAGTGAAAAGCTGGTCGAAATTCACGGCCAACATGCGCATTTGACCCTGCTTAATGCAGATGAGCAACGCCGTCTGCTGGATGCCTACGCAAAAAATCAGCCCTTGTTGGATAGCGTTAACGCTTGTTACCGGCAATGGCAGCAAACCAGTAAAGAACTGGCCAGCCTGATTAAATCCAGTGTCGATCAAGCTGAGCGTGAAGAATTGCTGCGCTACCAGCTTGAAGAATTGCAACAGCTGGATCTGGCCAATTTCAGCTATGCCGAGCTTTCGGAAGAGCACGGCAAGCTGGCCAATCTGGGGCAGATTTTGAGCTCCGGCCAAACGCAGGTCGATCTGCTTTATGAGAATGACCGGCAATCGGTCAATCAACTACTGAATCACAGTCTCAGCGAATTAAGCCATATTGCCCAATTTGCGCCCGAGTTAAACGAAATCTGCACCATGCTTTCTGAAGCCCAGATTCAAGTCGAAGAGGCAGCGCTGCAGTTACGCCGCTTTCTTGAGGCGCAAGAGGCCGATCCGCAACGTCTGGAAGAAGTCGAAAACCGGATCGGTATTGTCCAAAGCCTCAGCCGCAAGCATCATGTTACCCCGGATGAACTGCCGGAACTGGTGGGTAAACTTGAGCGCGAACTCGACGGCCTGGCGCACAGCAGCGAGCTCATCGAAAACTTAACGGCAAGTGCCGCACAGTTGCTCGCTCAATATCATCAACTGGCCGAGCAATTATCAGCACAACGCCGTCTCAGCGGCAAGAAACTGGAACAACAAATTTCAGCGATGATCAAGGAACTGGGTATGCCGCAAGGCGAGTTTCTGATTGATATTGCCGCACAAGATAGCGAGACCCCAAAATTGAACGGCAAAGATAAAATCGAATTCCTGGTCAGTGCCAATCCCGGCCTGCCAGCAAAATCACTGGCTAAAGTGGCTTCAGGCGGCGAATTATCGCGTATCAGCCTGGCAATTCAAGTCACCACGTCCAGTGATAAAACCACCCCGACGATGATTTTTGATGAAGTAGACTCAGGCATAGGCGGAGGCATTGCCGAAATCGTTGGACAAAAACTGCGCAGCTTAAGCCATAACCGGCAAGTCATGTGCGTCACTCACCTACCACAAGTCGCTGCACAAGCGCATCACCATCTCTACGTTGAAAAAAACAACCAAACCGACATCACCTCTTCCACTGTCAGGCTACTGAAAACGGAAGAGCGTGTCGAAGAAATTGCCAGAATGTTGGGCGGGGTAAATATTACCGCCAACACGCTGGCGCACGCTAAAGAAATGTTGTTTCAATCTATTTCCGGCCTAGAGCCGGGATATACAACTCAAGGGAACTAAAACCTATGAACAGATTTCCAGCAGAATGGGAAAAACAATCCGCCGTATTAATCGCCTGGCCGCATAAAACCGGCGATTTTCGCAATCTTGATGCGGTCGAACAATCCTACAGTGTCATTAGCGATACCATCAGTCAATATCAAAAACTGCTTATCGTGTGTCTGGATGACAGTCATCAGCTGCATATTCAAAGCTTGATAAGCAAGAACGACAACATCGACTTCATCCACGCCTCCGTGAATGATATTTGGGTCAGGGATACCGTTTTTCTCAGCGTCGAAAAAGACGGCGCAATCATGCATATGAATTTTCTTTTCAATGGCTGGGGCGAAAAATACTCGCACCAAAACGATAACGACCTCAATCACAAACTGCTAAACGCCAAACCCTTTAAAGGCGAGAGTCACACCGATATAGACTTTATATTGGAAGGTGGCAGCGTCGAAAGCGATGGCATCGACACCATTCTCACCACTAAACAATGCCTGTTAAATCCGAACCGGAACAAAGGCCTGAGCCAACAAGACATAGAGCAGCAATTGCTCCAGCATCTTGGCGCAAAACGGGTATTCTGGCTGGATCAGGAAAACCTGACCGGCGACGATACCGATGCCCACATCGATACCCTGGCGCGCTTTTGCTCCGCGACCACCATCGCTTACACCAGTTGCGATGACGCCGAAGACCTGCACTACAATAGCTTGAAATTTATGGAGACGCAGTTGCAAGCGCTTAGAACTCAGGATGGCGATGTCTATCATCTGGTCGCATTGCCGTTGCCGCAACCGATTTATGATGAAGACGGGCAACAACTCCCGGCCAATTATGCCAACTTTTTAATTATCAATCATGCGGTCCTAGTGCCGTCTTATGGTGACCCGATGGATGCGGTTGCGCTGGAGCGCTTGGCCGGTTGTTTCCCTGATCGCAAGATTATCGCTATTCCTTGTCAGCCCTTGGTGCATCAGTATGGCAGTCTGCATTGCATGACCATGCAGTTTCCTGAAAAGGCGTTAGTGGCTGCCGGTTAATAGCCGGCACTATTATGCATTGTGCAGGACGTGGGTTTAAAGCCGCGTCCTGCATAACGTTGAATACTCAATTTTTTTCAAAATTTGGTCGTTATATGGTTATTAATCAATCGCTTCTTCTGTTGCTGGCACTGACATTCACCTTCTCAGTTCAGGCCGAAGGCTACAAATGGACAGATGCCAATGGAAGTGCGCATTTTTCTAGCTCAAAATCCGATAATCTGGCATTGATAGCAACGCCTAATGATCTTGAGGATAAGGTATCAAAATCTGACCCAACCGATAAAGACAATCAACCGGCGGCAGCGCCGCAAGTCGATATTTACGTTACCAGCTGGTGTCCTTATTGCAAAAAAGCCATGGCTTTTCTGCATAAGAACAATATTGCTTTTAATGTCTACGATATTGAACAAGATATTGATGCGGCAACGCGCAAGAAAACACTTGATCCGGGTTATAGCGGAATTCCGTTGGCAGTCGTTAATGGCGTCACCATCCGTGGCTTTAGCGATGCTGTCTATCAACAAGCGTTAGCGAAATAAACTCATCCATGAACAAAACATGGCTGGGGATATTTTTTTCGGCACTGATTTGGTCGGGTACTTATCCTAAAGATTACCTGATCTGGATACTTGAAACCGCGCCGGCAATAATAGCCTTTATCGTGTTGATTATGACGCGGCAGACGTTCAGGTTAACCGACCTCGCTTACAGCTTGATCTTGGTCCACAGCCTTATTTTAATGGTCGGCGGACATTACACTTATGCAGACGTTCCGCTGTTCGACTGGTTAAAAGACGAATTTCATTTCGAACGCAATAATTACGATAAAGTCGGCCATTTTGCCCAAGGCTTTATCCCCGCCATCATCGCCAGGGAAATTCTCATCAGAAAGCAGGTTGTGGTCAATAGTAGCTGGCTTCATTTTTTCGTCGTCTGCATCTGTCTTGCGATTAGCGCCTTTTATGAACTGATTGAATGGTGGGTTGCGCTATTAAGCCGGGAAGCCGCTGAAGCATTTTTAGGCACTCAAGGCTATATTTGGGATACGCAGTCGGATATGGCTTATGCGCTGCTTGGCGCAATGTTGGCATTGGCGATGTTAAGTCGCCTTCATGATCGACATCTTAGCAAGTTAGCGGCTGCATCGGTTAACGCATCGTAGTACTCGTTTTCACCACGACAACGCAGTTTTGTTCTTCCCATCGCTTAAATCGTTATAAAATAACGCCCATCAAAAACCACCCCAGACGATTATCATGAAATCAACATTAACCGTTAGTGCTGTGCAACAGCCCTGCGATGAAGACAGACAAACCAATCTTGATTTTTCTATTGAGAAAATTCATGAGGCCGCCGCTAAAAATGCGGATCTGGTGGTATTGCCCGAGCTGCATCTGGGGCCGTATTTTTGCCAGAGCGAGGATTACAATAACTTTGATCTTGCCCAGACGATTCCCGGTCCCACCACGGCAATCCTTTCAGATGTGGCTAAAGAACTCGACATTGTCATTGTCTCGACCATTTTCGAAAAAAGAGCGCCGGGGCTTTATCACAATACTGCCGTGGTTTTCGACAAGGATGGCAGTATTGCCGGTAAATATCGGAAAATGCATATTCCCGACGATCCGGGTTTTTATGAGAAGTATTATTTCACCCCCGGCGATTTGGGTTTTAAACCGATCGAGACTTCTATCGGTAAATTAGGGGTATTGGTTTGCTGGGATCAGTGGTACCCGGAAGCTGCTCGACTGATGGCTTTAGCCGGTGCGGAGATGTTGATTTACCCGACCGCGATAGGCTGGGACCCGGAAGATACGCCGGTGGAGCAGCAACGCCAGCTGGATGCCTGGGTGACTATTCAACGCTCTCACGCCGTCGCCAACGGCATTCCGGTCATTTCCTGCAACCGTATCGGCTTTGAGCAAGCGCCGGATTTGGCTACCGGTATTAACTTTTGGGGCAATAGTTTTATAGCGGGGCCGCAAGGGGAAATTATCGTCAGCGCCAATGATTCGGAAACCAAGCTGCTCTGCTGCACCATCGATAGCGCCAGGGTTGAGCGAGTCAGGCAAATATGGCCGTTTTTACGCGACCGTCGAATTGATGAATATGGCGATTTGACCAGACGCTTTATTGATTAAAACTCACTGCCGTAAACGTTATGGAAACTGGAGTTTCCTGTCTTAAATTGACCAAATCAGGGATTCTCTCGTTGAGGCACTATGAATAATTCAGACAGTTCGGATGTTTTTCATCAAATACATATTGATGTTGCACGTAATGCAACCGATGATTTCAACCTGTTTCACGATAGAAACCGATGGCGGCGCATCAATCACAATCCGTTCAAAGGCCCGATTGCACTGGGCTTTCAATTGGAATCGTTGGTTGAACACAAAGTTTTTCTTCATCGCCGGTTACATAATGAAAATCTACTGATCAGCGATAACAACCTGCATTTTAGTAACTACCAGTTTTCTTTCGTTAACGCAGTCAAGCCTGGGCAAGAGATCTTAATCGATATAAAAAAATCGCAATTTAAACAAGATCCCGAGACCATGCTCAGCAACCGGATTACGGTTAAATCGGGCGGCGCATTGGCCTTACTGGGCTACAAAACCGAATCCAAATTTGCCTTGTTTCTGCCTAATCCACATATTCCGCAGTGTGGCGTCCTCAATCAGCACCCCGACCGGTCTTTTATCTCCGATAGCCATTTTTTTCTGAAACGAAAATTTATCACTACCAGCAATGCAAAAAACTTTTTGTGCGGTTCGCTGGTCGATCAGGATGCTTTTTTCGACCCTTTTAAAGATAAAGCCGTATTTCCTGAAATATTCCCGTGCAGCCTGATATCCAGCGCCTTGCTGGAAAAGGCGGTGATAGAAAAACATGATTTTGAACGCAATCCGTTGGTGTATATGTCGCATAAAATCAGCATCGATCGCAGCTACCTTGCGCTGCTCAAATCCGGTGATGCCCTGTATATACTGATCAGGCAAATTCCACCGGAAGAGAGGAAAGAAGGCATAGGCCATGCCATAGAATCGCCTTATCATTATGAATGTTACGGCCTGATGGAAGATAAAACGATTCTGTACCGGGCGCTGATTTCTCTGGCTCCGTTAGAGCAAATATTGAACACTCTTAAGTAAGCCGTCATGCAGGAATTAAAATATTTAATCGGCTATCCCGACAACGTAACCAGCCAAGTACGCCAGCTGATCAGTAACGACAAGCTGGGCGAGACGCTGTTGAAAAAATATCCGCTCGCCCATACGGTCAGAACCGATAAGGCGCTTTATAGTTATGCGGTCGATATAAAAAATGCTTCGCTGAAACAATCCCAGCCGCTGAGCAAGGTGATTTATGACGACAAGATTAAAGATCTTCATCATGCCTTAGGCTTGCATACCTTTATTTCGAGGGTGCAGGGCGGCAAACACAAGGCAAAAAATGAAATCCGGGTGGCCTCGTTGTTTAAACAGGTGCCGCTGGAATTTTTAAGGATGATCGTCGTGCATGAGCTGGCGCATTTAAAGGAAAAGGAGCATAACAAGGCGTTTTATCAACTGTGTCAACACATGGAACCGTGTTATCACCGGTTCGAGCTGGATATGCGGCTGTATCTGACGCATATGGATTTAATGGGTAAGCTCTACTGATGCATTGGCAGGCTATTGTGCAACAGATTGAATCGGCGACCGGACAGCCTTTTGAGTTGCAAAATGCCAAACCGCTGACCGGTGGCGATATGAATGCGGCTTACCGCTTACAGGCGGCAAACCGCCGTTTTTTTGTCAAGCTGAATACGCCAGATCGACTACCGATGTTTGAGGCCGAAGCCGAAGGGCTGCAAGCGCTGGCACAAACTCGGACTATCCGCGTACCGAAATTTATTGTTTGCGGACAAACGTCTGATTATGCTTTTTTAGTGTTGGAGTCTATCGCCTTAAATAAGCTCAATAGCCGTTCCGAACAGTTGCTGGGACAACAACTGGCGCAGCTGCATCGGCAAAAACAGGCCTATTTCGGTTGGCACCGCGACAATACCATCGGTACGACTCCGCAAGTCAACGGTCATTACGACGACTGGCTTAGCTTCTGGCAGGAGCAACGCTTGGGGCGTCAATTGGCGTTGGCCGCCGACCAAGGTTATGGCGGCCGCTTGCAAACATTGGGCGAAAAACTCTGTAGCGTTTTAAAACCATTTTTCTCCGGCTATCAGCCGCAACCGGCTTTAGTGCATGGCGATTTATGGGGCGGTAATGTCGCGGCAGACGAACGGGGCAATCCGGTTATTTACGATCCGGCCTGTTACTTTGGCGACCGGGAAACGGATGTGGCGATGACCGAGTTGTTCGGCGGCTTCAGTCCGGCATTTTATCAGGCTTATCAAGCTGTTTATCCGCTAGATCCAGGCTATGCCAGCCGGAAAAACCTGTACAACTTATATCACATACTCAACCACCTGAATCTGTTCGGGAAAGCTTATCTGCATCAGGCAGAAAACAGGATCAGTCAGTTATTGGCCGAAAAAGGTCATACGACGTAGCCAAGCTGTTTTAACCCGATGTCGTGCCGCATTTTTAACGTGCAGCGCTGCATTCGGGTCTTAGCGCTGCCTGCCATAGCTGAAGTTTTTGTTCGTAGGAAAGCGAGGCATGAGCCGGGCTGGTCGAGGGCAGGCGACTATAGCTGACAGCAACGCTACTGACGCTAGGCAAGACATGTTGCCGGTATACCGACTCTGCCTTTGCTCCGTTGAAGAATACCGCACGGATCTTTTTATGGCGACGAAAGAAGCCTTGAAAGTCATTTGCAGTGATGGAGTTGGCGTCTATCCTTGCGTCTAAGCTGCCGACTCGGGTACACGACTGCAACACATCCCAGAGTGCGATACGGCCTGTCTTGAGTGCTTGTAGCCGAGTCTCGTAGGAAACGCCGGGATCAAACCCGAGTATTTCAGCCATGATTTTCCAGAAAGCGTTACGGTGATTCGCGTAGTACTGGTTTGCCGTTAAAGATTCCTGTCCAGGCATGCTGCCCAGAATCAATAGCTCGACGTTTAAATCTGCGATGGGGTCGAAACAGAATAATAGTGGTTTGGTCATGAGGTTTAGCGGCTGAATTAATGCATTGGCGAGGGCTTTATTCTTTCTTTTGAATGAGCCAATAGGTAATGCCCAGCGCTACCAAAACTAAAGCCGATGCACTGACATATTCTGCCGGTAATTTTTTGTAATCAAACACGATAACTTTCCTGGAGATGGCCATTAGCGCGGTCGCCACCACCAGTTTCACCGGAATTACATCGCTTCTGATATACAAGGTAATGTTCAGGAAAATTTCAATGGCGATTAACACCGCCAAAAAAGCCCCAAACGTTTCCAACATGTCATTAATGCTCAGCAGCATAAACGGCGGTTGGCTTATTTTGTCAAAAATCACATAAACAACATCCATAATGCCAAATAAAATGACTATGACCATCAGTAAGGCAAGAAACTTGACGCCCAAGCGTATGGTGCGGTGCAGGACTTGTATGAACGGGTCTTCGTGCTGCATAGGTAGTTCTTCGTGACTTTCCACAGTGACCTGTTTGACCAGTTTGCTGCGCAGATGAGCTAATAACGGGCCAATAATGTGCTTGTGGGAGGCAAAACCGGCGGGCGTAAAATTCTTTTCAAAAAAATGATTCAAGCCGTCCATTTCGGTCAGTTCTTTGCTTTCGAGCTTTTCAAAGCCCATACTCCAGTAGGGAAATTCGCGTTCCGTTATCGGAAGTTTATCAATCAAGGTTACGTCCTTGTGACGCTTATCTTTTTTTATGCTTTCAAATGTATTGTTAACGACTATCTCGTCGCCTTCCAATACCTGAAAAAAAGTGCCCTGCGAATAAAGCAGTATCCCGGTTATATTGTTGGCACCATTATATGTTCTGCAGGTTTTTAACAGCTCCAATAGATTTTCAGGGCTAAAATCTTTGATTGCGGTGCTGGCGTAAGTTAGTCTAATCATGGTAAAAAACCGGCTGGTGTTGTGCGCGTGTCTGTAGGATAGGGCGTTTAACGGGTTCAATCAATAAGCGCTGTTACTTATCAGGGGGAACCTGCTATCAGTTTAATGGCTTATAATTAAAACGTTAGCTATCTTTTTAATTTCCGTTGGTTTTTGGACATTATTCACAAGTAATTTTAACGGTTTGACACCTTTTTACGGGTGCTTTGCTTTATTTAATCGGCTAGCAGTGCTAAAGTAATTGTTTATTAAAACACTGGGTATTTGTTTTTGTGCCAGCTGTTTGTACGTAACACCTTACAACAACTTTAATTTAGGAGAATCTCATGGCTTTTGAACTTCCTGCTTTACCTTATGCTAAAGACGCATTAACACCCCATATTTCTGAAGAAACTTTAGAATTTCATTATGGTAAACATCATCAAACTTATGTAACAAACCTGAATAATCTGGTTCCGGGAACTGAATTTGAAAGTTTATCATTAGAAGACATTATCAAAAAATCTTCCGGCGGTATTTTCAATAACGCGGCGCAAGTCTGGAATCACACTTTCTACTGGAACAGTTTGGCACCTAAAGCGGGCGGCGAACCTACTGGCGCTTTAGCCGATGCGATCAACGAAACTTTCGGTTCATTTGCAAAATTCAAAGAAGAATTTACTAAATGCGCAGTCACCACATTCGGTTCAGGCTGGGCTTGGTTGGTAAAAAATGCCGACGGTAGTTTAGCGTTGGTTAGCACCAGCAATGCAGGTTGTCCGTTAACGACAGGCCAAACGCCTTTGTTGACTTGCGATGTTTGGGAGCATGCTTATTACATCGACTATCGCAATGCACGTCCAGCCTATCTGGAAGCATTTTGGGCATTAGTTAACTGGGATTTTGCTGCAAAAAACTTTTCGGCTTAATTTTGTTGGGTTACGGCTTCGCCTAATCCAACGACCGAAAAAACTTTTCAGCTTGATTTTGAAGTAATATGAAGCCTTCTGCATCGGCCGATGCAGAAGGTTTTTTTATGGGAGAAATAAAATGGCTACAGTGTTAATTACCGGCGCTAATCGCGGTTTGGGTTTGGAGTTTTGCCGCCAATATGCGACGGACGGCTGGCATGTTATCGCCTGTTCGCGTAACCCGGATGACGCGTTCGATTTAAATAATCTTGCCAGTTGTCACTCTAACATTCAGCTGGAACAGCTGGATGTTTCAAAATTTGAACAAATTGATGCGCTGTCGCGAAAATTATCAGACTGCGGTATCGATGTATTGATTAACAACGCGGGTATCTATGGGGACAAGCAGAGCGACGGCTTTGGTCAGCTTGATTATCAGGCATGGATCAAGTCTTTGGTGGTGAATACCCAGGCCCCGGTAAAAATGGCCGCAGCGTTTTTAGGACAAATTAAGCATAGCGATAAAAAACTGGTGGTTAATATCAGCAGTCTGATGGGCAGTATTGCCGATAATATCGGTGGCGGCAGTATTTTGTATCGTTCCAGCAAGGCGGCGTTGAATGCGGCGATGAAGAGCCTGGCGATAGAGCTTAAAGATCAGTCTGTCGGTGTGCTGATTTTTCATCCAGGCTGGGTTAAAACCGATATGGGCGGGCCTAATGGCTTAATTAATGCCGAGGAAAGCGTTAGCGGAATGCGCGCTTTGATAGAGAACTTTTCATTGGATCAATCAGGCAGTTTCGTCAAGTATGACGGAACGCCAATGCCGTGGTGAACGCTATGATTAAAAAGATCGTTATTTTATCGCTGATGTTACAAGGCGCGGCTTATGCCGAGACTGTCATTCCCGAACAGATTAAAGTGCCGCAAGGCTATAGCCCTATGTTGACCGTGCATGCTAAGGGTGATCAGATTTATCAATGTTCGCTGAATCAAGGCGAGTATGCCTGGACAATGCTGGCGCCCGATGCCAAGTTATTCGATGAGGAAGGGAAGCTGGTCGGCAATCACAGCGCTGGGCCGCTCTGGGAATATAAAGAAGGCAGTCGCGTCGTCGGTCGGGTAGTCAACAAAATCGATAAGGCGGCGGGCAAGGCGATTTCCTGGTTGCTGGTCGAGGTGGTCTCGCATCAGGGTGACGGCTTGTTTTCGGATGTGAGCTTTATTAATCGGGTCAATACCCATGGCGGTCTGCCGCCTTCGTCGGGATGTACGGCTAATCATCTGGGCAGTGAAAAGCGGGTTGCTTATACGGCAGATTATATTTTTTACGGGAAATAACTTAAGAATGAAGTCTGCATAATGTGAACACGCGATAAATTATAGGGGCGACCGGTCGGTCGCCCATTGCGCAAAGGCATGCGTTATTTAATTTTCATTCCTTAGCTTCAATTCTCTGAGTTTCATCAACGCATAGACCGATTCCAGATGGGGGACGGCTACGCCTAGCCGTTGCGCGGCGCGCAATGCATTGCCAAGGATGGCTTCGGTTTCCATCGGCTGGTCGTTTTCATAATCCAGCAACATGCTGGTTTTGTAAGGCGGCATCGCGTAGGTATGTTCGATGTTGATGTTAACAATATCGCCTGGCAACGGATGTCCCGAAGCCGCCGCGATGTTGCAAACCTCCTGCATGATGCTGCGTACCAAAGACTCCTGGGTTTGCAGGATATCCAGCGTCGGCAAGCCTCCCGATAATACCGATAGCGGGTTGAACGGCGCGTTCCAGACGCATTTTTGCCAGCGCCCGGTAACAATGTTTTCGGTCGCGTTACCGTCTATGCCGGATTGCCTGAAAAGTTCGCACAACTGCGCGGTTTTAGGGCTGACGCCGTTCGGCAGATTGCCTAAAGCCAGACGGCCATAGGCCAAATGCAAGATCTGGCCGGGACCGACCCGGTTGCAGCAAATAAACGCCAGACCGCTGACGACTTCATTGTCGGGAAAGGCGGTTAGCAGTTCCTGTTCGATGTCGACGCCATTCTGGATAAAGACTATTGCCGTGTTTTCAGCAACCGCGGGGCGTAGCAGCGCGACCCTATCCAGAGCCGGAATGACTTTGGTGCACAGTAAAATATAGTCTGCAGTTCCTTCAAAATCGGCGGCGTTTTTTAACACCTGTGCCGGGGTAAAATGCCAGCGGCCGAGCGAGCGACTGTCGATGATAAAACCGTGTTGCTTGACCTGATCGTAATCGGAGCGGCAAACTACCGAAACCTCGGCACCGGCCTTTGCCAGCAGCGCGCCGTAAAAGGCGCCGATGGCGCCTGCTCCAATAACCAGCACTTTAATCACGGCTGTCTTCGTCCAGAATCTGTTTTAGAAAAGGAATGGTTAATTTACGTTTGGCGGCCAATGATGCCCTGTCCAGTTTTTCCAGTAAAGCCCATAAAGAGTTTAAATCTCTGTGGTAATGCGTCAGCAGAAAACGCCCGGCTTGCGGGGCGATTTCAAAGCCCATGTGATCGGCTTTAAAGATCAATGCCGCCACCCGGTCGCTATCGGTTAAAGGCTGTATTTTTAAGGTCAGCCCCCAATTAAGACGGGTTTTAAGGTCGGGTAACTGGATAGCAATCGCATTGGGCGCGGAAGATGCCGATACGATCAGTTTGTGGCCGCGATCACGGTGCTGATTAAAGAAATTAAAAAAAGCCCGCTCCCAGGCTGCGTTGTCGGCGATGGCTTCGATGTTGTCGAAACAAACGATATTATAGTCATCCAGTCCGCTCAGCATGGCCGGATCAGGCAATTGTGCATGGGCTAAGTCAAAATAGAACGAGCTGAGCTTGTGACGCTGCGCTTGGTGACAACAGGCTTGCAGTAAGTGGCTTTTGCCCAGTCCCGATTTGCCCCAGAGGAAAATTTGCTGCTCACCTACGCCTGCAACGCACTGTTGTAAGTGAGTGACGATTTCCTGATTGGCCCCGGGAAAAAAATCCTCAAACGTTTGATTCGCTCTGAACTCAAAATGCAAAGGCAGTTGCTGCGCCATGGTCAGTTCTGTTTTCCCGCAAAGCGTATATAAAATGTGGTGCCGAAAAAAAGCATCAAACTCAGCAGGATTTCAAGTGATGCATACAGTCGTTCATCAGGATTAACGTAGGCTTCGGCAGTGCCGTGGAGAAAATAAATCAGGCTGATGTAGGCCGCCCACGCGCAACTTCTAGGATTACGATTCAGCAAGCCGCGCATGGGCAGCAATAACGGCGTAACGGCGACCAGTAAAACCAAGGCTACCGGTAAGCGGGTCGACGGTACGAGTACGGTATTCCACAGCATTAATAAGGCGAACAGCCCGAAAAAACCGGTCAGGGCGATGATGTAGTAGTAAATCGGTTTAATGGTCATGACGATTGTTTCAGCTGAAGCGCGGTTTTAGCCAGCCGAGCTCCAAGCGCTCTGCACAGGGTTTTTTCGTGATCGCTCAAACGCGCGTGATCCGTCGATACGTGGCTGGGTCCGTAGGGTGTGCCGCCGCTGGTGGTTTCACGTAACGCATGTTCAGTATAGGGCAAGCCCAGCAGCAACATGCCGTGGTGCAAGAGCGGCAACATCATCGATAACAAGGTGCTTTCCTGGCCGCCGTGCATGCTACCGGTTGAGGTAAATACGCCAGCGGGTTTACCGGATAGTGCGCCTGAGAACCAGATTTCGGTGGTGCTATCGATAAAGTATTTTAGCGGCGCGGCCATATTGCCAAAATGGGTCGGACTGCCCAGCGCCAAGCCGTCGCAGGATTTTAAATCGTCAAGGGTCGCGTAAACTGCGCCATGGTCAGGAATGCTGGCTGCGGTTTTTTCACAGACGGTTGACACATCGGGAACAGTTCTGAGTACCGCTTCAGCACCGTCAACAGATTCAACGCCGCGAGCGATATGATTAGCCATGTCGGCGGTAGCGCCATTGCGGGAGAAATATAAAACCAGGATCTTTGTCATAAGCTGAGCAATTAAAGGATGGTGAGTACAGCTTCGGGCGGACGACCCAGGGCCGCCTTGCCATGGGCAACAACAAGGGGCCGTTCAATGAGAATGGGATAAGCCACCATGGCTGTTATCAGCGCCTGCCGATCCAGTGAAGCATCGTCCAAGCCGTTAGCTTTATAGGCGGCTTCATTTTTGCGCATCAACTTTCGCGGCTCCATGTCCAGTTTTTGCAGAATGTCGTCCAGCTCCTGAACGCTGGGAGGCGTTTTAAGATATTCGATAATTTCTGGTGTTATGCCTTGCTGTTGTAACAGTTGCAAGGTTTGCCGGGATTTGCTGCAACGCGGATTGTGATAAATCTTTACGCTCATGGTTCGCCCGCTCATTAAAATAAAAAAGCTATAATAGCATTTTTAACAAAATACAGGCCTTGAAAAGGCAACAACCCTAATTATGGACAGAGCAATAGATAGACTCAGGCAATATTGGATATTAGCGCGCTTTGACAAGCCTATCGGCATCCTGATTTTATTGTGGCCGGCATTGTGGGCGCTGTGGGTTGCCAGTGACGGCAAACCGGACTTGCTGGTGTTGACCGTCATTTGTCTGGGCGTCGTATTGATGCGAGCCGCCGGTTGTGTGATTAACGATTACGCCGACCGCGACTTCGATCCGCATGTGCAGCGCACCCAACATCGGCCTATCGCCGCAGGCAAGGTAAAGCCCAAGGAAGCGCTGATTGTTTTTGTGGTGTTGTGTTTGTGCGCGTTCGGCCTAGTGTTATTGCTGAATAGCTACACCATCCTGTTGTCGTTTGTCGCCGCATTTTTGGCCGCCAGCTATCCGTTTATGAAGCGTTATACCCAGTTGCCCCAAGCCTATTTAGGTATCGCGTTCGGCTGGGCGGTGCCGATGGCTTTTTCCGCGCAGACCAACAGCATTCCACCGGTGGCCTGGGTGATGTATCTGGCCGTGGTATTATGGGCCTTGGTTTATGACACCATGTATGCGATGGTCGATAAGGATGATGATTTGAAAATAGGCGTTAAATCGACCGCCATACTGTTTGGCGCTTATGACCGGGAAATCATGGGCGGATTGCAGCTTATCATACTCGGCTTGCTGATGACCGTCGGGCAAATGATAGACGCAAACTGGCCTTATTACGGCGGTATTTTACTAGCCGCAGGCTTGTCGGCTTATCAGCAAAAACTGATTTTTCACCGGGAAAAAACGCTTTGTTTTAAGGCATTTTTGAACAATAACTGGTTCGGTCTAGTCGTATTCCTTGGGTTATTAGTGGATTATTGGCTACGGTGAAGCAAGGTGTCTGCTTGGGTCGGTGTTTTGCCCGGCAGTTTTTCGTATCAGATGGTATCCAAGCGCGCCGAACTCTTGCAACATAGTGGCCAATATGGTGCACGAATACGACTAATCAACAGGTCGTAACAGGCTTTAACGTTAACTTCAATATAAAAGGCTTTGGGCTGAATTTATCCCGAATCATGCAAAATACCGTTGTGTTTTATTTAGCCTTCCTAGTAATATTACTGACCTTTAGATATTTTGGATCGAAATATTTTAGCTAAGCATTGAGGAATAATCATGACAACAATAACAGACCCCATCATCGGTAGTTGGTACAAGGATGTAGAGAACAACCTGAAGTTTAAGGTCGTCGCCATTGAAGAAAGCGATGACTCTATCGAAGTTCAATACCTTAACGGCGATATCGGCGAATATGATCATGACAGCTGGTATAGCTCAACTTTCGATTATATCGAGGATCCCGAAGACTGGAGCGCGCCTTTTGACGACATTGAAACCGATGATCTGGGCTATACCGATACCGACAAACACAAGCCAAATCCTGAAGACGTAGACATCGAAGATTATCTGGATTAATTAGGAAACCATTACATGAAAATGAGTCCGCAGGAATTTCTGGACTGGAAATCTAAACGCATTACCCTACTGGCAATGTCCGGTGCGGGTAAAACCACGCTGGCCAATAAACTACCCAAAGCCAAATGGTTCCACTATTCCGGTGACTACCGGATAGGCACAAAATATCTGGAAGAGCCTATTCTGGACAATATTAAACGTCAGGCTATGCGGGTTCCTTTTCTGCGAGAGTTATTGCTTTCCGACTCCATTCATATCAGTAATAAAATAACCGTCGATAATCTGGCTCCTGTTTCCAGCTTTCTCGGCAAGCTCGGCAATGCCGATTTGGGCGGATTGTCTTTGCAGGAATTCAAGCGTCGCCAAAAGCTGCATCATCAGGCTGAAATTGCTGCGATGAATGATGTGCCGGATTTTATCAGTAAGGTTGAAGATATTTACGGTTATAAGCATTTTGTCAATGACGCCGGGGGCAGCGTCAGTGAGTTGGATAGTCCGGATGTGCTGGAAACGCTGGCACAAAACACGCTGATTGTTTACATCAAAATACCTCCGGCGTTAGAGCAAACCATTATTGAACGCGCTAAATCCGATCCCAAGCCGCTTTATTATCGGGAAGCGTTTCTTGATGAAAAGCTTGCCGAATTCATGCGCCTTAAGAATTACGCGTCCACGGATGATATGCCGCCGGATGATTTTGTCTCCTGGGTCTTTCCTGAATTATTCAAATCCCGACTGCCCCGTTATCAGGCTATTGCTGATCAATACGGCTATACTATCGATGCGAATGATGTCGCCACCGTTAAAAGTGAGGATGATTTTATCCGGCTTATCGCCGATGCCCTGGGATCACAGCAATGATATGGATGGAGTCCGCTTATGCCTTTAGTTGCCTATACTGATTTACCCACATTCCAACGCCTTCGTGAAGAAGGGGAGGAAATATTAGACCCTGAGCGCGCCAGTAATCAGGATATACGGGAAATGCATGTCGGTCTGCTCAATATGATGCCCGATGCGGCACTGGAAGCGACAGAAAGACAATTTTTCCGACTGGTGGGGGCGTGCAATCAAATTGTCCAATTTCATGTGCATCCTTTTACCATTGAAGGATTGCAAAGAAGTCCGGAAGCAAAAGCCCATATTGCTAAATATTACGAACCCTTTGAGCAAATCAAACGGGACGGCCTCGATGCGCTGATCATCAGTGGCGCAAATGTCACTCGCGCTCGATTACCCGAAGAAGACTTTTGGGAGCCGTTAAACGAGGTTTTTTTCTGGGCCAAGGAAAATGTCACTTCGATACTGTGTTCATGTCTTGCCACTCATGCGGTCATTCAATATTGTTACGGTATTGAGCGCACCCGCTTACCGGCCAAACGCTGGGGAGTATTTTCACACAAGCTAATCGACCGCAGCCATCCGTTGGTTGCCGAGATCAATACCCGGTTTGATGTGCCGCATTCCCGGTTTAATGAAATATTCCAGAGCGATATGGAGCAACACGGACTCAAAGTTCTGGCGGCCAGCAAAGAAGCGGGTGTGCATCTTGCCGTTAGCCCGGACGGTTTTCGTATCGTGTTTTTTCAGGGACATCCTGAATATGATGACGTTAGCCTATTGAAAGAATACAAGCGTGAAGTCCTGCGCTTTTATCGCGCCGAAATAAACAACTATCCGGCGTTTCCCGAAAATTATTTTAATGAGATCGTCCAGCAGATTTTAGTCGATTATGAGCAGCAGGTCAGAGCAGCCAAGCAGAACGGGCAAAGACTGGAAGAATTCCCGGAAGACCTGATTCTGGAGCATATTGACAATACCTGGAGCGACACCGCAAAAGCGGTATTCAACAACTGGTTGGGAAAAATATATCAACTCACCCATCAAGAACGAGGTCTGCCTTTTATGGATGGCATAGACCCTAACAATCCATTAGGTTTATAGATGCATAAAGAATTTTTGCAGCAAGCTGTTGACCTGGCGGTAGAAAATGCCAGGTCAGGGCAGGGCGGCCCTTATGGTGCGCTTATCGTAAAAGAGGGACAGCTGATTGCCGCGAGTGGTAATAAAGTCACCAGCACTATTGACCCTACCGCCCATGCCGAAGTGATGGCGATACGCCTGGCGTGTAAAAAGCTGAATGACTTTCAGTTGCAGGATTGCATCCTTTATTCCAGTTGCGAACCCTGTCCGATGTGCCTCGGTGCCATCTACTGGGCGAGGCTGGCAAAAGTCTATTTTGCCTGTAGTCGACATGATGCCGCTGCCGCCAATTTTGACGACAGCTTCATTTATGATGAGATTGCGGTGTTGCCGCATCAGCGCCGCATCGCGATGCTGCATCTAAACCTGCCGAATGCGATGCAACCGTTTACGGTTTGGGCTGAAAAGAGTGACAAAGTCGTTTATTAAAAAACAGGCTAAAGGTAAAAGGCTAAGAACGACCCTGTTGAAACTTGGGTTTTTTCGCCCTTAGCCTTTCGTCTTGCGCCTCTGTCATTTATCGGCAACTTTAATCAGCCAGCCAATCTTCTCGGAACAGCCTAATGCCGCGTTGGCATTGCTATTGATCCTGACAAATTTACCGGTGAAAGCGGCGGGTAACTTTGCGTTAACACGGTGAAAACTGCTGTTACTTTCAACGTTAAAGTCGATATCTTGTTTTTTAGCGGTCAATTTTATACTGTGTGGATCGGTCCAAGGGGAGAGCGTAAAGGAGAATGTCGATTCTGGCGCAACCTCGATTTTCTCGGGCTCACTATAGACAGGAAGATTAAAGTCTCTAAATTGAGGCTTTTTGCAAGCTACTTCGGTCTGGCCGGGATCATAGGCGGAAACTGTGCTGGTAAATAATGCCGCAGCAATCAATAGTATCGGGCTAAATGATCTTGTTACTTTCATATCTACTCCTAAAAAAACTTGGTGTTGCTATGGGTGATTGCGATTGACTCCTGGGTGCTTAAGGAATCGCGTTAATCATTTTTCAACTTGCCGTAACGTTTACGCAAACGTTACGGAAATATCTGATAGATAAAATCTACGCGCATTTATATCCTTCAGACAAAACCGACGATGTCTTGTACAATATCGGTAATTTAAATTTTAGCAAGAGAACGCAACATTGAGCGAACAAAATCAAGAAAGCTTGAATTATAAAAGTGCCGGCGTTGACATTGAGGCCGGTAATGCCTTAGTCGAACGCATCAAGCCTATTGCCGCCAGAACACGTACAGCGGGAGTTTTGGGTGGTTTAGGCGGTTTCGGTTCCCTATTTGAACTGCCGTTGGATCGTTATCAACATCCGATTCTGGTTTCCGGCACCGATGGCGTAGGAACCAAGCTAAAACTGGCGAATGAATTAGGTATTCATAATACCATCGGTATTGATCTGGTTGCCATGTGCGTCAATGATATTATCGTTCAGGGTGCAGAACCGTTGTTTTTCCTGGATTATTTCGCTACCGGAAAACTGGATGTCGATACCGCTGCATCGGTTGTAGAAGGTATTGGTAAAGGCTGTGAGCTATCAGGTGCGGCGCTGGTTGGCGGCGAAACCGCAGAAATGCCTGGCATGTATGCCGATGGGGAGTATGATCTGGCGGGATTTTGCGTCGGCATCGTGGAAAAAAGCAAAGCACTCGATGGCAGCAAAGTCAGCACCGGCGACAAGTTGATTGGCATTGCCTCATCCGGGCCGCATTCCAACGGCTATTCATTAATCCGCAAAATCATTGCCCACAGCCATAGTGCGTTAACGGATAGCTTTGAAGGTAAATCGTTAGGCGCCGCTTTATTGGAACCCACCCGAATCTACGTTAAGTCGTTATTGTCGCTACTGGATAAAGTGCCGGTACACGCATTGGCTCATATTACCGGCGGTGGTTTAACCGAGAATTTGCCGCGCGTGCTTCCCGTCGGGACTAACGCCCATATCGACCTTGCTTCTTGGGAATTTCCACCTATTTTTAAATGGTTACAGGAAAAAGGAAATGTATCGCAAGCGGATATGTTGATCACCTTTAATTGCGGTATCGGCATGATAGTTTGTGTGGCTGTCGAAGATGAGCAGGCGACGCTTGATATGCTTACCCAGTTAGGCGAAACAGTTTTTACTATCGGCGAACTGGTTGCGTCTGAAGGCAAGCCGCAAGTTATCTATCTGACGTAGGCCGGAATAAGGCCGCCCACGCGTAGCAAAAACCGTCTTATTGGGGCCTACAGCTGACTTGATACATGGCAAGTTTCCATTTTCCTTAATCTATCCTGAATCTATCCTAAGTGCTATTTGAATAAACACAACAGCGGAAACTCAGAACTATGAACACCCATTCAGTCGAAGCGGTATCTTCTAGCGACATTTTTTCATCGACTTTTTTAGTGGGTAATGTCGGCGCGCCGTTTGTTATTGGATTGGCGGTTGGTTATTTTGCCAAAAAAATGTTGCGTACGGCATTATTTTTGGGGGGAGCGACAATCGTGCTGTTGTTTGTCGGGGAGCATTACCATGTTATCGATATAACCGATGAGAAGCTGCAACATGTCGCCACTGCGGCGGCGGAAGCTGCAAAAAGCTCTGGTGGATTTCTGGTTGAACGCCTGACCAGCATTACCAGCAAGGGTGCCAGCGCAGTTGGCGGCTTTTTTGTCGGATTGAAGTTAGGCTAGTTTTTTCGGGATCAGTAACGGATTAAGTCAAGCTTATGAGATCCGCTTAGATTGCGTAGTTTTGCCGGGTGAATTACACCTATCTAAAGGACATAGCTATCTACACAACTTATTCGACTGCTATTAAGTTAGGCTGAAAAGACAGTGATGCCTGAACAATGTGGGCGCGAATTTATTCGCGCAGTGACAGCCAAATGCGCGAATAAATTCGCGCCCACCTAATGCCTTGGCATTAACCTAATGGCAGTGCAGCCATCCGGGAGGACACGAAAAAAATGGGTGCATGAGCAGACAGTCTAGTCAACTTGTGTAGATACCTATGTCTAAAGGGAGGCGCTTCCAGCTTCATCTGTCTTACCTACATCTGACCTCCATGGATGGAGGGAATGCAGAATGATTGCCGGGAGCAATCACTGCCTTGTAGGCAACACTTCCGCTCCTGCTATATCTGCCTTGCCTACATCCTTGTAGGCAAAAAAAATGCGGCCGATTAGGCCGCATTAGAGAAGGATATAAAACTCTGAATTCCGAGGAGGAAATGTACATCTCAAGAGTTGTACATATATTAGCGATAAATGATGAACATTGGAATGTGACATATTGTCGCAGTATCCTAACAAGCTATCATTTCCCTTTATCTGCAAGTGTATAGCTCAATAATCATATGCCCAGTTCCTGAATCTTCCGGGTCAGGGTATTCCTGCCATAGCCTAATAAAATAGCCGCTTCGTGGCGCTTGCCGTGGGTAAAGTGTAACGCCGCTTCAATCAAAATAGTCTCAACAGCGGGGATGATTTGTTTGGCGATTTCGGCCTCGTTCCCGCGCAATAGCTGCTGGTCTATCCAGTTTCTGAGTAAGCTTTCCCAGCCGTTTTCGGCAGCATTTTTTTCTGCTGGCGTGGCTAGCAATTCGGGCGGCAGGTCGTGCAGATGAATTTCCCGGCCCGAGGCCATCACCGTCAGCCAGCGACAACTGTTCTCCAGTTGCCTGACGTTGCCCGGCCAGTCCAACGTGCTTAAAAAAGTCTCCGCATCAGGTTTTAACACTTTAATTTCGGTATTCAGTTCGAGTGCCGCCTGATTTAAAAAGTGGCGCAGCAGCAAGGGGATGTCCTGTTTGCGTTCACGCAGCGGCGGGATGTGGATGCGGATCACGTTTAAGCGATGGAACAAGTCTTCCCGAAAGCGTCCTTGCTCCACCAGCGTTTCAAGGTCCTGGTGGGTGGCAGCAATAATACGCACATCGACTTTAACGGAGGCGTATGAGCCGACCGGGTAGAATTCGCCATCGGCCAGCACCCGCAATAAACGGGTTTGCAGTTCGGCGGGCATGTCGCCGATTTCATCAAGAAACAAGGTGCCGCGATCGGCCTGCTCAAAGCGTCCGGCGCGGCGTGATTGCGCGCCGGTGAAAGCCCCTTTTTCATGGCCGAACAGTTCCGACTCCATCAGGTCTTTGGGGATGGCGGCCATGTTCAGCGCAATAAACGGATTGCCTGCTCTGGGACTGTGGCGATGCAGGGCTTTGGCGACCAGTTCCTTGCCGGTTCCCGATTCGCCGTTGATCAGTACGGTGATATGCGATCTGGCCAGTCTGCCGATAGCGCGGAATACCTCCTGCATCGACGGCGCTTCGCCGATGATTTCCGGCGTGGTTTCTTCTGCCGCATACGTCGGGGAATCCGAGATTTGCTGTTGCCGACTATGAATACAAGCTCTATGGGCGAGATCGACGACTTCCTTAATATCGAAGGGCTTGGGCAGGTATTCAAAGGCACCGCCATGGAATGCCGAGACCGCGCTTTCCAGATCGGAATGCGCAGTCATCACAATAACCGGTAGATTCGGGTGACTCAGTTGAATCTTGTCCAAAAGTTCCAGTCCGTCCATGCCCGGCATACGAATATCGGTAATCAGCGCATCGGGCAGGTAGTCCTGTAAAGCACTCAGCAACTCGGTCGCACCGGAAAAACTGCGGGTGATGATGTCCGCTTTTTGCAGGGCTTTTTCGACAACCCAGCGTATCGATTTGTCGTCATCGATGATCCAGACAGTTTCGGCTTTAGTCATTTTCTGATTCCCCTTGGGTAATAATCGGTAAGAAGATTGAAAACACCGTGTTTCCGGGTTCGCTATTGCATTCAATTAAACCGTTATGCTGATTGATCAAGGCTTGGGCTATGGATAATCCCAGTCCTGTGCCGTCGGCGCGTCCGGTAATCATCGGGTAGAATATCTGGTTCATCATGTCGGCGTCGATGCCCGGCCCGTTATCGATAATGTCGCATTTGACCGCCAATTTGTAGCGCTTGCGACCGATGTTCACTTGCCGGTGAATTCGGGTTCTGATGCTAATGTCGCCTTCGCCATTCAGCGCCTGAACGGCATTTTTGGCGATATTTAAAATAGCCTGGATCAGTTGGTCTTTATCGGCCAGGATCTCGGGAATACTGGGATCATAGTCGGATTTAACGGTGAGACTGGAGCTTCCTTCTGCTTGAACTAACTGTCTGACCCGCTCCAGCACTTCGTGAATATTGATGGCCTTTTTATTGGGCAGTTTGTTGGGGCCGAGCATTTTATCCATCAAGCCTTGCAGACGGTCGGATTCGGCGATGATAATTTGGGTGTATTCCTTGAGTTCCGGGTCGTGTAACTCCAGATCCAGCAATTGTGCCGCGCCGCGCAAACCGCCCAACGGATTTTTGATCTCATGCGCCAAGCCCCTGACCAGCAATCTGGCGGTGTTCTGCTGGGTTAATAAGTGTTCTTCCTTGGATATGCGCAGATGATTATCCACTTGTTGCAATTCGACCAGAATCTCGTTGACCCGCTCATTCTTCAATAACGGCGTTAAGCTCAGATTAATGGTGAGGCTGTGGGTCATACGATCCAGAATAAGCTCACGGTCCATCAGCGGTTCCGCCATGGTCAGGCATTGCTGCAAATTGACCAGCAACGCGGGATCGGAAGACTTGAATAACTCATAAGCGCCGAGGCCTACCAAGTGGCGCGAGCTGTCGGCAAGCAAGATTTCACCGGCAGAATTGATGTAAGTGAGCGTTAGGCCGCGATCAAATAACAGGATGGCGGTATTCAGGTGATCAAGTATACGTTTATGCATGGCTTGCTTAAGATTGTTTAAAGTAAGAGCGTTATAGTTTTCGTAGCAATTTGTGGGCCGGAAAAAGGCGGAAGGCGAAAGACTAAGGGCTAAGGGTAAAAGATTTTTTCCCTTTTCGTCTTTCGCCTTTTGCCTTTCGTCTGTCTTTTTACATTACTGTCCAATTAAGTGCGCCAGCCATTTAGTTTCGCACCATTTTAGCGCATTAAAGTTGAATTTTTAGGATTTAGATTCAGGAAAGCACCCAAGTCGGTGTACGGCATACGGATTGCTTATAAATATTGAACATAGCATTCAATCATAAGGAACACCCGATGAAACAACGCTTGGTCGTTATCGGCAACGGCATGGCGGGTATGCGTACCGTAGAGGAACTGCTGACCGCCGCGCCGGATAAATACGACATTACCGTATTCGGCGCCGAGCCTTACGGCAACTACAACCGCATCATGCTGTCCTCGGTGCTGTGCGGCGAGAAAACCATTGAGGATATTGTGATCAATACCCGTCAGTGGTACCTCGACAACGGCATAACGCTCTATGCGGGCGAAGACAAAGCCGTGACGCGTATAGACCGGAAAAACAAAAAAGTCTATGCGCAAGACGGCACGGTTGCCGGTTATGACCGGCTGCTAATCGCTACCGGTTCCAAGGCCGTGATACCCCAGATTCCCGGTAATGATCTGGAGGGCGTGATCAGCTTTCGGGACATTGTCGATGTCAATAAAATGCTTAGCTACAGTCGTAGCTATAACAAGGCCGTGGTATTGGGCGGCGGGCTGTTAGGTCTGGAAGCCGCCAACGGTTTGGTTTTAAGAGGCATGGATGTGACCGTGATCCATAATCATGAAATCTTGCTGAACCGGCAAATGGACAGGCCCGCAGCAAAAATGCTGCAAACGGAACTGGAGCAACGCGGCCTGAAATTTAAAATGGCCGCCAAACTTAAGCAATTATCGGGCGATGAACAGGGTCATATTACGGCGGTAAGTTTCGAAGATGGCAGCCAACTTGACTGCGACCTGTTTATTATGGCCATCGGCGTACACCCCAACATGGCGCTGGCTCAGGAAGCGGGGATTTATTGCGAGCGTGGTATCGTCGTCAATGATACCTTGCAAAGTTACGACCCCAGCATTTACGCGGTCGGAGAATGCATTCAGCATCGCGGCGCGACCTTCGGCCTGGTCGCTCCGTTGTTTGAGCAAGCCAAAGTCTGCGCCAATCATCTTAGTGCGCATGGCGTGGCCGAATATATTACCTTGCCGACCGCGACCAAGCTTAAAGTCACCGGCATCAACCTGTTTTCGGTCGGCGATTTTCAAGGGGATGAGCATTCTGAAAGCCTTTATTTTACCGATCCTGCGATAGGTATTTACAAGAAACTGGTCATTAAGGCCGAAAAGCTGATCGGCGCGGTGCTCTATGGCGACACCGCAGACGGCAGCTGGTACCAGCAATTGCTGGAGCAGGAAGAGACTATTTCCGAGATAAGGGATGCGCTGATTTTTGGTAAAGCTTATGCGGGGTAAGTTGTGAACCCAATGTGGGCGCGAATTCATTCGCGCTGTGCCGATTGCGCGAATGAATTCGCGCCCACAGCTTGTTGATATACTGATATTTATCATGACTAAAACCATACAAACGACTTGCCCTTACTGCGGCGTAGGCTGCGGCATTAGCGCTAAGGTCGATGACGTCCACCATCGCCTTAAAATCGGCGGCGACACCTCGCATCCGGCCAATTTCGGGCGGCTATGCTCCAAAGGTTCCGCGCTCGGCGAGACGGTTGAACTCAAAGGCCGACTGTTGCAGCCAAAAGTCTACGGGCGAGAAACCAGCTGGACCGAAGCATTGGATCTGGTCGCCGACTCCTTTATCCGCGCTATCGAAAAATACGGCGCCGACGCGGTGGCGATTTACGGCTCGGGGCAATTGTTGACCGAAGATTATTACGTCGCCAACAAGCTGATGAAAGGCTTTATCGGCAGCGGCAATATGGATACCAACAGCCGCTTGTGCATGTCGTCGTCGGTCGCCGGGCATAAACGCGCCTTCGGCTCCGATACCGTGCCGGGTTGTTACGAAGATTTTGAACACGCCGAGATGATCGTGCTGATCGGCTCCAATGCCGCCTGGTGTCATCCGGTCAGTTTCCAACGGATACGCGCAGCCAAGGAAGCCAATCCGGCGTTAAAAATCGTGGTGATCGACCCGCGCCGCACCGCCAGTTGCGACATCGCCGATTTGCATTTGCCGCTGGCGAGCGGCAGTGACGCCGCCTTGTTTAACGGCCTGCTGCATTTTTTAAGCGAACAAAACGCGCTGGATTCAGCTTATATAAAAGCGCATACCGAAGGCTTTGCCGAAGCGTTGGATGTAGCCGGTATCGATAGTGAACAGCTTGCCGATTTTTGCGGCTTAGATAAAGACGACCTGCAGCGTTTTTATGACTGGTTTGCCGGGCATAAAAAAGTGATGAGCTTATACAGCCAAGGCATCAATCAATCGGCATCCGGAACCGACAAGGTCAATGCCATTATCAACTGTCATTTGGCAACGGGCAGCATAGGCAAACCGGGTTGCGGGCCATTCTCGTTGACCGGACAACCCAATGCGATGGGCGGGCGCGAAGTCGGCGGCTTGTCGAATCAACTGGCCGCGCATATGGATTTTTCCAATGCCGACGACATAGATCGGGTCGCACGGTTCTGGAATACGGCAAACATTGCCAAACAGCCGGGTTATCCGGCCGTGGAATTATTTGACGCCATTTACGACGGCAACATCAAAGCCGTGTGGATTATGGGTACCAACCCGGTGGTCAGTCTGCCCAATGCGAATAAAGTCAAACTGGCCTTGCAGCGTTGCGAGTTTGTGGTGGTGTCCGATTGCATCAACGATACCGATACCACCGCCCTGGCGCATGTGCTGTTACCCGCGCAAGGCTGGAGCGAAAAAGACGGCATGGTCACCAATTCCGAGCGGCGCATTTCACGGCAACGGGCGTTATTTAAACCTGCCGGCAGCGCCAAACCGGATTGGTGGATCGTCACCCAAGTCGCAAGGCGCATGGGTTTTGAACAGGCATTCCATTATCAAAGTCCGGTGGAGATTTTTCGCGAACACGCGGCGTTGTCAGGTTTTGAAAATAACGGCCAACGTGACTTTGACATATCGGCATTTGCCGACATGACTCAGCACGATTACGACCGTTTGCAGCCGATCCAGTGGCCGGTTAATCAGGCCTATCCGCAAGGCCGAAGCAGAATGTTCGAGGACGGGCGGTTTTATACCGAATCGGGCAAAGCCCGGTTTATTGCGGTTACGCCACGCCCACCGGTCAATCCGCCAGACCCAGCTTATCCGCTGATTTTAAATACCGGCCGGTTGCGCGACCAGTGGCATACCATGACCCGCACTGCCATTGCGGCGCAACTTAATCAGCACAAGCCCGAACCATTTGTCGAAGTGCATCCTGCTGATGCTCACTACTTAAACGTAAGCCCAAAAGAATGCGATAAGCCTCTCTGTGGGCGCGAATTTATTCGCGCAACCGGCGTAGCGCGAATAAATTCGCGCCCACAACAGCTTACTGATAGCTCCAATTTGGCTATCATTGAAAGCCGTTGGGGTTCAATGATTGCGCGGGTACAGATTACCGACAGTCAACAGCCAGGCAGCCTCTTTGTGCCGATGCACTGGACCGAACAATACGCCAGTCGCGGGCGCATGGGCGCGTTAGTCAATGCGGTGGTCGATCCGATTTCCAAGCAACCGGAAAGCAAGCATACGCCGGTGCGCATCAAGGCTTATCAACCTGCCTGGCAAGGTTTTATCCTGTCCCGGCGCGAGTTAAGCATCAGCGATCCGGACTATTGGGTAAAAATGAAAGGCGAACAGGTTTACCGCTATGAACTGGCCGGGATGACCTTGCCCGAAAGCTGGCAGGCATGGGCGCAACAGAACCTCTGCGACAGCGCCGGCGGAACTGCCCAGTGGCAGGAATATCAAGATTCCGCTCGGGGCAATTACCGGGCCGCGCGGTTCGTCAACCATCAGCTAGAAAGCGTGGTTTTTATCGCCGCCGAATCCGCACTTCCTGAACGCAACTGGTTGCTCTCCCTGTTTGTAAAAACAGACTTGGAAAAAGCCGAGCGCATGGCTTTATTGACCGGCAAGCCGCCCTTAGGCGTCGCCGATGTCGGCACTATCGTTTGCGCCTGCTTCAATGTCGGCGAACTTACCATCCAAAATGCGATCAGGGAACAAGGGCTTAAAACCCATCAGGAAGTAGGTGTTTGTCTTAAAGCCGGAACCAACTGCGGTTCCTGTGTGCCGGAGATCAAGGCGCTGTTGTGATGACGGCGTAATTGGGAACCCGGAATCTCTCTGGTTCCCACCGCTCCTGCGTGGGAACGAGCCAACATAAAAAATCCCCGCTTGGAAAGTCCGAGCGAGGATCAATTTAGGTCATCCCGATCATGGCGGATTACTGGCGCGAATCGGCCTTACAGCGTTTACGGGTTATTAGTCTTAAAGTTGCCATGGTTATCGATCGGGCAGGCATTTTCCTGGCCGATCCTGGCTGGGTCGAAATTGAAGCCTGGGATGTTGTCGGTCAGAAACGCGCCTGTGGCATTGAAGGCATTCAACCCGTAGGGATCGCTGGCCGCGCCAAAGGTGTTGGCGCCCGGGGTGGTCAACACCTGGATCAGCGTTGGGTTAGCAGCCGACGCCGTATCGTAGAAGCTCGGAACCACCGTATTGTTAAACGGGTTGGTCTTGGCGTAACCGGTCAGCGCCCATGAGGCGTCCGACGCATTACGCCAGTAGCCGGGCGAGCACCATGCACCTTCTTCCTCGAACGGCTGACAGCCATGACTGACCACGAGCTGAGCATTGCGCTTGGCGGTTCCCTCGTACGTGGCGGACACGACACCACCGTTATTGACCAGGTCAGCATAGTTGTAGTACTGACTTGCGTACTTGAACGTGCCTCCCACCTTAATCATGTCGACCGTCCCATCCGGAAGAGTGAGTTTCGCCGACGTGGCGCCGTTCGCGGTCAGGACCCACACGAGATATCCCTGGCCGGCAACATACGGCTGACCAGGACCGTTCCAGTCCGCAAACTGGCCGGTGCCGCCGTCGTTGGCGTCGTTCTGCCCGGTCAGACCGCAACGTTCATCATTGAGGTTGTAGGTGGTCCCGTCAGAGTTGAAGCCTTGGCCGGTATAGGTGACGTCTGTCCCGGCCCATGCCGATGGTGCCAGCGCCACGATCACCATCGCGATGGTGATCGCGAACAGCCGTGCATATTGTGTAATTATTTTCATAAAAATCTCCTTTATCGGTATTTGATTTTTTTAGGTTTTTAAAATCTGACTGTAAAAGCAAAGACCTAGTCTCAAGCCTCTCGGATTCGTCTTCTTCATAAAGACACTAAATAACAGCGCAAGATAAATGCCAGTGTTATTTATCCCATAAAATCAAAAACCTAGCTTAAAGTAACAAAATCCTTAACCACGCTACTGCAACTTAAGGTTGCAACCTTTTATTGCAGTGCAACGTTTCGTAATATTCTATTGCGGCTGTTTGCTTAGCCCCAAGCTTTGCATGCGCCGCCACAAGGTGGTGCGGTGCATACCTAAGGCGGCGGCGGTGTGCGCTAGATGCCAGCAATGCTGCTCCAGCATTTTACGTAAGGTGTCAGCGTCGGAGCTGGCGGCCGGATTTGGATAAGCCAGGGGAGGTGCGGGACTTAAAAAAAGCGTCGATGCTCTTCTGTCGCTCTTTCTCTTTTCTCCGCAGAGCGCTCGGGACAAAGCGTCTTCACACTGCCCCAGGTCATTTATATCAATGATGTCGCCCGGGCAATAAACGAAGGCATGTTCTATTGCGTTTTTTAGCTCCCGCACATTCCCTGGCCAGGGACGACCGGCCAATTCCTCGATCGCTTCAGGGGTAATTCCATTAATCTCTTTAAGAAATTTTTGCTTGAAATATTGAATGAAATGCTCGGTCAGCGCCTGGATGTCCTCGCGGCGCTCCCGCAGCAGGGGCAGCGTTAATGTCACGGTATTGAGGCGATGAAAAAGATCGGCACGGAAACGCCCCGCTGTAATTTCGGCCACAAGGTTTTTGTTGGTGGCCGTAATGATCCGTACATCGAGTGGCTGCGTTATGTTGCAACCCACCCGCTCGATACACCTTTGTTCCAGCACCCGGAGCAAACGCACCTGGGTCGCCGGGGGAATATCACCGATTTCATCCAGGAAAAGGGTGCCGCCCTGCGCCGCCTCAAACCGCCCTAGCCGATCCTGGGTTGCCCCGGTAAAAGCGCCCTTGACATGGCCGAAAAGCTCGCTTTCCAGCAGATATTCGGAGAAGGCGGAGCAATTCACCCGCACAAGCGGAGCCGCCCCCCGTACACTCGAATTATGAATCGCTTCGGCTGCCAGTTCCTTGCCGGTACCGGTTTCGCCGTAAATAAGCACCGTCGTATCGGTCAGGGCAAGACGCTCGATTTTCTGATACACCTGCTGCATGACGGCAGAGTTGCCCACGAGATGGTGCAAGAAAGCACGATTACTGTTTTCTTTAAAAAGAAAGGGGTAAGTCATAGCACTAATCTCCATTTAAAGAATCAGAGTAAAGGAAAAAATCCTTCATACAATCGGTAGGAGTACCTAGTGGGTGACATGACTAACCGTTTGGATACTATGCAATGATTAGAAGCCGGTGTTATGGGATGAGTGTTGGGAAACGCAGGCTAGTACTCAGTCAACTTTATTCTGACGGTTAAGCAACTGGATGTGGAGGCGGCTTTAGCCGCCCCCACAGTTACAGGAACCCGTCATTTCTAAGTTGACTAAGTACTAGTTGTGCCTGATTAATTGGCTCAGGACTTGAATAAATTGTAACTATACTTCGTGCGGCCATAAGTTGAGTTTTTTGCTAAACTGAACTTGAGATTGTCCTCGTTCCCACCGCTCCTGCGTGGGAATGCATACCGGAAGCATAAGTCAGTATGGGTTTCCACGCTGAAGCGTGGGAGCAAGGGTAAGTATTGTAGGAGCGGGCCATGCCCGCGATGATGGGGCGACAATTTGTCATCGTGCTGGCCGTGGACGATGGCTCTAGGTCAATAAATACAGCAACACCAAATTAGTGAGCAGCAGGATTGCCGATAAACCTTTCCAGAATAATAACGGATTGCGCTCAATTAAAGGGATAGCTTCTTTAGCGCTCAGGAATCTAGGGTTGGGTCTGGACAGGTCATACAGAAACTCCGATAAATCGTCGTAGCGAAATTGCGGGCTTATTGCGGTCGCTTTTTCCAAGGCGCCGTCAATCCAGAGAGGAACCATCGCATTGTGATGAAAACTGGGCACATAGTGCAGTTTTGCCAGATTCATTTTATCGGGTTTTTCAGGCATATCCTGGCCGAAGGGCAGGGCGTTGTTCAGCATCTCGTAAGTGATCACCGCCAGCGAAAACAGCTCGGATTTTACCGTGCCGCGCTGCCCCAGATGATATTCGGGCGCGGTATAATTTAAAGTGCCGAGTATGTTGTCGGCCTCGCTGCGATCCAGCGGGGTGATTTCCGCGATGCCGGCGATTTTAACCGAACCGAAATCGATGATTTTAGCGACGCCGTTTTTATCGAACATGATGTTTTCAGGTTTTAAATCCTGATGCAGCATTTCCATGCGATGAAAAGCGCGCAGACCTTTGGCAATCTGCTCGACAATTTTTCTGGCGGCTTTGATGTCAGGCTTGGGGTGGTCGGTAATCCATTGCCTAAGCGTCGGACCTTCGAGAAATTCGGTGACGTAATAAATGCAGCTTTTTTCCCGATCGGCGCTCAGAACTTTCAGCACATTGTCGTGATGAATGCGTTTCCCCGCCCATTCTTCATGCAGAAAATGCTCGATGTAATGGGTGTCGTCGTCATAAAGGATGGACGGGGTTTTTAAAATAACCTGCGTGTGGGTTTGAGTGTCGAATGCCCGATAAATCTGGGTGCGTTTGCTGGCATGCAATTCGACCTCAATCCGGTAGCCGTCGATGACCATGCCGGGTTTCAGCGGCGGCGGAAAGGGCAGGTTGGTATGGCGGCGAATAATCTCGTCTTCGTTGGCTTCGGGCAGTTCCTCGATTCTGAGCAGCTGGCAGGTCAGATTGTCGTCGCTGTGATTGTCTGCGGCCTGCTGCAAAATTGTTTCGGCAATCAGGGTTAAATCCGCATCATTTTGGACAAGTTTTTTCAGGGTTTTCTCATCGATAAAATCGTGTATGCCGTCAGTCGTCAGCAAAAACAGATCGCCTTTTTCCACAGGCCGCGCCTGGTAATCGACTTCCAGGCGCGGCTCTATGCCCATGGCCCGGTTAAGATAATTCTTTTCTTTAACCCAGATGCGGTGATCGCGGGTTATCTGCTCGAAGTTACCTTGGCGCAAGCGATAAATGCGGGAATCGCCGATATGGAAAATATGCGCCGTGGTCGATTTCAGCACGATGATGCTGAGCGTGCTGACCATGCCTTTGCTCGATTCATAGCGGCTTTGTCCCTGACTGTATAGCCAGGAATTGGTCGCGGAAAGAATTTTCTGCCCGGCAAGTTTGACCGACCAGGAATCAGGGGAGCTGTAATAATCGCTTAAAAAGCTGATCACACAGCAGTGGCTGGCCTGTTTTCCGGCGTCGCTGCCGCTCATGCCGTCGGCAATCGCAACGGCTATGCCTTTATGGAGAAGCTGCGAGCCTTCCGGTATTAAGGCGCCGAAAAAATCCTCATTATCCGGCTTGATGCCTTTATCGCTGGCAGAGCCGATGCTGACTTTGAGTGTGGGCATGGTGGATATTTTATAATGTGGGCGCGAATTCATTCGCGCTGAATACGGATTGACTGTGCCGGATGCGCGAATGAATTCGCGCCCACATATAAGTACATGGCGGCTGTTTACAGCCCGATAGCATTCCAAACCGGCTTGCAATGGCTTTCATATCTTCATCTTTGCGTATAGCGTGGTC
>JAURYJ010000076.1 GCA_030653985.1 Methylobacter sp. | reverse complement strand
CGCTGATTGTGCTTTTGAAGCCTTTTAAAACTTAAGTTGCCGTCATTGAGAGAGCCGATAGCGTCCTCTGGTAGCACTGTTCAATATTAACACAATAGAGGTTTTATACTATGGAAAACACGAAATTGAGCCGCTTACATCCCCGCCATGAACGGCGGGGTTTTACGCTACACATGGATAAACTAACAGCGATTTATGGTTCTCATTCGTAATAAAAAAGCGGCTAATTTCTTTAGCCGCTTTTTTTAAGCCTTAATATTTGCCTGATGCTTTGCTCACCTTGATGACGCAGTCAGTTCTTTAACGCTTACGTACGACTTGATAAGGTCGCGTGATGTAACCCAACGGCACACTCCAGACATGCACCAGACGACTAAACGGAAAAACCAAAAACAAGGTTTGCCCTAAAAACAAATGCAATTTAAAAATAATACCGATCTCGCTGACTTGATCGGCAGCACCGCTACGAAAGGTCACGATGCGTTGCGCCCATTCCGACAGCAGCAACATATTGGCGCCGTCATAATGATAAAGTGAAATCGGCAAGGTCAGCAAACCCAATGCCAGCTGTACGCCGATCAGCAGCAGAATAAAAATATCCATACGACTGCTGGTAGCGCGAATGCGGGCATCGGTCAGGCGACGGCGTATCAAAATGATAATGCCTTTTAAGCACACGCCGCCGAATACGCCACCGGCAATCACAGCCAGGATTTGTTTGGCCGACGTCGACAAGCCTAAGGCATGATAAACCTCAGGCGGCGTCAGCAGGCCGACGAAATGCCCGACGAACAGCAACAGGATGCCGATATGGAATAAATTGCTGCCCAGCCTTAATTCGTCGGCGCGCAGAAATTGGCTGGAACCGGTGCGCCAAGTGTATTGATCGCGGTCGTAACGCGCCAGGCTGCCGATAAAAAACACGCTGATGGCGACATAAGGGTAATAACCGAATAACAAGGTATTGAGATAATCCACGATTGACTCCTTCTTAAAGAGAACGATTTTGCGCTTTTAAATATTCATCGCGCGGCGTGATGGTGATCGGGCTGACAGCGGCTGCCTGGCTTTTACACGCATCCCCCGCTCCCATAAAACTGACGGCTTCTTCTTCCCAGATTTCATCCATATTGACCAGAGTTTCATCCTCGCCTTCGCTCGCCGCTTGCCGGCGGATTTCCGCCAGCGCTTCGGGTTCGCCGGCAAAACCTGCCAGCGCATCGAAAACTGCGCGAAACTCGCTGCCGCGTTCGCTTAACCGTGCGCCCAACAAGCTGAGTACCGGCATCGCATCGTGCAATAGCTGCACAGCTTCGGCCTGCTCCTGTTGCGACAGAAACTCCAGAAATAACGGGATGTAATCCGGCAGTTCATGCGTGGACATTTCAAAGCCGTGCGCTTCGTACATTTGCAGCAGGTTGACCATGGCCTGCCCCCGGTCTCGGGATTCGCCGTGGACATGCTCGAAAATATGCAGCGACAAAAACCGTCCCCGGTCGAATAGCGCCACATAATCTTCCTGCATATCCAGCAAATCAACACCGCGATACGAAGCTATCAACGCCAGCACCGATTTTTTAGGGTCATCCGGCAACAGATTTTCCTGCTCGACGACCGCCGCCATTTCGTCCAATACTGCCAGCATCTCGGCTTCGGGATAACTCAGCAGCAGCGATAGAACTTTTAGTGTTATCAGACTCATGTTAATTCCTGCTGCGGTATCATTCCCATCATCGCTCGAAAATAGCTAGGGTTGAATGCTGTGGGCGCGAATTTATTCGCGCAATGGGTTAAAAAGCGCGAATAATTTCGCGCCCACACTATAAACTTAATGACAGTACGCATAATTATTCCTTATTTTGCCGGTTCGACTTTAATCGGAATCTTGATCGGAATACCGCCGCCACGTTGCGGCTTGCTGTTGCCGCCAAACAGATTGGTTTCAGTATCGCCCGAAGAACAGCCGCTGCCGAAACTGAAGCCGCAGCCGCCCTGCTCGCCGTAAGCATCGAAGGTAGAACTGGCGTATTCGCGATGGCTGCTTGGAATCACAAAACGGTCTTCGTAATTGGCAATCGCCATGTAGCGGTACATTTCTTCAACCTGCAACTGGGTCAAACCGACGCGCTCCAAAACCTCGGTATTAACCACGCCATCGACGGTAAGACTGCGCATATAGGATCGCATCGCCAGCATCCGCTCCAGACCCAATACCACAGGTTCTTCCTTACCGGCTGTCAGCAAGTTGGCCAGATACTGCACCGGAATGCGCAACGAACGCACGTCGGGAATGTCGCCATCCATGCCGATCTGATCGTTTTCCGCCGCCGATTGAATCGGCGATAACGGCGGCACGTACCAGACCATCGGCAAGGTGCGAAATTCAGGATGCAGCGGAAACGCCACTTTCCAGTCTATCGCCATTTTATAAACCGGCGATTCCTGCGCCGCTGTCAGCCAGGATTCGGGAATTCCGGCGGCCCGCGCTTCCGCGATCACTTCCTCATCGAATGGATCGAGAAACACATCCAGCTGTTGCTGATACAAGTCCTGCTCGTTCTCGACGCTTGCCGCTTCCTCGATACGGTCGGCGTCGTACAGCAACACGCCTAAATAACGAATCCGCCCGACGCAGGTTTCCGAGCACACCGTTGGCTCCCCGGCTTCGATGCGCGGATAGCAGAACGTGCATTTTTCCGATTTTCCGGTTTCCCAGTTGTAGTAGATTTTTTTGTACGGACAGGCGGAAACGCACATGCGCCAGCCGCGACATTTGTCCTGGTCGATCAACACAATGCCGTCTTCTTCGCGCTTGTAAATCGAGCCGCTGGGACAGGCCGCAACACAGGTCGGGTTCAGGCAATGTTCGCACAAACGCGGCAGATACATCATGAAGGTGTTTTCAAATTCGCCGTACATGTCTTTCTGGATGTTGTCGAAATTGGTGTCGCGCGACCGTGATGAAAATTCGCTGCCCAGAATTTCCTCCCAGTTCGGACCGCCTTCGATTTTTTCCATGCGCTCGCCGGTAATCAACGAATAGGGGCGCGCAGTCGGCGGATTTTTCGATTCTTTGGCGCTGTGTAAATGCTGGTAATCGAAATCGAACGGCTCGTAATAATCGTCGATTGACGGCAGATCCGGGTTGCCGAAAATGTTACGCAAGATCATGTGCTTGCCGCCTTGGCGCGGTTCTATCTTGCCGTTGATTTTGCGTACCCAGCCGCCGTTCCATTTGTCCTGGTTTTCCCACTGCTGCGGAAAACCGACGCCAGGCTTGGTTTCGACATTATTAAACCACGCATATTCGACCCCCTTACGCGAAGTCCAGACGTTTTTGCAGGTAACCGAGCAAGTGTGACAGCCGATACACTTGTCCAGATTCAACACCATACCTATTTGTGCGCGAATATTGCGCGATCCTTTTCTGAGATTAGTCATTACACTTCCTCCTGCTGATTCGCAGCTTGACCATCTTGATGGGGTTCTTCGAGCCAATCCACTTTGCTCATTTTGCGGATAATCACAAACTCGTCCCGATTGGAACCGACCGTGCCGTAATAGTTAAAGCCGTAACTTAATTGGGCGTAACCGCCGATCATATGCGTGGGTTTAAGCGTCGCCCGGGTCACCGAGTTATGAATACCGCCGCGCCCACCGGTCATTTCCGAACCCGGCATGTTGACTGTTTTTTCCTGGGCGTGATACATCATGCACATGCCTTCGGGAACACGCTGACTGACGACCGCCCTGGCGACCAGCGCACCGTTGACATTAAAGGCTTCTATCCAGTCGTTATCCTTGATGCCGACTTTCGCCGCATCGATTTCGCCCATCCATACAATCGGCCCGCCGCGCGACAAGGTCAGCATCAACAGATTATCGGTATACGTGCTGTGTATGCCCCATTTTTGATGAGGCGTTAAAAAATTCAACACAATCTCGTCATTGCCGTTGGGCTTTTGTCCCAGAATCGGCGTAATGGAGCGAGTATCTACCGGCGGTTTATAGACGCACAAAGTCTCGCCGAACGCCCGCATCCAAGAATGATCCTGGTAAAACTGCTGGCGGCCGGTCAGCGTGCGCCAGGGAATCCGCTCGTGGACATTGGTGTAGCAGGCGTTGTAACAGACCTGCTCGGATTCAACGCCGCTCCAGGTCGGCGACGAGATGATCTTACGCGGCTGCGCCTGTACGTCACGGAAACGGATTTTGTCGTCTTCGCGCGGTCTTGCCAGATGGGTATGATCCCGTCCGGTGATTTTGCTCAAGGCCTCCCAGGCTTTAACCGCGACATGGCCGTTGGTTTCAGGCGCCAGCATCAAAATGACTTCGGTCGCATCAATATCGGATTCGATGCGCGGCAGGCCTTTGCTGATGCCTTCCGCGGTCACCAGCCGGTTCAGCTCGCCCAGTTGCTTGACTTCGGTCTCGGTGTTCCAGGCTATGCCTTTGCCGCCGTTGCCGACTTTACTCATCAATGGCCCCAGCGAGGTGAACATCTTGTAGGTGTTCGGATAATCGCGCTCGACCACCACCAAATTCGGCATAGTTTTACCCGGAATCGGCTCGCATTCGCCTTTTTTCCAATCCTTGACCTCGAACGGCTGAGCCAACTCTGCCGGGGTGTCATGCAAAATCGGCACCGCGACTATATCTTTTTCGATACCCAAATGACCTACGGTCAGTTCCGAAAATTTCTTCGCGATACCTTTATATATATCCCAGTCGGAGCGCGATTCCCAGGCCGGATCAACGGCTTTAGACAGCGGATGGATGAACGGATGCATGTCCGAGGTATTCAGGTCGTTTTTCTCGTACCAGGTCGCAGTCGGCAAAATAATGTCCGAATACAGACAGGTTGTAGACATCCTAAAATCCAGCGTGACCAGCAAATCGAGTTTGCCTTCGGCGGCGGTTTCATGCCATTCGACTTCCGAGGGTTTGTCGCCGCCATCGCCCAGGTCTTTGCCCTGCAAGCCGTGTTGCGTGCCCAGCAAATACTTCAGGAAATATTCGTGGCCTTTGCCCGATGAACCCAGCAAATTGGAGCGCCAGACAAACATATTGCGCGGAAAGTTTTGCGGATGGTCCGGGTCTTCGCAGGACATCTTCAACTTGCCGCTTTTCAGCGATTTGACGACATAGTCAATCGGGTCTTGTTTGGCTTTTTCAGCATCCCTGACCACTTGCAGCGGGTTGGTTTGCAGTTGCGGTGCAGACGGCAACCAGCCCATGCGCTCGGAACGTACGTTAAAATCAATCAGGCTGCCTTGCCAATCTGTAGGCTTGGCCAGCGGTGACAAAATCTCGCTCACTTTGAGTTTTTCGTAACGCCATTGACTGGTGTGATTGTAGAAAAACGAGGTGCTGTTCATTTGCCGGGGCGGACGTTTCCAATCCAGGCCGAACGCCAGCGGCAACCAGCCGGTTTGCGGACGCAGTTTTTCCTGCCCGACATAATGCGCCCAACCGCCGCCGGACTGGCCGACGCAACCGCACAGCATCAGCATATTCATGATGCCGCGATAGTTCATATCCATGTGATACCAGTGATTGATACCGGCGCCCAAAATCACCATCGAACGGCCTTGGGTCTTTTCGGCATTGATGGCAAATTCCCGCGCCACCGCAATCACGTTTTTTCGTGACACGCCGGTGATTTTTTCCTGCCATGCCGGGGTGTAGGGAGCATCTTCGTCATAAGAAGTAGCGACGTTAGCGCCACCCAAGCCGCGATCTATGCCGTAGTTGGCCACCAGTAAATCGAATACCGTGGTCGCCAAGACTTCGGTGCCGTCGGCCAAGGTGATTTTCTTCACCGGCACATTGCGCTTTTGAATCGCATCATGGACGGAATGGGTAAAATGCGGATGTTCAGAGCCGCCGAAATAAGGGAAGCCGACACTGGCGACAGCGTCTTTGCTATCAATCAAGCTCAAGCGTAACTTGACTTCCTGATTGTCGACGGTTTTTTGTTCGATATTCCAATGCCCGCTTTCGCCCCAGCGGAAACCGATAGAGCCACAAGGCGGGACGATATGGCCATTGATTTCATCATAAGCCACCGTTTTCCATTCGGGGTTGTTGTCCTGGCCCAGCTGGCCTAAAAAGTCCGAGGCCCTGAGAAAACGATCCTGCACATAATAGCCGTCCTGCTCTTTCAGCATAACCAGAAACGGCAAGTCGGTATTTTCGCGCACATATTGGTTGAAATAAGGGCTCTGGCGCTCGACATGGAATTCCTTGAGGATGACGTGACCTATCGCCATTGCCAGCGCGGCATCGGTGCCCTGTTTAGGATGCAGCCACAGGTCGGCGAACTTGCTGGCCTCCGAATAATCAGGACTGACGACCACGACTTTCGCGCCTTTATAGCGCGCTTCGGTCATGAAATGGGCGTCTGGGGTGCGGGTTTGCGGCACGTTCGAGCCCCACAGCATCAAGAATCCGGCGTTATACCAGTCCGCAGATTCGGGCACGTCGGTTTGCTCGCCCCAGGTTTGCGGCGAGGCCGGTGGCAAATCGCAATACCAGTCGTAAAAACTCATGCTGACGCCGCCGATCAGCGACAGATAACGGCTGCCGGCCGCATAAGACACCATCGACATGGCCGGGATTGGCGAAAAGCCGATAATCCGGTCGGGGCCGAAAGTTTTGGCGGTGTAAATATTGGCCGCCGCGATGATTTCGTTGACCTCTTCCCAACTGGCACGAACCAAACCACCCAAGCCGCGTTTAGATTTGTATTCAGCCGTTTTAGCCGGATCTTCGACGATCGACGCCCACGCATCAACCGGGTCTAAGGTTAGTCTGGCTTCGCGCCACAACCTGACCAAACGACCGCGTATCAACGGATATTTAAGACGGTTAGCACTGTATAAATACCAGGAATAACTGGCGCCGCGAGGACAGCCGCGCGGTTCGTGATTGGGCAGATCAGGCCGGGTGCGCGGGTAATCGGTTTGCTGGGTTTCCCAGGTCACCAGTCCGTTTTTGACGTAGATCTTCCAGCTGCAAGAGCCGGTGCAGTTGACGCCGTGTGTGGAGCGCACGATTTTGTCGTGTTGCCAGCGCGATCGATAACTGTTCTCCCAGCTGCGGTCTTCGTTAGTCACCACGCCGTGATTATCGGAGAATGTATCTACTTTTTTCTTGAAGAACAGTAAACGATCCAGAAAATGACTCATAAGATTCACCTATTTTTTAGGGTTTTGATATTTATCGTTCCCACGCTTTGCGTCACGGCCATTAAATTAAGGGCTTGGCGTTAACGTGGGCGCGAATTTATTCGCGCAGTGACTGCTAAATGCGCGAATAAATTCGCACCCACACTATTCAGTCATCACTTTCTTTTCAGTCTAACTTGATGGCAGTGACGCTGGAACCTCGAAACCTCAACAAGGCATAGCCGCCGTTTTACGTGCGTAAAACCACCAGGTGATGCCTATGCACACCAGATAAAATGCAATAAAACAATACAGCGCTGCATTAGGTGTGCCGGTCATGCTGATCGCGGTGCCGTAACTCTTGGGAATAAAGAACGCGCCGTAAGCGGCAATCGCCGAGCTGAAACCTAGCACCGCCGCCGCTTCTTTTGCCGCCTCTTTTTTGGCTTTGGCAATCGCATCGATGCCCTGCCCTTTTGCTGCACACAAACGTTCGGTCATAAAGATAACCGGAATCATGCGGAAGGTGGAGCCATTGCCGATGCCGGTGGTGATAAACAACAGCATGAACATCGCGAGAAAGCCCCAGAAATCGCCGGGATTACCCGCCGAAGGCATAAAATGCAATACACCGAATACCGCGACTATCATGACGACAAAATTCCATAGCGTTACTTGCGCACCGCCCAATTTGTCAGCCAGCCAACCGCCGACCGGCCGGATTAATGCGCCAACCAGCGGCCCCAAAAAGGCGTACTGCATCGGATTGACCTCGGGAAACAGGATTTTAATCAGCATCGGGAAACCGGCCGCATAGCCGATAAACGAGCCGAAGGTACCGGTATAAAGCCAGCACATCAGCCAGTTATGTTTGCGCTTGAAAATGACCGACTGTTCTTTGAATGAGGCCTTGGCGGAGGCGATATCATTCATGCCGAACCACGCCGCGATGCTGGTGGCGATGATAAACGGCACCCAGATAAATCCGGCGTTTTGCAGCCAGATCGACTTGGTGACGCCGCCCTTGACCCATTCTTGCGGCTCGCCGCCCAGTGAACCGAACACACCCGCCGCGATAACCAAAGGCACCACAAACTGCACGGTGCTGACGCCCAAATTGCCTAAACCGGCATTCAAGCCCAAAGCCGTGCCTTTTTGGGATTGGGGATAAAAAAAGCTGATATTGGCCATACTGGAGGCAAAATTACCGCCGCCAAAACCGCATAACAAGGCCAAGACCACCATTAATACATAAGGCGTTTCAGGATTTTGTACCGCAAAACCTATCCATAAGGACGGCAACAGCAACGAAGCGGTACTGATCGTAGTCCAGCGACGGCCGCCAAAAATCGGCACCATGAACGAGTAGAATATCCGCAAGGTCGCCCCGGACAATCCCGGCAACGCGGCCAACCAGAACAGCTCGTTGGTGGTGTAGCTAAAACCGATGCTGGGCAGATTAATCACCACGACGCTCCACACCATCCACACCGCAAAAGCGAGCAGCAAGGCGGGAATACTGATCCACAGGTTGCGGGTCGCGATACGCTTGCCGGTCTTTTCCCAGAAACTTTTATCTTCAGGATTCCAATCGGTCAGCACCAGCGGTGCCGGATGACTCAGTTCAGGCAGATCTTTCGATATTTTGGCCAGTTCCGGTACGACACGACGCTCCATACGGACAATGGAAAAATGCATCCAGGTCAGCGCAGTCGCCATCAATACGAACAGCAACATGAAGCAGCTGCTCCAGATACCGGTCAAATCATTCAACATACCAAAGGTCAGCGGCAACAAGAACCCGCCTAAGCCTCCGATCATGCCGACCGCGCCGCCGACAGCACCGACGTTATCGGGATAATACACCGGAATATGTTTGTACACCGCCGCCTTGCCGAATGACATGAACAGGCCCAGCACCGAAATCAACACGATAAAGCCCACCGGTTGAATCGCCAGACTAAAGGCAATGTCGCCCTTAATGCCATGCACGATATAATCCGTAGGCGGATAGGACAGAAAAAACGTGCAAATGGTAGCGACAATAAACGTCCAGTACATCAACAACCGCGCGCCATAACGATCTGACAACCAGCCGCCCAGTGCACGAAACAGGCTGGCAAAAATAGAATAGGCCGCAGCCAGCATACCCGCCGACTTAATATCAAAACCGTAGGCGCCAACCAGATAGCGCGGCAACCATAAAGCCAAGGCGACAAAAGCCCCGAATACGCAAAAGTAATACAGCGAAAACCGCCAGACCCGCAGGTCTTTCAGCGGTTCCAATTGTTTTAGAAAGGGTTCGGGTTTACTCCCGGACTCGCGGCGCTGTTTAAGCATCGGTTCGTCTTCAGTGACAAACCAGAAGAGGACCGCCGTAAACAACATAGCCGCTGCCCAGATTTGCGCGACGGCATGCCACCCGAAGGCAACCATGATAAAAGGTGCAATGAATTTGGTCACCGCAGCCCCGACGTTGCCGAGCCCAAAAATACCTAACGCCGTACCTTGCTTCTCTTTAGGATACCAGCGCGAAACATAGGCGATACCCACGGCAAACGAACCGCCAGCAACGCCGATACCGAGCGCAGTCACCAGAAACATCGTATAGGTTTCAACGGTGGTCAGCAAAAAAGTGGAAATAGCCGCCGTCACCATCACCAACAAATAAACGATACGACCGCCGTACTGGTCACTCCAAATACCCAGCATCAGCCGAATTAACGACCCTGAAAGTATTGGCGTGCCAACCAGTAAGCCGAATTCGGTCTCGCTTAAACCCAAGTCTTTTTGAATTTGCAAACCGATGATGGAAAAGATAGTCCATACCGCAAAGCAAACGGTGAATGCCACGGTGCTCGCGGTAAGAGCGCGCTTTTGTTGGGAGAGGCTCATGTCTGCCACAGTATTCCATCCTTTTTTTAATGTTATTTGCGCACACATTACCACAAAATATGTGATATTTAATACGATTAAATACAACCTTACCTTATTTATCACAAGTACATCATATCCCTATGAAAAATAGACTATATTGATATAATATTTTTGTTTATTATGCTTACATCAGCTCTCGGTGAATATTTTTATCCACTAAAAAATCCAATATCTCACGCACCTAATCATAATGAATAGCTAAGCGCACTACTTTCTTTTCATGTAAAATATTACCAATTTAAATTCAGCAAAAAACCCATCATGCCTGTAGACAGTTCAACAAAAACACTTTTGATCGTCGATGACAGCAAAGTATCGAGAATGTTAATTCGCACCCATATTCTGAGTCAACGCCCGGAATGGATCATTTCTGAAGCTGCCTGTGGCGAAGACGCTATTGCACTCGTTGCTAATGACCTGCCAGACTTCTGTACTATGGACATCAATATGCCGGGCATTTCAGGAACCGAGGCTGCAGAGCACATACTAGCCAATCATCCGTCGGTAAAAATTGTTATTTTCTCGGCAAACATTCAAGAAACACACCAGGAACGCGCGCGCTCACTGGGCACGATATTGGTCGCAAAACCAGTCACAGAAAAATCAATTGCTTTGGCCTTAGACTATTTTGACAATGCTCAATGAATAGTCTGAACGAACTTCAACTTGATGCGCTGACGGAGGTATTTAGCATCGGCGCTGGCCGTGCCGCTTTAAGTCTAAGTGAAATTGTCGGCGACGAAGTGCGTATATCCGTGCCCTCTGTACAAGTCATTAGCTCAAATGATATAAGCTCAACAACATTATCACTGAATAGCGGCAGATTCGGCGCGGTAAGCCAGAACTTTAGCGGCCCATTTAATGCTGAAGCCCTGCTTTTATTTACCGAGGAGCAAGCCTTAAAAATCGTTAGCGATATGATGGACTCGCAAATGAGCCTTGAAGAACTTGCCGAGTTTGAGCACGAAGCCATGTGCGAATTAGGCAACATCATTTTGAACGCCTGTCTGTCGGCAATGGCCGACATACTCAACTTTACGCTGGACAGTTCTTTACCTAATTACACGGTGGCATCAGCCGATGACATATTAATGCGACTCAAGAAGAATACGAATCAACCGTATATTATGATTTTGCATATCGACCTAGCCATTGAAAATCAACGTACGGCTGGCAATCTGGTCTTCCTATTAAGTTCAGCGTCTTTGACCAATCTTGTTACCCATATCGATCAATTTCTTGACCCTATTTCATGAGTGAACTCGCTATAAAGCATTTTGACATGGAAGACATATCCAATGTCATTAACCTCGGATTGATCGTTATTGATGCCGACAGCCGGATATTGCTCTGGAATAACTGGATCGCCAAACATAGCGGCATTAACGAAGCAGACGCCCTTAATCGGCCACTTGAACAGGTGTTTTCAGAACCTATGTCACCTGCATTCCTGTCCGCACTCAAAAACACCTTGGCATATAGGCTACCCGTCGTTTTGTCTACTGCCCTGCACCGCACACCACTGCCACTGTATAATGCATTCGAGAAAAATCAGCAACAAAGCAGAATGTATCAATCGATCAGTATCACGCCCATTCAATCACGACTGGACGAATCATGCAGCCTCATTCAAGTAACGGATTCCAGCACCTCAATCAAGCGTGAAAAAATGTTACGCTCTCATTCGGAAATCCTGAAGAAAGAAGCCACAACAGACAGCTTGACTGACATCTGCAATCGCAGATTCTTCGATGCGCATTACAAAATGGCCGTAGCCGATGCAAAAAGACAAAAGCACTGTTTATCTATTTTCATGGTCGACATCGATTTTTTTAAAGCCTATAACGATTATTACGGGCACATAGCTGGCGATAATGCAATAAGGCTAGTTGCAGAGACATTAAAATTGCAAATCTCACGCGCCACCGACATCGTTGCCCGTTATGGAGGAGAAGAATTCGTTCTGGTAATGCCCTATTTACCCCAAAAAATCGCCGAACAATTTGCAGAGAAACTAAGGAAAGCCGTTTTTAATTTGGCAATACCGCATATAAACTCAGACCCATTTCATCAGATAACCATCAGCGTCGGCGTTTGCACCGGCATTCCGAAAAATGGCGACAACCTACTCAACAAAGCTGATGCAGCACTCTATCAAGCCAAACAAAAAGGTCGCAACCAGTTTATTTTCCTCCCGCTTTGCGAAACCGAAGAATATCTGGAACAATAGACTTATCTTGCATCACATCCGCCAGATAAAACTCAAGATCATAAATCGGACGATATGATCATTGAGCAACCGACAATCCGCTTGAAAACCCGCTAATAAACTTAGTCCTATTGCATGAAATTCAAATCCTTCGCTATTACCCTGGCTTTAAGTTTGGCTCTATTCCCTGCTCCGCAGCAGGCTGACCCGATCAGCAAAATCGAATTGCCTGACATGGGCGATTCTTCCGGCACCCTGATCTCACCCGCCGAAGAAAAAGAATTCGGCGAAGCATTTTTCCGCAGCCTGCACTCGCAGATCGCCATCAATCAGGATGCCGAAATCCAGCAATATATTCAGACGATTGGCGAAAGACTGGTCGTCAATAGCGACGCGCCGGGCAACCCGTTCCATTTCTTTGTGGTTATGGAGAACAACATTAACGCTTTTGCGGGGCCGGGCGGTTATATTGGCGTAAATTCCGGATTAATTTTAATCACCGAAGCCGAAAGTGAATTAGCCTCGGTAATGGCGCACGAAATTGCTCACGTTACCCAACGCCATTTGTATCGTGCTTATGAGGCCGCCAGTCGCTTATCGATCCCTACCGCCGCAGCGACCTTGGCCGCGATTTTATTGGGCACGCAATCCCCGGCACTAGGTCAGGCAGCCATCATCGCGATTCAAGCCGGCAACGTTCAGTTTCAAATTGATTTTACTCGTGAAAACGAAGCAGAGGCCGATCGAGTCGGCATGCAGACCTTGGCCGGTTCGCAATTCGATCCGCGCAGCATGCCCACTTTTTTCGAGCGCTTGCAGCAATCCAGCCGCTATTACGGACAAAATATTCCCGAGTTTTTAAGAACTCACCCGGTGACCGCCTCACGTATTTCCGACACCCGTGGACGCGCCGAAACCTATCCCTACAAACAATATCCCGACTCACTCGGCTATCAGTTAACCAAAGCAAAAATTCGGGTTTTAACCAGCACTGACGATGCCGACACGCTTAACTACTTGCAATCCAGATTGAATCAAGGAACGACAGAACAACGCGCCGTTACTCGCTATGGACTGGGGATGAGCGCACTTAAGTCGCAAAAATTCAATGAAGCAGAAAGCATTTTTCAGCAACTGAGCAAGGAATACCCCAACCAGCCGCAATACGTAACCGCACTTGCCCACACAGCACTGGACTCCAAAAACTACAGCATAGCGCTTGCCCGATATAAAAAACTAACCGAGCAATTCCCCAATAACGAAGCCATTAAACTCGAATACATTAGCGCTCTACTCAAAGCCGGTAATGCCGAATTGGCACGAAAAAATTTATTTCAGTTACCGTCTAAAACCCAGCGCCTGCCGATTTATTCGCAACTGCTGGCCCAAGTTTATAGCAACTTAAATCAACCGGCCGAATCGCATCGTTATCTTGCCGAATACTACTATGCGACCGGGCAAACCAAAGATGCAATCCTGCAAATAAAGCTGGCACAAAAATCGAAAGGCCTAAATTTCCAACTCTCCTCCATCCTTAATGAACGCCTTAACTTCTTTATTAACCAAGAAGAAGAAGCCAGACGTAACCGGTAAAAACCTGAATACCACCTGAACAAAAAGATACTACCTGCCTGCGATTTCGAGCATTAGCATCATCTAAAATACTATAATTAATTGTATTTATTGGGAATTTTATAAAAAAATATATTTTTCCCGACAAACATTAGTTTTAAATAGACAAGGAAGATGCATTTGCATAAAATGCCCCCAGCTTAACGGAATGAGCCCGGTTTAATTACCGACTAAGAGGGGGAAATTAGTCTTGTAGACTAGCTGATAATAATAATAAAATAAGTGTCACTGCTTGGGTCAAGTTGTAAAAACAACTAAACAATAATAATAACAGCGCTCAACACGCCCGCTTCATGCGGGCTTTTTATTGCCTAAAAAACAGACACGAAGCTACGAGCCAACAAAAAAGGGCAAAGGACGAAAAATATCTTTTGCCCTTTGCCTTGCGCCTTTGTCGCTACATACTCAACCTCACCCCAATCCAGCCTGCCCTTGGCGCACCGGGCGACACAAACCGGTTATTGTCAAATTGCGGAAATACCTCATTGGCCTGCCCATAAACGCCAAAAGAGTTATAGTTCTTGTCGAAAATATTATCGACCTTGCCGAATACCGCGAAATTTTTGCTTACCTTATATTCCGCCTTGGCATTAAATACCCAGTAACCGGCCAGCGGCGCAGTCACATTGGCCTCGTCGCCCCTGAAAACCTTGTTGCCGCTGTAGATGCCATCAAGACCCAAGGATACGCGCTGCCATAAATCGACACTGACAGCAGCCTTATAGATATGCTCGGGGATGCCTGGAATTCTGTTTCCCTTGCCAACAGCAATAGCCTCGTCAGTATTCAGCGGGTTCTGGATATCAAAACCATCCATAAACCGGGCATTCAAATAGGTATAGTTAGTCGAAAAATGCCAATCATCAATGCTGCTGAACAGCTGAGGATAGTTGACTATTGTTCCCGCTTCTATGCCGTAGCGGCGGGTCTTGCCCACATTATCGAAATAACCCTGGCTGATAAGACCGCTGGAGGCATCGCGGCGAAAAATAATATCATTGTGATTGATGGTGTTGAAATAACCCAGATTCCATTTCAAATCCCCGTTACCTAACAGCTCATCCAGATCACCCCTGACCCCACCTTCCCAGGTTTTGGCAACCACTTGTTCCAGCGGCGGATCGGCCACAAACGAGTTGGGCAATTTACACGGAGCTGCCGGATCGGCACAGCTTAATTCCATCGGCGAAGGCGCACGGGCCGACTCGCTGTAGCTGCCGTACACGTTCAGATTATCCCTGATTTGATAGGTTAATCCGGCAGAAGGATTCAGTCGCTCAAAGGTATGCGAACCGTCCAGGGTTTTTGCAGGATCTTTGATATACTTATCCTCCATATTAATATGACTGTAGTTATAACGCCCGGCGATAGTCGCCGTTAGCTCATCGGTAATGGAAAAGCTGTCGGTCAGAAATACGCCGACCGTTGAGGTATTGGTATGTAAACGAACCCTGGATTCGTCGACAAGAATGCCGCTCTGCGTAGTGCCCCGGGTATCGGTCAGCGAACCGAGCTCGGTGTCCGAAGCGAAATGAGTCTCGGCATAATCGTAACTGGTGCCCACCGTCAGGTTGTTCTTATGCTTGAACAAATCCCGGGCAAACACCGTCTGCAAGGTACCGCCACGACTGCGCATCTGAGTTTGACTGGTGTTGTTGGTTGCGCCTTCAACTGCGTCGCTGGCGAATATGTTATTACCGTTGATGTCGACAGCAACCTCTTCATCATCGCCGGAATCTTCGCACAAGAATCCCGCATTTCCGGACAGTTCGCAGTCATCAAAATCGCTGTTATCGCCATTAAAAGTCCTGATGCGGTTCTGCCTGAAATAGCCATTACCGCTCACTTCAATATCATCAGCCAGATCATAACTACCGGCCAATTCGGAAAAGAACATCCGGGTAACGGTCTGGTCGGGATGGGTGAATACCGCCGCCCGGTCTTGTTGCTGCAACTGGACCGGCACGGCGCCGTTGCCGCGCATGTTATTATCATTGCCGCCCAAAGTCATATCCAAAGAGCCCTTATCTCCGCGCCAGCTCAAGGTGCCAAAGGCCTGGTCGGCCTTGGTCGGCGAAAAATCCCGCCAACCGTCCTCCTCAAAGTGATGCAGGTCTAAAAAATAGCCCCAGGTACCGTTATTCCAACCGCTGCTTAATTCTTCCGAATGCCTGCCCCAGGAGCCGCCATAAGCTTCAATCTGATGCTTGGGCGCCGAAAACCCGGTTTTGGTCTTGATCGATATGGCTCCGCCCAAACTGTTCAGTCCGTAAACTGGATTAGACCCCGGATACAAAGCCATCGACTCAATCGCCCCTTGAGGAATCAAATCCCAATTGACCGTATCGCCAAACGGTTCGTTAAAGCGCACGCCGTTAACATAGGTCGATAAGCCTTGCGGCAAGCCCAGCAGCGGCGAAGCGACAAAACCACGATAAGAAATATCCGGCTGTAGCGGATTATTCTGCGCTTCGTTAATATGCACGCTGCCCAAATAGCGATTGATATAATCCGCCAGGCTAATGCTTTGGGCTTTTTCCAGCTGCTCGGAAGAAACGGTTTGAATATTGGCCGGTATTTTATTGGCCGCTACTCCACTACCCTGTAACGGCGTAACGCCGACTACGTCGATAATGCCCAAATCCTGCGGCTTATCTTTGGCCGATACGGCACTGGCCGCAGCCAGACTTAGCCCAAGTATTGTGTAGGTCAGTTTTTTCATGGTCACTCTTAAATTAGCCGGGTTAGATTTTCAATTTTTGAAACGCATCATAGTCAAATCAGCACATACGCGCCAGAGAGTCGACGATAAAAGGAAATATTCCCAAACAATAAGCTCACCGAGTGCATCGTCACTAAACCTCTTGGCTTACGACAAACAAACCCAGATTATGGGGTATTTGGTTATAATGCCTCGCGCACATCCCAAAACAAAAGCCGATACAGGTAAATCTTATGACCTTAACCACAAAGACTGTAAATCAATGGCAACGCTATTTTGAAAATCAAGTAGCCGCGATAAAATCCAGCGAAAACTATCAAAAACTGCTGGCGATGCCGCCGCTAAAACGTTGGGCGACATTGGCCGGGTTGTTCCTGTTATCACAACTGATCGTATTTGGCAGCTTGTATGTGATTTTTGGCCAAGTTGTGGTTGTCGGCTTTTTTGCCAGCATTCTGGCGGGACTGGCTACCGGCCTTGGTGCCTTACCGGCCCTGTTTTTCAAAGACATCTCCAAAAACCTGTTCAACAGCATGCTCGGTGCCGCCGCTGGCGTGATGCTGGCAGCGACCGCATTTTCCCTGCTGGTTCCCGGCATGGATTACGGCAATCAAATCTGGCCAGGCAAAGGTATTTACATCGTTTCCATAGGGATGATGATCGGCGCCCTATTTTTGCATTATGCCGACCGCCAACTGCCGCATGTGCATTTCGATTCCGTTTCCGATGTTCATCTGAGTTCCCTAAAAAAAGTCTGGCTGTTCATCATTGCGATCACCATCCATAACTTTCCTGAAGGCATGTCGGTCGGCGTCAGCTTTGGTTCTGGGGAAATGAAAAACGGCGTGGTTCTGGCTATTGCGATAGCCCTGCAAAATATACCCGAAGGTTTGGCCGTCGCCCTGCCTTTGGTCGGACTAGGTTACAACAAGTGGCGAGCAGTGGGTATTGCCACGCTAACCGGTCTGGTCGAACCGGTGGGCGGCCTGCTGGGCGTCACCATGGTCACTATCTTTGAACCTATCCTGCCGATAGCCATGGGCTTTGCCGCCGGCGCTATGCTTTTTGTGATCAGCGAAGAGATTATTCCCGAAACCCATTCCAACGGTCGTTCGCGTTATGCTACCTTTGCCTTAATGATCGGCTTCATTATTATGATGGCCCTGGATAACATGCTGGGCTAATACCCTATCTTTCCACGCCGTTATAGGGCGCTCTGTAGGTGCCTTACTAACGGCGGACACAGGAAACAAAATGGATCAACTTCAAAACTACGTACAACATTTCCTAACAGCACTGAGTACAGCACATATTTTTCAAAGCCTTCAAGACTCCTTCCACCAAGTTTTATCATTGCTGAGCGCCGATAACTTTGGCGAAATCTCAGCCACAGCAGCGACCAGTTTTGTGCTGATTGCAGCCGCCGAAATCGGTGATAAAAGCCAATTGGTCTGCATGACGCTAGCATCACGGCACAGAGCCATGCCGGTTTTACTGGGCGCTATTTCGGCTTTTGCCTTTTTAAACACCCTCGCCGTTGTTTTTGGCGTCGCCATTGCCAATTGGTTACCGGAATATATCGTCGCGACTATCGTCGCCGTCCTGTTTGCCGCGTTCGGCATTCATTCCTTACGCCTGGAAATGGAAGATGAAAATGAGGATATTAAGGAAAAAAGCGGCCACGGTATTTTCTTCACCACTTTTTTATTGATTACCGTGGCTGAATTCGGCGATAAAACCCAGCTGGCGGTTGTCGGCTTAAGCAGCACCGCAGCGCCTATTGCCGTATGGTTCGGTTCGACAGTCGCGCTGGCCTCAACCTCCGCCTTGGGCATTCTGGCCGGGCGCACTATTTTGAAAAAAGTCCCGCTCATATTGCTGCACAAGATCAGCGGAGCTATCTTTCTGATGCTGTCCGTTATTGCGGCTTACCGGGCTTATGTGGGTTACATAGCGTTGTAGGAGCGGGCCATGCCCGCGATGAAGGGCTACAACTCTGCAATCGCTGCCCAAATATCGCGGGCATGGCCCGCTCCTACGGTCTATGGTGCTGTTGAACTTAATGGCAGCGACGCTTTCGCGTGGGAACGCATACGTTGCCTGAGCTGCTTAGACTACTTTTGGCATCTGTCTCAGCTTTTCAACAACCTTGTCGCCGAACTGTTCGGTGCTGATCATCGTAACACCGCTGCCCGGCTTGGACAGGTCGGCCGTTGAGTAGCCGTCGCCAAATACGCCTTGCATCGCATCCCAGACATTCTTGGCTTCTGCGGCCATATCGAAGCTGTTTTCCAGCATCATCGCCACCGAACCGATCATCGAATAAGGATTGGCGATATTTTTCCCGGCGATGTCCGGTGCGGAGCCATGCGACGGCTCATAGTAGGCTTTTTCATCGCCAATACAAGCAGACGGCATCAAGCCCAGAGAACCTAACAGACCGCCGCCCTGATCGCTGAGAATGTCGCCAAACATGTTTTCCATGACCATTACGTCATACTGGGTCGGCTTCAGACACAGGTTGGTCGCGGCAGAATCCACCAGTTGATGAATCACTTCCACCTCGGGATAGTTTTTAGCCACTTCATCGAGTATTTCATTCCACAAGACGCTGGATTTCAGCACATTACTTTTATGAATGTTGTGCAGCACTTTCTTGCGTTTTTGGGCGAGTTTAAATGCCTGATGCAAGATTTGGCTGATTTGCTGTTCATCGTATTCCAGGGTTTCTTTGACATAACGTAAGCCCTGCTCGTTAATGCCGGTTTCCTTATTACCAAAATACAGACCGCCGACCAGCTCCCTAACTATCATTATATCAATGCCCTCGCCAATGATTTCCGGCTTTAGCGGCGAAAAATGCGCCAGGGCTTTGGGCAAAAAAACCGGCCGAAAGTTTGCGTAGGTGTTGTAACGACGACGCAGCGGCAGCAGCGCGCCGCGTTCAGGCTGCTTATCAATAGGAATAGTTTTGGATTGCTCATGGCTCAAACCAATCGGGCCTTTAAGAATGGCATCGGCCTGGTCGCAAATATCGATAGTCGATTGCGGAAAGGCATCGCCAAATTCGAAATAGGCGCAGGCACCGAAAGCGGCCGGCATCAGCTCGAACGAAACATCGTTACGCTCTTCAACAAGCTTAAGAACTTTGATGGCTTCCCGAGTAATTTCCGGGCCGATACCGTCACCGGCTAGCACTGCGATTTTATAATTCTTCATGTATACCTTTGCTGTCTGCGTATTTCTACGGAGTAATATTTTAAAAAGCGGTTATTTTACTTTATTTCTAACGGCTCAGCAGTTAGAAAATCAGAACACGGTAGCACCGATTTGGCTGATAAACACCGATACGCCTATTCCCACGTCAACGTTGATGGCGCTCCAGCACCGTGCCGGAGTATGGGGAAGTTAGATTTTTTGGTTATTGCCTACACCTAGTTGGCCTAAATCGATATACCTGAGGCGATGCTTTTCTGCCCTAGCTCATCCTAGGTAATCGCGCTTATTGATTACAGAAGCTAAGCTCTCTATCCTACAGACAGCCGCACAATACCGACCGAACTTTTTAGGTTAATGCACTTCCGTCTATGTAAAAATAAATGCCTCCTATGTTCAATTTCACTAAAAAACATGACCACGCTCTGGTTGATATGAAAGAACAATACGCCGGAGTGAGCGAAAAATATAACGCCGCGATAAAAAAAATCGAATGGCTTGAGGGCGAGCTAAACCAAAAAAAACAGGCATTAAACCAAATTGGCACAGCCCAATCTATAATGAGCGAAGGTATAAAAAGTTGCGCTGCCTCCCTTTGCACAACACAAGCTCAACTTCAAGCTTTAGCAGCCCATTTAAACCATTCAAACAAACGTATTTTTGAGCTAATACAAAAAAACAAAGCACTTAAATCATCAGGCGATGAGTGGCTCAGACGCTCCATCAAACTTGAATTTGAAGTTTTAATGGCTAAAGATACGCTTAGAAAAGTCGAAAATGAACGTGATTCGGCAGTACAAATGTACGAGCATCTTCAAGCCGGACTCCTGTCGGCAGATAAGGAAAATAACCGGAGTAATCATCAGTAGCGGTAAACCCTTGTGGTTGTGGTGGCCGCCTTATTGATGCTTCGAGAGATTCTGTCCAAGCCGTGCAGTAGAATAACCGCTTCAGAGTCTTTAGCTATCGGTATCAGTTTGGTTGTTAAATTTTCCATAGCGCAGCAAAATGGCGGGCAGCAATAATAAGTTCAGCAACGTTGAAGAGGCCAAGCCGCCGATGATGATCGCCGCCATCGGCCCCATAATTTCACGTCCCGGATTGTCACTGTTGAAGGCGAGGGGAAACATCGCCAGCGCGGTGACCAGCGCAGTCATCAGGATTGACGGCAAGCGTTCCTGAGCACCCAGCACGGCGGTGTCCAAATTCCAGCTCTTGCCTTCAACTTCGACCAGATGGCGATAATGCGATAGCAGCATGATGCTGTTGCGCACGGTAATGCCGAACAGCGTCACAAAGCCGACGACAGAACCGACCGACAAGGTTGCCCCGGTCAACACCACGGCGGCAACCCCGCCGATCAGCGCAAATGGAAGATTGGCGAGCGTCAGCAACATGTGCCGGATACTGCCGATGGCGATATAAATAAAAATCAGCACCCCGGCTCCGGCCAGCAACGAATGCAGGATTAACTCTTTCCGCGCCTGCGCCTGTTCAATTGCCGCGCCGGTGAACTCGGGATAGCTATCCGCCGAGAAGGGAATCTCTTTTAATACCCGCGCTTTAAGCTCCTCGACAAAAGCATCCATATCCCGGTCGATTACATTGCCGGTCACGGTTTGCCGCCGCTGCGAACCTTGATGCAGGATATTGTAACGACTGGCCGCATGGCTAATGTCGACGACCTGCTGCAGCGTAATTATCGTGCCGTCCTGCGTCCTGATCGGCAACTTAGCTATCGATTCAGGCTGCTGTCTCAGTTCCGGCGTCAAGGTCACCGCGACGTTATAGATTTTATTGCCCTGAATGTTTTTGCCGACCACCCGGGTTTCGTAAGCGGCCTGCACTGTATCGACAATCTGGGCGTGCAACACGCCCCAGAAGCTGAGCTGGTCGAGATTCAACACAACTTGCAGCAACGGCGTACCGGGCGGCGAGCGCAACTGCACATCGGTAGCACCGTCTATGTCGCGCATAATATCGGCGACCGCCTGCGCTTTGGCGTCCAGCTTATTCAGGTCATTGCCATAAATATTAACCACCACCGGCGAGGTGTAGCCGGAAATGGTTTCATCGACCCGTTCCGTTAAAAAAGTATTAACTTCAAACAAAATACCGGGGAAACCGACCAGAATCGCCCGCAGCCTGTCTTTTATCTGCTGTTGCTCCGCGCCCGACATCGGCTCCAGCCGTACTTCATACTCGCTGTAATGGCTGCCGTAAGTATCCGCACCCCGCTCTGCCCTACCCGCCCATTGCGATACCGATTGTATGCCGGGAATAGTCATAAACTGTTCGGTCAGCTTGCTGCCGATTCTGATCGATTCCTGCAACGCCGTGCCGGGAATGCTGGTGGTATGGACGATATAATGGCCTTCGCGCAATTCGGGCAGGAATTTGCTGTCCAGGCTGAAAAACGCCAGCAAGCCCGACAGGCAAACAATAACGCTGCCGATAAGCACCGGCTTGAAATGTCTGGAAACCCTACTGAGCAAGTTCTTGTAATGCGGTTTGATGCGCCTGATCAGCGGCGGATCGTCATTAGCGAAGCCGGCATTGCCCAGCAACGCATAGCACAGCGCCGGTGTTAAGGTCAGCGCCACCAGCAGCGACATTAATATCGCCAGAATGTAGGAATATCCCAACGGCGCAAACAAGCGTCCAGCAACGCCGTTCAAGGTCAACAGCGGCACAAAAACCAGCGCGACGATAAAGCTGGCGTAAACCACGGAGCTGCGCACCTCCAGCGAGGCGCTATAAACTACGCCAGCAACCGGTAGCGACCGGACTAACAAACGATTCTCGCGCAAACGCCGGAAAATGTTTTCGGTATCGATAATCGCATCGTCAACCACCTCGCCCAACGCGATAGCCAGCCCGCCCAACACCATGATATTGAGATTAACTCCGCTTTCCAGCAGCACGATCACCGCGCCGACCAAAGACACCGGAATCGCCAGCGCGGAGATAAACGCGGTGCGGAAATTGAACAAAAACAGGTACAGGATAATCAGCACGAACAAGCCGCCGATCAGCAAATGCCCGGACAAATTGCTCAGCGAGCGTTCGATATAATCGGCAGGCCGGAACAGATGCGAGTAAAAATTAATCGCCTGTTTGTTGAAAATAGGCTCAAACTCGTGCAGCGTCTGCTCAACCTGCCTGGACACCGACAAGGTATTGGCCCCGTATTGGCCGATCACCATCATCACGATGCCAGGCTTGCCCATAATCTGCGCCGCGCCAATCGGTGGCTCCGGCGCATAGCCAATCGTAGTGACTTCGCCCAACGTCACGTTACGCCCCTGATCCCGCTTGACAATAATCTTGGCGAATTGTTCCGGCGTGGCGGGCTGCCCCGTCACCTGCAAGGTGAAACGCTGGTTGTTGTTTTCGATAAAACCGCCGCCCTGAATGTTTCCGGCCTTTGAGGCGGCCAAAATAATATCCTCCAGCGTCAGGCTAAAGCGATGCAGTTGCAGCGGATCGACCTGAATTTGCAATTGCTGAATATCGCCGCCGAACACGTTGACATCGGCAACGCCCGGAACAGCTTTCAAGCGCGGTACTATCGTCCAGTCGACCAGACTGCGCAAAGCCATCAAATCGGTTTGGTCGTCCTTGTTTAAGCCGATGGTCAACACCGTCGCCGAAGACGAGGACAGCGGTATCGCCATCGGCGTAATGCCCAGCGGCAGCAGGCCCGATAGCGTGGTCAAGCGCTCGCTGATCAACTGGCGATTGCGGTACACATCGCTGTCTTCGACAAAAGTCGCGGTAATAATCGACAGACCCTGAATGGATTCCGAGCGCACCGATTTCATGCCGATCAAGCCGCTGATCGCCGTTTCGATTTGCTGGGTCACCAGCACTTCAACCTGCTCCGAAGAAAGGCCGGGCGATTCGGTTTGGATGATGACCTGCTTGGGGGAAAATTCCGGAAAAATATCCAGGCCCGCCGTGGCAAAGCGGTAACTGCCGTAGAGCAGGATCAATACCGCAAGCGCGATGACGATGCCGTAAAAACGGATGGAGAAGCGGACGAGTGTGGCTAGCATGGGTTAATCAGCAAATATCTATTTTGAACGTTGCCCTAACCGGTGCGCGTTAGTATATTCGTGTTAAGCTGCTTGTTAGCCTGACCTTGCTGCTCAATAATGGCATTAATCTCAAGTGCAGGTGAATTAATTATTTTTACAATGCAATTTTCAACTTTAAAATCAAATAAATCCTGCACTGTATTTGTTGCAACCAGAAAAGCAATCTCGGCACCTTTTCTTTTGGCAGCAGCTGATAATTTTCCAACCGCTTCTGAAAGCGTTTCATGCTCGCGTTGCACCCTTATTGGAACGGGCTTTAATAAATAATTTCTTTTCAAAATTGCATCTATCCCTGCATTGCGGTGAACAGGCAAAATATCAAGGCCTGATAAAATTGCCAATGACTTTTCATCTGCGTTTATATAAGACAATCGACCCTTATTTAATAATGCGGATTCGGTTTTTACTAAAGTCTCAAGGCGTGATTTTGTTAGATCAACAGCTTCTTGTGAAACATCTATCCCCACAAACTTTCTGCCTTTTAATTTTGCTGAAACTAACGTAGTACCACTACCACAAAATGGATCAAGAACTATATCACCCACATTAGTCGAGATTTCAATAACCCTATCAAGTAACAAAATAGGTTTCTGTGTAGGGTATCCAGTCCGCTCTTTTGCTTTCGGGTTCAAAAAAGGAATTTCCCACACATCATTCAGAGGGACACCCTTCTTTTCATCAGAGGAAATTATACTTCCGTCAACATCTCTTGCATAAATAGCCTTCCCATGCTCATCTCGTGATCTTTTTTGCAATATCTGATCAATGTTGGTCGTCTCAGAATAATCAGTATATATTTTATTAAACTTATATTGCTTTGTTTTAGAGAAAAACAAAATACTCTGATGATTAGGAGTAAGGTTGTTTGAAGAATTTGACCACCGTTTATAAAACCAAATAATTTCAGAAAGAAAATTTTCTTCACCAAAAACCTCTTCGCCAACGAGTCTAAGAATGTGGTTAGCAGATTTGTCACAGTGTATAAATATGCTCCCAGTATCTTTAAGAATTCGCTTCGATTCTATTAAACGAGCCAATATAAATTCAGAATAGATTTTATGACTATCCCATATATCATTAAAACTATAATGTGACTTCCTATCCCGAGAACTTAAACTATGTCTTTTATTCGTAAAGAATGGCGGGTCAAGATAAATCATATCAATGGAACTATCTTTTAACCCTTTCATGATGTCTAGGCAGTCGCCTAAATATATCTCTTGCATTTTAGACCTGCGCCTCTTGTGGAACCCGCTCATTTGCAATTTGCTCAAAAATTGCCTTCAAGTCTACGCCTGTTCTTTCGCGCACGTATTCCCATGCTCCATCTCCATAGTGATAGTGCCCACCAATTCCCTTATAAAGGGTTTCTAGTGTTTTTTGAATTCGCATAGCCTGCTGGCGATTGGGATAGTAAAACATGACACGAATTGGAGTATAGCCTGCGTCTGCTATAACTTGAATTCTGGTGTGTTCTTTTGTGATGTGGTCACCATCAGTGGTTGCATCCCTCCATTTTATTTCCAAAGCATCATCCCCAACTAAACAATCAATTTCAAATGTTTTGGGTCTTAGACCTATTGTGTTTGGAATTTTAATGCTTCCTGACTCTGGAAATGTGTACTCAAAGCATTTTTTTGTTGCTTGCTCAAGGAAAGACCCTGCGTATTTGTAAAGAAATCGACCCTTGTTTTGATACAAATCTATTTTCTGTCCTTCAGAAAAAGAAACGCCCAGAACCCTGTATATCAAATAGTGCGATACATCATCAGCAAGCATTTCTTCTGTTCTACTATCAATTGCAGTTAGAAGTCGATGTGAGTAGTCGAGAGCAAGATCTCGTATTGCTTGCTGAATTGTCATTGTCTCTTTCATGAACATTTGGTTGAAGATAAGTTTTAGGTACTAACAAGTCATTAATTAGCCCGTAGACTGGGTTAGGCAAATGTTGGGTACACTACCGCCTAACCCAATCTACTGTACCGCCAATCACTCAACAACTGAATACATCCCATCGTTTCAGCTTTGCGGTAATATTTTTCATCAGCGGTTACAAACACGGCATTCAGATGAATAGCCAAGGCGTGATAAAGGGTATCAAATAAATGATGAGAAAATTGCTGGGAAAGACGAGAGGCGGTTTTTAAAATATCGGTATCCTGCTGTGCTTTTACTTCCATAGCACTCAAATAATCAATGGCTAGCTCTGCGATTTCCGGGCGGATGCGGGTAATGACGGCAACCACTTCCGGCAACCAGTGTGCGGGTTGCACCAGCGTTACCTGACCGGATTGAACTTGCCTCAGCACAGAAACCGCCTGCTCGGTGTCCTGTTCCTCTGCTGAGGCCGGAAAAAACCATTTAATGCTGACGCCGGCATCAACCACTACAATCATCTGCGCAATTCTTCCCTTGCCTGCTCAATATCCGCCGCTGAAACGGGCGCTTGCGTGGTTCTTAATTGCAGGATTTTATCGATAGCCAGCTGGCGACGTTGCTGTTGTTTTCTCTCTTCAATCGCCTGTTGCATCAATCGGGTTAAGATTGCACTTTTGTTTTCCTTTTCAAACAGCTGGTTGAATTCCTGCCTGATGTCATCGGGTACGCTAAAGTTTACAGTAGCCATGATGTCGCTCGGTTGTTGAAATATTCAACAAGAGTATAACATTATTGAAATGCGATGAGGCACTACGGATTACGATTAAACCTACAGCGTCAACATCCCTTTACTGCGATTTTCCATGCGCCGCAGCAGTTCGGTCATAATCAACCGGTACAGCTCATCGCCCAGATATTTATCTTCAACGCCGCTGTCGATGTTGGGGTTGTCATTGACTTCTATCACATAGCCTTTGCCGTCTTTTTCCTTAACGTCCACGCCGTATAAGCCGTTGCCTATCGGCAAGGTCGCTTTTAATGCGGCGTCCAGCACGGCTTTGGGAACCTCAAAAGTCGGCAAGGTGGCAAAACTGCCGGTATCTATTCGGCTTTCGCCGTGACGGTATATCTGCCAATGATTCTTAACCATGTAATAGCGGCACGCATATAAAGCCTTGTTGTTGAAAATACCGATGCGCCAGTCAAAATCGGTATAAAGGAATTCCTGCGCCAACAACAATGCAGATTTTTGAAACAGCTCTTCAACTTTGAGTTCCAACTCTTTGCGGTCATGCACTTTAACGATGCCGCGAGAAAAAGAGCCGTCCGGGATTTTTATCACCACCGGAAAACCGGCTTCAGCTTCCACTCTATCCAAGTGCGCGGCATTGCCTTTGTGCAATAGCCAGGTTTTGGGCGTAGGCACACGATGGGTGCGGAATAAATCAGCCAGATAAACTTTATTGGTACAACGCAGCATCGACGTCGGATCGTCGATAACGACCAAGCCCTCGGCCTCGGCCTTTTTGGCAAAACGGTAGGTGTGGTGATCTATGTTGGTGGTTTCGCGGATGAACAAGCCGTCAAACTCGGGTAGACGCACGTAATGTTGCTGCGTTATCAGTTCGACTTCGATGCCCAGTTCCCTGCCGATTTTAATAAACTTTTTTATCGCACCCCTATTGCTGGGCGGCAATTTTTCTTCGGGGTTAATCAGTATCGCTAAATCGAATCGCGCCGCTTTACGAGCGCGGCCTTTGCGCCAGACTTTCTTGCTGAATTTATCCAGCGCGTCGGCAAAAACGCTTTGCTGTTCATCATCCAGATGCCGGTGCGACACCGCCCTTAAGCCAATGATTTCCCATTGCTGCCGGTAGCGTAGCGTTACTGCCAGAATCGGACAGGAAAAGCGCTCAAACAGCAGCCGGGAAAAGTCCTGAAAAGCCGGATCTGGCGTGGTGCCGAAATAACTCAACAGGTTGATTTCCTTATCCTTGTCGGTGGCCTTAAATGCCCGCGCCAAGGTCTGCGACAAGTCTTCAAGCTGTAGCCGGTACAGTGCTTTTTTGTCCAGGTCATTTAGCACTTTAACCGACGGAATAACGTGATGGCCTCTGGCTTCGGCCAGCAAGGAACAATAATAACCATCGGACAGATAACGGTAGCTGCCGCACAGGTTGATGATACGGACACGCTGCAAAGAATCACCCTGCTCAGTCGCAAGATAGGTTTCAAAGGTGATAACCTGGTCGCTGGGGTAATAGGGATTCCAGTCGGAAAGATCATCAACCACCAAAAGGGTACGCGCCATAACGATTAAATCCTAGAGTAAGGTAAGGCTTAATTCTGGAACCAGTCAGTTGTTTGCACAAGGAGTTTTTTAGGATGGAAAAGTATTGCATTAAATTTCCTTGATGGTCTGAAAGCTATTCATTCAGGAATATCATTTACGTTTGACATCGATGCACCTGCGTCGCTATCCTTTTCAGTAACCTCTTTGTTCACAGGGAGGAACAATCCTCCAACCTCTATCCGTCGGATAATATCACTCGACGGATAGAGGTCGGGTGTGGATTGAAACACTGGGGCTATGCTAAAAAAAATTTCAGGTGACCATCATGTCTTATTGTCTTCCTCTTGCCGCTATCGATACCGCCGTTTTTCCCGGCAGTTATGCCGCTGCTCGGCAGCGCTGGCTGGCGCACACCACAAAACTATCCTGCCAGACACATGACTTGCCTTATCCTTGTGACGGAGTCGGGCCTGAAGGCGAACAACTGGTCACCGATACCGTCTGGATCGGCTCGGAAAATGCGTCACGCGTGCTGGTTTTACTCGGCGGAACGCACGGCATTGAGGGCTTTACCGGCAGTGCCGTACAGATCGATATGCTGGCGTTAATTGCCGACGGCCTAATCGTTATTCCGGCCGATACGGCGGTGTTGATAATCCATGCGCTGACGCCATGGGGTTATGCCTGGCAGCGGCGTTGCGATGCGGACGGCGTTGACCTTAACCGCAATATTGTCGATTTTTCCAGGCCTTTACCTGAGAATAAAGACTACGACTTGCTCAAAGGCGCGCTGTACTTACCGGATGCCACCCAACGGAAAATCGCCTTTGCCGAATTCGAACGGCAGCATAGCCGCGTGGCGCTGGAAAAAGCGGTCAGCGCAGGTCAATACAGCGATCCATCCGGGCCTTTTTATGGCGGTAAAGCGCCCGCACACGGCAGCTTGGTCTGCGAAGACCTGATGCGCCAATATGCCCTGCAACAGCGGGACTTGGCCGTCATCGACCTGCACACCGGCCTGGGTTCTTACGGCTACGGAGAAATCATTTGCGACCATCAGCCGGACAGTGGCGGAACGCGTAGCGCCCAAATCTGGTACGGCGATTCGGTCGCATTGCCGTTTTTGGGCACGTCCAGCTCGGTGCCAAAAACAGGACTGCTGGATTATGCCTGGCACGCGATCATGAATGACCGTAGTTGCTACATCACCTTGGAATTCGGCACCTTCAGCACCGATCAACTGTTCGAAATCTTGCTACGGGATCATCAACTGTGGGCGCAAGCCGATAACGAGCAAGCCCGTCTGCAACACAGTAAAGTCATGCGCCGTCATTTTTGCCCTGATGATCGGGCCTGGCAGGAAATGGTGTTGTTCCGCGCCAGACAGGTGATTGCACAAGGCCTGCACGGGGCATCTTGTTGAGCATTTCAATCCGCCCTGCCCTGTTAACCGATCTCGATCAGCTGGTAGCACTGGAAAAAACCTGTTTTGACTCCGACCAGTTAAGTCGGCGCAGTTTCAAACACTGGATAAGCGCAGAACATCGCGCCTTGCTGGTTGCGGAGCAGACAATCGAGAGCGGTCGCATTGATTCCCTACCGGTTGCGACACTTCTGACCTCCACGGATGGAGGAAATGCCGACGACTGCCGGGAGCAGTCGCGGCCGCCATCCATGGCAGGTCGCATCAGTTCCCTACCGATTGCGACACTTCCACCATCCCTGGCGGTCGTCGGCTATGTGCTTATTATTTATCATCCCGGAACCCGGCTGGCTAGAATCTATTCACTAGCCGTTGCGCCCGAGCAAAGAGGCACAGGCATCGCCAAATTATTGATGTCGGCCGGAGAACAGGCCGCCACCGATGTCGGCAGGCTATATCTTCGTCTTGAAGTCAGTGTCGACAACACCTCTGCGATTAAACTTTACGAAACGCTGGGCTACAAAAAATTCGGCCTCTACCGCGATTACTATGAAGACCACAAAGACGCATTGCGTTACCAAAAACGCATCCGTCGTTATCGCGATACCTTGCAACACCGGTCGGTACATTGGTTAAGACAAACCACGCCGTTTACCTGCGGCCCCGCCTCGCTGATGATGGCTATGCATGGCTTAAACCGAGATTACCATCCTTCACAGGAAGAAGAAATCAACCTGTGGCGTGAAGCCACGACCATATTTATGACCTCGGGTCATGGTGGCTGCCACCCGATAGGCCTTGCGCTGGCGGCAAAGCGACGACAATTTACGGTGGAAGTCTGGGTCAACCAAACCGGAACCCTGTTTATAGACGGTGTGCGCAATGAGGAAAAAAAACAGGTCGTCGAATTGGTCGATAACTGCTTTAAGCGCGAAGCAGAAGAACAAGGCATAAAAATACATTACGCCAATATCAGCCAGAATGAGCTGACCAGCGCCTTCAAATCCGGGGCGATACCGTTGATCTTGATCAGCACTTTTCAAATGGATAGAAAAAAAGCGCCGCATTGGGTGGTCATGAGCGGCTTCGACGATGACTGCCTGTACATGCACGATCCGGACCCAGAAGAAGGACGGCAAAGCGAAATTGATTGCCAGTTTATTCCTATTGCCTGTGAGGATTTCGACCGAATGTCCAGTTTCGGCAAGAACCGGCTCAGGACGGCGGTGATTGTTTGGCCGAGGCAGCCTTGACAAAATCCGAATATTTTCATGGTTGTGGGCGCGAATTTATTCGCGTAATAGACATTAAAAAGCGCGAATAAATTCGCGCCCACAGTATCCGATCATCGTGTAAAGTTTTGGCTTTTTAAAAAACATCGTCATTCCTGCTTGTGTTATTAAACTGATTCAACGATAATGGCCGTCCTTTAGCCAGTACGGCTGATGTTTTAATGGTGACCGTGTCGGTCCTCTCGCAACGATACGCTGTAAACTCCGCCAGGCCCGGAAGGGAGCAACGGTAGCAGCAGATTCGTGTGCCGGGATGTGGCTGGCATGGTCGCCGCCCAAATCATAATTACCTTTCGAGCCTGCCATGAATTATCAGGTTCTCGCCAGAAAATGGCGTCCCCATAATTTCACCGAAGTTGTCGGACAAGAACATGTCGTCAAATCGTTAATGAACGCTTTGCAACATGATCGACTGCATCACGCCTATTTATTTACCGGAACGCGCGGCGTCGGCAAAACCACCATCGCCCGAATCTTAGCCAAAGCCATTAATTGCGAAAATCTCCAGGATTTCAATCCTTGCGGCGTATGCAGCGTGTGCCGCGATCTGGATGAAGGCCGGTTTCTGGATTTAATCGAGGTCGATGCGGCATCGCGCACCAAGGTCGAAGACACCCGCGATTTGCTGGACAACGCCCAATATGCGCCCAATCACGGCCGCTACAAGGTCTACCTGATCGACGAAGTCCACATGCTGTCCGGGCACAGTTTCAATGCCTTGTTGAAGACGCTCGAAGAGCCACCCCCGCATGTAAAATTCCTGCTGGCAACAACAGATCCCCATAAAATTCCTGTTACCGTACTGTCCCGCTGTTTGCAGTTTAATCTCAAGCGCTTACTGCCCAGCCAGATTTTCACCCAGATGGAATTTATCCTTCGACAGGAACATATTGAAGCCGAATCCGGCGCGTTAAAACTATTATCCCGCGCCGCCGACGGCAGTATGCGCGACGGCTTAAGCCTGTTGGATCAGGCCATTGTTTACGGCAACGGCAAAGTCGGCACCGAAGATGTCAACGCGATGCTGGGCACGGTGGCACAGCAACCGGTTGAAGATATTTTAACCGCTCTGGCCGAGGGCGATGCAGCGGCGATACTCGACAAGATAAATGAGCTAGCCAATTTAACCCCGGACTTTAGCGATGTGCTGCAACAGATTTTACAAGTCCTGCATCGCATCGCCTTGCTGCAACAAATACCGGGAGCCATCGATCACGATTTTGATGTGGAAATGATTGCGGCCTTGGCGGCCAAACTGACCCCGGAAGATGTGCAGCTTTATTACCAGATAGGCCTGGTAGGACAACGCGACCTGGATTTAGCACCCGACCCGCGCAGCGGCTTTGAAATGGTCATGTTGCGGATGCTGACTTTCAGACCGGTCGGCATAGCATCGGCTCCGGCTAAACCAGTTCAAGTTCATCAACCTATTAACAAACCTCAGGCTCAGCCTGTTTATCACCAAGCGCAGCCTGAGCCTGCTTATAAACCGACAGCAACGCAACAACCCGCCGCTGCCTCCGAAAATAGGGCTCCGGAAACCATTAGGCAAAACCACGACGCCAATTGGGCGGAAATGGTTGCCGCGATGAAGATTAACGGCTTAACCCGGGAACTGGCCCATAATTGCGTACTGGAAAATATTGACGATGCCGTCTGCACCTTGATCCTGGATCCCGGACATAAACAACTGCGCAGCAGCCGTACCGAAGAAAACCTGCAAAAAGCGTTGCAAACTTATCGCAAAGCGCCTTTAAAACTGGTGATTACGACCGAAAAAACCATGGTCGCCACACCCGCCATACAATTGACCAAGGCGCGCGAAGACAAACAACAGGCGGCGGTTGACGCGATTAATTCAGACGACAATGTTCAGGCATTAAAAGAACACTTGGGAGCCAGGATCATGCCCGGCACCATAGAGCCAATCTAAGCAGTCCCCTATAACGATAATGGAGAAAAATACATGAAAAACGCACTCGGCAACATCATGCAGCAAGCCCAAAAAATGCAGGAAGACTTAAAGAAAGCACAGGAAGAGCTAAACGCGATGCAAGTCATGGGCGAGTCCGGCGGAGGCCTGGTGACCATTCTAATGACCGGTAAACGCGAAGCCCGAAAGGTAACCATCGATCCGTCCTTGCTGGGCGATGACAAAGACATGCTGGAAGACTTGATTGCATCCGCCATCAACGACGCGGTCAATAAAGTCGCAAAAATGAAGAAGGAAAAAATGGCGGATGTCACCGCCGGAATACCGCTGCCTCCCGGATTCCAACTGCCTTTTTAAGATGAAAAAATCCGGCTTACTGGGGCAATTAATACAGAATTTGTGCTGCTTGCCCGGTGTCGGCCCCAAAACCGCCCAACGCATGGCATTCCATCTGCTCCAGCGCGACCGCAACGGCGCAACAATGCTGGCCCAAACACTGCTGCTAGCCATTGAAAAAATGGGCCACTGCAGTCAATGTCGCACTTTGACCGAAGGTGATATCTGCTCACTATGCGCTGACAAGTCGAGAGACGACGCCATCATCTGCATCGTCGAAAGCCCCGCCGACGTCTGGATTATTGACCAAGCCACCGCATTCAAGGGGCACTATTTTGTACTGCATGGCCGGTTATCGCCACTGGACGGCATAGGACCGGACGAACTCGGCCTGGATCAACTGGAACAACGGCTGGCAACAGGCCATATCAAGGAGCTGATACTGGCGACCAACTCCACGGTCGAAGGCGAAGCGACCGCTTATTTTATCGGCGAACTGGCCAGGAAACACCAAGTACCGGCCAGCAGAATCGCCCACGGCGTACCGATGGGCGGCGAACTGGAGTTTATCGACAGCGGCACTTTATCGCATGCGTTTAATGGTCGCGTAGGTCTATAAAAACGCCCGGCTGATCCGTTCACCAACCCACAAAAGGTAAAAGCCATGAGTGATTGTTTATTTTGTAAAATGGTTGCTGGTGTTATCAAACCGGATATCGTTTTTGAAGATGAAAATATCCTGGCTTTCAGGGACATTAAGCCCCAAGCGCCAGTACATATCCTGATTATCCCCAAACGCCACATCGCAACCCTGAATGACCTGGATGACACTCTGTTGGCAGGACAAATATTACAGACGGCGGCAAAGCTGGCCAAACAGGAAGGCATAGCTGAAACAGGTTATAGAACCATATTTAACTGCAACAAGCATGGCGGACAGGACGTTTATCACCTGCATTTACATTTGTTGGGTGACAGGCAAATGACCTGGCCGCCGGGTTAAGGTAACTCGCAATAAATAAAATACCCCCGTAGGATGTGCTGAACGGCAGTGAAGCGCATCGCTCAATCACGAATGATGCGCTTCACTGCCGTTCAGCACATCCTACAAAAGTAGCGGTTTATTTTTGCGCCTTGCCTAAGTGAACGCCTGTTTCATCAAATTTCTTCGCTGGCCTGAAACCTCGCCCTTCAGGCGGATTATCGTATGATAATTTTGCCATGCGATGCAATAAGCTATTTTATTACGTCCTACAGATTACGACTTATACAGCGTTGAATAAGGCCATGAGACAACCCAGAAAACCCGTGGATTCGGTCCGCTCACAAAAGAAAAAAACGCTTAACGTGAATGCAATTATTGATAATAACAGTAATATAGCCGACACTTTTATGCCTTTTAGATCTGCAGGGAACAATTCAGCCACCCCCATCCCTATTCCGGAAATGTCAGGCGCTTCGTTTATCGTCCCTCTGCTTACCTGTTCGGCTTTGCGGGTAATAGACGGTGAGAGTTGTTCTACTGTTTCCGGAACAAGTTTATCTGCTGTTGGCGTTGGCGGTAATTCCTGACTTTTTATGTCTCTTTCTCTAGTATTTAGCAAACAGATGTAATGAAAGACGTCTGTTATCAATCCCATTCTTTGCGTTGCTTCATAGATATCCCGCGCGTCAACAACTGGTTTTTCCCGTTCAAAAGCAACGTTGAATGACCTGTCACACAATGAGTTGACCGTACGCGGCGTCCCACCGGTACTAAAGGCAATGGAGAGCGCCTCCCACCCGGTATCTGTAATGAGGTCGGGACTGCCGTCGGCCACCTGAATGCGATGCGCGATATATTTAAGCATGGTATCGACACTCATCTTTCCCAGAATTTCAAGTGTAGCGATTCGCTGTTTAAAGGGTTCCATTTCAGGCCGGTTTATCTTTTCCACCAATTCTTCCTGACCGAGAAGCAGCATCTGAATAAGTTTAATTGATCCTTCTTCAAGATTGTTCAGCAAACGGATGCCGTTGATAACATCGTCTGACATCAGATGCGCCTCATCCATGATGACCATACACTTCTTCCCTTCAGAATTGAGCTTTAAAAGGGCATTTCTGATGTCCCTCATCACAAAGGTCTTCTCAGACGATGACGGCTGTAATCCGAGTTCCTGGGCGAGAAATAGATAGAGGTTAGCGCTGTTTGCAGGCGGCTCACCCATCCATATTAATTTGATGCTTTCAGGAAAATCAAATTTTATCATCTGGCTTAGCGTCGTCTTACCGGAACCGATCGGCCCCATTACGACGATTAAACCCCGGCCACTCTGTAAAGATCCGGATATCTGTTTACGTATAAGGGCATGGTCCCCATAGTCATAAAAAAACAGTGGATCCGGTACATTCTCGAATGGGAGTAACTTAAGGTTAAAGTGCTCTGTGTACATGTGCATTAGTTCTTTCCTTCTTTAGGTATAAGCTTTACCTCGACCCTGCGATTTTTTGCTCGGCCCTCTTCTGTATCGTTGGAGCCTATCGGTTTGGCCTCACCATAACCGATTACCGATATCCGGTCGGACGATATACCATGAGAAACCAATACGTTCGCTATGGCTCTTGCCCTCTGTAAGGACAGTCCCATATTGTCAATTTGTAGCTTACCGGTTGGTATATTGTCGGTATGACCTTCTATAATGACGCGACTGCCTTGAGAAGCCGATATTTCCCCGACAAAACGCTCAATCGTCGATAAAGCAGCGTCATTTATCGCAACCTTGCCAGAAGAAAACGTCTCGCCGCCAAAGATCGCCAGGGTCCGCGGCCTGTTTTCGGTATCTGTAGTTTTAATGCTTTCAAGCACATTTTCTTTTGTTTTGAGCTTGTCCTCAAGCTGGGTAATTGTCGCCTGTAGGTCTGCAACAACAGCCCTGTTAGCGTCCTGATCTGCAGTCATTTTTTTTATGATGTTGTTTGATTCAGACGTTACGTCTTTCGGCTTGTCCTGATAAGAAGCTTTGTGAACCGGGAGTTCCAGTGCTTTAAACGTGATGATCCCTGATAAGGTAAAAAACACAATAGACAGTCCAATAATAATTAAACGCATAATAAAATACTCGATTTAAGATGAGGCTGAGGCGCAATGTATAACTGCATGCCGATTAAGTTCTGTTACTCTTTTATTTTTGACACCTATGTTTCAATCCACACCCAACCTCATCCGTCGAGTGACAACCGCTGACAGATAGAGGTCGATGGGTTGTTCCTCCCCCGTGAACGAGAAGGTTTCAGACCAGCCAAGAAATTTGATCAAAAAATGCAAAAATCAATTTTCAATTACTCATAAAATCAAAAGACTACGAGTCTATTCGTCGATTAAATCCAGTGTTTTTTTGACATCCTCCCCCACCTAAAGGAAGGGGATTCCTAGTTACCTAAGAGTGAGTGTGTATCGCTACTGCTCACTGGTTTCTGCTGCTGGCGACCTTGTTGCATCGCTCACTTCACAGACTAGCCCCGTCTGCCCGACGGTTGGTTTTACTTTTTAAAACGGTTATTCAGGGCTTCACACGGTTAGCTTGGTTTTCGCTGATTGTGCTTTTGAAGCCTTTTAAAACTTAAGTTGCCGTCATTGAGAGA
>JAURYJ010000069.1 GCA_030653985.1 Methylobacter sp. | reverse complement strand
GGTATTGAATAGATTGTTTGCCGTGCTTGCTTTTGAAAGTGGGATAGGCTGCCCGACGCTCAAAGAAGTTCACAAAAGCACGGGACAAGTTCAAACAAACAGCTTGCAAGACTTGGCTATGGGTTTCACCCAGCCAGTCAACCGATTGTTTAAGTTCAGGCAATCTATTGTTCAAGGCAAAATGCCCCAAGCCTTTACCTGTCTCCTGGTAAGTTTTCTGACATTCGTTGAGGCTATTGTTCCACAACCACCGCGCACAACCGAACGCTTTAGCCAGTTTTTCAACTTGGTTTGTGTCTGGATAGATGCGTATTTTAGTCGCTGTAATCATGAATTTATAGTAAATAATTTTAACTGTAAAGTAAAGAGCACGCCTTACATCCACGCCCTGAACGGCGGGGTTTTACGGTGCTTTTAGATAAAGTGCAAGGGAATTCCAATTCGGGCAAACTCAAAAAAACCCAGGGTAGCTTCATGCTTTTCCGCATGCTGAATAATAATTACATTACTGGCGGCACCTAGAATCAGCATATTACCGATATTTTTGTATGGAATATTTAAGGTTACTTAAGACTAATTTAAGGTTAAATGATCAGAATAATGTAACGGTATTAATATCTATAAAGCATCAACGCGAGCACAACCCATTATGAATGAAAGTGATCTTATTTTATCACGACGCAAGTTTTTGAAAAATATGGCTTATGGTTCCTTGTTAATGGTGGGAGGAATCGATGTCGTCAATGCTAGAGCTAGACATCATATAGACCCACATGTACATGCTTCGCATAAAACACCTGTTCATGACAGATTACATCATCACCTTTCCTCAAAGAATTCCTCACATAAGCTTGCTACTCATACCACATTAGCTCAAAACTCGCCTTCGCATAAGGTTCTGGCTTTACATAATACGCATACCGGCGACCGCTTAAAGCTGACTTATTTTGAGCAGGGGGATTATGTTGAAGATGCACTTCTCGAAATCAATCATCTGTTTCGCGACTACCACGATGGTAGTGTTCATCCCATTGATCCTGCATTGCTGGATCAGTTGTATGATTTAAAACATAGTCTCGAAGTCAGAAAGCCTTTTAATATTGTTTCCGGTTACCGTTCACCGGCTACTAATGCCGATTTGCGTAAACACAGCGATGGCGTTGCCAAAAACAGCCTGCATATGCAGGGCCGGGCTATTGATATACGTCTTGAGGGTATAGATTCCAAACGGATTAGAAATGCAGCGCTGGCCATGCAGCGTGGTGGTGTTGGTTATTACTCAAGATCCAATTTTGTGCATTTGGATACCGGCAGCGTAAGAAGCTGGGGCAGTTAGCTTATATCCAGGTATAAGCTTGGTTTAATTGGGTAAGCCGTAATAAACCACGAAACACACAAAAGGACACGAAGAAAACTTCGTGTCCTTTTTTTTGGCCATTGTTCTGCGCTGTTTAATCCGCATGAAAGTGGGCATGTCGATAATTACCTTGCGCCATGGATGGCGAGCAGTAAAGGTAATTATCGAGAGGAATCAATAGCTGTTTACGTCATAATGCTATGTTTATCCACGTGTTGCGTAAACCCCCGTTCTACTCTTTATCGCGTAACGGGCAAATAACTTGTGTAGATAGCTATGCCTTTAGGTCGGGGAGGATGTGTCAAAGCCTATTTGATTAACGCTTCCTGTGCCGTATTGCTGCTGAAAAAAAGTGACTGATCAGGCAGATCATTCGCTTGACTCAAGGCTTTTAGTAATACAGCATCATGACCATAAATATCAGGATAAAACGCTAAATTATCAAATTGGTCAAAAAAAGCCGTGGTATAAAAAAACAATACCGGTATAGGTTCTTTCAAAAGAACACGTCGATTTTTTGGTGTATTCATGGCGAGCCTTATCGTGTCCGGATTCCAATCATCCTGATTTTTAAGGACAAACTCAGCCAGTTTTTGAGGGTTCTCAACCCGCACGCAACCGTGGCTGAAATCCCTTCGCGATTGGCTAAATAAAGCATTTGCCGGAGTGTCATGCAAATACACGTCTTCCTTATTGGGAAAAATAAATTTTATTCTGCCCAAGGCATTTTTCACCCCCGGACGCTGGCGGATTCTTAACTTGCCTTGTTGAAGCATATTCAGGGTTTCTCTATTCAGTGCAGTAGGCGTTTCCGTGTTGCGGTTAACAGAGACCAGCTCCATGTTTTCCTGGTTAAGATAGTTGCTGTTTTGAAGCAACTTGGGCAATATTTCTTTTTTTGTGATGCTGAAAGGAACATTCCAGTAAGGCATGAAATCTATATAGTGCATTTCTGCCATCAACACCGGGGTTTGATGTTGCAGGGCTTTGCCGACAACGACCTTCATATTAACGATGTTGGCATCGGCCTGAGCAATCGAATCAAATGCCCATAATTGGAAGGAGGGAATATTAACAATAATGGATGTTCCGGCATTGAGCTCAGGTAACCAGCGCAATCTTTCCATAGCCAATTCGATTTGTATAACTCGCTGGCTTAAAGGCTCATTGAGCATAGCGACAGTGCCTTTTCCGATATGTCCATCCGCAGTAAGTCCATGTCGTTTTTGAAACAACTTAACGCCGGTAGCGATAGCCTCAGTGTAGATGGGCGCTATTTTAGTACGGATAGCGGCTTTATCTTTAGGCAAATTGGCCGGTTTTTCAGTGCTGATAACGGTTTTATCTTCAGGAAAATATGAGGGCTTTTCTGCACTGATAAGCGTTTTATCTTCAGGCAAATCGCCGACAGCGATTAGAAACCGGTGTAGCTCGCCAATTTGCGGATAAGTGTCTCCGGGGAGCAAGGTTTTCTTAATATCCAGATTTAAATGCGGCGTATTCGCGGCAAGTTGACGGTAGCGAGCCAATGCCTGTTTTAACTTTGGATATTGTTTGAGCTGAGGTTCAACCGATAACGGTAATTTAATTAGCGTATTTTGTGCCAGACTATTTTTAATCAACGCCGGTAAATCAAGCAGCTTTTTTTCTCTTAACTTTAAGTTAAAATTTATTCCCTGTGGATTTATTCGTCCATAATGCAAGTCATGCAAGTAGCGTAGCAATGAGATGCTCAGCGCTGTATCGTATAACGCTAATTCCTTATACGAATCAGGCTTGAGCAACAAGGCAATTTGTCTATTTCGTTGCAGGGTTTCAATATCGTAATTTTTAGGATTTAAGCCGTGATCAGCGGCCTTAGCCAACAGATTAAGCCCATCGGCGATATTTTTTTCGGTATTCCGATTGCCTAGCCAGAGTAATTGATGGTTCTCTATTTTATAGAGAGATTCAATATCTTCGGTACGATTTTCGAAATTGGACAGCATCAGGTAGGGGTGCTGTTTTGCCGAAATAATGGCGGTAATTTCTTGAACTATGCCGGGTTCCTGATTGAGGGGATCTTCAGCAGGCACCGCTGGCATAGGTAAGCCCAAAGCAAGCAGTGTTTGCATGGGGAGACCTAAGCAAAAAAACAGGAGCAATCGGGGGATAGAGTGTCTTATAGTCTTTTTCAATTTAGTTCTTCGCTGAAAAAATTCGTGAGGTTAAGTTTTGTCGTTGGGTGACGACAAAACTCTTTTAATAGGATAATAAGATTTTTGTTGAACGACTCGGTGATGGCCCGATTTTAACATCAACTCTGTCATTCGAGGAAATTTGATGTGATCATTTGCAGATGACATTATTAGGTTAATTTTTACACATGACAAGGCAATACGATGGCAAATCTTACTTTTTTAGGTGCAACAGGCCAAGTTACCGGCTCCTGTTATTTATTGGAAACCGACTCCGGCCGAATACTGCTTGATTGCGGGCTATTTCAGGGTTCAAGAGCAACAGAAGAACAAAATGAAGCTGATTTCCCTTTTAATCCTGCCACTATTGATGCGGTGGTGTTGTCTCACGCCCATCTTGACCATTGCGGGCGCTTGCCCAAGCTGGTTAAAGAAGGTTTCAAGGGACCGGTCTTTCTGACCGAGGCCAGTTTTCCGCTACTGGAATTGATGCTGATGGATGCTGTCCATCTGCAATTAAGAGACACCGAATGGGAAAATAAACGTCGGGAACGCGCCGGTAAGCCGTTGCTTGAACCTTTGTATACCGAGGCCGATGTAAAAGCGACATTGGCGTTACGTCAGCCGATAGCTTATGGCGTGGAAAGCAAAATATTGCCTGAGCTGAGCGTTTCTTTTCATGAAGCCGGGCATATACTCGGTTCATCCATCGTACGTTTGCGAATCAAGGATCAAGATAAAACCAAAATACTGGTTTTTTCCGGCGACTTGGGCAACAAGAATGCGCCGTTACTGCGTGATCCAACTGTTCTAACCGAAGCCGATGTGTTGTTGCTTGAATCCACTTATGGTGACCGTGACCATAAACCTCTGGAAAATACCCTGGAGGAATTACGTGAGGCTTTGGCAGAAGCCGCAGATAGCGGTGGCAATGTGATTATTCCGGCTTTTGCGGTGGGCAGAACTCAGGATCTGATTTACTGGCTGGGTAAAATTCAGCGTCAGGGCGGATTGCCGCAGCAAAAGATTTATCTGGATAGCCCGATGGCTATCGGTGCCAGCAATATCTACGCTGAACATACACACTTATTCAATATCGATGATCCCGAGTTTACCAAAGTTGCGCCTAACGGCTGGCAAGCTTGGTTGCCTGGGTTGGTCTATTCACAGACTGCGGAAGAATCCATGGCCGTCAATCGTATTGCCGGTGGCGTGATTATTATTGCCGGTAGCGGCATGTGTACCGGCGGGCGCATTCGTCACCATCTTAAATACAATTTATGGCGGCGCAATGCGCATATCATCATCGCAGGTTTTCAGGCCGAAGGCACCTTGGGCCGGGCTATTGTTGACGGGAAAAAATCGCATTTGAAAATCTTGGGCGTAGACGTCAATGTGGCGGCCAAAGTGCATACATTGGGCGCGTTAAGCGCTCATGCCGATCAAAGTCAATTGTTAGCTTGGGCTAGTCATTTTAAAGAACCCAAGCCGCGCCTTTATTTGATACATGGCGAGAAAACGGCCACATTGTCATTGCAGACCTGCTTCAAGCGCAGCGGATGGAATGCTAATATTCCTCGAGTAGGGGAGAAAATTATTATTTAACGGCGGTGTAGATTAAGCGCTGAAATTTCTTCAACTAATTTTTAACCCAAATAATTCAATATGGCCGGTACCAGCCTTTTAGTTTTACTCGATGATATTGCCACAGTTTTGGATGACGTGGCTCTGATGACCAAAATTGCGATGAAAAAAACGGTCGGCGTTTTGGGCGATGATTTGGCGCTGAATGCCGAACAGGTATCCGGCATTCGGGCAGACCGGGAGCTGCCAGTGGTGTGGGCGGTAGCGAAAGGTTCGCTGAAAAACAAGCTGGTTTTAGTGCCGACGGCGCTGACAATCAGTTGGCTTGCGCCGTGGTTGATCATGCCGTTGCTGATGCTGGGTGGTGCCTATCTGTGTTTTGAAGGTTTTGAAAAACTGGCGCAGCCGTTATTGCATTCCCATGATGATGAAAGTCGTCATGCCGAACTGGTTGCGGCAGTCGCCAATCCCGAGATTGACCTGGTGGCGTTTGAACGGGATAAAATTAAAGGAGCCGTTCGTACCGACTTTGTGTTGTCGGCAGAAATTGTTGTTATCACACTGGGTACCGTGGCAACAGCGGCTTTTACGACCAAAGTGGCCGTGGTTTCCGGTATTGCGCTGATGATGACCGTCGGCGTCTACGGTCTGGTAGCCATCATAGTGAAGCTGGATGACGCAGGCCTTTACCTGTGCCAAAAGCCTGGACTCGGTTTATGGGCGAAAATTCAACATCAAATGGGTCGGATCTTGTTGCATGGCGCGCCTTATCTGATGAGGTTGCTCACAGTTGTCGGCACGGCGGCAATGTTTATGGTGGGCGGCGGGATTCTGATTCACGGCATTCCCGTAGCGCATCACTTCATTGAGCAACTGGCTCAAAGCGCCAGCGTCGTGCCTACTATCGGCGGCATGGCGGAAACACTGACTGCTTCGCTGCTCAATGCCTTAGCAGGCGTTGTTGCCGGCGCGCTTACCTTGGTCGGAGTGACAATGGCGGGTAATATTTATAAGCGTGTTAACTATTAACCTCTCAAGAAGAACCCTACAGTGTCGCATTATGCTATTAAATCAAAGGTGTAAACGATGAGCGATAAAGAACGTGTTGCCAAATATGCCGCTAAGCAAGTGGTAGATGGGATGCTGGTCGGGCTTGGCACCGGCTCTACAGCGAATTATTTTATTGAAGAGCTGGCGCATCGTAGCCGTGAACAGGGGCTTAAAGTGATCACGGTCGCCAGTTCGGTTGCGAGCGCAATTAAGGCGCAACAACTCGGTTTAACCACGGTTGATTTCGAGCGGGTTAGCCACCTTGATCTTTATGTCGATGGTGCTGATGAGGTGTCGCCGGAATTAACCTTGCTTAAAGGTCAAGGAGCTGACTTGGTGCGCGAAAAACTGCTGGCAACCGCCAGCGAGCAATTTATCGTGTTGATTGAAGCGAGTAAGTTAGTTGCGCGAATCGGTCAGCATTTTGCTATTCCCATTGAAGTGATGCCATGTGCCTGGCAACTGGTTAAAAAACAGTTGGAAGCACGCGGCGGGCATGGCGATTTACGCCAAAATACCCATAAAAATGGTGTTGCGATAAGCACTCACGGCAGTTTAATAGCGGATATAAGCTTTGATCAGCACATCGATGCTAAAACACTTAATGACATCTTAAACGGCATTTCCGGTATTGTTGAGCATGGTATTTTTTATGGGCTGGCAACGACAGTTTTAGTTGGCATCAATGGGCAGGTGCAACAACGGCAGGCTGGCAATTTTTAATCATCGGCGGGCGAATCGGCATCTGGAGCATTGACCACTCTGGCGCGGCTTGGCACCACACGGCTTCCTCCGGTAACCACGCGCATATCGTGGTCTTCGCCGGTAGTGCTAAAAGCCGTTTTGACTTCGTAAGTACGGGTATTGATCAAACTAAATTCCGCTCGATCGGGGGTGCAAATTCCGACCGGCTTAGGATTTGTCAGTTGTCAGTCTAATCAAGCTTTTTGTCTTTAATGCGGGTTCCCATCAGGTAGTCGAACCAAGGCCAGGTCACACACCAATTCGCGGCGCAGTTATTACCAAGATGGTGATCGTAATGCCAGCGTAAATGCTGTTTAGCCCAGGCAGGATTTAGATGAGCCTTGCGATGTTTGTAGTAATAAAGCATTAAAGACGTATACACCGCGCCGGTAAACAGGGGAAAGAGTGGAAGCAACGGCAGATGCAGCAGTACAATGCCTGCTAACACCGCCAATTCCTTGGTTTGGGTGTTCCATGTCGTTAACGACAAAGATCGATAGCCCGGATCGAGCATCGCGTTTTTGGCGCAAACCGCATGGTGTTCATGCCAATGATAAGTCCAGAAACTCTGCCGGTTTTTGCCCAGCGCGTGCAGTATGTATTTATGCATCAGCCATTCGCCGGCATTGGCATACAGCAGGCCCAAGATGACTGGTACGGCTAAGCTAAACATGGGACATAAAAATAAGTTGCAAAAGAAACCTCGTTCTTCTTGGAGGAGCTTAGTGACAATGACTGTTGGGTAATCTATTGATGTCAGTTGGAATATAAACGCTTTGCCGCTGTTATCAAAACTGTTAAAAGCGATTGCAACATAAATATAACATTTTTACGGTCTCTGCTTGGGCTCCGAGCCGAAACAAGCTGAACCTATTTAAATGCCCTCCCAATATAATAGCTGGAGTGTTGAATTGAAAGATTTCCTTTTTTAATAAATATAAAGTTGATAAAATTACTAGGTTTATTATTAATCGGGTGAATCATCATGAGTGTTGTTGAAAGAATTAAAGACCAACTTGAAAATAATCAGGTTGTTTTATATATGAAAGGGTCGCCGGATTTTCCTCAATGCGGCTTTTCCGGCCAGACAGTTCAAATATTAGAAGCCTGTCATGCTAAATATAAGCACGTTAATATTTTCGAGGATCCTGAGCTTCGCGAGGCACTGAAAGAATATTCAAGCTGGCCGACCTATCCGCAGCTTTATATCGGCGGCGAGTTGGTTGGCGGCTGCGATATTATTATCGGTCTGTATCAAAAGGGTGAACTTGCAAAAATGCTGGCTGAGGCGGGTGCTGTAGCGGAGTAAGGTATGGCACGCGGATGACGTCGATTTTTATGAAAAAGTCGGTCATTCGTGTGCTTGTTTTTGTCATCAACTAGCCATCGACTCCAGTTGTTTCCATCGATTGACTATCATACAGAATAATTCTGCTGTCTTTTCTGCGTCATAGAGCGCTGCATGTGCTTTTTCGTTATCCCAGTCTAATCCTGCCGTTTGGGCGATTTTCGCCAATACGGTCTGTTGATAGGCCAATCCCCCTAATGTTGCGGTATCGAAGGTACTAAACGGATGAAAAGGACTGCGTTTTATTTGTGTTCTTTGAATGGCTGCATTTAAAAAGCCGATGTCGAAAGCCGGGTTGTGTCCGACCAGAATTGCCCGAGTACAGTTGTTACGCTTGACGGCCTCTTTAATCGGTTTAAACAGCATGTGCAGCGCCTCTTTTTCGTCGATCGCCATGCGAAACGGGTGATGCGGGTCTATGCCGTTAAACTTAAGTGCGGCAGCATCGAGTTCGGAGTTTTTAAAGGGAATGACGTGTGTGGTATAACGTTCAGTAATTTCCAGATCACCGTTACTGTCAAATTCAACGATGACGGCCGCAATTTCTAGCAATGCATTTTTTTTTGGATTAAATCCGGCTGTTTCTATGTCGACGACTACCGGGAGGTAACCGCGGAAGCGTTTGTCTAAGGGAATTACAGGTGTATCCATGTTTTAAAGTTTGCCAAGAAGTGCTGAAATGATGGGAGAATAAATGCGGTAATTTATGATATGTTACGCGAAAGCTTACTCAATTATAAAAAATAATAGCAAAAGTAGAGAGAATGTAATGCAACAGAAAAAATTAATGCCCCCGCTTGGATTTCTTGTTTTATTGACTACGTTGGCAGGATGCGCGACTGTTGCCAATGACCCTAAAGATCCATACGAAGAATGGAATAGGGGCGTGCAATCGTTTAATGACAACCTTGACGATTATGCAATGAAGCCGGTTGCTAAAGGTTATCGCTGGATAACACCATCGTTTGTTGATCAGGGAGTGACTAATTTCTTTGGTAATATTAGAGATATAGGTGTGACAATTAATGACCTGTTGCAGTGTAAAATAGAGCAAACCGGTATGGATGGCTCGCGCTTTATCGTCAATACCATCGCCGGTGTTGCCGGTTTTGTCGATGTCGCGGCGATGATTGATTTGCCCAAACATAATGAAGATTTCGATCAAACCCTGGGCGTTTGGGGGGTGCCGACCGGTCCTTATCTGGTGTTGCCGTTTTTTGGCCCCAGTTCTCCTCGTGGCGTGGGCGGTCTGGTCGGCGATGCGGCGATGAATCCTATTAGCTATATTGATAGTGGCATTATCACCGGCAGTCTGTTTGCGTTGAATGCCGCTGACTTACGGGCAGACAATCTGGACACCGAAAAAATTGCCTCGGAAGCGGCTGTAGATCGGTATGCGTTTTTTAAAAGTGCCTATTTTCAGCAGCGTGAATATCTGATTCACGATGGCAATTTGCCGGAAGGAGTCGATCTGCTGGATCTTGATGAAGACTTTGAAGATAATTTGGCGCCGGTTAAACCGTATTAAAAATCAGGCGAAGGGCGAAAAAATCTTGCATTTTTAGCCTTTAGCTAATTTCCAGTACAACTCTTCATTTGCCTTGAGCGGCGTGATCGACAGGCTACCCTCTCCATAAGTAGGCGGCACTTTCCAGGTGATTTTTTCCAATGTTATCGTGCCTGAATTTCTGGGCAAACGGTAAAAATCGGCACCGTAAAAACTGGCGAAGCCTTCCAGTTTTTCCAAGGCGTCCGCCCGCTCAAATGCTTCTGCGTATAGCTCCAAAGCTGCATGAGCGCTGTAACATCCGGCGCAACCGCAGGCGGTTTCCTTTGATGAAGTCAGATGCGGAGCACTGTCTGTGCCCAGAAAAAATTTTGGATTGCCGCTGGTCGCAGCCTCGACCAATGCCAAACGATGAGACTCGCGTTTAATAATCGGCAGGCAGTAATAGTGCGGTCTGATGCCGCCAGCCAGTATCGCATTGCGGTTAAACAGTAAATGTTGGGGGGTAATGGTCGCAGCAACATTTGTGTTGGATGCTTGTACAAACTGCACGGCTTCAGCGGTGGTTACATGCTCAAGCACGATGCGCAAACCGGGGAAATTATCGGTGATGTCGGTAAGATAGGTGTCGATAAATATCCGTTCCCGGTCAAAAATATCGCAAGCGTCATCGGTGACTTCGCCATGAATCAGCAACGGGAGGTCCAGTCGCTCCATGGTCGCCAATAACGGATAAATCGCCTTGATGTCAGCGACGCCGGAATCGGAATTGGTGGTCGCACCTGCCGGATAAAGTTTACAGGCATGGATATGTTCGGATGCGGCGACTTTTTTTATTTCAGCCTCGGTCGTCGAACCGGTCAGATACAGCGTCATCAGCGGCGTAAAATCCAGTTTGGCAGGAATGGCTTGCAGAATTTCTTCCCGATAAACCAGAGCCTGAGCGACCGTCGTTACCGGCGGCTTGAGGTTGGGCATGATGATCGCGCGGGCAAATTGGCTGGCGGTATGCGGCAGAACGGTTTTTAAAACGGCCCCGTTTCTGACGTGTAAATGCAGGTCATCCGGTTTGGTGATGGTTATTGTTTTCATTATTGAAGGTAAATTCTGTAAAATAGGCGGTTATTTTATAGTAAGTGTCTTGAAAAACTAAACATAGCACTTATCGTAGCTATTATTTTTTGTTATCGGAGCGGTAAATGCCAATATATGAGTACCAATGTCAGTCATGCGGTCATGAGCACGAAGCGCTACAAAAACTCAGCGCCGAGCCTCTCATTACCTGCCCAGCCTGTAGCAAGCCTGAATTAATGAAGAAGATTTCTGCGGCGGGATTTAGATTAAAAGGCAGCGGCTGGTACGAAACTGATTTTAAGAGCGGCACCAAAAAAAATATAGCGGGCGAGGCGAGTAAGCCAAGTTCGGCAAAATCCTCCGGCGACACTAAAAGTCAGTAATTATTCGCTACCATCAAATCAAATACAATAGAACGCAGATGACGCTGATGAATATGATAAACGCAGATAAATTAAAAAAATCTTACGTATCATAATTATTTGCGTCATCAGCGTTCTATATTTTCTAAATTGAATCAACAGGGAAAATTTATGCGTACTCACATGTGCGGAGTATTAAACACACAACAGCTGGACGAAACGGTTTCAATCTGCGGTTGGGTACATAGACGCCGCGACCACGGCGGCGTTATTTTTATTGATCTCAGAGACCGCGCCGGCTTAGTGCAAGTCGTGGTTGATCCCGACATGGCTGATATTTTCGCGATTGCTGAAAGCGTCCGCAGTGAATATGTATTAAGAATTACCGGATTGGTTCGTCACCGTCCCGAAGGCACGGTTAATGCCAATATGCATTCCGGCCAGATTGAAATACTGGCTAAAGACATCGAAGTCCTGAATGAATCGGAAACCCCGCCGTTCCCGGTGGAAAGTGAGATCGAAGTTAACGAAGAACTGCGCTTGCGCTATCGTTATATCGATTTGCGCCGTACCGTAATGCAGGAAAAAATGAAAGTGCGCCGCGATGTGACGCGGGTGTTAAGGAACTTTCTTGATGACAACGAGTTTTTTGAGATTGAAACGCCTTACCTGACCAAAGCGACACCCGAAGGCGCGCGCGATTACATTGTACCGAGCCGCACCCACGAAAACTCGTTTTTCGCGCTGCCGCAATCGCCGCAATTGTACAAGCAGATGTTAATGGTGGCGGGCATGGATCGCTATTATCAAGTCGTACGTTGTTTCCGCGATGAAGATTTGCGCGCCGACCGTCAGCCCGAATTCACCCAGCTGGATATCGAAACCTCGTTCATGAATGAAAACGAGATCATGCATATCATGGAGGAAATGATCCGGCAGTTGTTCATTAAAGTGATCGGCGTAAATCTGGGCGACAAATTTCCGCGCATGACTCATCAGGAATCGGTATCACGTTACGGCGTTGATAGGCCCGATTTGCGGATTCCGCTGGAATTGGTCGATATTGCCGAAGACATGAAAGACGTCGATTTCAAAGTCTTCTCGGCACCGGCCAACGACCCGAAAGGCCGCGTCGTGGCGATGCGCGTACCGAATGCAGGCGATTTAAGCCGCAAAGACATTGATGCGTTAACCAAGTATGTCAGCATTTACGGTGCACGCGGTTTGGCTTATATCAAGGTTAACGATCTTGCCGCCGGTGTCGATGGTTTGCAATCGCCTATCGTTAAATTCGCGCCTGCCGAGGTATGGGACAGTGTGTTGGCTAAAACCGGCGCACAAAACGGCGATTTAATCTTCTTCGGCGCGGATAAAGCCAATATCGTGAATGAAGCAATGGGCGCGTTGCGGGTCAAACTGGGACATGATCTTAAGTTGATTGAAGGCGAGTGGAAACCGGTTTGGGTGATCGACTTCCCGATGTTCGACTGGGATGAGAAAAGTCAGCGTTGGAATGCGATCCATCACCCGTTCACCGCACCCAGTTGCTCGGTTGAAGAGTTGGTAGCCAATCCGGGTACGGCCTTGTCACGCGCTTACGATTTGGTGTTGAACGGCACCGAAGTCGGCGGCGGTTCAATCCGTATCAATCGCACGTCCATGCAACAAACCGTATTTGAAATTTTGGGCATAGGCGAAGACGAAGCCAGAGAAAAATTCGGCTTCCTGTTGGATGCATTGAAATACGGCGCACCTCCGCATGGCGGCCTTGCTTTCGGCCTTGATCGTTTGGTGATGCTGATGACTGGATCAAGTTCTATCCGTGACGTAATCGCCTTCCCCAAGACGCAATCGGCGGCTTGTCCTTTAGTCAGCGCACCGGCGGTAGTGACGGATGAGCAATTGAAAGAGTTGGGCATTCGCTTGATTAAGCCAGCGGGAAAAGAAAAAGCTAAGCAGGATTAAGGCTATTTATTATTGTATTGTTTACCACCAAGGATACACTCTTGGTGGTAAACAAATCTTACCGAAGTCATTCTCCCTAGAGGAGTATCATTTATGACCAATACCCCCTTTCCGATTCAAGATTATGCCTTACTCAGCGATGAGGAATGCGATGCCAAAATTATCGCTGCCAAAGCCAAACTTGGCCGTCGTTGCGTAGTTCTTGGCCATCATTATCAACGCGATGAAGTGTTCAAGCACGCCGATTTTTCCGGCGATTCGTTAAAATTGTCCCGAGATGCCGCACAATCCGATGCCGAATACATCGTATTTTGCGGCGTGCATTTTATGGCCGAAGTTGCCGATATACTGTCCCGTCCGGAGCAGATTGCCATCTTGCCGGATATGGCGGCCGGTTGTTCGATGGCCGATATGGCTAATTTGATCAAGGTGCAAAAGTGTTGGGATGAATTGGCGCAGGTTATCGATGTGGAAACTGAAGTCACGCCGATTACCTATATCAACTCAGCGGCCGACCTTAAAGCCTTTTGCGGTCAGCATGATGGCATCGTCTGCACTTCATCCAACGCCCAGAAAATATTGGAATGGAGTTTTGCCAAAAAATCGAAAGTACTGTTTTTCCCTGATCAGCATCTGGGGCGCAATACTGGTTATGGCATGGGCATACCGTTGGAACAGATGGTCACCTGGGATTTTACCAAGCCGATGGGAGGCTTGACCGAGGAGCAAATCCGCAACGCCAAAATCATCCTTTGGAACGGTTTTTGCTCGGTGCATCAGGTATTCAAACCGGAACAAATTGATGAGTTTTTGAAGCGCTTCCCTGAAACCAAAGTCATTGCGCACCCGGAAGCCTCTTTCGAAGTCTGCCAAAAATCGGATTACATCGGTTCCACCGAGTACATTTTAACAACGGTGCGCGAAGCCGAACCGAATACTCGCTGGCTGGTGGCGACGGAACTCAATCTGGTCAACCGCCTGCACGAAGAGTGCAAGGCGCAGGGTAAAAACGTGCATTTCATGTCGCCTACCTTGTGCATGTGCTCGACCATGTTCAGGACCGACCCGCAACATTTGGCCTGGGTGCTGGAAAACCTGGCCGCAGGGCAGGTAGTTAACCGGATTGCAGTGCCTGAGGACGTAGCGAAGTACGCCAAAAAAGCGTTGGATAACATGTTGGAGGTAAAGTAATGTCGGTAGATTTTAATCGCTTAAAGTATTTTTCCATGACTTATGTGTTTACGGATGGAGAAGATATAGCCTGCGAATATGAGCAAACAGAACAAGGTCCTGTGGTTGCCCCCGATGGCAACAGCATCAGTTTTAGCTTAAGAAATATCGATCCAAGCGAAGACAAAGCCTGTTATTCAGTCGTTCTGGTCAAAGAGGGCGATGACGAGTTTTATATCAAGTCTGACTATTTTGACGATGCCGCCGAGCCTTACCCGCTGGATGTGGAGATTTCCGATGACGATGTAAAATTCATCCTGGAAGGCGAGGATGAGGATATGTATTTATACGGCTTTTTTGAGTAAAGTCTCTTGACGATGGCGGATTACTGACCTAAAGAGACATTGTGAGTAGCTGGAGTGCAAGCTCTGCTTGCGAACAAGCAAAGCCTGTACTCCGGGTTTAGTTATTCATCATCTTCATAAGGTTGCGCCTTTACCTTATCAGGAATTTTCGGTATTTTAGCTGAGCGCAACAGCATCAATGCGCTGCCCAAAACAAACAACACTATGACTATAAACAACACTATCCACATCGCATTTCTCCCGTTTTTGGCTTGCCTAAGCCGGTTACGATAGAATACCGCTACCTGGATTATTGACCTGCTCAACATGACAAATATGTCTGGAACCAATTTACCTTTACCCGAAAGGCGTCAGGCAGGACAGTCCGGCGTGCAACAAGTCGAATTACTTTCTCCTGCAGGAACGCTTAAAAACATGCGTTATGCTTTTGCCTACGGCGCCGATGCCGTTTATGCAGGATTGCCGCGTTATAGTCTGCGGGTGCGCAACAATGATTTTCTTGAAGATAATCTGGCCAAAGGCATCAATGAGGCGCACCAACTAGGCAAAAAGTTTTTCCTGGCGACCAATGTGATTCCGCATAATGCCAAGATTAAAACCTTTGTTAAGGATCTTACTCCGATTATTGCGATGCGGCCGGATGCCCTGATTATGGCCGATCCGGGCTTAATTATGATGGCGCGGGAAGCGTGGCCGGATATGCCGATACATCTGTCGGTACAAGCCAATACGGTCAATTATGCGTCGGTCAATTTCTGGAAAAGCATGGGCGTTGAACGAGTCATTTTGTCCCGCGAATTGTCGTTGGATGAAATCGAAGACATTCGCCAGCGCTGCCCTGATACCGAGCTTGAAGTATTCGTCCACGGTGCGTTATGCATCGCTTATTCGGGACGCTGTTTGTTATCCGGCTACTTCAACCACCGCGATCCTAATCAGGGTACTTGTACCAATTCGTGCCGCTGGAAATACGACACGCTACCCGCCGAAGAAAACGCTGAAGGCGATTATCTGCCTGTTGGCGACGTGCTGTCTATGTCCGACATCAGCAACGCCAGTTGCGGTGGTGCGGAACGGCACCCGTTGGCGGATAAGGTGTATTTCCTGGAAGAAGAAGGCCGTAAAGGTGAGTTGCTGCCGGTCATGGAAGATGAAAACGGCACCTACATCATGAATTCGAAAGACTTAAGAGCGATCGAGCATGTGCAGCGTCTGGTCGAAATCGGCATAGACAGCCTGAAGATTGAAGGCCGTACCAAGTCGCATTATTATGTGGCACGTACGGCACAAACCTATCGTCAGGCGATTGATGATGCGTTAGCGGGGCGTGCATTTCAGCCTGAACTGCTCGGCGTGTTGGAGAACCTCGCCAATCGGGGTTATACCGACGGTTTTTATCAGCGCCATCATACCCATGAGCAGCAAAACTATATCACCGGTTATTCCAAAAGCCATCAGCAGCAATTTTGCGGTGAAATCAGAAATTATGATCAGGCAACCGGTCTTGCGACTATTGATGTTAAAAACAAGTTTTCGGTCGGCGATAAACTGGAATTGATACTGCCGACAGGCAATCAGGATATTATTGTCGAACGTATGGAAGGCATGTTCGGGCAAGTAATGGAAGAAGCGTCGGGCGGCGGCTACGAAGTGAAAATACCGCTGCCGGAAATAGGCGGTGATAAGGGTCTGCTGGCGCGTTATACTTGAAATAGACGGAAGGCTAAAAAGCTTGCCATCTACCTTTAGTTTTCTGCCCTTTTAGGTCGCTCGCAATAACTATAATGGAACGCAGGTGAATAAGATAAATACGGGTAATTCATGAAAAATCTTATTTAAATCATAATTATCAGCGTCATCAGCGTTTTATTTTTTGCGGGTTACCGTTGCCTTTTGCCTTATTTATCTTTTGAGACTTGAATCATGACCTTTACTACCACCAATCTTTGCGATGCCCATTCAGAGGAAGAAAACTTCCAAATTGCCGAACCGTTGCTTAAATCTTATGGCGGTCAGGCTGGTTTTTGCGGCCAAATCACCACAGTCAAAGTTTTTGAAGATAATGTCTTGATCAGAACGGTTCTGGAAGAGAAAGTCGAAAACAGGGTGTTGGTTGTTGATGGCGGCGGCTCCCACCGTTGCGCTCTGCTGGGCGAGGATCTGGCAAGGATCGCCATCGCCAATGGCTGGCAGGGCATTGTCATTCATGGCTGCATCCGCGATTCTGCAATCATCAAGCAACTTCCTGTCGGTATTCTGGCATTGCATACGCATCCGTTAAAAAGCCACAAGAAAGATCATGGCGACCGCGATTTATTGGTTACTTTCGCCGGAATCAATTTCAAGCAAAATCACTTTTTATATGCTGATGCCGACGGAATTATCGTCTCAGAAACCCTGTTGGGTTAAAATGACCGAACATTAACCTAGCAAAGAACTCAAGATATGCAAATTATACTCGCTAACCCCCGTGGATTCTGTGCCGGCGTCGACCGGGCTATTGAAATTGTCGACCAAGCTATTGAGGCTTTTGGCGCGCCTATTTATGTGCGTCATGAAGTTGTTCACAACCGTACGGTTGTTGACGGACTTAAAGAAAAAGGCGCTATTTTCATTGAAGATTTAACCGATGTGCCGGTCGGTTCTTATTTGATTTTTAGCGCCCATGGCGTATCCAAGCAAGTACAAAAGGAAGCTAAAGAACGTAATTTAACGGTTTTTGACGCTACCTGTCCCTTGGTCACCAAGGTTCATTTACAGGTCGCCAAACATGCCAAAGAGGATCGTGAAGTTATCCTGATCGGTCATGCCGGACATCCGGAAGTTGAAGGTACCATGGGGCAATATGAGCGCTGTACCGACAAGGGCGGCATTTATCTGGTAGAAACGCCGGACGACGTTAAAAACCTGGTGGTAAAAAACCCGGATGATCTGGCTTATGTAACTCAGACTACCTTATCGATGACCGACACCAAGATTATGGTCGACGCCTTAAGAGCGCGCTTTAAAGGCATACAGGAACAGAAAAAAGACGACATCTGTTACGCTACACAAAACCGTCAGGATGCGGTTTTCGAACTGGCTAAAACAGCCGATATTATCTTGGTAGTCGGCTCGCCGAACAGCTCCAATTCCAACCGTTTACGTGAAATTGCACAACAGTTAGGTAAAAAGTCCTATCTGATCGATACCGCAAAAGATATGCAGCAAAACTGGTTCGACGGCATTGCCGTGGTCGGCGTTACCGCTGGAGCCTCTGCACCGGAAGTCCTGGTTCAGGAAGTGATCAATCAGTTAAAACAATGGGGTGGACAATCGACTATTGAGATTCAAGGTATAGAAGAAAAAGTGGTGTTTTCTTTGCCTAGAGAACTAAAAAAACACATCAACTAACATTCCCTATTACGGGGTGACTGCTTCAGTGATCGCCCCGGCTTTCTTTTTGCATTCGTGACTCCGGCACTGTGCTCATCCAGTCGTGCGTTGTTAAAATAAAGACAAAAAATATTTTTTTTATCTAAAATAGCCCTCGCTATAAAACCAATCTTAACGCTAAGAATGAAAAGGCCTCAAATATCCTATAAAAACTAACTCTTAGTTATTACTAACATGACTTTTATTTTCTCAGAGATGATTATGATACCTACTGCAATGGATCTTGTTGCCCAAGCTAAACAAAATATCGTTGAAATCGATATTGATGCGGCAAAAAATTCCCTGGAAACAAGCCTAATCCTGGATGTCAGGGAGCCTGCTGAATATGCCGCAGGTCACTTGCCTGGGGCATTTAACATACCTCGAGGCGTATTGGAATTCAAGATAGGCTCACATCCTGATTTTCAGGATAAACAAGATGCCGACATTATTGTTTATTGTCAGTCCGGCGGCCGCGCCGCTTTGGCAGCAGAGGTATTAAGCAAAATGGGCTTTAACAATGTCGTCAGCATGGCTGGGGGATTTAAGGCGTGGACTGACAACGGCAATGAAGTCGTCTAGTGTCTGAGCTGGAAGCTATCCGTCTGGATAAATGGTTATGGACTGCGCGTTTTTTTAAAACGCGCAAATTAGCTGCGGAGGCTATTGCTGGCGGTAAAGCTCATGTTAATGACCAGCGCAGCAAGCCCGGAAAAGAAGTCAAAATCGGCGCAATGCTTTCCATCAGTAAAGACAATTATCGCTGGGACATTACGATTATCGCTATTAACGGTCAACGGCGCTCGGCTAAAGAGGCGGTTTTGCTCTATGAGGAAAGTGCTGAAAGCCTTGGCAAGCGTGAGCAACAAACCATAAAGAACCGTGAGCAACGGGAGTTATTCGACTTTAGCGGCAGGGAGCATAAGCCGAATAAAAAGGAACGGCGTCTGATTCACCAGTTTAAGCAAGGCTAGGGTTGTGAATAGAGCCTACAAACAAGTAGGCGGCTTAGGTAATCCAGCCAGTTTGCAGGCGTATTTTAAAGGGCCGTCCGGAAATAATTTATGCAAATAACGACTATTTCCCTTAGCCTCGCCTAATGCCTTGGCAATCGCTTTAGTAAAAACCCGCGCATTGGGCAAATGTTTAAATTGCTGATAATAGTGCCGAATAAAGACAATAATTTCCCAGTGCTCATCACTCAGCTTGATATGGTTTAAAGCAGCCAGTTGCAGAGCGACCCCTTGATTCCAGTCAGCTTGATCCACCAAAAAACCCTGGTCTGTTGTCTTTAGGCGCACATTCTGGTCTATCAAGTCCATGACTGAATAATCGGGTTAGTAATGGTCAATTCAACCAGTTCGGCATAGGTTATCGCTTCGATGCCTTTAACTAGCTCATCAGCAGTGATTCCACGTACGGCAATGTCATCTGACAGCACACAAAGGCGATTACGGCTAAGTTGTTTGGTTAACGCATCACTTATGTTGCTATGTTGATATATCCGTAGAACTGCGTTTTCGAGAAATACCACCACATCGCTGGAATCCATACGCTCCAAGATTGCAGTGTCAATCGGCGACTGAAAAATAAGGTGCAGCACGTTAAGCGTTGTCCGTTAATTTAAGGCCGATTATTCCAGCAACGACCAGGGTGAGTGATAATAAGCGATACCAGTCAGAAGATTCTTTAAAAAGGAAGATGCCTAATACTGCCACACCGACTGCGCCCATGCCGGTCCAAACGGCATAAGCTGTTCCCAGTGGCAACGTTCTAATGGCTATGATTAATAAATAAAAACTACAACCGCCGGACACCATCGTTATGATGCTGGGCCAAAGCTTGGTAAAGCCTTGGTTATATTTAAGACTTAAAGCAAATATTATTTCCGCAAATCCTGCGGAAAATAAAAGAAACCATGCCACGAATACCTCTTTCCTTTGTGCCTGAATACTAATTATTCTACAATACACTAAATTTAACCGCATTTTAAAAAATTTAGTTGCTCTCAACGAAACACTAAGTTTTTCTAGTGATGCTGCCTTTTTTCCGATTTCTCATAAGTTTTTGCTAATAAAGAAAATAAAATTATAATTTTCGATGATGGCCTTAAAGAATATTCAAAGTGACAATGAGCGATATATCATCTTTTTCGGTTCAAAATACCAAACAAATAATTCAGCATTTAACGCTCTTATTAAAAAGCAGATGTCTGCTAAGTGCTCGTTTTGGAACGAATAGTGAGTCCTATATCACGACTTTGCTTGGAATCAATGGGGAAAACAATACCGTAATTTTAGACTGTGGATCTAAAGAAGATTTAAATCAACGGCTACTTAATGCCGGTAAGGTTGCATTCGATGCGGATTATAATGGTATTAAGGTTTCTTTTGCCGGAATTGCGCTGAAAGAAATCACCCATAAGGGAGAGATGGCATTCAGTATAACTATTCCTAATTCGCTTTATTGGATGCAGCGTAGAGAGTATTACCGGGTAAAAGCGCCGTTTTCAAAACACAGTTATTGCCAATTAATACGTGAAGATAGGGAGCCTGTTAACCTTAGATTATACGATATCAGCCTTACCGGTTTTGCAATGCTTAATGTATCAAAAGATATTTCTGAATTAATGAGCTCCGGTAAAACCATAACACAATGTAAGCTTATTCTTTCGGATGCGGGTGAGGGCATGATTTCTTTTGAGATTTGTGCTAAGTACATCATTAACCCTGACAAATTACAAAAGATTCAAAAAATAGGTTGTAAGTTCATCAATCTAGCGCGTCCGGTTGAAGATATTATTCAACGTTATATGCAGCAGATTCAACGAGAAAACTTACAGAAAGAATGATTGAATGACAGTCATCGTCTTCCGCGATTTTTACCCGAATAACGCCTTCTATTCGAGTTAATCGTCCTGCGTTATATCAATCAGCTTCAACGAGAAAGCCTACAAAAATGAGTGAGTAGCCATTGGCTTTCCTTAACAAGCACATCCTCAGTTCACCTAAAACCATGGTTACAACCTCCACATCGACTGCTATACAGCGCAACATCATCACCGTTACCCAGCTTAACCGTGAAACCAGTCAATTGCTTACTGAGCATTTCCTGTCTGTATGGGTTGAGGGTGAGTTATCCAACACCGTACAACCTTCATCAGGACATATTTATTTTACGCTGAAGGACGCTAACGCTCAGGTGCGCTGCGCGATGTTTCGTACTCAGCAACGCCGACTGGGGTTTAAACCGGAAAACGGTAAACAGGTCATCGTCAGGGCGCAAGTCAGTCTGTACGAACCCAGAGGTGACTACCAGCTGATCGTCGACCATATTGAGGAGGCCGGCGAAGGGGCTTTACGCAGGGCATTTGATGCATTAAAGCTGAAACTGTCCGAACAAGGCTTGTTCGATGCTGCGCACAAAAAAATCTTGCCTACGCTACCAACAGCAATCGGCGTCATAACCTCTCCATCAGGCGCGGCGATCAGAGACATATTGACGGTGTTACAAAGACGTTTTCCGGCGATACCGGTGATTATTTATCCGGTTGCGGTGCAGGGCGATAACGCCAAACATGAAATTGCCAAGGCGATAACCACCGCCAATCGGTTTAAGCAATGCGACGTTATCATTCTCGGACGGGGCGGCGGGTCATTGGAAGATCTTTGGGCGTTCAATGAAGAATTGGTTGCCAGAGCCATTTTTGCCAGCGACATTCCGATCATCTCAGCGATCGGGCACGAAACCGATTTTACTATTGCCGATTTTGTCGCCGATCTGCGCGCGGCAACACCCTCGGCGGCCGCAGAACACGCCAGTCCCGATCAACAGCAATGGTTGTCCCGGTTCCACTATCTGGAATCGCGGCTGCAACAGCAAGTACAACGCAAGCTGAACCAAAAACAGCAGACCTTGGACTGGCTAATAAAGCGGCTGCAACAGCAACATCCCGGTCAGAAGCTGGCAACAAAGGTACGGCGCATGGCTGAACTCGAAGCCAGACTTAAGCAAGCCATCCACACTAAACTCCGTCATAGGAACGGTATTGTTGAGGCGAAAGTCGCCCAATTATGGCAACATAATCCCGCGATAACCATCAACAGCCATAAACAACGGCAGGCCTATTTGAGTCAACGCTTGATTGGCGCAACCACGCATAAACTGGAGCAGTTTAATCAGCGCTTATTAAATTCCAGTCAGACCTTGCATGCGGTCAGCCCCCTGGCGACGTTAAACCGGGGTTATGCGATGACGCTCGACCCGACTTCCGGGGTAATCATCCGCTCTACTGAACAACTTAAGCTGGGCGATAGGGTTCAAACCCGTCTCGCGCATGGTCGGTTCACCAGCGAGATTAAAGTTATTGCTCGGGATTAGTCGGCGGCTGGATAAAAGGCCATTGCTGTATCACCTGATAACGGATGCCGTCCGGTTCGCTACAGGATTCAATCAGACAAAACGCCTCGGCGCGCCAGACTATCGGCTCAATCTTCACCTCCGGCAAATACCGGGCATGCCGGGCCAGGGTAATATGCGGGGTATAAGGCCGGATATCCGTTTGCAAGCCGCAGTTTTCTGCCGCTGCCGCCAACGCGGATGCCAATAACACCGCCGCTTCCGGCGCAGGTTGCAGGCAGGTCAGGCATAAAATCTTAGGTCTGCTCCAGTAACTTAAGCTGTCAAAGGTCAAGGTAAAAGGCTGGGCGTTAATGTCGGCGACGGACTGTTTAATCAGTAACTCAGCATCGTTGTCAACCTGCCCCAGAAACACCAAGGTCACATGGAGATTGTGCGGCTGAACCCATTTGAATTCTGTAGCCGGGATGGACTGACTCAGGCGAGCCAAGGCTTGCCGGGTTTCATCGTCAGGCCATAAGGCAAAAAACAATCTTGAAGTATTGGGCATGGATTTAAACTCCGAAAAATCAGTCTTTTGCAACCGCCCGATTTTTATTTCTGATCCACTCGCTCCACGATCCCGCATAAAGCTTGGAACCGGTTAATCCGGCGTGTTCCATCGCCAGTAAATTATGGCAGGCGGTGACGCCGGAGCCGCAATAATGAACGACTTGTTCGGATGCAACAGCGCCGATTAACCGACTAAATTGTTCGCGCAATTGTTCCGTCGATAAAAACAAGCCGTTGCTGTCCAGGTTTAATTGAAAGGCGCGGTTTAATGCGTAGGGAATATGGCCTGCAATCGGGTCGATGGGTTCTTGTTCGCCGCGATAGCGTTCGGGCGTTCTGGTATCGATCAGGCAAATGGATTTTTTAGCCAGACTGTTTTGCACCTGTAGTGCATTAAGCCAAGCGGCATCGTTAAGGTACGGTCTGAATGTTGCGGGCTTGATTGCGGGCAAGGTTGTGGTGATGGGCAGTCCTTGTTTTTGCCAGTGCTTGATGCCGCCATCCAATACCGCAACTTTATCATGGCCCATGCCGCGTAATAGCCACCAGAGACGACCTGCAAAAGCGCCGCCTGCATCGTCATAAGCAACAACTTGGCTGGTATTGGTTATGCCCCAGTTGCCCAGTTTTTTTGCCAATAAGGTAAAATCTGGCAAAGGGTGGCGGCCGGTAAAGTCGGTGATTGCCGAAGACAAATCCTTATCCAGGTGGGCGTAGCGGGCGCTGGGGATGTGTCCGTGTCGATAGGTTTTGGCACCGGCCTCGGTATCCGCCAATGAAAACCGGCAGTCAACGATTACCCAGTTGGGATGGTTGAGTTGTTGATGGAGTGTTTCTGTAGAAATGAGTGTAGTGTAAGTCATGGTTTTATACCGTTAAGATGATTTTGCCGATGTGTTGGCTGCTTTCCATCAGTTGATGGGCTTTTGCGGCATTGGTCAGTGCAAAAGTTGAATGTATAACCGGTTTGATTTGGCCGGATGCCAATAATGGCCAGACCTTTTCAAGCAACCGCTTGGCGATTGCTGTTTTAAAAGCATCGTCCCGGGCTCTTAAGGTGGAGCCGGTAATGGTCAGCCGTTTAAGCATTATGGGCAGCAGGTTTAGTTCGGTTTTTGAACCGTTTTGAATGGCGATTTGCACCAGTCGACCATCATCAGCCATGCATTTTAGATTGCGCGGGAAATAGTCGCCGCCGATCATATCTAAAATAACAGCTACGCCTTGGTTGTCGGTAAGCCGTTTGATTTCTTCGACAAAATCCTGTTCCTTGTAGTTGATCGCGGCATCGGCGCCCAGTTGCAGGCAAAACGCGCATTTAAATTTTGAGCCTGCGGTGATGATGACTTTGCTGTTAAAGGCTTTGGCCAGTTGTATCGCTGTTGTGCCGATGCCGCTAGCTCCACCATGCACCAACAACGTTTCGCCGGGCTGCAAATGGGCGCGGTCGAAAACATTGCTCCACACGGTAAAGAAGGTTTCCGGCAATGCGGCGGCCTGAGTGAAAGACAAGCCTTCCGGTATGCTTAAGCATAACGCTGCCGAGGCAAGGCAGTATTCGGCATAACCGCCGCCGGTTACCAGTGCGCAGATTCGGTCACCTTTATTAAAGTGGCTGATATTGTCGCCCAAGGTATGAATGATTCCCGCGACTTCTAGTCCCGGAATGTCGGATGCGTCGGGCGGCGCCGGATACAGGCCTTTGCGCTGCATTACATCGGGTCGATTGACGCCGGCGGCCGCGACCTTAATCAACACCTGGTTAGCTGACGGCTTGGGCATGGCGCGCTGGATCGGTTTTAAAGCACCGTTTTCAATTTCAATGGCAAGCATCTGTGCAGGTAGCGGCATCGTTACAACATCGTCAATAAGCTGAGTTGCGGTTATTATAGGCTCCAGTTATTTTCATAAACAATGTGTGGGTAGGATAAAACAGATGATTCGTGCAGGTATTGTGGGCGGAACCGGATATACCGGTGTTGAGCTATTGCGGATTTTGGCGTTGCATTCGGATGTTGAAGTGGCGGTAGTTACTTCACGTAGCGACGCCGGGCTAAGAGTGGATGTGCTTTATCCCAGCTTGCGGGGTTTTATTGATGCGGTATTTTGCGTGCCTGAAGTCGAAATCTTGGCCGAGTGCGATGTGGTATTTTTTGCGACGCCGAACGGTACGGCGATGCTGATGGCGGAGCAGTTGTTGGCGCGTGGGGTTAAAGTGATAGACCTGTCAGCTGATTTCAGGTTGAAAGACGCAAAGCAATGGAGCAAGTGGTATGGCATGGAGCATGCTTGCCCCGATTTAATCGCCGAGGCGGTTTATGGTTTGCCCGAATTGAATCGTGAGGCGATTAAACAGGGTCATTTAATCGCTTGCCCTGGTTGCTATCCAACTGCTGTGCAATTAGGATTTTTTCCGTTGCTGGAAAACGATCGGGTTGATGTTAAACATTTAATTGCCGATGTTAAGTCGGGTGTCAGCGGAGCAGGGCGTAAAGCGGAGTTGGCGACGTTAATGAGCGAAACCGGCGAGAGTTTTAAAGCTTATGCCGTTGGCGGGCATCGGCATTTGCCTGAAATTGTACAGGGGCTTGAGTTGGTGGCTGGTAAATCGGTCGGATTGACCTTTGTTCCGCATTTAACGCCGATGATTCGCGGTATACATGCTACCTTGTATGGTCAAGCGCATGACAGTCTGGGCGATGTACAGGCCTTGTATGAAAAAAGATATGCCAATGAAACGTTTGTCGATGTGTTGCCCCAGGGTTCGCATCCTGATACTCGAAATGTCAGAGGTAGCAACAATTGCCAGATTTCGATTCATCAACCGCAGGGTGGACAAACTATCGTGGTGTTATCGGTGATTGATAACTTGGTTAAAGGGGCGGCGGGGCAGGCGGTGCAAAATATGAATTTAATGTTCGGGTTGAAAGAAGACTTAGGATTAAAAATAATTGCCCTTTATCCATAATTCTTGACTAAAATACTTGGTATAGTCATAATTTAATTTATTCAATTTCATTTTTATAGTGTTAAACATATGTCTAATCCAATAGTTTTTACTGACAGCGCGGCCTCTAAGGTTGGCGAATTAATCGCCGAGGAAGGCAATGATAATCTGAAGCTGAGAGTTTATGTTTCAGGCGGTGGTTGCTCAGGGTTTCAATACGGCTTTACTTTTGATGAAGAAGTGAATGAAGATGATACTCGCGTTGACAACGGCGGTGTTACGGTATTGATCGATTCGATGAGTATTCAATATTTAACTGGCGCCGAAATTGATTATAAAGAAGATTTGTCGGGTGCCCAGTTTGTTATTCGCAATCCTAACGCGACCACAACCTGTGGCTGCGGGTCTTCTTTTTCAGCGTAGCTGATCTATAGTTTCTTCCCTCGGGGCGACAGGGCTGTCACCTACAAGGATGTAGGTGCTTAACGTGAGCAGGAACGGAAGCTGTGGCCTTTTTGTTGCCCTGATAAATCCCCCCAAGAATAACGGAGTTAATGGCTCCTGTGACTTCTTTAAGATTACCCGGCAGATTGTTCATGGTTTGTCTGGCTAACCATGCAAAAGCCATCGCCTCGACATGATCGGGATGAAGGTGATATTTTTCTGTTGATTCAACAGGGCATCCAAGGTGTTGCTGAATGAGTTCCAGTAAATAGCCATTGTGTATGCCACCGCCGCAAATCAATACCCGCTCAGTAGCCGGTGCGTATTTTTTGATTGCATCGCAAATCGTTATCGCCGTTAAAAAACACAAGCTGGCTTGTATGTCTTCGGCTTTGTAGCTGAATGCGTCGAAATATTGGTAAACCCACGGTAGCGAAAAATACTCTTTGCCGGTGCTTTTTGGCGGGGCGGCGTTGAAATAAGGGTCTTGTTTTAATAGCGCCACCAAGTCATGATCAATGTTGCCGGATTGACCCCAGGCACCATTTTTATCATACGACAGATTTTGGTGTAGCTTGATCCATAGATCCATCAAGGTGTTGCCGGGGCCCGTATCAAAACCGATAACTTGCGCCGACAGCTGTTTAGGCAATACCGTAATATTAGCGATGCCGCCGATATTGACGATGCAGCGATGTTCGTTCGGGTGATGGAACACGGCTTGATGAAAAGCCGGGACCAGTGGTGCGCCTTGACCTTGGGCAGCAATATCCCGGCGCCTGAAATCAGCCACGGTGGTAATGCCGGTAAGTTCGGTAATAATATTGGGGTCGCCGATTTGCAGGGAAAAAGGGAGTTTTATCTCTGGTGCATGGTAGATGGTTAGACCATGACTGCCGATGGCATGGACTGCTGAAGCGGGAATATCAGCTTTAGCCAGTAAGCTATTCACCGACTCAGCGAATAAGACACCCAGTCGGGTGTCCATAGTGCCATATTCTTTAAGCGAGATTAGCGCGTCAGGCTTGCTGAGTTGCTGAATGGTACTTTGAATTTCATCGGGAAATGGCAGGTATTCAAATTCGATCAGCTTGACTTTGTTGTCTTTGAAATCAACAAGAGCAGCGTCAATGCCATCCAGGCTGGTTCCTGACATGAGTCCAATATAAAGTTCGGGCATTGCTTGAGTTAATCGTAACGAGATGAGCGTATGGATGCAGGAGGTAGGGCGATTCCGGGAGTAATATTTGCCTGATTTTTTGCAAATAAGCTCTTGGCTTTGGTCTGATTAAGCTGAGCATAAAACGGTTGGGTTTGCGTTTTAAAGTCAGCCAGTAATGCGTTACTGATAGGCATTGAATGCGGTATCTTGACGGTTTCTGGGTCGCGATAAAGTCCGTCGACATGAAATTCATAATGCAAATGTGGGCCCGTCGCTAAGCCGGACTGGCCCACATAGCCAATAACATCACCTTGTTTAACATGATTGCCGACGGTTAAGCCTTTTTTGAAGCCGGACATATGGGCATAAAGTGTTTCATAGTGATCGTTATGTTGAATAATCACGACTTGGCCATAAGCGCCTTTACGTCCACTGAAGGTAACAATTCCATCTCCGGTTGTTTTTACAGGTGTGCCGGTTCTTGCTGCATAATCAATACCTTTGTGAGCCCGAATTCTGTTCAAGATAGGATGCTTACGGTGCATGTCAAAGTGGGAGCTGATTTTTATGAAATCAACAGGCGTGCTTAAAAACGCCCTTTGCATAGATTGTCCGTCAGGCGAGTAGTAACTGGTCGCACCGGATTCATTTATGTATCTTATCGCTGTATATGACGACCCTTGGTTAACGAATTCGGCGGCAATAATGTCATCACTATCGGTCTCTGTGCCATTAACTATTTTTTTGCCATAAACAATCGTGAATTGATCGCCAGGACGTAGATTGGTGGCAAAATCAATGTCCCATGCAAATATATCTGTCAGTTGCAGGATTAGCTCTTTTGATAAGCCGGCTTCGAGTCCGTCGAGAAATAAAGAGGTTTCTATAGAGACGTGAGCTGTGTCGGTTTTTATGGTTTGTGGACGATTAAAGCTGATTGGATGTAATTGTTTATCATTATTTATCTGGATAATTTGATCTGTCGTCCTGGTGTTACCCAAATTCAGCTCGGTAGGTATGTGCTTTTGCTGTTCTTTGTGGCTTAGTGCAGGTTTCAGTGATTTGGAAGCAATAAAGGTATGTTGTCTACGCGCCGGTTCAAAAGCAACAACTGGATGAGATGTGTGCTTCGATTTAGCCGAGACAATGGCTTGTTTTTTATGTTTTGGTGGGGTGGAAATAAGCGTCTTGTTATTTCTCGCGGATTTGGCAGCAACGGATTGTTTGTTGTTTTTTAGTTTGCTTGGAACAACCGCTTGTTTTTTTGTAATAGATTTTTTTGCCGTAGCTATCTTGCTTGCAGTGGTCGCATTTTGTTTGTTAGCGGACTTCGATGTGATGGCGGTTTTTTTGCTGTTTGGTGTCGATTTAACTGCAGCTACGGCACTTTTCTTGTTAACCGTTTTGGTATTTTTTGAATGAACAGTGGCAGCATGAACCGTTTTGGCTGTTGTGCTTTTGCTGATGGGTTTTGTCTGAGTGTGGCCGACTACTGAAAAGGCTACGCTAATTCCAAAGAGCATGGATGTATAGATTTTTTTTTTCACTAGGCTAAATAATTGAAATTTACGTAAATCATAAAAATTAATGAATTTATAGTTTCATTCTAAGTGGTTTTAGGCGTTTTTACCAATTTTAGGCTGAGCAAAGTTTTTATTCAGGGAGTTGCTTATTAATTCTATAATGAATCATTTGTAAATAGTTGGAGAAGGAAATTGCAAGAGGACGTATTGGAGCACCTGCTTAGAGGGACTGACGAGGTTTTAATCAAGCAAGAATTAATTAAAAAGCTGGAAGAGGGGCGGCCTCTTCGCATTAAGGCGGGTTTTGATCCGACAGCTCCAGATTTGCATTTGGGACATACTGTTCTGATTAATAAGTTGAAACAGTTTCAGGATTTGGGGCATGAAGTATTGTTCTTGATTGGTGATTTTACCGGGATGATCGGTGATCCAACCGGGAAAAATGTTACGCGCAAGCCGTTGACCCGGGATGAGGTGATTGATAATGCAAGAACCTATGAAGAGCAGATCTTTAAAATCCTGGATCCGACTAAAACCTTGGTAATGTTTAATTCAAGCTGGATGAATGCCATGTCACCTGCTGATTTAATTCAGTTGGCAGCAAAACATACCGTAGCCAGAATGCTGGAACGAGATGATTTTAGCAAGCGCTTTAAGGGTGGACAGCCCATTGCGATACATGAATTCTTGTATCCATTAATACAAGGCTACGATTCGGTGGCGATGAAAGCCGATGTGGAGTTGGGTGGCACAGATCAGAAGTTTAATCTGCTGGTTGGACGGCAGTTGCAAGAAGCTTTTGGACAAAAACCGCAAGTTGTTATGACTATGCCTATATTAGAGGGGTTGGATGGCGTGCAAAAAATGTCCAAGTCACTCAACAATTATGTGGGGATAGCTGATTCTGCCGATGATATGTTCGGCAAGCTCATGTCCATATCAGATGAGTTGATGTGGCGTTATTTTGAATTACTGAGTTTTTGTCCCATGACTGAGATAGCGTTATGGGCAGAGGAGTGTAAGCAAGGTGCCAATCCGAGAAATTATAAAGTAAAGTTGGCTCAGGAAATGATAGAAAGGTTTCATGATGCTGCTGCAGCTGTCAAAGCCTTAGAAAACTTTGAAGCCAGATTTCAACGTGGCGCGATACCTGATGAAATAGATGAGGTTGAATTAAAGCTTGACGGTGCAAGTTACGGTATAGCAAATATATTGAAAGATTCCGGATTGACGGAGAGTACATCCGAAGCTAATCGTATGATAAAACAGGGGGCGGTAAAAATTGACGGAGAAAAGGTTTCTGATCAAAAAATGGAGATTCCGGCAGGCACTCAACATGTTTATCAAGTAGGAAAAAGAAAATTTGCGCGAGTAAGGATAACAGCTTGACCTTATGAAAAGGCGTTGTATAATACGCAGCTCTTCCGGGGTCAAGGTCCTGGCAGAGACGCAGCAACAAATAAAAGTTAACAGGATGTTGACAAGCGGACTAGATAGGTTACAATGGTTGGCTTCTTCGGGGTTCGGTAAACGACTTCGACAAGGACGGCAAGAAAAATACCGTCAACAAGATGTTGACAAACTGAATTGGCTCTGTATAATTGTCCAGCTCAACCGGAGTTTACTCCGACGCTCTTTAAAAATCTGATCAAAATAATTTGTGTGGGTGCTTGTGACGAGCTATTTACGTTTGTAATAAATAGTCGACATGAGAACTTACGTGGATAAGAAATTATAAACGTTTGAATCTGTAGTCGAGCC
>JAURYJ010000055.1 GCA_030653985.1 Methylobacter sp. | reverse complement strand
CATGGTTAAACTCTTGGGTGGATAGTGAAATGTGATGAATTTCAATTATATCCAAATATACCCAAGAGTTTAACTTTCATTTATGCGCCTATCTTACTGTTATTAAATGAATAATGCTGTTTAAGGTAGCAGTATTAGGGTCTGACATAGGTCAAAAATGCTCAAAGGCTAATCAAAGCCCAAAGAAAAGGGGTCAGGTTACATTATGGACGAAAAGTAACCTACTCTTATCGGTCATTCAGGATGATGTCCATGCCGCCCGATAGACCGAAATAAGCCGGTTTAAGCGACAGAAACACCTGATGTTGGCGTTCGCTGATGATTGGCTGCTTACTCCTTGACCCGATTGAGCGCGAAGTGAAACCGCTTTTGTCCCTTTTTCGTTTTTATACTGAGCCGCTAATCTTATCAACCAGCAACGTGTACCGATTGAAAGAACGCCCGTTGTTTTTCTGCTCTTTGCCGTGAAAAGTCACGGTGACTAAATCCCCCAATGCGGCGTTATGTTGTTTCAAACTGTGTATCAAATAGCGATTGAGGTCAATACTCACAACCGAGCCGTTATCATCCAGTAAAAGCAGGGTTTTCTGTTCGTCATAGAGTGAATTTTTAAAAATGCCGCTGCCTTGAATGACACCTGCGATGGTTTCGCCTGCCGACGGTTGCCAGTAGGTAATTTTGTTTGTTGCGGGTAGGTTTTCAGTCATTTTTTATCCTGTTTGTTAGTGGGGACGGTTGGGTACAATTGTACTCAGTTCAGCTTAATCGTGCTTAATAGTCGTGAAGGCAACGGGCATGAAAAGGGAGTGGGTGAATAGTCAGTTAAATACAAGGTACTGATTTGTTAGATTCCTTTCGTGTCTTTTGCGTCTTTCGTGGATGAACTGCGGTTTTTAGGTTTAATTGGAGTCCGTAATTTATTTAGAAAAAATTGTTGAATTTCTATAAAATTACCTATTACTGTAATAACTATTCAGATCAAGACTACATGGACCTAAAATTTCTCGATTTCGAACAACCTATCGCTGAACTAGAAGCGAAAATTGAAGAACTCCGCAATGTGCAGTTTGACAATAACATTAATATTTCCGATGCGCTTAAGCAACTGGAAGAGCGAAGCCAGGCGCTGACCGAATCTATTTTTACCGATCTTTCCGATTGGCAGATTTCCCAGTTATCCCGCCATCCGGGTCGGCCTTATACGCTGGATTATGTGGAGCATGTTTTTACCGATTTCCATGAGCTGCACGGCGACCGGGCTTATGCCGACGATCCTGCGATTATTTGCGGCTTGGCGCGTCTTGAGGGGCAGCCGGTTATGGTAATCGGCCATCAAAAAGGCCGTGACACCAAGGAAAAAATTTACCGTAACTTCGGTATGCCTCGCCCGGAGGGTTACCGCAAGGCTTTGCGTATGATGAAAATGGCGGAGCGTTTTAAAATGCCGGTCATTTGCCTGATTGATACACCGGGAGCCTATCCGGGTATCGGCGCGGAAGAGCGCGGTCAGAGTGAAGCCATTGCCAGAAACCTATTTGAAATGGCCAAGCTGAAAACCCCGATTATCTGCACCATTATCGGCGAAGGCGGTTCCGGCGGCGCGTTGGCCATCGGTGTCGGCGACCGCTTGATCATGCTGGAATACAGTACTTATTCGGTTATTTCTCCGGAAGGCTGTGCGTCCATTCTATGGAAAAGCGCGGATAAATCGCAATTGGCGGCCGAGGCGATGGGCATTACTTCGGATCGTATCCGTGAGCAGGGTTTTCTGGATGAAGTGGTCAGGGAACCTTTAGGCGGCGGACATAGAGATTTTAAGGCGACGGCCTTGAATTTAAAGGAAACGCTGATTCGGCACATGAATGAGTTGAAGCGGCAGCCTATTGATACCTTAATGGAAAATCGCTACCAGCGGATTATGGACTTTGGCGTTTTTACTGACGAAGGCGGGAAGTAAGGCTTAGGTGAAAGGTGAAAGACAAAAGGCGAAAATTTCGCCGTTGTTCGAGGGCATTATTTCCAAGCTTGATCTTGGGGATCAGCGACAAAAGGTTTATGTCGCCTACAGCGGCGGCGTAGATTCTCATGTTTTGCTGCATTTATGCGCGTCAACATCTCAACTCAAAGACAAGCTCAGCGCAGTTTATATCGATCACGGCTTGCAGGCAGAAGCTGAATCTTGGGCCAAGCATTGTGAGCAAACGGCTAATAAGCTGGGTGTTGAATTTTTAACGCTAAGGGTTAATGCGCAAGCATTGCCGGGCGAAAGTCCTGAAGAAGCGGCCAGAAACGCCCGATATGCGGCGTTAAAATCGTTAATGAACGTTGATGATGCGTTGTTGCTTGCCCAGCACCGGGAAGATCAGTTGGAAACGGTACTGTTGCAACTGTTTCGCGGCAGTGGTTTGCCCGGACTTTCCGGAATGCCGAAAACCATGGCTTTCGGTGCGGGTGTTATGCTCAGGCCTTTGTTGAATACGCCCAAACAGGCGATTAGCGATTACGCCGAAGCGCATCAATTAAGTTGGGTTGAAGATCCCAGCAATCAACGCAATGATTATGATCGCAATTTTTTGCGTAATGCGGTGCTGCCTTTACTCAAGCAGCGTTGGCTTGCCATCGATAAAACCGTGTCGCGTTCGGCAAAACATTGTGCGGATGCACAGGTGTTGGTTGATGATGTCGCCGAGGCGTTATTCGTTGAGGTTTTTAATCCGGCAGATACCACATTGTGTATCAGTCGGTTAACGGCGCATCAGTTACACCAGCAGCAACTCATCATCAGACATTGGTTCCAGAGCATTGGCTTAAAAATGCCTGCGCAGGCTGTTGTCGGGCGGATTCTTAGTCAGGTGGTTGCGGCAGCTGCACAGCGCGATCCGGTATTGTCAGGGCAGGGTTACAGTATTCGTCGTTATCGGGATAAGTTGTATTGCCTGACCAATCTGTCTGGAACAGATTGGCATTTACCCGAAGAGCGTCAGGCAGGAAAGCCTGACGTGACTAATTTGTCTGGCACAGGTTTACCTCAAGATGCTTTTTGGCCTGTCGGGCAAGCGTCTATAAAAACCGCTTATAACCAGACTGTCTCTTGTGTGCCGTCTTCAAAAGGAATGCTCCGTGAACGCTGGGCGGGTGCCAAGGTCGAAATAAGGTTTCGGCGGGGCGGTGAAAAAATCTGTTTGCCGGGACGTCAAGGCCATCATTCGCTGAAAAACCTGTTTCAGGAAGCCGGTATCCCGCCATGGGAACGAGATAGAATTCCTTTGGTTTATCTGGATGATAGACTTGCTGCGGTGGGGGATAAATGGATCAGTGCGGAATTTTACCATGAAGAAACAAATGGTTGTGTCAGTCTGTTGCTGCAAAGTTAAGAATTAAACCCAAAAGACAATGACGACAAGCGCATTGTCGACTAAAATACCTTGGTTTCACCTAACTTCATCAGAGCCCAGTATGGATTCCCACGCTGGAGCATGGGAACCCAAAAAATCCTACATGACAAAATACATTTTCATTACCGGTGGCGTTGTTTCGTCTCTTGGCAAAGGCATTGCCGCATCTTCATTGGCCGCTATTCTTGAGTCGCGAGGCCTTAAAGTCACCATGACCAAGCTCGATCCTTATATTAATGTTGATCCGGGCACTATGAGTCCTTTTCAGCATGGCGAGGTATTTGTTACTGAAGACGGTACCGAGACCGATCTCGATTTAGGCCATTATGAGCGGTTTCTTAAAACCACGATGACTAAAAAGAACAGTTTCTCAACCGGTCAGGTTTACGAAAGCGTTTTACGCAAAGAGCGTAAAGGCGACTATTTGGGGGCAACGGTTCAGGTCATTCCGCATATTACCGATGAAATTAAACGTCGTGTTTATGAAAGCGCCGACGACTGTATAGATGCCGGTGGTAGAGTTACCCAGGGAGCGGTCGATGTCGCCTTGATTGAAGTTGGCGGCACGGTAGGTGATATTGAGTCTCTGCCTTTTCTGGAAGCCATCCGGCAAATGCGTTTTGAACTGGGCTCTGAACGCTCGCTTTTTATTCATTTGACCTTGGTGCCGTATATTCGCTCCGCCGGTGAAATAAAAACCAAACCGACTCAGCATTCAGTAAAAGAGTTGCGCAGCATTGGCATACAGCCGGACATTTTGATTTGTCGATCCGAACAATCTATACCGCTCAGTGAGCGTCGTAAAATCGCCTTATTTACCAATGTCGAAGAAAAAGCAGTTATCTCTGCAGTCGATGCCAGTTCGATTTACAAGATTCCATTGTTACTGCACGATCAAGGCTTGGATGATATTGTTGTTAACAAGTTGCGACTGGATGTGCCACCGGCGGATTTGTCCGAGTGGAAAGCCGTTGTTGACGCCCTGGAACATCCTGAAGGCGAGGCGACTATCGCCATTGTCGGTAAATATGTGGATCATTCCGATGCTTATAAATCGGTGCATGAAGCCTTAATTCATGCCGGTATCCGCACGCGTACCAAAGTCAATATTGTCTATATCGATTCGGAAATTATAGAGGATGAGGGTGTTGGCAGACTGAAAGGCATCGATGCCATTTTGGTGCCGGGCGGCTTTGGCGAACGCGGTGTGGAAGGAAAAATTTCCACGGTTAAGTATGCACGCGAAAATAAAATTCCTTATTTAGGTATTTGTCTGGGGATGCAGGTTGCCGTTATTGAATTTGCCCGTGATGTTGCTGGACTCGAGGGCGCGCACAGCACCGAATTTTTACCCAAATCACCGTATCCGGTGATCGGCTTGATTACCGAATGGATGGATGAGGAGGGTCAATTGGAAACCCGCAATGAAGCCTCCGATTTAGGTGGTTCGATGCGACTGGGCGGCCAGCAATGCCGATTGCAATCCGATTCACTGGCCTTTCAGCTGTATCAGAAAGATGTCATTTCTGAAAGGCATCGTCATCGCTATGAATTCAACAGCCAGTATCTGGAAAAACTGGAACAGGCCGGCATGCGATTTTCCGGGAAGTCTATTGATGGACGATTGGTTGAAGTGATAGAAATCCCTGAGCATCCGTGGTTTCTGGCTTGTCAGTTTCACCCGGAATTTACCTCAACACCGAGAAAAGGTCATTCCTTGTTCTCAGGTTTTGTGGTCGCGGCATTTGAACATAAAAAAGGTACAGTGTAATGAAATTATGTGGTTTTGAAGCCGGTTTAGATCAGCCGTTTTTTTTGATAGCGGGTCCTTGTGTTATTGAAAGCGAGCAAATGGCGCTAGATACTGCGGGTTACCTTAAAGAATTAACGACGCAACTCAATATTCCTTTTATTTACAAGTCGTCATTCGATAAAGCCAACCGTTCATCGCACGAAAGTTATCGCGGTCCCGGCGTGGAACAGGGGCTTAAAATACTGGAAAAAGTGAAACAACAAATCGGCGTACCGGTGTTGACCGATGTGCATGAAGATACGCCGCTAGCTGAAGTTGCCTCGGTCGTTGATGTGATGCAAACGCCTGCATTTTTATGTCGGCAAACCAATTTTATTCAGCAAGTCGCTTCTCAAGGCATTCCGGTTAATATTAAAAAAGGCCAGTTCCTGGCGCCGTGGGATATGGTGCATGTCGCCAATAAAGCCAAAGCGACCGGAAACCAGCAGATTATGGTCTGTGAGCGCGGTGTCTCTTTCGGTTATAACAACCTGGTTTCCGATATGCGCTCTTTGGCGGTCATGCGCGACACCGATTGTCCCGTGGTTTTTGACGCGACACACTCGGTGCAACTGCCCGGTGGACAAGGTACGGTGTCAGGCGGTCAACGCGAATTTGTACCGGTGTTAGCCAGAGCCGCTGTTGCAGTTGGTATTGCCGGACTGTTTATGGAAACCCATCCGAATCCTGCAGAAGCGAAAAGTGACGGACCTAACTCCTGGCCTTTACACCGGATGCGGGAATTATTAGAAACTTTGGTGATCATCGATAATGCCGTTAAAAAACAAGCATTCATTGAAATGACTTTATAAGCTTATTGTTCGCATTACCCGGTTATCGCAACTGGATTTATCTGCCGCTATTTAAAGATGTGTAATTAAGGTTAAAGGGGTAAGGTAAAAAGGGTAAAGGTGTATTTCGCCTTGAATTTTTTACCTTGCGCCTTGAACCTTTTTATTTTTTTAACCTGTAACAAAAGAAAAAATCATGACTCAAATCGTTGATATTAAAGCAAGAGAAATTTTAGACTCACGCGGCAATCCTACCCTGGAAGCCGACGTTATCCTGGCCTCAGGCGTAGTCGGTAGCGCGATGGTACCGTCCGGTGCATCGACTGGCGAGCGCGAAGCGATAGAGTTGCGTGACAATGATAAAGGCCGTTATTTAGGTAAAGGCGTATTAACTGCAGTCAAAAATGTGAATACTGAAATTCGCGCTGCGATTGTCGGTATGGATGTTGCCGATCAGGCAGGCATCGACCAAAAAATGATCGCACTGGACGGCACTGAAAACAAAGGTCGTTTAGGCGCTAATGCTATTTTAGCGGTATCGATGGCGGCGGCTCATGCGGCAGCTAAAGATGCTGGCGTGCCTTTATATCGTCATTTGAATACCAGCGGCAAATTTGTTATGCCGGTACCGATGATGAACATCATTAACGGCGGATCACATGCCGACAACAGTGTTGACCTGCAAGAATTCATGATCTTGCCAGTTGGCGCGCCGACTTTCCGTGAAGCAATCCGTTACGGCGCTGAAGTTTTCCATAACCTGAGCAAAGTGTTAAAAGCGAAAGGTTTGGCAACGACGGTCGGTGATGAAGGTGGTTTTGCGCCTAATCTTGCTTCAAACGAAGAAGCGATTTCGGTGATTATCGAAGCGATTGAACTGGCCGGTTACAAGCCGGGCGTTGATATTTGCTTAGGCATGGACGCTGCAAGTTCTGAATATTATAAAAATGGCCGTTATGAGTTATCGGCAGAAGGCAGAAGTTTCAGTTCAGAAGAGATGACTGATTTCTTTGTTGAGTGGGTAGACAAATATCCGATCATCTCTATCGAAGACGGCTTGGATCAAAACGATTGGGCGGGCTGGAAAATCCACACTGAAAAATTGGGCGATAAAATCCAATTGGTCGGTGACGACTTGTTCGTGACTAACCCTGCTACCTTGAAAGAAGGCATCGAAAAAGGCATCGGCAATTCCATTTTGATTAAACTGAATCAAATCGGCACTTTGACCGAAACTTTGGAAGCTATCAATACCGCTCATGCAGCCGGTTACACGGCAGTTATTTCGCATCGTTCAGGCGAAACCGAAGATACTACCATTGCCGATTTAGCCGTTGCCACAGGCACAGGTCAAATCAAAACCGGCTCTTTAAGCCGTTCCGACCGCGTCGCTAAATACAACCGTCTGATGAAAATTGAAGACGAGTTGGGTGAATTAGCAACTTACGCAGGTCGTAGCGCGTTTAAAATGTTATAAAAAACAGGCGAATGGCGAAGGGCGAAAGGCGAAAAATATGAACCTTTTGTCTTTTGCTTTTTGTCCTTCGCCTTTTTTATTTCGTCTATGAAAACCCTCATTGCCATCATCATCCTGCTAATCATCCATTTCCAATACCGGATATGGATTGGCGACGGCAGTCTTGCGCAGATCGATGCTTATCAACTGCGTCTCGATGACCTAAAAAAACAGGCCGAAGAAAAAAGAGAGCGCAACGAAGCGCTTTACGCCGAAGTGCTGGATTTGCGGAAAGGGCAGGAAGCGATCGAGGAGCGGGCTAGGGATGAATTAGGGATGATTAAGGAAGATGAGACTTTTTTTCATGTGCTTGAGTAATTAGGCCTTTTTATCCATGACCAATTCAATAAAATTCTGGGCTATCGTGCCCGCTGCCGGTGTGGGCAAACGTATGCAGGCCGACCGGCCTAAACAATATCTGGAACTCGCCGGAAAAACGGTCATCGAACATACCCTGTTGCGCTTGCTGCAGGCCGATGTTTTTGCCGCTATTGCCGTTGCAGTTTCCAAAGAAGATCCCTACTGGCCCGAGCTTGAAATATCGCGGCATAAAAACATCATTACCGCTTCAGGCGGTAAGGAACGGGCAGATTCCGTGCTTTCCGGGCTAAAAACTATCAGAGAGCAAGCGGCCGATGACGACTGGGTATTGGTGCATGATGCGGCCAGACCCTGTATAACTGCGTCCGATATTCATCATCTGATTGATTCTTTAATTAACGATGATGTCGGCGGGATTTTGGCCTTAGCTTCGCCGGATACCTTAAAACAGGTACAAGGCAATGGCATTACCGGAACGCTGGATAGAAGCCATATCTGGCGAGCATTAACGCCGCAGATGTTCCGTTACGGCAGGTTAAAAACCGCATTGGAGCAGGCGCAAGGCAATCCGGCTATCACTGACGATGCCAGCGCTTTGGAATTACAGGGTTTGCAACCAAAAATCGTCGAGGGTCGCCCCGACAATATCAAGATCACCCGCCCGGAAGACCTGGCGCTGGCGCAATTTTATATGGAGCAACAATGATTAGAGTCGGTCAAGGTTACGATGTACACCGCTTCAAAGAAGGCGGCGACGTTATTTTAGGCGGCGTAAAAATAGATTACGAACAAGGTCTGGAAGCGCATTCCGATGGCGATGTGGTGTTGCATGCGCTCTGTGATGCGATATTGGGCGCGGCGGCCTTGGGCGACATAGGCAAGCATTTTCCCGATACCGACCCGGAGTTTAAAGGCGCTGACAGCCGGGTGTTATTGCGCCATGTTTACGGCATCGTGCAGGAAAAAGGCTATAAGCTGGTCAATGCCGACATTACCATCATAGCCCAGGCGCCGCTTATGTCGCCGCACACCGCCGCCATGTGCCGCAATATCGCCGATGACTTGCAGGTGGATGTCGATTGCATCAATGTCAAGGCGACCACCACCGAAAAGTTGGGCTTTGAAGGTCGCAAAGAAGGCATTGCCGTGCAGGCAATTGTTCTGATCGAAAAATAGCCGAGCTATTTCCCCTAATTCTAAAAACCGCAGTTGTCCACGAAAGACACGAAATAAATCAGGGTATTGCATTGATGTTACATGACTGCCGATGGCCTAAAGTTTGGTCACTATGTGAAAATTTTCGTGCTTTTCGTGGATGAAATGATTTATCTAAGCTTATGCAAAACATTGAAATCCCCATCTGGCCTTACGTTTACGGCGGGCCTTCCGGCACCGGCAAAATCCGTAGTATTCCCGAAGACTTTATCGTTAAAGAAAACCTGTCCTTTGAACCGTCTGGCGCTGGCGAACACGCTTTTTTGCAAATACAAAAGAAAGGCGAAAACACCGAATATGTTGCCAGACAACTATCCAGATTTGCCAATGTCAGGCAACGCGATGTCAGTTACGCCGGTCTAAAAGACCGGTATGCGCTTACCACTCAATGGTTCAGTGTCTGGTTGCCGGGCAAGGCAGACCCTGATTGGACGCAGTTTGACTCGGACAGCATGACGGTACTGCTCGCTGTCCGGCATGCCAGAAAACTCAAGCGTGGCGTGTTGTCGGGCAACAGTTTTAAGCTGGTTATTCGCGACTGGCAGGGCGATCGAGCAAAAACCATTCGGCAACTGGAGCTGATTAAAGCCAACGGCATCGCCAATTATTTCGGCTCGCAACGCTTTGGCAACGAGGGTCAAAATGTCAATAAGGCTTTGGCCATGTTTGAGGGGGCTAAAGTGGGGCGGGAGCAGCGCAGCATGTATTTGTCGGCGACCAGATCGTATCTGTTCAACCTGATTTTGGCTGAGCGGGTGGCACAAAATAACTGGAATCAGCCCGTGGTTGGCGACAGCTATCAATTCGACCTGTCGCACAGCTGTTTTCAATCGGATCAGCCGGATACTGAAATCATCCGGCGACTGGCGGATAAAGAGATTCATCCTACCGGGGTATTATGGGGGAAGGGAAATGCCGATGTGTCAGCCGATGCGCTGGCTATTGAGCAAACGGTCATTCAGGCGCATCAGGCACTGGCTCAGGGTTTGATAGCCAGTGCCGTTGATCGCGACAGACGTGCATTAAGGGTTAATGTGCAGGATTTATGCTGGCAGTTTATCGATGACACCACGCTGGAGCTTGATTTTACCTTGGCTGCGGGGAGCTACGCCACCTCGGTATTGCGGGAAATTATTGCCTGTTAACGCAAAATTGTCGGTTTTTTCGTAAGCAAGTCTAAGCCCCGTACACTCATGGATAAACAATACTGGCTTGCGGACCGAGATCGTCACTTTCTTCGATATAGCGGATTTCATCATCAACCTTTAACGAATCAAATCCACTTCCCGCCACGCTGTTTCGGTGGAAATATATTTCACGACCATCCATTGCCGCAATAAAGCCATGATCTTTTTCCGGTAGCAAACGGGTTATGGTTCCGGTACTTTCCAAGTCATGCGTTTTAACTTGGCCTCGCTGAATCCGTGCGTAATCTTCCAGCTGTCTTATTGCCGCATTAAAGGCATCGCGTATGGCCACATAAACATCTTCATAAGCCTGTTTGTCATGATGTTCCCGGCTGATGACTAATTCTTTCCGTGGCGTGGTGATATCAATACGAATATGGTATTGGTTGCCCTGATGGTGGCGCTGATGTTCAGCTTCCACCGCCACCCTGCAAGCCATAATATGCGAGTGAAACTTATCAAGCTTACTTACTTTTTCACGAATTTTGGCCTCTACAGCCTCAGAGGGAGGTATTCCACGAAAAGTGATTTGTAATGGGATTTGCATGATTCTGTCACCTTATTGAAGTTGAGCACAAGGATGGATTATCTGTTGCAGATCAGAGGACAATTAAGTCCTCAGCTTGTGGGCCTTTTTTTCCCTCTGAGACATTGAATTGCACTCTTTGCCCATCAGTCAATGACTTGAATCCTGTGCTGCTGATACTGCTGTAATGAACAAAAACATCAGGACCTTGTTCCTGCTCGATGAAACCGAATCCCTTGCTAGCGTTAAACCATTTAACTGTACCGGTGTTTGTTTGTGTAGACATAATTAAAAGCCCTGAATTTTTTATCAGTTTGTCCGTAAAACCCCGTCCTTCAGGTCGGGGATGTAAGGATGCTCTTGACTTTACCTTTGCATTCGGGTACGATTTTTCCTGTGCTGATGGCGCTAGTCGCCCTAAGTCAGCCTGCCGGAGGGAATATCCGGTACTGCCAGTCGAGGCGCTGTTAGCCAAGTCAGGAGACATAAATCCTCTGTTCTTGCTCGTGCCGTTGAAGCT
>JAURYJ010000054.1 GCA_030653985.1 Methylobacter sp. | reverse complement strand
GTTGATTTTGATGAATCGGCTCTGCTTCAGGATGACGAAGTTGAGACTTCAGTCGATTTGATTGCGCCCAATGATGAAGCGCTAGCCGCTGACAAGGAGGATTTGCTCCCGGATGTCGGTTTAGATACCGCCGACGTGTTGACGCAAGCAGACGAAAAAACGGAAGCAGTTGACGAAGTTGTCGCTCTGCCAGGTGAGCTGGATGATTTTGTCGGCTATGGTGACGAATTTGATACATCAGGCATGATTCAGGATGATGACAATAGCTTTGCCAATCTATTCGCTGATGCCGGTTTTGATTCCGAGGATGCATTAGAGCCAACGGCAGGAAAAAAAGATGCGGTGGGTGACGGTTCTGACTTGAATAAAATGGATAACTTTTTTCAATTGGATGAGGTCAGCGATGATTTTTCTGAGGAGATGGACTCGACCCAGTTAGCGGACACTGATAATTCATCAGATGAAGAAGATGATTTTCTGTTGCCTGACTTTGATATTACTACTGATATGGATATTTCCGAGATAGGCAGTGATGCAGGTATTCAAGAAGATGAATTTGCCGATGCCTTTGGTGACAGTGACTTTTTAAATGAAGATGTAGCTATGCAGGCTTTTGAGTCGGAGCCGCAACCAAGCAGTAATGAAGCTGTGGTTGAAGCCAAGCCGAAACAAACAGTCGACACGATTGTAGATGACACTGAAGATGTCCAAATGAGTCCATTTGGATTTGAACGGGAAGACATTAAAAAACAGCTGAAAGATGCGGACAATAAAGTTAAAAAAGCGAAGCTTTTTGGTTATGTGGCATTGGGGTTCGGTGTGGTTGCGTTAGGTGCAGCCGCAGGATTGGGCGTGATGACCTATAGTGCTAAAACTGAAGTTTCAAAATTAACGGAAGCTGTTTCAGCTCTTGAGGCGGATTTGGCAAAAATTGTTGCAAACAATCCTAATGCAGAAATTAACGCTATGGTGAATTCCGTGGTGCAGTTGAATCAGCAGGTTTATAGCTTTATAACCGAGCTGAAAGGGAATCCCCAGTTCCCCGTTGATTTATTAACGAGCAAAGTACCTGATATTGCGGCAAAACAGGATAGCGTAAGCAAGGCGCTGGACATGTTGCAGGTCAAAATTGGCGATTTAGAAGAAAAGGTATCTTTAGCTCCACTCGATGTTGAACCAGCTAAGGTCGAAGTGGCGTCTGCGCCTGCACCGGTTAAAGAGGGTAATGCACAGGAGCATGTGCCAGCGAAAAATGGAGTTACTAATGAGCATGGGCAGATCAAAGAGAAGGTTATACCTGAAACCGCTGCGGCTAAAGTAGCCGTAATACCTGAAGTTTTGCCTGCTAAAGTAGAAGCTAAGCCTGAAGTGGTGCTTGCCAAAGAGAAAGTTAAGCCAAAGATGGTAACGGCTAAACCTGTATATGCAGCAAAACCTGTTAGTAAACCTGATCCCAGGCAAGTCGTAAGGCAAGAGGCCTATGGCGAATGGGGCGTGAATTTGATCGCATTCAAACAGGAGTGGTTTGCCAGAAGCAAGGCGGCTGAATTTGCGCGCCTAGGTGTTTTTAGCGAAGTAGTGCCTGTGCGTGAAAATAATGTAACCATGTACCGGCTCCGAGTCGGAGGTTTTAAAAGTAAAGCAGACGCGCTTTCAAATACGGCTAAACTCAAAAAATCGCTTAATTTGGATTCGGTTTGGGTGAGTCATAACTAAGGTTAATGCCCGCTTAGAAACATAGTTATCTACACCAGCCCCGTTTTTTTTCTCGCTGCGCCCTCTTCAACAGGAGAGGGCGCTTGGCGTCACTGCTTAACTTGCTCAAGTTAAATCATGCCCGTTCCTAAACTATAAAATAGACAGTTTTGATGCGGCCCCGGCTTGTTCTTTGACCAGCTTTGGCACCAGATAGCCGGGCAGGGTGGCTTGAATTTGCCGGATAAGTATTAAGGCTTGTTGTTCAGAAACCTCAAAATGTCCTGTGCCGGTGGCTTTGTCTAATAAATGCAAATAATAGGGGATGATGCCGTGGCTGAACAATCGTTCGCTCAATTCACATAGCACTTCGGCATTATCATTTATGCCTTTTAACAGCACCGATTGATTGAACACAGTGATGCCGCTAGTTTTTAGCAAGTTACAGGCGGCAATGACGCGGTCACTGATTTCATTGGCATGGTTGCAGTGCACGACAATAACAATTTGTTTGGGGCTTTCAGTCAGGGTGTTAAGGAACTCACCGGTTATTCGGGCAGGCAGAACGATAGGCAGTCGGCTGTGTATTCTGATACGTTTTAAATGTTTGATAGCGTTTAATTGCTGAATGAGTCGGCTTAGCCGTGCATCGCTGAGCAGCAAGGGGTCGCCGCCGCTTAAAATAACTTCCGAGATACTGTCATCTGCTTGAATGTATTGGACGGCGGCCTCTTCCTTTTGTTTGCTGAGTTGCAAATCAGCATACGGAAAATTGCGCCGGAAACAATACCGGCAGTTGATGGCGCAGCTACCGGTATTGATAAATAAAACCCGGCCGTGATATTTATGCAAAACACCCGTCTGGGTGGCTGCCGCAAGATCGCCGACCGGATCATGGTTAAAACCGGGATAGGCAAACAGTTCTTCCTTGATAGGTAATACTTGGCGTAATAAAGGATCATGCGGATTGCCTTTTTCCATGCAGGCTGCAAAGCTTAGCGGAACGCGTAAAGCGAAGTTTTCAGTTGCCGCAACTGAAACCGGCAAGTCATCCGGCGATAACTGTAAATAACGGCAGAGGTCTTCAATGTTGTTAAAAGCTTCGGCAAGTTGTTGTTGCCAGTTTTTAGTAAAGTGTTGAATTTCGAGCTGTGGTTCGGGCATGAGGGCTTATTAAAGTTTCTATCGGTTGTTGGCTCTATTATAATGGCTGAGTTTTATATTGTTTGTCATCTTTGAGGATAAAATGGCCACTTACAGCACTAATGAGTTTAAAGCCGGGTTAAAGGTTATGTTAGATAACGATCCCTGTGCGATTATTGAAAATGAATTTGTCAAACCGGGAAAGGGTCAAGCTTTTAGCCGGGTAAAAATCAGGAATTTGAAAACCGGCCGGGTTATTGAAAGAACCTTTAAATCGGGTGAGTCAATTGAAGGCGCTGATGTGGTTGATGCTGAGATGCAGTATCTTTATAACGACGGTCAATTCTGGCATTTTATGGTGCCGGATACTTTTGAACAGTATCAAACTGATCAAAAAGTTGTCGGTGATGCGGGTAAGTGGTTGAAAGATCAGGATTCTTGTACGGTAACCTTATGGAATGATTCGCCGCTTGCGATCTCGCCGCCTAACTTTGTCGACCTGACCATTACTGAAACCGATCCCGGTGTGCGTGGCGATACTTCAGGTGGAGGCGGCAAACCCGCAACCTTGGAAACCGGCGCAGTCGTCAGGGTGCCTTTGTTTGTGCAAATTGGTGAAGTGATTAAAGTCGATACCCGTACCGGCGAATACGTTTCCCGCGTAAAAGAATAGTGTTAGCAGACTGGCGGCCGTCATGCGCGATAGAGCTGATGCGTTTAAGGGCGCGGATGCTGGCCGAATTGCGTCAGTTTTTTGCGGAACGATCGGTGCTGGAAGTCGAGACGCCGCTGCTCAGTCACACTATTGGAACGGATCCTCAGCTGGAATTTTTTACCACTGAGTACTGTTTTTCACCACAGCGGCAAACCCTGTTTTTGCAGACATCCCCTGAGTTTGCGATGAAACGGCTGCTTGCAGCCGGCAGCGGTTGTATCTATCAGATAGGTAAGGCATTCAGAAACGGAGAGTCGGGGCGTTTTCATAATCCTGAGTTTACGATGCTGGAATGGTATCGGGTCGGCTTTACCTTGCCGCAGTTAATGGATGAAATCACCGAACTGTTTGCTGCTCTGTTTAGAGGGAAGTCGTTACAGGAAACTCAACGAGTCAGTTATCAGAATATATTTGTTTCGTATACCGGTTTAGATCCCCTGATATTTTCTTATCAGGACTACTGCGTTTTTGCCAGGAAAAGCCAAATACCTGAGGCGGTGGACATTTGCGGACACGATCATGCGGTGTGGCTGGATTTTATCTTCAGTCACAAGGTTCAGCCGCATTTGGGTGAAAATGCGTTGTGTATGGTTTACGGTTATCCCGCTTGCCAGTCGTCATTAGCCAGAATCAACGAAGATAACGCACAGATCGCTGATCGCGTTGAATTATTTATGAATGGCGTTGAGCTTGGCAATGGTTATTATGAGCTGACAGATGCTAAAGAACAAAGCAGGCGATTTGACCAAGAACTGTCTATCCGGAAACAACAGAAATTACCTGTTATCGTTAAAGACCAACGTCTTATTGCGGCTTTGGAATCGGGATTGCCGGAATGCTCTGGTATGGCTATAGGTCTGGACCGTTTATTGGCACTATTGTCGGGTAGCGCCTCCCTTGATGAGGTGCTTAGTTTCCCTATTCGTCGGGCTTAAGTTCGTTTAAATTTTTACTGTGATATAATTCGGCAGTTTTTCAAGATTGGCCTATATTGTTTTATGAAAAAAGCTTGATATTATCAGTCCTTGCCAGCCAAATGCGTGTCGCCTACTTTTGGCATCTGTGTTCTACTTTGCTAGCGGCTAAGTAGTTACTTTTATTTTTAGAATTCCACATGAAATTAAATATTTTTTCTTGCTTATTATTGCTGTTTATACTTGTTTCTCAAGTGGTTAAAAGTGATGAAGGATTTCTTGTGGAAGATATTCAAGTCAAAGGACTTCAGCGCATTTCTGTAGGCACTGTTTATAATTATCTCCCAATTAATGTGGGTGAAAAGTTTTCCCTGGATAATGTCGCTCCAGCAATCAAGGCGCTATTCAAAACCGGTTTTTTTAAGGATATTTCTCTGGAAAGAGAAGGTTCAACGCTGATTGTTAATGTGGTAGAGCGACCCTCGATTGCAAAAATCATTTTTGAAGGCAATAAAGATCTGAGTAAAGACGACTTGACCAAAGCCTTAAAGAAAATTGGTTTGGCTGAAGGCAAGGTATTTGACCAGCAGGTTCTGGATAAAGTCGAGCAGGAACTCAGTCGGCAATATTTCAGTCATGGTAAATACGGTTTAAATATAACGACGGATGTATCCAATCTCACTCGGAATCGGGTGGGTATTCATATCAAAATTTCTGAGGGTCGAGTAGCAAAGATCAAACAGATCAACATTGTTGGCAATAACGTTTTCGATGATAAAACGCTGTTGCGTAATCTGGAGTTGAATACCTCTAATTTGCTGTCGTTTTACACCAAAGACGACCAATATTCCAAGCAAAAGTTGTCGGGAGACTTAGAAACCTTACGCTCCTATTACCTGGATCGTGGTTATATTAACTTTAACATTGAATCCACGCAGGTAGCCATTACCCCGGATAAAAAAGATATTTACGTCACCATTAATGTCAAAGAAGGTGATGTTTATAAATTGGAAAAGGTCAAATTAGCCGGTAATTTGGTGGTTGTACCTGAAGAGCTTATTAAGCTGGTAAAAGTCGGTCCTGGCGAGATTTTTTCCAGAAAAAATGCTACCGAAACGTCTAAAGCTATTTCTGAGCGTCTGGGTGATGACGGCTACGCTTTTGCCAACGTCAACATGATACCTGAAATCAACGAAGCCCAAAAAACCGTTGATATGACCTTTTTTGTTGATCCGGGAAAACGTGTTTATGTCAGACGCATTAACATGAAAGGTAATAGCAAAACCCGTGATGAAGTACTGCGCCGCGAAATGCGGCAGATGGAATCCAGTTGGGCTTCAAGTTCAAAAATTGAACGGTCAAAAACCCGGCTTGAACGTTTGGGCTACTTTGAAGATGTGAATGTTGAAACACCTCCGGTTACAGGCACTGCCGATCAGATTGATGTGAATTATTCGGTCGTAGAAAAGCCCTCCGGCAACTTGTCGGCAGGTGTCGGTTTTTCTCAAGTCCAAGGGATAGTGTTAAACGCCAATATTGCTCAGGATAACGTGTTTGGTTCTGGCAAACGGGTCAATGTTGCCTTTAATAATAGTAGTTATGCGACCAGTTATCAGTTTGGTTTTTTTAATCCTTATTTCACCGTAGACGGTGTCAGTCAGGGCTATAATTTGGGTTATACCAAACGTAATGCCGGTCAAGTGAACATTGCCAATTATTCAACCAATGTGATGAATGCGGGAATAAATTTCGGCATTCCCCTGAATGAATTCGACAGCTTACGTTTTGATCTCGATGCAAAACATACCGAGCTGAGTACCACTAATTTTTCATCCACACAAATTCAAGATTTTATTAATAAGGAAGGCGATACCTATCTGACACTGGCGCCGTCAGTGGGTTGGACTCATGACACCCTTAATCGGGCAATCTTCCCTAATAAAGGTGGGCAACAGCGGTTTTCTGCGTTGGCGACCGTCCCTGGCAGTGACCTGGAATATTATAAAATCGCTTATAAACATCAGCTTTATTTGCCGTTGGCTAAAGACTTTACGTTCAGATTGCAAGCTGAAGCGGCCTATGGCGATGGTTACGGAAATACGGATAGCTTGCCTTTCTTTGAGAATTATTTCGGCGGCGGTACGGGATCCATACGCGGCTTTAGGAATAATACCGTGGGTCCGAGAGAATCCAATGGTTATCCGTTTGGCGGTTCCAGTAAAATCATCGGCAATGCCGAAATGTTTTTTCCGGTACCTTTTATGCCGGAGACAAAATCAGTCAGGTTAGGCACCTTTATGGACGCAGGAGCAATTAACGATGGCTTTAAAGCCGACAACATGAAATATTCTGTCGGGGTTTCCGGTGAATGGTTGTCACCTTTCGGCGCTTTATCCGTTAGTGCCGCATTGCCGTTAAATGCTGAGTCATCTGGAACGTCAGATCTGGGTGTTGCAACAGGGGACCAAAAACAGATGTTCCAATTCAACTTCGGCCAAAACTTCTAGCAGAAGTAGGGTTGCCGGCCGGTAGTTCCTACGTTCATAATTTGGCGAAATAGTTATATATTTTGTTATTATTTTTTAATTTAATCAGGGACCTGTTTAACAATGAAATCAAAAGTTGTTTTGTTTTTAGGATTATTGCTTGCTGCTAATGTGAGCTATGCTGATTTAAAAATTGGCTTTGTTAATATCCCCTCTGTTCTTGAGAAAGCCCCGCAGGCAGAAAAAGCCAAAAAACGCTTGGAAAAAGAATTCTCACCGCGAGATAAGCAATTAGTTGCCCAGCAAAAAGAAATCCAAAACATGGATGCAAGAATGGCTAAAGATGCAGCGGTGATGGGTGAGTCAGCGCGAGTCAATCTGGAAAAAGATATTTTAAATAAGAAAAGAGACGCAAAAAGAGCTCAGCAAGAGTTTAGCGAAGATTTTAATGTTCGTCGTAATCAAGAGTTGGGTAAGTTACAGCGTCGTATTGTTGAAGCTATTCGGGAAATAGCTAAAGATCAAAACTTTGATTTATTACTGACGGATGGCGTTATTTATGCTAGTGATAAAGTTGACGTGACGACTCAAGTTCAACAAAAGTTGTCAACCATGCCGGAATAATTACACACGGTTTTTTATTTAGGAAAGAAAATAAAATAACGCTATTTTGATCCGGTTAGTTACCGTTTTTTAATTGCATAGTCATCAACTTTTTAGAGAAGCATCCTCCGATATGTCCGTTAAGCTAGATATTTTACAAATACAAGAATTCTTACCACATCGTTACCCTTTTTTATTGGTTGATAAAGTTATTGAGTGTGAACCTGGCATTAGACTACTGGGAGTAAAAAACGTTACGTATAACGAACCGTTTTTTCAAGGGCATTTTCCACAAAAACCCATTATGCCGGGCGTACTGATTTTGGAGGCTTTGGCGCAATCTACGGGTTTGCTTGCATCAGAAACAGCCGGTGATGAATTAGCCGGGATGATTTATTACTTAACCGGTATTGATAAGGCAAAATTTAAAAGACCCGTTGTACCCGGTGATCAATTAATGCTGGAAGCAAGATTCGTTAAAAGTAAGCGCAATATCTGGGCATTTGAATGCCGTGCAGAAGTTGATGGTGAATTTGTTGCGAGTGCGGAAATCAGATGTGCAGCGGTGGTAAATTAGTTTTGATTGATTCGACAGCGATAATTGATAGTGAAGCGGAGTTAGCCGATGATGTATCGGTTGGCCCTTTTTCGGTCATAGGTCCCGGGGTAAAAATCGGTGCCGGTACGGTAATAGGTTCGCATGTTGTTATTAAGGGACCTACCACCATAGGCCAACAAAATCGCATTTATCAATTCACCTCTATCGGCGAAGATCCCCAAGATAAAAAATATGCAGCTGAGATAACCCGGCTGGAAATTGGCGATAGAAATACGATACGCGAATATACTTCCATGCACCGGGGGACTAAGCAGGATCGCAGTCTTACTAAGATAGGCAATGACAACCTGTTTATGGCATATACGCATGTGGCACATGATTGCATTATCGGCAACCACGTCATTATGGCCAATGGCGCCTCATTGGCTGGGCATGTGCATTTACATAGTCATGCTATTTTGGGTGGGTTCACCTTAGTGCATCAGTTCACCCAAATCGGCCAGTACAGCTTTGCCGCGATGGGCAGCGCGATTACCCAGGACATTCCCCCCTTTGTTATGGTCGGCGGTAAACCTACCCGGCCGCATGGCATCAATTCAGTCGGTATGGAGCGTAACGGCATCTCTCCTGAAGATATCAGGTTAATCAGAAAAGCTTATAAAATAATTTACAAGACCAATCTGCGTCTGGAAGATGCGATTGACCAAATGGAAGATTTGGCCGGTGAAAGTAAAGAATTGTCTGATATGGTCAGTTTTTTGCGTAATGTGAATCGTGGCATATTGCGATAGCTGATCGGGCTACCCATTTAAACCGGGACAACTGAGGCTATTGAGCAATAATTAGGTGGCAAGCCATGCTCCATTTCTGTTGGATCACTGCCATTATGTTTATAGTGTGGGCGCGAATTTATTCGCGCTTTTTAATCCATCGCGCGAATAAATTCGCGCCCACAACATTCAACGATAATAAGTTTCAGCGCGATAAAAATTGTGTAGACGCCTATGCGCTTAAAGCGGAAGCCGGTTACGGCTAGTGGCCCTATAAGCCAACTTAAAGAGTTTTCGTGAGTTAATCGCTGTTTCAGGCGTGGAAGTTAGTATGGATAACGAGATTATCATTGCCGGCGTTGACGAAGCTGGACGCGGTCCGCTTGCAGGCCCGGTCTTTGCCGCAGCCGTTATCTTAGATCCCTTGAGGCCGATAATCGGATTGGCTGATTCTAAAATACTCAGCGCAAGCAAGCGCGATAGTCTGTATATCCTCATCAAGGAAGCAGCCTTAAGCTGGTCGATTGCGGAGGCCAGTGTTGAAGAGATCGATGAACTTAATATCCTGCAAGCCACGCTGCTGGCAATGCAAAGAGCGGTAAACGGCTTGCCTATCCAGCCGGATGAGGTTTTAGTGGATGGTAATTGTCTTCCTAAATTGTCGATGCCTGCCCAGGCCATCGTTAAAGGCGATAGCAAAGTGCAGGCGATCAGCGCCGCCTCAATATTGGCAAAAGTTGAACGGGATAAGTTGATGGTTGATTATTATCAACGCTACCCGGATTTTGCGTTTCATCTGCATAAGGGCTACGGCACCAAACAGCATCTGGCCGAAATCGAGCAATTTGGCTTTTTAGCGGTGCATAGAAAAACATTCAATCCGGTAAAAACCCTGCTGATGCGGCAGGGTAAGCTTTAAACCGAGTGCGTAGGATATGCTGAACAACGTGAAGCGCATCAATCGCACTAACCCAACTCAAGCGGCCCTTCATTCATTAACGCGATCTGTTCGCGCAGCTCAATAATTCGATCCTGCCAATAACGCGGGGTATCAAACCACGGAAACGCCATAGGGAACGCGGGATCATCCCAGCGCCGTGCAATCCAGGCAGAATAATGAATCAGGCGCAAGGTACGCAGCGCTTCAATCAGATGCAGTTCCCGGGTATCGAAATCATAAAAAGTCCGGTAACCGGATAGCAGATGGTTTAATTGGATAGTCATGTCAGCGCGATCTCCTGAGAGCAGCATCCACAAATCCTGTATTGCCGGGCCCATTCGGCTGTCATCGAAATCAACAAAATGCGGGCCGTCATCGGTCCATAAAATATTTCCCGGATAACAATCGCCGTGCAGACGGATGTTTTTGACCTCACCGGCGCGTTCAAAGCAACGTCTTACGCCATCCAGAGCGTGTTCAGAGACACTGCGGTAAGCCTCGATAAGATCGGCGGGGATGAAGTTATTTGCCAGCAGAAAAGCTCTAGGGTTGTCGCCAAAACCGGCAATATCAAGTGTCGGGCGTTCCTTAAAAGGCTTTAGCGCGCCGACAGCATGAATGCGCGCGATAAATCGTCCCATCCACTCGAGCTTGTCGCGACCCTCAAGTTCCGGCACGCGGCCGCCTTGCCTCGGAAATACCGAAAAGCGGAAGCCATCGGCGTGGATTAAGGTTTGATTTTTGCCAAAGGGAATGGCGGGTACCACAGGAATTTCAGCGTCGAATAATTCCTGAATGAAAGCATGCTCTTCAAGAATGGCGGCAGTCGTCCAGCGCTCGGGTCGGTAGAACTTGGTTACAATAAAGGAGGCATCCGCCATGCCGACCTGATAGACGCGATTTTCATAGCTATTGAGCGCCAGCAGTCGGCCGTCGCTATGCAGGCCGATACTGTCGAGCGCATTCAACATGATATCGGGAGTGAGTGCTGAAAATGGAGTGAGATTAGTATTCATGGTTGCTATTGTAGCGCTGAATTCAGTTATGGCTTAATTAACCTGAGTTCGGGATAAGGATTAGGGCTTGGGCAAACATTAGTCCTGCAATAATTCGAGTATCCGTGCTTCCAGCTCGGGATAAACACCCAATGCACAGTCCCTGAGTATGCCTTGTTTATCCACCAGGATTTGCGAGGGCGTGCCTTTTAACTCGAAACGTTCGAAAGTTTCCGCATGGTAATCAAGGGACTGTAAATAATTCAGTACTTGCTGCCTGAGCTGTCGTTGATGCGTTGTTGATTGTTGTTCAAACTCGGGTATATAGGTTTGAATGAAGTTGTTGATGTCGTTATCGCCCACTTCGCCGGATTGTCTGAGCAGATCCATCGCCAGCGGAAAGGGGATGCGATAGGGCAGGCGGCCTGCGTTTAACTGGCCTTGTTGGCTTAACACGCGCAATGTTTCGCCGACCACCTCGCCCTGTTCAGCCAGACGGGTTAAATTTTCGAGATTGTTTTTATCAAAATCCTCAAATGCAGTGGCGATGCCCAATACTGTTAAGCCGTGTGCTGAATATTTTTGGTATAAGTTTACTGCTTGCGGCAAGGTGTATAAAAAACAGCCTGGACAATTGACCTGAAATACCTCGACTAATACAACTTGACCCGTTAGCCTGTCAAAGTTCACCTCAGTTCCCTGAACCCAGGCAGACACGGATAATAACGGGGCTTTTTGACCTATTTGTGCGTTCATATGAATATTTTTAGTGAATTATTGCCAATTGAAAAAGAATGTTGAGCGGCTCTTGTCGGGAGCCGTATTTATGCGATTTTTTAATCGACCCTGCTCAGATTGCTGAGTGTCGGTGCCGGTTTCCCCTCGACTATTGTGCTGATGATTGGGGGCATAATACGGATAAGCGGGATAAGTCGGGGGTGATGGATAAAGCGGAAAAGAAGGAAAATATTGATACTGCTGATAGGGAAGTTGCATATTTTGCCGCTCTAAAGCGTCTGCCTGTCGCTTTGTCTGATAAGCCTGCTGTTGTTGATATTCTGCACTTTTTTTCAGCGCCTCAACAGACGCTTTTCTGTCCAGTTCGGCTTGACGCTCTTGTTCAACCTTGATTCTTGCTTGTTCGCGCTGTGCAAAGTCCTCCTGCCAGGTTTTTAGTTTGGCTTCTCTCTCGGCAATCTTACGCGGATCGGATTTCACTATCTCAATAGCTTGCTGTTTTGCTGCGGATTTGCAGGGCATAGACTGATAAATTGTTTTGCCTGATGGCAGCTGACATTTAAAAACCTCAGCTCCGGCAGATGAACTGAGTAGGGGCAATAGCATGAAAAATAGTATTTTCATTACTGAACTTCCAGACCGATGTGTGTAAACGAAATGATACAAATAATCCTGATCGGTGTCATGTTAAATGATTGACTGATGTTGTGCTAAGGCCCATTGCACGTGCTCCTTAACCATAGCGGAGTCGTGATTGAGCATAGGCTTTAAGGCCTCAACAATAGGCGCTGATGTCGGTGCATTGCCCAAAGCCACGGCGATATTTCTGAGCCAGCGTTGATGGCCGATTCTGCGTATTGCCGAGCCTTCGGTTTTTGCCAGAAATTCCGTTTCGCTCCAGGCGAAAACATCAAGTAATTGCTGGGTATTAAGCCGATGCCTAGGGCTAAAATCCTGTTCACCGGTTGGCTTGGCAAAACGATTCCACGGGCAGATGATTTGGCAGTCGTCGCAACCATAGATACGGTTGCCGATCAGCGGTCTTAGGTTTTCCGGTATTGAGCCGTGCAGTTCGATAGTCAGATAGGACACGCAGCGCCTGGCATCGACCTGATAGGGTGCAATTATCGCCTGGGTTGGGCATACATCCAGACAGGCGCGGCATTCGCCGCAATGCGCGGTAGCAGGGGTGTCGATGGGTAGCGGCAGGTTAGTGAATAGTTCACCAAGAAAAAACCACGATCCGGCTTTGCGGTTGATGACATTGGAATGTTTGCCTATCCAGCCTAGGCCTGCTTTTTCGGCCAAAGCTTTTTCCAGAACCGGGGCGCTGTCGACAAAAGCCCGCATTGAGCCGGGAAGGTCGGAGCCGATTTCTGCCTGAATTTTATCCGCCAGTTTTTGCAGGCGGTTACGCATCAATTTGTGGTAATCACGACCCAGAGCATAACGAGAAATATAGGCCGAAGTGGGATCAGCCAGGGCTTGATTCATAGCAATGGCAGCTTCGGTCTGGTAATCCATACGCACGGAAATAATACGCAATGTTCCCGCATGCAATAACTCGGGTCTGCTGCGTTTAAGGCCGTGACGCTGCATATAGTCCATTTCACCGTGGAAGTTATTGTCCAGCCAATTTTCCAGGTGGGCTTCCGCTTCAGGCAAATCGGTGTCGGTAATGCCGACCTGTTGAAAGCCCAGTTCCAGTCCCCATTGTTTAATTTGCAAGGCTAGACTTGCCATTTTTTGACTGCTGATGTCCATAATTGTTGACAGGGATATAATATGTTGTAGTGGCAACCGGCCGGTTGCCACTAGATTTCTTGGCGCTACCTAAAGGCAACCTGCCGGTTGCCGCTACGAAAATTACATTACAATACCATGCAAAATTTACCAGTAAAACTCTATCGTGCGGCGCAAGTCAGGGAAATGGATCGGATTGCTATACAGGAACGCGGCATTCCCGGTTTTGAATTAATGGGCCGGGCGGGATATGAGGTTTTCCACTGTATCAAACAACACTGGCCTAAAGCCCGATCTTTAGCGGTTTTTTGCGGTTCCGGCAATAATGCAGGCGATGGCTATATTATTGCCGAATTGGCTCTGGCGGCAGGGTTGACCGTTTGTGTCTATGCGTTTGCAGAACCCGAAAAGCTTAACGGCGATGCGTTGCTCGCGTACCGAAAATATAGTGAAGCATCTGGAATGGTTATGCCATTTCAGGCTGGGCAGATCATTCATGCCGATGTATTAGTTGATGCATTGTTGGGTACCGGGCTAGATAGGCCGGTAACGGGACTTTACGCCGAAGCGATACAGATTATCAATGCCCATTCATCGCCCGTGGTTGCCGTGGATATACCCTCCGGTTTACATGCCGATACCGGTAATGTCATGGGCTGTGCGGTAAAAGCCGATTGTACGGTGACCTTTATCGGCCTAAAACAGGGTTTATTTACCGGCCAGGCGGCTGACTATTGTGGTGAGATTTTCTATGCCCAATTAGCCGTGCCCGATGAGGTGTTTTCCGGGTTTAAAGAGGCTGCGACCCGTGTCGTTAAATCCCAATTGCCGCGACGTGACCGTTGTGCGCATAAAGGCAGCTGTGGGCATGTGCTGATAATAGGCGGCGATCTGGGTTATTCCGGTGCTGCCAGAATGGCGGGCGAGGCGGCTTTGCGCGTGGGTGCGGGTTTAGTGAGCATAGCGACGCGGCCTGAACACTCCGGGCTGATGAACCTAAACAGGCCGGAATTAATGTGTCATGGCGCGGAAACTGCCGCACAACTTGCGAAGTTATTGGAAAAAGCCGATGTCGTTGTGCTAGGACCTGGATTAGGGCAAAGTACTTGGGCAAAAACCTTATTTAATATGGTGAGAATTGCTGAAAAACCGATGATCATCGATGCAGACGGTTTGAACCTGTTAGCTAACGCACGAGCAGCGAAACCTAACTGGATTTTAACGCCGCATCCCGGCGAAGCGGCTAGGCTATTGCATTGCACGATAGCCGACATACAGCAAGACCGGTTTGCGGCGGTTTTATCTATTCAGGCTAACTACGGCGGAGTTGCCATTCTTAAAGGCGCGGGGACATTAATCGCATCCGAACAGCAGCTTGCCGTTTCCAATAGCGGAAATCCCGGCATGGCATCGGGCGGTATGGGCGATGTGCTGGCCGGTGTGATTGCAGGATTACTGGCTCAGGGCTTATCTTTGCAGGATGCGGCGCAACAAGGGGTTTATCATCACGGCCTAGCGGCGGATTTAGCCGTAGTAAAAGACGGGGAAAGAGGTTTGCTGGCGAGTGATTTAATGCCTTATCTTAGACAATTGGTAAATGAATGAAGACATATTTAAAAGATACCGAAGCGACGGAACAGTTTGGTGCCAGGCTCTGGGCAGAATTGCCGCCAAAGTGCCTGATATTTTTGCATGGCGAACTGGGCGCTGGCAAAACCACGCTGGTTAGAGGCTTCCTACGTGCAGCAGGTTATACCGGTGCGGTTAAAAGCCCGACTTACACGCTGGTCGAAGAATATACGATAGACGGACGCAAAATATTCCATTTTGATTTATACCGGATTGCCGATCCCGAAGAGTTGGAGTGGATCGGAATACGGGATTATTTTGATCAGGATTGCCTCTGTTTTATTGAATGGCCGGATATGGGTAAAGGCTTTTTACCCGATCCGGATAGGATTATTAATTTGGTTGCGGATGGATCCGGTCGCTCAGTAACTATACGTAGCTCGATACCTAGTTAAAAAATAAATGCAACTGCTCTGGAAAAACAACTACATACTGCTATAATCTCATACAAATTATCACTTTTTGGATTTATGTCGATGGGAAGTTTCTGGAAGGTCTTGTTTATTATTGGATTACAGTTATTCGCTGTACCCGGTTACGCGCAACAGATCGATATTGGTTTACTGCAATATTGGAATACCCCCGATCAAACGCAAATGCTGTTTGATGTGACATCTTCTCCTGAACATCGGGTTTTTCTGATGAAGAACCCGGCGCGTTTAGTGATTGATATGCGCAATGCCAATGTCAAGCAGGCATTAAGCCAGCCACCCGCATCTCATCCGCTGTTTTCCCACGTACGATATGCAACCAGAAATACAACCGATGTAAGGATTGTCGTCGATTTAAAACAAGAGATTAGCGCAAAGAACATGTCATTAATGACCAATAGCAGGAATGGACATCGCCTGGTCATCGAATTGTTGAATAAAAGAGCGAAGAAATCTGAAGAGACGGTGATTAAAACCGCTGCCGTTAAAACGACGAACACTAAACAACATCTAGCAAAAGCTGTTAACAAGCCTCAAGAAATAGCGACTAATAAGGTTGAGTCCAGTTCGGTTAAATCGACAAAAACGTCCGGTCGGCGAGATAAAAACGTCGTTATTGCGATTGACGCGGGTCATGGGGGGAATGATCCCGGTGCTCATGGGAATAATGGTACCGAGGAGAAAAAGATTACCCTAGCCATTGCTAAAAAACTTGCGTATCTGATCAATAAACAGCCGGGCATGAAGGCCGTTATGGTTCGTAAAGGTGATTATTACGTGGGTCTGAGAGAAAGAATGCAAATCGCCAGAACAGCTAAGGCCGATTTATTTATCTCGATTCATGCCGATGCCTTTGAGAACGCAACAGTTAAAGGTGCCTCGGTATATACCTTATCCACGAAAGGAGCGACCAGTGAGGCCGCACGTTGGTTAGCTAACAGTGAAAATGCATCCGATTTGGTTGGCGGTGTTAGTCTAAGCGATAAAGAAGATGTGCTGGCTTCAGTATTATTGGATTTGTCGCAGACCGCTACAGAAGATGCCAGCGTGAAGATTGCCGGCAAGGTATTGAAGAATTTTGAACGCATTGGTGAGCTGCATTACAAGGCAGTGCAAAAGGCTGGATTCGCCGTATTAAAATCGCCAGATATACCGTCTATTTTGATAGAAACGGCGTTTATCTCTAATCCATCAGAAGAACTTAAGTTAGTCAATACCACGCACCAATCAAACATAGCATTGGCTATATTTGATGGTGTGCGCAGTCATTTCAATAATACCACTCCAGTGGAAAGCAAAGTGGCCGCTTTGGATATGTAATTTTAAAACGACAAAAGGCTAAGGCTTTCCACTTAAGATCTGATGTCACACGTAAGGCTTAGTGATTTTCAATAATATTTCAATCCACATTCGATCTCATCCGTCGAATGACACCCGCCAACGGATAGAGGTCGGCGGATGAATTCGGGATTTGACATCCGCCCCGGTAAGTCGGCATTACCCCAGTTTACGATACAAGGTACTTCGATCTAAACCCAGTATTCGGGCCGCCTGAATTTTATTACCACCGGTTACCGCTAAAACATGGCGAATATAGGCTTGCTGAATGTCCTCTACTGTCCAGCCTTGCATCATTGCCAACTCCAGAAAATTCTTATCGTTGACGGGTATTTTCGACGCTTGCGCCAAATCTTCTAACAAAAGGGTATCATGTTCGGCAAGTACGATAGCCCGTTCCAAGGTGTTGGCAAGTTCTCGGACATTACCTGGCCAATGATAGGCCCTAATCCACCGCAGCACTTCCACCGAAATATTGACCGATCCTTGTTTGCCAAGACGCAGGCAAATGGTGTCGATTAATATCTTGGTTAACTCGTCAAGATCTTCCTTGCGTTCTCTTAATGGCGGCACTTCAAGACTAATGACATTCAGTCGGTGATAAAGATCGGAGCGAAACTGTTTGTCGTTGACGCGTTGCTCCAGCGGTTGATGGGTTGCGGCAATCAAGCGGACATTGACCTCGGTTTCTTTGGTATCGCCCAATGCACGGACTTTTCCAGTTTCCAATGCTCGCAGCAGTTTAGGCTGAATTTCTAAAGGCAATTCGGCAATTTCATCAAGAAATAATGTCCCTGAATTGGCTTGCAAAAACAACCCTGGCCTATCTTTTCCGGCATCGGTAAAAGCCCCTTTACGCACACCGAACAATTCACTTTCCACTAAACTGTGTGGTAATGCCGCGCAATTAACGGCGATAAAAGGCCCCTGATTCTGTTGACTGTTGTCATGAATCCAATGGGCCACTGCACTTTTGCCGGTGCCGCTTTCGCCGGTCAGGAGTATCGTGGAATTGACTGCTGCTGCTCGTTTTGCCAATTTTATCAAGTGCTGCATGCACGGGCTATGGGTTATAAAAACACTGGTTGCACTATTTTTATCGCTGGCAAAGTCGACTTTTACCGCTGTGCGCCGCATTTGTCGGTCTTCAAGCGCCCGGGTTATTGCCGCGTAAAGTTCTTCGATACGAAAAGGTTTGGTTAGAAAGTCACAAGCACCTGCGCGCATACCTTGCATCGCCAAATCAATGCTACCGAAGGCCGTCATTAGCAATACCAACTGTTCAGGTCGTTTATGGTGTATAGCAGCCATCAATTCCAGGCCGCGCATTCCAGGCATGATGATGTCGGATATCACCAGGTCAAAAGGCTCAATTTTGATGGCCTTCAGCGCCTCAGTACTTTCTGTAAAGCCAACGACCGAATAATTAACCTGCCGTAACATATCGATTAGATAATCAACAACGCCGGGATCGTCATCGATCACTAAAAGCCGACCGCTTGTTGCCGTCATAATAATTTTCTCCACGGTAAGTCAATGGTAAATAGACTGCCTTTTCCAGATTCGGATTCGGCCATGACACTGCCGCCCATTTCAGTCACTAACGTTTTAACCACGGCTAAACCGAGACCGGTACCGCCTTGGCGGCCGCGCGTAGTGAAATAATGGTCAAAAAGTTGCGGTAGATGTTCCGGGGCAATTCCTGTTCCTGTATCGCCTACGGTAAGCCTTAGTGCCGGAATGGTTTGATCAGCATAGCTAATCGAAGTCTGGGATAAGTCGATGGTTATGGCGCCTGTATTAACCAGGGCGGCTAACGCATTGGTCAGCAAGTTTAAAACAATCTGTTGAATACTGTCCTTGTTGATCGATATTAACGGCAGCGATTCGGGGTGTGAAAAAGTCATGGTGACTCCTTGACGTCGTGCCTCAAAACCCAGCATATCAATAACTTCAGCGATAGCCGCGATGACATCGCAACTCATAGGTTCGGTCGAATGACGGGGCGCAAACTCCAGGAGACGCTGGACTATTCGGGTGATACGGTCAGTTTGGTCGACTAAGATGTTAGCAATGCGGCGAACCTCATCATAATCATCGTTGCACTTTGCCAGCGCTCTTGCCCTGCCGTTGACAATTTGCAAGGGTGAGCCAATTTCGTGGGCAAGTTCAGCCGATAACTGACCGATAGTAATCAATTTATCGGCGTCTTGTAACGCCCGTTGCAGTTTCCGCCTATGTTCCGTTTCGACATCCAGTCGGCGGTAAGCCGAAAACAACTCGGCAGTCATCCGGTTAAATTCTTGTGTCACTACAGCAAGTTCATCTTTACCGGATACGGGTAAAGGTTCTGGGGGGGTTGTGCTGTCTCTAAAAGCCCGCATGGCCTGACGGAGTCGTTGTAGGGGCAGAGAAATATAGACATGGCCTAACAAAAGGCAAAGTAATGAAGTGAATAAAATGAAAGTAATTAAGGACAAAAGAATATAGGTTTTGGTTTTACTTAAGTTTTTATTCATCGTTTGCAGCGATCTCACGATAGCCACATTGCCGCGTAAGGTGCTCGAAATTTCATTAAATGGCAATGACAAAATAAATAATTCGGGGGCATCGACGGGGTAATAAAACTGTTTCAGTTCACCCTCTTTTGCTGCCTGGTATAAGATTTGTTCGACTTCTTTCGGCCATTCCAGGCTTTCCGCATCCGAACGGATGATATTGCCATTTTGGATATAGATACGGACGTCGACAGAGGGTTTGATACGCTCTAATTGCTGCATGAGTTTTTGCACATCTTCAATCTGATGATCCCGTAAGGTGTTTTCGACTGAAACCAGCAAGCTGTTGGCTAATAAACGCGTTTCTTGTTCTACCGCATCGCGCAAATCCTGCGATTCGGAGCGAATTTGATAGGTTCCATAAATACCAAAAACGCTCAAACTTAAGGCAAATAAGGATATCGCTAGTTTATAGATAATAGGCATAGTGAGGGATTTTGCACTTAGCTGTCGCAAAATGCAACATTGTTTCAATAGCATTGTTTTTACTATTTTAAGTAAGGCTCTGAAATAGAGTGAAAACTTTTAAATAATTATATGGCCTGTTTTTTGCTTATATTTAGTTTATAAGCATTTAACTAGCCTACGTATTTAACATGAAAATTAACCAAATACTGTTTATTTCAGCCTGCTTAATCACGGCATCCTGCAGCTCGAAAAAAGAGCCTGATCCAGGTGTCGATACACATGAAGTCGTCAATCCCATCGTAAAAGAAGCGACCTACAGTAACCAATATGTCGCCAAAATTCAGGCGGTGAAGTACGTAGAGATAAGAAGCAGAATTAAAGGTTACATTGAAAAAATTCATGTGGACGAAGGTCAGGCGGTAAAGCAAGGACAGTTGCTGTTCACGCTTAACTTTTTAGCATTAGAAAAAGAATTGCAAAAAGCCAATGCGGCTTACAAAAGCGCTGTAGCCGATTTGAAGGCGGTCGACGTTGAATTAAGCAACGTGAAGCTGTTGGTAGCAAAAAATATTGTCTCCAAAACCGAGTTTGAGGTAACAAAAGCAAAAGTAGAGGCATTAAAAGCTGATGTTGACGAGGCTATGGCAAACAAAGAGCAGGTAGCCTTAAATCTTTCATTTTCACAAATAAAAGCACCCTACGACGGCTTTATCAACCGTATTCCGAACAAAGTGGGCAGCTTGATAGCAGAAAGCGATATGTTGACCTCTATTTCCGACAACCGAGAGGTATTTGCCTATTTCAACTTATCAGAAATCGATTACCTCAATTATCTGGCCGACGGAGATCAAAAGACCAAAGTGGTGAGTTTAAAACTTGCCAACAATGTTCTCTATGGTTACCCGGGAAAAATAGAAATGATTGAAAGTGAATTCGACCGCTCAACTGGCAATATCGCTTTCAGGGCAAGGTTTCCCAATCCAGATGCTATTTTAAAACAGGGATCAAACGGTAAGATTGTTGTAAAAAAACAACTGAAAAATGCGTTGCTTATTCCTCAAAAATCAACTTTTGAAATTCAAGACCAGCTGTATGTCTACGTCGTCAATCAAGAGAATACGCTAGAGCAAAGAAATATTATCCCCAAAATGCGGCTGCCAGATTTTTATGTCGTGGAATCCGGTTTGTCTAAAGACGAACAGATACTGTTCGAGGGTGCGGCTAATGTAAAAGAGGGTAACAAAATACATTCTGTTCATGTCGATTTGGCAAAAGCGATGTCATCAAGCAGCAAACATTAAATAGGGACTCATCTACATGACCGCTAAATTTATTCATCGCCCAGTACTGTCCATCGTGATATCGATTTTCATCACCTTGATGGGCTTGTTGTCTTTATTCCAACTCCCTGTCACCCAGTTTCCCGATATTGCCCCGCCCGAAGTCAATGTCACGACAAAGTTTATCGGTGCTAATGCCGAAGCCTGTGTAAAGGCGGTAGTAACGCCGCTTGAGCGGGCGATAAACGGCGTCCCTGGCATGGCCTATATGTCGTCTGTTTCCGGCAACGACGGCACCAGCGTTATACAGATTATTTTCAAAGCCGGAACCGACCCGGAAGTTGCCGCTGTCAACGTTCAGAACAGAGTAGCTTCGGTATTGGATGAACTGCCGGAAGAAGCGATTAAATCGGGCGTCATCGTAGAGAAAGTGCAAAACAGTATGCTTTTGTATGTCAACTTACTCAGTAAGGATTCGACCGTAGACGAAAAATTTCTTTATAACTTTGCCGACATCAATATCCTGAAAGAGCTGAAAAGAATCGAAGGCGTGGGTTTTGCCGAAATTATGGGGTCAAGGGAGTACGCGATGCGTATTTGGTTGAAACCCGATAAATTGCTCATGTACAACATCTCGCCTTCTGAGGTCATTGAAAAATTAAAAGCGCAAAATGTAGAGGCTGCGCCGGGTAAAATTGGTGAAAGCTCAGGTAGAAAGGCGCAGACACTTCAATACATTTTAAAATATACCGGTAAGCACAATACGACAGAAGCCTATGAAAATATCGTCTTAAGCAGCAAAGAGAATGGAGAGATTTTGCGGCTAAAAGATGTGGCTGAGGTTGATTTCGACTCACAGGATTATGATGTCCTGTCCAAGGAAAACGGACAGCCCTCGGCTGCCATCATGTTAAAGCAACGTCCGGGCAGTAATGCGAAAGAGGTGATTAATAACATCAAAAAGACCATGAAGGAGATCAAATCAAATTCCTTTCCTCCAGGGATGGACTACAGCTTGAGTTATGACGTTTCCGAGTTTTTGGATGCGTCTATTCATGAGGTTATTAAAACCTTAATGGAAGCATTCGTATTGGTATCTTTAGTGGTCTTTATCTTTTTGCAGGATATTCGCTCAACCATCATCCCTATTATCGCGGTACCGGTATCGCTGATCGGTACCTTTTTCTTCATGCAATTAATGGGATTTTCACTTAACCTCATCACCCTATTTGCTTTGGTGCTGGCCATTGGGATTGTCGTCGATAACGCCATCGTGGTCATTGAAGCCGTTCATGCCAAAATGGAGCATTCGGGCATCAGTGCGATGAAAGCTACGGAACAAGCCATGCGTGAAATCAGCGGGGCGATTATTGCGATCACGCTGGTGATGGCGGCCGTGTTTTTACCCGTTGCCTTCATCGATGGACCGACGGGAATTTTTTACCGGCAGTTTTCCCTAACCATGGCGTGTTCTATTGTGCTCTCAGGCATCACCGCGCTCAGCCTGACGCCAGCCCTGTGCGCGTTGTTTCTCAAAAATAGCCATAACGCCGAACACCATAAAAAATCGGGGCTGCAAAAATTCTTTGCTGGGTTTAATCGTTGGTACGACCAGCTTTCTGACAACTACAAGAAGCTTATCGGTGCGATTGCAAACCGAAGGCTGATCACTTTTGCGATATTAATTGGGTTTTCGGCAGGTGCCGGATTGATAGGGACTTTTGTACCGTCGGGTTTTATTCCTGAAGAAGATCAGGGGACTATATACGCGAATATTACCTCACCCTCAGGCGCGACTCTGGAACGCACCGAAAAAGCGGTTGATGAAGTGCAACGGATTGCATCCACTATAGACGCCGTCAATTCGGTTTCAAGCCTGGCAGGATTCAGCCTGCTCTCTGATGGTACCGGCGCTGTTTATGGCATGAATCTGATCAGCTTAAAAAATTGGAATCAAAGGGCGGCCTCTGATAAGGAAATTATCAGTGTTCTTGAAGAAAAAACCAAACACATCAAAGATGCCAGCATAGAATTTTTCACCCCGCCGCCGGTGCCGGGTTACGGCAATTCAAGTGGTTTTGAAATGCGCTTGTTAGATAAAACCGGTTCGGACAATCTTGAGCAATTGCAGACAGTGGCTAATGCCTTTGTCGAGGAACTTAACAAGCGGCCCGAAATAGTCAATGCATTCACCACCTTCGATGTCAGTTTTCCGCAGTTTCTACTGCATATTGATGGCGATAAGGCCGCGCAAAAAGGCATCACTGCCGAAAATGCCATGAGTACCCTGCAAACCCTGATGGGCAGTGAATATGCGACTAACTTTATCCGTTTTGGCCAGATGTATAAAGTGATGGTGCAGGCGCTGCCCGAATATCGAGCTCAACCTGACGACCTGATGAAGTTGTCTATCAAAAATGATGCCGGGAAGATGGTTGCCTTTTCTTCTTTTCTTCGTATTGAAAAAGTCTATGGCCCTGAGCAGGTGACACGCTACAACATGTACACCTCAGCTATGGTAAACGGACAGCCTGCCTTAGGGTACAGCAGCGGGCAGGCTATTGCTGCCATTAAAGATGTGGCGGCACAAAAATTACCGAAAGGTTTTGGTTACGATTGGGCAGGGTCATCCAGAGATCAGGCGCAGGCAGGGAACCAGGCAATTTATGTGTTCATGATTTGCTTGTTATTCGTTTACTTGCTGCTCGCGGCACAATATGAAAGTTTTCTGATGCCCATGCCGGTTATCCTTTCGTTGCCCATTGGTATATTCGGCGCCTTGTTTTTACTGTGGATTATGGGCTTGGAAAATAATATCTACGCGCAATTAGCGATGATCATGCTAATAGGCATACTCGGCAAAAACGCCATTCTGATCATTGAATTTGCCACATTACAGCACCGTCTAGGAAAAACGCCGTTTGAAGCCGCTATTGAAGGCGCGGTACTGCGTTTGCGCCCTATATTAATGACCTCATTCGCCTTTATTTCCGGTCTTATTCCGTTAATGTTTGCCTCTGGTGCCGGGGAGATCGGCAACAACACCATTGGCTCGGCAGCCGCAGGGGGCATGATTTTTGGGACCATTTTCGGGGTAATTATCATCCCGGGTCTCTATGTGATCTTTGCCACTGTTGCAGAAAAGCATCATCGTGGCCCCAAAAAAGAAGAAACGCCATTCACTGAAACTATTTAACGCCTAATGATGACTAGAATTTATTACCCCCTTAGCATTGCGTTGTTGCTGATCAGCTTCAGCGGATGCTCGCTCAATACCAACTTGTCTATTCCCGAAAAGGAAATACCGATAAGCTTCCAAAATCAGAAAAGCAGCACCACCATTGCCGACATTAAGTGGCGGCAATACTTTACCGATGCGCTGCTGCAAAAGTTAATCGATACCGCCATCAGCAACAATATTGACTTACAAATAGCGTTGCAGCGCATTGAACTTTCGCGTTCCAGCGTGAAATTGGCAAACGGTGCGTTGTTACCGCAAGTCAGTTTAAATGTCGGCGGCGGTGTCCGCAGATTCGGGCTTTACACCATGGACGGAGCGGGTAACGCGACTACCGAAATCACCCCCGGTCAAAACGTCCCCGTTAATTTGCCTGATATCTATGTCGGCTTACAGTCATCCTGGGAAGTTGACATTTGGGGCAAGTTGCGCAACCAGCGCAAGTCGGCCATTTCGCAATACCTGTCAAGCATCGAAGGGACCAATTTTGTCATTTCAAATCTGGTTGCCGATGTTGCGATTTTCTATAACGAATTGCTGGCATTGGATAATGAACTGGACGTTATCAGACAGACCATCGGCAAACAACAGGAGGCGCTGGAAGTCGTTAAGTTGCAAAAAGAAGTCGGCCGGGCAAATGAATTGGCCGTGCAACAATTTAATGCACAACTGCTCAATACCCAGGTATTGGAAAGAAATGTATTGCAACAACTGACCGAAACCGAAAACAAAATTAACTTTCTGTTAGGGCGCTATCCGCAACCGATTGAACGGACGAAAAACGTTTTTTTCAACCAGATGCCGCAACAAATTTCAGCCGGTGTGCCCTCGCAATTATTGGCAAACCGCCCCGATGTTCGTGCAGCGGAATTCCAGATCGAGGCCAGCAAGTTCGATCTGAAAGCGGCAAAAGCCGCATTTTTCCCGAATTTTAACATTACGGCAAGTTTTGGTTTTCAGGCATTCAATCCCGAGTTTTTATTTATGTCGCCGGCCTCAATTGCCTATTCCGTTATGGGAACTTTAGTTGCACCGCTGATCAATAGGAATGCGTTGAAAGCACAGTTCAACAGCGCAAAAGCAAACCAGTTGAGCGCAATGTATAACTATCAGAAAACCATTTTGAACGCCTATGTTGAAGTGGCAAATGAACTCTCCAATATTCAGAATTTGCAACAAATTAATGCGCTAAAAAAACAACAAAGCGACGTGTTGAAACAGTCGGTCGACACCTCTAAAGAGCTTTATAAATATGCCAGGGCAAGCTACTTAGAGGTGCTTCTGGCACAGCAGAGTGCACTGCAATCTACTATCGAATTAATCCATGTGACCAAACAACAACGGATATCAACAATAAACATTTACAAAGCATTAGGCGGGGGCTGGAGATAGCCGCAGCACACACGTTGACATCTTACCGTTCTTTAGGTCGGGGAGGATGTCAAAAGGAAGTGTGAAAAATCCCCCCCAGTCATATAAAATACGTTATTTGTTTTAGGCTTGCTGATGCGTATCCATTCACTCCCCACTCAACTGATTAACCAGATTGCCGCTGGCGAAGTCGTCGAAAGACCCTCTTCGGTCGTTAAAGAACTGGTTGAAAATTGCTTTGATGCGGGAGCCAGACAGGTCGTTATCGAGATAGAGCAGGGTGGCTCAAGACTGATAAAAATTAGGGATAACGGTTGCGGCATCGTCAAAGAAGATTTGCCCTTAGCCTTGTCCCGCCATGCGACCAGTAAAATTTCCAGCTTAAAAGATTTGGAACAAGTGGTCAGCATGGGCTTTCGCGGAGAGGCTTTGCCCAGCATCAGCTCGGTTTCAAGGCTGACGCTGATTTCACGGATTAGCGCTGCCGATTGTGCCTGGCGCGTGAATGCCGACGGCACTGAGCAGGATTTTAATCCGCAACCCGATCCGCATCCGCAAGGCACCACCATTGAGGTGCGCGACCTGTTTTACAACACCCCGGCCAGACGCAAATTTTTAAAAACCGAAAAAACCGAATTTGCTCACATAGAAACCTTGATCAAACGCATGGCGCTGAGCCGTTTCGATATTGGATTTAGCCTGTCGCACAATCAAAAGGAAATCCTCACGTTAAAACCAACGGCAACGGACAGCGAGCAACAGCAACGCATTGCCGGTATTTGCGGATCGGCTTTTATCGAAAATTCGATAACCATCGACTTTGCAGCATCGGGCCTGCAACTGACCGGCTGGGTTGGCTTGCCGACCTTTTCCCGCAGTCAGCAGGATATGCAGTTTTTCTATGTTAACGGCAGACTGGTCAGGGATAAACTGGTTTCCCATGCCGTTAAACAGGCGTATCAGGATGTGTTGTTTCACGGACGGCATCCGGTTTTCGTGCTGTACCTGGCGCTCGATCCGACCCTGGTTGATGTCAACGCCCATCCGGCAAAGCTTGAAGTCCGCTTCAGAGAAGGCCGTCTGGTACACGATTTTTTGTTTTCGGCCCTGCATCGGTCATTGGCAAATCTAAGACCGGGACACGGCACCAGCCAGCAACCGGATTCCGAACCGTCGCCGCAAACACCTTCTGGTTCGGGCGCTACAAACAATGTGACTTGGGTTGATCCAGTCCCTGAAAGTCATGGGCAGGACGCGCCCCGACAAGCCATATTCAATTTTGACGCCAAACCGTCTTACCGTTCAAATCCGCCGCAACAAGCCTCATTGCCTTTACAGGTAGAAGAAGCCATCCAAGCCTATGCCTCGCTGTATCCGAAATCCGAGACAATGGTACCGGCAACGCAACCGGAAGCCATGCCGCTAGGCCATGCCATCGCGCATCTGCACAATATCTACATATTGGCCGAAACCCCCAACGGCATCATCCTGGTCGATGCCCATGCGGCGCACGAGCGGGTTACCTACGAGCGCCTAAAACAGCAATATCAACAGGGTACGGTGCCCAGTCAGCCCTTATTGCTGCCGATTAAAATAACCGTCAGTGCCGCCGAAGCCGATTTAGCCGATGACGAGCAGGTGTTTTTTAACACCCTGGGTTTTGAGCTTAACCGTTCCGGGCCGGAAACCATCGTACTGCGTTCAATACCTATTTTATTGGGCAATACCGATATGGAAACCCTGATTCGCGATGTGCTGGCCGACCTGATCGAGCACGGCATGAGTCAACGGATACAGGAAAAGTCCAATGAAATCTTGTCCAAGGTCGCTTGTCATGGCTCGGTACGCGCACACCGCCGCTTGACCATCGATGAAATGAACGCCTTGCTGCGGGATATGGAACAAACCGAAAGAATAGGGCAGTGCAATCACGGCAGACCCACCTGGATAGAATTATCAACCCATGAACTTGATAAATTCTTTTTGCGTGGGCAATAAGTTCCTATACCGTAGCGGCGATCCGGCCGGTCGCCTACATCAACCCATCTTTCGTTCCCACGCAGCGTGTCACTGCCATTAAGTTAGGCTAAAAAGAAAGCGATGACTGAACCGTGTGGGCGCGAATTTATTCGCGCAGTGACTGCTAAATACGCGAATAAATTCGCGTCCACGTAACGTCAAGCCCTTAACTTGTATGCTTAATGGCCGTGACCCGCCGCGAGAACTAGGTAACCTAAAATTATGAAAACTCAATCCAATCCCCCCGTTATTTTCCTGATGGGGCCTACCGCCTCAGGAAAAACCGCGCTATCAGTACAACTCGCACAGGCGCTTAACGGCGAAATCATCAGCGTCGATTCAGCCCTGGTATTTAAAGGCATGGACATCGGCACTGCCAAACCCACGCTGGATGAACGGGGCGGCATCCCGCATCATTTGATCGATATACTCGACCCGGCAGAAGCCTATTCCACCGGCCAGTTCAGGAAACAGGCGCTGGCGCTGATGGACGACATAACCCGGCGCGGAAAAATGCCGATAGTCGTCGGCGGCACCATGTTGTATTTTAAGGTACTGAACAGCGGTCTTGCCGTATTGCCCGAAGCCGACCCGGCCATTCGGGCCAAACTCGATCAGGACTTGGCGCAACGGGGCAAAGAAGCCCTGCATCAGCGCTTGGCCGGGATAGATCCGGAAGCGGCGGCAAGAATCCACCCCAACGACCCGCAACGCGTACAACGCGCGCTGGAAGTTTATGCAATCAGCGGTAAACCGTTAACGTCTTTTTTTACCGCCGCCCAGGCGCAAGACATCCCCTATCAAAAAATAAAGCTGATTATCGCCCCGCAAGACCGAGCCATATTGCACGGCATTATCGCCCTACGGTTTAAGCAAATGTTGGCGCAGGGTTTTATCGACGAAGTCGCGGCACTGTATCAGCGAGGCGATTTAACCGACAAAATGCCGTCGATCAGAGCCGTCGGTTATCGGCAAGCCTGGTCGTATCTGCAAGGCGAATACGACCTTGATACCTTAACCGAAAAAGCCATTATTGCCACCCGACAACTGGCCAAACGCCAGTTCACCTGGTTGCGCCGGGAAACCGATGCAGCAAATTTTGAGAGTGGCCAGAAAGATTTATTAGCCAAAGTGTTGGCAGAAATTGATGCTCAGCTATCGGGGTGTGATTAAAAGTGCGGGGAATTGGGTAAGACTATTATTTTTTGCCTTGGTTTCCACGCTGGAGCACTCGTCGTTATACACAAGTGTCTATGAAACACCGTCACTCTCTGGCAGGAATGCCGAACTGAAACGTAGGGCAAGCCCTACCAGCGAAATCGGATATTGAATGAAGATATATATAACGATGAGCGCTGTAGCATGGGAACGAGGGAAAAATAACGCCGGGTTATAGTAACTTAACCAGGGCGGCGATAACGGCCACAGCCAGCGATAGCATGGCACCCATTTTGATGGTTAAGTGTAATTCCAGCTCTTTAAGGTCGCGTTTGGTGGCGATGTTATCTACGTCAAGCTCATGCCGTGCTTGCTCCAGCGTCGAGGCAACTGCCGCCTTTTGCAGTTTGGTGATGGCTTCGGCTTGCTGTTCACTGAAACCGGCGTTTTTAAGTTCGTTAAAAAATTCGTGAGTGTCGAAGGTGAGGGTGGTCATTGGCCGCTCCGTCATAGGCTGGTGAACATTGGCTGTAGTATAGCTTATGACGGCTTCCCGGTCTATTTGGGGCGACTGCCAGCAGAGCTTGAGGGTAGGCATTCCCAAGCTGGAGCTTGGGAACGAGAAAAATTAAGGCATGGGCGACCGGTCGGTCGCCGTGCAGATCACAAAACAGGAAAAACCCAAGACTCCACGCCAAAAATTTATAGGAATTAACGTTAAATCTTAAAGGATGAGGTTATAAGTGTGGATAATAGAGGCTTATCTTAATCGTTAGGTGTTAGAAAATGACGGATGCATTGTATTACCGATATTGGGGCAAGGCCGAGAATGACGCGCTCAAAGTAGCTTATTGTTCCGGCATGCAGGATGAAAATGAAATTTTTAGCCAATTTAAATCCCAGCTGGCTAAAAACCTGAAAAAAACTGAAAGTGAGTTACAGCTAAGCGACTTGGACGAATGGGCAAAAAAAGAAGATAAAAAAACAGGCAAGCAAAGTTGGGAGTATAAGCAAGTCGATTACGCGGCTTATCATTTGTTGCCGTATCATTGTCTGGACGTAGCGGCAGTGGCGGATCAGTGGTGGCGACATAGTTCGGGATTACGTCAGCAGTTTAAACAGTCCATGCAGGTGGATGAAAATACAGCCTATGCCTGGTTAATGTTTTTTATTGCCCTGCATGATTTAGGTAAGCTGGATATTCGTTTTCAGATGAAATCACTCGCCACAATGCAACAATTACAGGCCGATATTGTTGCCGCTCTTAAAGGCACAGTGGATACCAAATACGATCATGGCAGTAATGGCTATGGCTGGTTTGAAAATGAATTGCCCGATTATGGTTTTGACTGTATCAGTGAAAATGAGGCAATGGACTGGATGCAGCAAGTGGCTGGGCATCATGGGCGTATTCCTGAAAATGATTCGTTGGTAGAGCCCGCATTTATTAGCGATGGCATTAAGCTACAAGACAAACAAGCTCGTAATCAATGGTTACAAGACCTTAAGCAGCTTTTCTTAGAACCTGAAAGCTTGGCGTTTAGCGATATTCCAGAGGCATTTCCCTCCATGCTGGCTGGATTTTGCAGCATCTGCGACTGGATAGGCTCAGCAACCGATTATTTTCCCTATCAAACGTCGGAACAAACTGATTTAAAAGCCTATTTTGCTTCACGCTTACCAGCTGCCGGAAAAGCCCTTAAAGCGTTCGGCGTGTTGTCGCAGGTTAAAGGAAAAGGTGGCATGACTGCGTTATTCCCAAAATATAAGCCACAAGGACTACAAACAGTGGTTGATAATTTTCCTCTTGCCCAAGGTTTAACGATTATCGAAGCCCCCACTGGTTCAGGAAAAACCGAAGCCGCATTAGCGTATGTTTCAAAATTATTAACGTCTGATCCAGGTTTTGGCAGCAGTATTATCTTTGCGCTACCGACACAGGCTACAGCCAATGCCATGTTGAAGCGTTTAGAAGAAGTTGCCGATAAATTATTTGAAGGGGGCGCGAGCGTAGTTTTGGCGCATGGCAAAGGGAAATTGAATGCCGATTTTCAAGCTATTTTGGAAAACGGCCGATTGACTGCCCAAGGCTCAGAAGAAGCACGGGCGCAATGTTCAGAATGGTTGGGTGCAAGTAAAAAACGGGCATTTTTAGGACAGATTGGTGTATGTACGATTGACCAAGTATTGTTGTCGGTGTTGCCGGTTCGGCATCAATTTGTGCGCGGCTTTGGCGTACAAAAAAGTATTTTGATTGTCGATGAAGTACATGCCTATGACAGTTACATGTACGGCCTATTAACTGAAGTGCTAAGGTGTCAAAAACAAGCAGCGGGCAGCGTTGTTTTATTGTCCGCGACGTTACCGCATCATCAAAAAGTCAAATTATTACAAAGCTGGGGTGTGCAATCGGAACAGCAAAATCCGGCGTACCCGTTAGTGACTCACGCCTCGCATAATCAGGTTCTGCCCTTTGAATTACCGGACTCCGAACAAATTGCCGAACGGATTGTCAATGTTGAAACCTGGCAAGCCGAACAGCTTGTTTTATCACCAGAGCAATTGGAGAAAATTGCTCAAGCCGCTGAGCAGGGTGCGAAAGTTGCTGTGATCTGCAATTTAGTTGCCGATGCTCAAAATATCGCTAAACAATTGGCTGTATTAACGACAAGACCGATTGATTTATTCCATTCACGGTTTCGATTTATTGACCGTCAGAAAATAGAACAAGACATTACCGGCTATTACGGCAAGAATGAAAAAGATCGCGCACCAGGCGGGCGAATTTTGGTGGCAACGCAAGTTGTCGAGCAAAGTTTGGACTTGGATTTTGACTGGATGGTTACTCAGCTGTGTCCGGTCGATTTATTGTTTCAGCGCTTGGGGCGATTACATCGACATCAACGTAACCGACCACCAGGATTTGAACAGCCGCGTTGCGTGGTCATTGTGCCGACCATAGAAGCTGTTTATGGTGATACCCGCTATGTTTATCAAAACCTAAGAGCCTTGTGGCGGACAGAACAATTTCTGAAAAACAAAGAGATTATCTTTAAATCGAATCAAGAAGACTTGAAAAAATACACTGCTTATCGTGATTGGATAGAAAAGGTTTATGGTGAGGAAGCATGGGGTGATGAGCCGGAGGTCATAGAAAAAGCCTATCAGAAATATTCAGATGAAGTCGTTGATGTTCAACGTATGATTGCAAACATGATCATTAAGCGAAAGGTTGCAGAAATTAAAAGCGATGAAAGCGATAAGGCCGGATCATTAACGCGTGATGGCGAAATGAGCTTAACCGTTATTCTGGTTATTGAAAAACAAGGCAAGTTTTTTACTTTAGAAGATGTTGATTTGGATAGCTTGGAAAAATGGCAGTATTGGGAGGCAATCAGTTTAAATTCGGTTTCTGTTACCCAGCGCTGGCAGGATCGGCTTCCTAAAGCAGATGCTAAAGGACTGCGTTTTTTGCCGATGGTTTTTGCAAAAGAACAATGGGTTAGCCAGCAGGAAAAAGTGACTTTTATTTATTGTAAGGATGTAGGTTTGATAATAGAGAAAGCGTAAGGAACGGTTGCGTTAGCCGTTCCTTACAAATCCCCACGGGCGTGGGGAATATTTTATTCCTCAATTATAAAAGCTAACAAAGGACGGTTCATCCCCACGGGTGTGGGGAATGAATTCACATTGTACATGAGGATAATGAAACTTTCTAAAAATAGATTTTTTATTTTAAAATCTAAATAAGGACTTAAAAAAATTTTTTGATATTTCTCATTTTCGGGTTACTCTCTACCTATCTTAATTTTTTTGGGGAGCTGAATGATTGTATATGTCGAGAAATTGATAGGTGTTGTAAATCAGATTACGCCTAACGGGCTTATTGCTTTAGCGTTACTTATTGTTCTAGTGGTTCTTATTCGATTTTAACGCACTAAGCGCATAATCCAGGACGTTGTTTATGCGCTTAATTTTAGACTGGAGAAAAAATGAATTTACTAATTGATAAGTGGATACCCGTATCGTTAAACGGCGTATCACAACGGATTTCGTTAAAACAATTGCTGTGTGATAAGCAAGAGCAAAACTGGCATATCGCTGTTTTGCGCGATGACATGGATTTCGCTGCCTTGCAATTACTGGTTTGCTTAGTGCAAGTGGTGTTAATGCCGGAAGATGCAAAAGCTCTGAAAAAACGCTGGTCTGAACCGATGTCCGAAGCAGATTATGAGCAAGCCATACAGCCGTTTATCGATTGTTTTGATTTGCTACATCCTGACACGCCGTTCATGCAAACCGCCAGCGTGACACCTGAAAAAGGCAATAAAAATTGGGCATCATTACAGAAACTATTTGTGGGTTTGCCTGAAAAAACCAGCACCAGTGCGTCATCTAATGGATTCTTTAATACTCCTGATGAAATTCAGGCAGTTCACCTAGGCGATGCTACCATTGCGTTGTTTCAGCAAGCGACCAATGGCTTTAGTTTAGGCGGCGCAGCATTTTCGGTAGGCTTAAAAGGCTCTATGCCACTAACAACTTTGGTTTTAAGTGAGAATTTAAGAAAAACCATCTGGACAAATATACTGAGCAAAGCATTTTTACTGGAGACAGCCCCCGAATTATTAAACGCAGACATTCAACAACCCACCTGGGTTATTGCACCGCATTCAATTAAACAAGAAAACGCGCTACATATCGGTTTACTGCGCGGCTTATTCTGGCAACCTGCAAAAATAAAGCTGGACGTTAACAATGGTTTCGCCACTGGTTTTTTCAAAAATACCGGAATGTGTAGTGTTCCAGGTTTTTGGCAGCATCCGCATACACCGATTGACATGCTACGGTTACATACAGGCAATGCGAAAGAAAAGCCTTTTCTTTCAGCGCGTAATGATTTGCCGTTATGGGGACAAATGTTGAATTTTTTTTATAGCCAAAAGCAAGTGAATCTGGTCGATGCGCAACAAGAAGGCACCAGTTGTGCTTTGGTGGTGCAGCAATATCAAGATAATAGTACTTGGCGAGGGAAAGGCATTAAATTAGCCATAGGCGGCTATGTCAAAGGGGGGAGCGCTGAAAGCCTAGCCGGACGTAGGCATGAAACCTATAGCCTCGCTACCGATTGGGAAAATAAAAGCGCTGAAATAGATCGTCTGATCATCATGGGGCTGGATGTTTATAAAAAATTAAATACGGCAATGAATAAGTTTGCTTTTATCGCCATTGATAAAGGCACACTTAAAGCCAAAGAATCCGGTTTTAAAAAGGCCGTAAAAGGAAAAGCCAAACAAGCGTATTTCGATAATTCAGAAAGTGTAATGCACAGTATTTTAAGAAAATTGGCCTGGGGTGACATAGCGACATATCAAAAGCAATTTACTGATTTGGCGCGAACTATTTTTGAACAAATCATGGCTCCTTATGAACATGATCCTAAAATGCTGCAAGCTATTATTGAAAGCCGGGCCATGTTAAACAATATGCTGAACAAAATGGGAGCGGTACATGAATAAACCAGAAAATGATTATTTAAAATTAGTTCAGCGCTATGAACAGCTGGATAACGGGCAAAAAGCCATGTTACGCAGGGCAACCAGTCCTGATGATATGGCCGGTATCGCCGCGTTTTATCAATTGATTAGCGCGACTAAATTTCAATTAAAGCAATATGAAAAACAAGCGGCCCAACTGGTTTATTTTTTGCCTTGGGTTCAACAGCGAGCTAATGGAAAACCACTAGGCAGATCATTGCATGAGCATGGCATTAGCGAGAAACGCTTGTTTTTAGTGGTTCGCCGAGAACCCCCTGATGATTTGATTCAGTTAAGGCGTGTTGTACAGCAAATAAAACCTATCGCTCATGCCGACTGGTCAGAATTGGGCAATCTTTTATTTTATTGGGGTAAAAAGAACAAGCACCAACTGATGCGTGATTTTTACATTTCAGCATCACCACAAGCCCAAGAACCACTAGAGGATTGATTATGCCTATCGTCAGTCGCTTTTTGGGCATCATTATTACCATGTATTGGTCCGATCACAGTCCGCCACACTTCCATGCTAAATACGGTGAATATGAAATTATCGTCACTATTGATGGTGGTGTCGTTGAAGGGAAATTTCCCAAACGCGCGTTAAAACATGTACTGGAATGGCTGGATTTGCATCAGCAAGAACTATTGGACAATTGGCGTTGTTGTCAACGACGTGAACCTTTAAAAGACATAGCCCCTTTGGAGTAGCCGCAATGATATTACACGTTACCGATGCCAAGCATCTTCACGATTACCAGATATGGCTAAAATTTAACGATGACGCAGAAGGCATTGTCGATTTAAGCAAGGAGTTATGGGGCGGCATGTTTGAGCCGCTTAAAGACTTACGCTTGTTCAGTCAGGTCAAATTAGATACCGAACTTGACACCATTGTTTGGCCTAACGGTGCTGATTTAGCGCCTGAATTTTTACATGAATTATTACAGCAATCACAAGGAATACAGCATGTCTGATAAAAATTTCGTCAATTACCATATCCTGATTTCCCACAATTCCTCATGCCTAAACCGTGATGATATGGGCATGCAAAAAACTGCTGTTTTTGGCGGTACACGGCGGGTGCGGATTTCCAGTCAAAGCTTAAAGCGGGAAATGCGTAAGCCTCACTTAGAAGAGCACGCGAACAACTACTGGAAGGAACATTTGGGTGAACCGTCTATTCGTACCCGTGATTTAAGCAAGTTAAACGAGCGCTTTATTAAAGAACTCGGCGATGAATTTGAACCGGCTTTTGTTACCGAAGCGATTGACCGATTCGTTAAAACCGCTAAATCAACTGCAAACGAAGTTGAACAAGACACGGCAGACGAGGAAACCGGCGAATCCGCAGAAAAAATTGAAAGCAAAAAAGCCGATAAGAAGGTCGCTGTTGCGCCTTGGGTAGTCAATGAAATTCGTGAAATTTGCCGTGTCATTAAAGCGGTTAAAGAAGAAGGTTTATCTGATGACGAACTCAAAAAAATTGATGACTCATTCAGCAAACAAAAAAAGAAGAAAAAGAGCAAAGAAGAGTTAATTGATGAAGCTATCGGCAAAAAAATAGAAAAACAATTGAAGGAAAAAGCCGAAACCGTCAAGAATGCACTGGCTTCCGCCGTGGACATAGCCTTGTTCGGACGTATGGCAACCAGCGGACTCATGACCAGCGTTGATGGGGCAATGGCAATGGCGCATTCCATTACTACGCATACCGTTGATGGCGATATTGACTGGTTTACCGCTGTAGATGATTTAATCCAGGATGCAGGCGAAACCGGTTCAGGGCATTTAGATACTCAAGAATTTAGCGCGGGCGTTTTTTACCGTTACGCAAGCCTTAACCTCTCTCTACTGCAAAAAAACTTGGGCGTTGATCGGGCAGGTGCGTTGAATGTAGCCAAACATTTTTTACATTTGCTGGCGATCACCATTCCGTCCGCAAAACAAAACAGTTTTGCCGCATTTAACCCGACTGATTTTGCTTGTGTGTCTTTAAGTGACCTGCCTATTTCCTTAGCCAATGCCTTTGAAGAACCGGTTGCCAGAGGTAAAGCCGGTGGTTTTCGTAAGCCGTCGATTAGCGCATTTTGTGACTATAAACAAAGAATCTATGACGGTTACGATTTGCAAGATGCGACGGGGTTTTTCAGCATAGAAGACTGCATCTTACAAGATAAGCGCATGAAAACCTTAGCCGAGCTGGAGCAATGGTTACAAAATGACGGCCAGGCATAAGCCATGCAAGATTACCTGATCATTAAACTGCAAGGAGCGCTACAAGCTTGGGGCGGACACACCTACGAAGACTATCGCCCCAGCTTAATCTTTCCAACGCGTAGCGCAATAGTTGGATTGTTAGGGGCGTGTCTTGGTATCGAGAGGGCGGATATTCAAGCGTTAAAAACGTTGAATGAGAGTTTTCAACTGACTGTCAGGACAAATAAACGCAAGATTATCCAGCGAGAAAACTCAAAAGAAAAACCTCCTGTATCCATGCAAAAAATCACTGATTTTCATACCGTGCAACAGGCTCGTAAATCGGACGGTAAGCCCAGGCCGGAAGCGATTGTTTCACGGCGTGAATATCTTTGTGATGCTGAATTTACAATGGCATTGGCGTTTATAAAAGATACTCATTATGGCTTGGAACGTGTTAAACAGGCTATCCAAAAACCGGTTTACACACCGTTTTTAGGACGGCGTTCTTGTCCGCTACAAAGTCGTCTGTTTGAATCCGTAGTAACCGCAGAAAATGTACAAGCCGCCTTGAGTTTAATTGAGCCTTATCACGGTACACTTTACAGTGAACTTAAATTGGATGGCAGCACACCGATGATGACAAGAGACCAGCCTTTATTCGCCACTACCGTGCGGCAATTTAACAACCGTAAAATTTATATTTTGGGTTCAGGGGGCAGCTATGTATCTGAGTAAAGTATTTATTGACTTTAAAAAACCGAAAAATATCTACCAGATTCATCAAGACTTATGGACCCTGTTTCCAGGGCAAGACGATAAAGCGCGCAGCTTTTTATTTCGGGTTGAACAACAGCAAGCAGGTGTTGGTGCATCTATTTTGATGCAGTCTGAAATAGCGCCAAGCGCTGGAAATGAACAGGTCAATTTGTTGGCTACGCGTGAGTTGCCCTTAACCCTAATTAAAAACCAGAGATTACGTTTTTTGCTGGTTGCCAATCCGGTTAAAACCATAAAAGATCAACAACAGCGAAAAAACCAAAAAGGCGTTATTAAATCCAATCGTGTGCCTTTGATAAAAGAAGAGGAGCGGCAAAGTTGGATGGAACGGAAGCTGCAATCATGGGCTCAGCTTGATAGTTTGATTATTCGTCCTTGTCCGCCGTTATATTTTTATAAAAAAGACCTACAAAAAGGCTACAGTGGCAAGATTGTACCTATTGCATTTGAAGGTGTTTTGACTGTGCAAGAACCGGATAAATTTATTGAGCAAGTCAAACAAGGCATAGGCCCTGCCAAAGCCTTCGGCTGCGGCCTGCTTTCTGTTGCCATAGCCTGAGGTCATTGTTCGTATGCTACCATCCCTAAAACCTATCACCATGAAAGAACGCGTCTCCATGGTTTTTATCGAAAAAGGCCAAGTTGACGTTAAAGACGGCGCTTTTGTCGTCATCGACGAAACCGGCATCAGAACCCATATCCCGGTTGGCAGTATCGCCTGCATCATGCTCGAACCGGGGACGCGGGTTTCCCATCACGCCGTGGCTTTGGCCGCCAGAGCCGGAACCTTGCTGGTTTGGGTCGGCGAGGCTGGGGTTCGGCTTTATGCGTCCGGCCAGCCGGGTGGGGCGCGTTCGGATCGTTTGCTGTATCAGGCTAAATTGGCCTTGGACGATGTGGCGCGCTTAAAAGTCGTTCGTAAAATGTACGAAATTCGTTTTGGCGAGAAGCCGCCGGAACGGCGTAGTGTTGAACAACTGCGCGGCATAGAAGGTGCTCGGGTTAAAAAAACCTACCAGTTATTGGCCAAACAGGCCGGAGTGGAATGGCATGGCCGTAACTATGACCAGACCGACTGGGATAATGGTGATATGCCGAACCGCTGCATCAGTTCCGCAACTGCTTGTTTGTATGGCATCAGCGAAGCGGCGGTACTGGCGGCAGGCTACGCGCCTGCCATCGGCTTTATTCATACCGGCAAACCCTTGTCATTCGTCTACGATATCGCCGACTTGTTCAAGTTTGACGACATCATTCCCCATGCCTTTAAAATTGCCGCTAAAAACTACCACAACCCGGAACGGGAAGTACGCTTGATGTGTCGGGACATCTTCCGGCAAAGCAAAATTCTCAGAAAAATCATTCCCACCATAGAAGAAGTCCTGGCCGCCGGTGAACTTGAACTGCCAAAGCCAGCAGAAGAAAACATCGCGCCAGCCATTCCTAACCCTGAGAGTATCGGCGATGTTGGTCATCGTAGTTGAAAACGTCCCGCACCGATTAAGAGGTCGATTAGCTGTCTGGCTGATTGAGATTCGGGCGGGCGTTTATGTCGGTGATTTATCGGCCAAAGTCAGGGACATGATTTGGTCGCAAATTGAAGCGGGCATTGAAGAAGGTAATGCGATTATGACCTGGAGTACCAATACCGAATCCGGTTTTGATTTTGTTACTTTGGGTAAAAACCGACGATTGCCGGTAGAGTTTGATGGTCTCAAATTAGTTTCTTTTTATCCAGTTGAGGAGACAAAGGATGAAAATGCTCTTTAACAACTTAAGGGTAAAAAACGGCTGTTTTTTCGGTGGAAAACTGGAAGAGGTTATTTCTTTTTATTAACAATATGTTATGATCAGTGCGTTCCCCACACCCGTGGGGATGAACCGCTATGAAATATCAAAAGCAATCAGCGGAAAAGGCGTTCCCCACACCCGTGGGGATGAACCGTAGGTGCAAAAAAACGCTTGTCATCATGTGAGGCGTTCCCCACACCCGTGGGGATGAACCGGTCGCGTTTGCACGGGGCTATATAGCTGCAAAGCGTTCCCCACACCCGTGGGGATGAACCGTTATGAAATATCAAAAGCAATTAGCGGAAAAGGCGTTCCCCACACCCGTGGGGATGAACCGCTCTCTGATTCCGTTAAATCCTCCCATCCGTAGCGTTCCCCACACCCGTGGGGATGAACCGCATCAATACCCATATCATCCGCTAAGCTTTCGGCGTTCCCCACACCCGTGGGGATGAACCGTGTACGGCCACGCTGCATTATTAACAATCAAGCCGTTCCCAAGACCCGTGTGGATTAACCGCGGATTGACTTAACTGTTAATAATTATACCACGCGTTCCCCACACCCGTGGGGATGAACCGTGCTTGATTTTCCTCATAACTTAAGTCTAAATGCGTTCCCCACACCCGTGGGGATGAACCGTAAATAACGTGCATGCTGAGTGCAGTTGTCACGGCGTTCCCCACACCCGTGGGGATGAACCGCAGCTCGCCGAACTGCTAGGTGTTGATACTATGCGTTCCCCACACCCGTGGGGATGAACCGCACTTGGCCTCGTCTGCTTCGACGCTGGACGTGCGTTCCCCACACCCGTGGGGATGAACCGGTTATTCGGCTTGCGAACCATTGCCGGTGATAGCGTTCCCCACACCCGTGGGGATGAACCGGCGATTGGCAATGACCTTCAGACCGTTTTTAAGCGTTCCCCACACCCGTGGGGATGAACCGGCAATGACGGCGATCCGATTGATTGCTTCTTAGCGTTCCCCACACCCGTGGGGATGAACCGTCACGCATTGAGAGTCCCAAGGCAACATCAACGCGTTCCCCACACCCGTGGGGATGAACCGCCCAACACTTATCATAGCGGCTTATTATGGCAGCGTTCCCCACACCCGTGGGGATGAACCGCCCGCCCGCCTCGGCATAGTGATAAGGCAATCGCGTTCCCCACACCCGTGGGGATGAACCTGTTGTTGTTGACGCTCTGATGGCCATTGCTGAGCGTTCCCCACACCCGTGGGGATGAACCGCAACAAACAACGCACGATCCATACCGGATGCGGCGTTCCCCACACCCGTGGGGATGAACCGTTAACCGCTACATCGAACAGGAACGGGAGCGGGCGTTCCCCACACCCGTGGGGATGAACCGATAATGCCCTGCTTGCTGGTAGCATCCAAAATGCGTTCCCCACACCCGTGGGGATGAACCGACCCAAAAGAAATGACAGCCGAAGAAACCAACGCGTTCCCCACACCCGTGGGGATGAACCGCTTTGGGCGGCACTCCATTCGGTAATGCCGTAGCGTTCCCCACACCCGTGGGGATGAACCGGTGGGCCAACGAAGTACGGTATCACTATAAAAGCGTTCCCCACACCCGTGGGGATGAACCGCCTTACATCCCTATGCTGCGTAGGGATTTTAAGCGTTCCCCACACCCGTGGGGATGAACCGCCAATACGGTAAAAATCTTTATGCTGGACAAAGCGTTCCCCACACCCGTGGGGATGAACCGGTCGAAATAGCCCGACTGATTGAGTGCGTGGAGCGTTCCCCACACCCGTGGGGATGAACCGCAATGCTCCCTTGGCGTCGGCCAGCTCTTTTAGCGTTCCCCACACCCGTGGGGATGAACCGGCTTCGGTGTCGGCATCTGTCCCAGCTTGCCAGCGTTCCCCACACCCGTGGGCATGAACCGTTACCAGCCTAGCCACTCGCCAACCATACAACGCGTTCCCCACACCCGTGGGGATGAACCGATTATTATTCCAGGAATAGGGAGGCTATATTAGCGTTCCCCACACCCGTGGGGATGAACCGATTCCATCATCCGGTTTTACGATGAGTGGATAGCGTTCCCCACACCCGTGGGGATGAACCGCTCATCAACTAACTTGGATATATTAAGATAACGCGTTCCCCACACCCGTGGGGATGAACCGGCAGTAGAAAAATTTATGACTTATGCCAGAGAGCGTTCCCCACACCCGTGGGGATGAACCGCGGGCACAGCTCATTGGGTCTTTTGTCATAGAGCGTTCCCCACACCCGTGGGGATGAACCGTACGCGGGGCGAATGTAGACAACATCAACACGCGCGTTCCCCACACCCGTGGGGATGAACCGCGAGTCCTGAACAGTTTTGTGAATACCTAACCGCGTTCCCCACACCCGTGGGGATGAACCGTCTGCACAATGGGAAATTCGTGATATGGCTATGCGTTCCCCACACCCGTGGGGATGAACCGCTATTTAAAAAACAGAGATATTGTTTTAGAGAGCGTTCCCCACACCCGTGGGGATGAACCGGCAATGTCACCCCCTTTACGGAACACGGCAGAGCGTTCCCCACACCCGTGGGGATGAACCGGATATTCATCGCCTTTGTCTTATTTTTACTCAGCGTTCCCCACACCCGTGGGGATGAACCAAGCACTGAAATAAAACTTCCATTTCCTTTGATGCGTTCCCCACACCCGTGGGGATGAACCGGGCTTGGGCATGGCGGCGTTTAGCGCGATTAGGCGTTCCCCACACCCGTGGGGATGAACCGGCCTTGCGGCATTCCGACGCTGTTTGCTCATAGCGTTCCCCACACCCGTGGGGATGAACCGGCGAATGGCGTTTATAAAGCCGAGCTTACGCAGCGTTCCCCACACCCGTGGGGATGAACCGATGATGCTGGGTATTAACGGCGCTGATGACTTGCGTTCCCCACACCCGTGGGGATGAACCGTTGGAGTCACCAAGCGTACGACCCCTAATAAAGCGTTCCCCACACCCGTGGGGATGAACCGATATTTATGCGATCCGGAAAGAGCTGGCTGACGCGTTCCCCACACCCGTGGGGATGAACCGTATCGATCGTGTGTTCTGGCTGGACGACGACGGCGTTCCCCACACCCGTGGGGATGAACCGACGCAGAAACATAAAGCGATCCGGCTAAATAGGCGTTCCCCACACCCGTGGGGATGAACCGTATATAAGTTTGTAGGTCTACAGTTTGGACACTCTTTAAGTATTTTCGTGTTTTTCGTGTCTTTTCTTTCGCGGGTCAATTGACTTTTCTAGGATAATAGATTTCTAAAATTGCTTATGATGCTATGATTCGGCTACAAGTTTTGTTTTAACTATTTATTACTTTCAAGAAAAACCAATGAATTTAACTCTGCAAAAAACAAATGGTTGTACTGTCCTTTTTATTAAAGAAGAAAGGATAGATGCGCATAATTCAGCTGAATTAAAGGGGACTATTTTGCGGCTGATAGAGCAGGGTCAAATCAATATTATTGTCCAACTGGAACAAGTCCGTTTTATTGATAGCTCCGGTTTGGGCGCTTTACTGTCGGGCCATAAAAATGCAGCGGCCAAGTCGGGCAAGTTGGTTATCACTAACTTGCAGCAACAGGTGTTATCGATGTTTGAGTTGACCCGCTTAAACAGGATATTTGAAATCTATGCCGATTTAAATGAAGCTTTTGATAACGAAACATAGAGGTTATGTATGTGTAATTCGGTTATTCAGGTAGAGGTAATCATTCCGACGCAGACCAAATATCTGGATTTGATCGGAAGTATCGGTGAGCATATCGCGAAAGAATTGGATGATTACTCCGGTGACCGGGAAGCGTTGGCTTATCATTTAAATCTGGTGTTAACGGAAGCGACAGTTAACGCGATCAAACATGCAAACTTTGGCAATCCGAAAGACACCGTCAGAGTATCTATTCATATCCATGAAAATGAGCTGAATATCAAGGTGTACGATCACGGTCAGGGCTTTGATCTGGAATCGGTGCCGTTACCGGATTTTGAGCATCCTCAAGAAGGCGGTATGGGTATATTTTTTATCCGTACTTTGATGGATTCGGTTACCTATACCCGGCAGGGCGATTGTAATGTGTTGGAAATTATAAAATATCTGAGTTGACGCTACTACGCGAATAAATTCGCGCCCACGATAGATTAAATCCATTAACGACGGATGGGGTAGAGCGCTAAAGGTACGCGCTTTAGGCGATGCATGGAGCGGTTCGAGTGTTTTTTTACTGCTGAATAGTGACAGGTGGATAAGCCATTGAGAAGACAAACCCAAAATTGGCAGATTGCCTTGCAGCGTATCGCTGAAAGAGCTTTGGGCGCAGCAAGCGGCCGACAACTGTGGCAAAAATACCATGCCGCGTTTTCAGCCGAATATCGGACGTTGGTTTCGCCGCGTTATGCGCTAAAAGATATGCTGAACCTTGAGCGCATCTTAGTGTCAAACGAGCAACGCATTAGCCTGCTTAATCCCTGCAAGAGAGTCGATTATTATCGGCTGCATTTTTATGGTCGACAACCCCGCTACCTGGACGAATATATTCCGGTTCTGGAAAACATGCATTTAAGGGTGGTGGATCAGGTGCAGTTTTCGCTTACGGTCGATGGCATTAGCTTGTTTATCAAAAGCTTCACCATCAAGGCGGCAAAAAGCCAGTGCGCCTCATTCACCCAGTTAAGAAGCCGGATGCTGGAAACCATTCAAGTGATAATGGATGGGAAGGTCGAAAATGATGCACTGAACAAGCTGTGTGTTCTGACCGGCATGACCTGGCAGGAAATCGATGTGCTCAGGGCTTACCGGAATTACTATCTGCAACTAGGGCATCAAACCACCCGCGCCAGTGTACATCATGCTTTGCTTAATAATCCGCCGGTTGCGCTAGGCTTGTTTAATTACTTTGAACTGCGCTTTAGGCTGAATCCTGATTGGGACGATCCGGCAATACGGGAAGAGCAGGTTGTCTTTCCGTTGCGCTTGCACTTGCTGGCAAGCATCGACTCGGTTTCCGATATTAATGATGACCGGATTTTGCGTACTCTGTTTAACCTGATTGATGCGACCATGCGCTGTAATTTTCATCTGCGTCGCGGTTTGGCGGACTATTTCATCGCCTTTAAAATTAACAGTCTGGGTATTATCGATATGCCCGCGCCCAGGCCGCAAAATGAGATTTATGTTCATGCGGTGGACATGGAGGGCATACATTTGCGTAGCGGTAAGATTTCCCGTGGCGGTATCCGTTGGTCGGATCGTCCCGATGATTTTAGAACCGAAATTCTGGGGCTGATGCAAACCCAGGTGAGCAAAAATGCTTTGATTATCCCGACTGGTGCCAAGGGCGGATTTGTTGTGAAAAAGGATGGTTCAAAGTCCTCCAGTTTGGCAACCAGGGAGGCAGGCAAAAAAGCCTATCTCACCTTGATACGCGGTTTACTGGATTTAACCGACAATTATATCGACGACAAGGTTGCCAAGCCGCACAACATTGTCAGTTACGATGATCCTGATCCTTATCTGGTGGTGGCCGCCGATAAAGGCACGGCGCAGTTTTCCGATATGGCCAATGCGGTTTCGGCAGAATATCAGTTCTGGCTGGGCGATGCCTTTGCCAGCGGCGGCGCTTATGGTTATGACCATAAAGCGCTGGGTATTACCGCGCGCGGAGCTTGGGAATGTGTAAAACGCCATTTTCGGGAAATTGCCAAGGCTTCCGCTCCTTACCCACAGGAAGTAGGCAAAGCTTCCGCTCCTGCTCACGCCCCTTACCTACGTCCTGTAGGCAAAGCTTCCGCTCCTGCTCACGCCCCTTACCTACGTCCTGTAGGCAAAGACATACAAAACGAAGCTTTTACGGTCGTCGGTATCGGCAGCATGGACGGCGATGTGTTCGGTAACGGCATGTTGTTGTCGCCGTTTATCCGGCTAAAGGCGGCTTTTAGCGGACAGCATATTTTTATCGATCCTAATCCGTCCGATAGCGAGGCTGCTTTTAATGAACGCAAGCGATTGTTTGAGTTGCCGGGCTCTAGTTGGAATGATTATGAGCGTACGCTGATTTCAGAGGGCGGCGGTGTTTATCTGAGATCGGCCAAAGATATTCCGCTATCTCCTGAGTTGAAAAAATGGTTAGGCTTACGTTACAAAGCGCTGGATGGTGAATCCCTGATTCGTTACTTGCTGATGGCTCCGGTAGAATTATTATGGTTGGGCGGTATCGGCACTTACGTAAAAGCCAGTAGCGAAAGACACGAAGAAGTGGGTGACCGGGCCAATGATAATGTGCGGGTGAACGCAGTCGATTTGGGCGCCAGTGTCGTCGGCGAAGGTGCTAATTTGGGCTTCACTCAAAAAGCGCGTATCGAATACAGTTTGAGGGGAGGGCGCATTAACACCGATGCGGTTGATAATTCGGCGGGCGTCGATACCTCCGATCATGAAGTGAATTTAAAAATCTTTCTGGTCAGCCTGCAAAAGAAAAACCGAATTGTTGATTATCAGCCGTTATTTATCAGTATGACCCAGGATGTTTGCCGGTTGGTGTTGGCCGATAATATAGACCAAAGTCTTTGTTTATCGTTGGAGCAATTACGTTGCATAGAAGATTCGGCGGTTTATTTACAACTGGCCGAACGTTTGGAAGCCGCCGGTTTTTTCGATAGGGCGGTTGCCTGTTTTCCGCAAACTAAAGAAGTCATGTCCCGACCCGGACAAATGATAACCCGGCCCGAATTGGCGGTATTGATGGCGGCCAGCAAAATGTACCTGACCCAGTTAATACAGCAGCAATCCGCTTTATTGCAGGAAGAATGCTGTCACCGTTATTTACAGGCTTATTTTCCTGAGTTGGTTAGTAAGCAGTATTCAAGCTATTTGTCTGGTCACCCCTTGGCTCATGAAATTAAAGCGACTTTAATGAGCAATAAAATCATCAATCAGGCCGGATGCGGATTTTTAAATTTGGATGTTGACAGCGAAAACATCCTGGATCATGTGACTTGTTATCTGACCTTCGACCGGGTTTTAAACGGCGACGCCTTGCGGCATGCGGTTGCTGAGCTGGACAATAATATAGCGGCCGATAAGCAATACCGGTTATTGCTGCAGCTGGAAAATACGCTAATCGGTTTTTGTCGTTGGGCCTTGATGCAGGGGAGAAAAATCCGGCCGAATGAACAGACTGTTAATTGTTATAGCCGCCATTTAACAGACTATGAACACTATTTTAACAATGAGCACACCGGGTTTACCGAACAACTGGTGCAACATCGGCAAGACGGTATTCCCGAGCCGCTGGCGCTACGTCTGGTGTTTATATCCAGTCTCAATGATTTTCCGCTAATTGTTTCGTTATCCGCCGAAACCTCGGGGGATTTTGTCGCCACCCTGAAACTGTTCAATGAAATCACCGGTTATCTGGGCTTGGTAGCGATCAATGAACAGTTGGCAAAGATGCCTATGCACGATTATTGGGAGCGAAAAGTACTGAATGAATTGCAAGAAGATATGAAACGAGTCACAGGTCGTTTGCTTAAGGCCATGCTGGCAAACAACGTTGAAACTTGTACCGATTACTTCGAACAGCAAGATCAACAACAAAAAATCAACCGGTACCGGCGGATTTATCAGGAAATTAACAACCGATTACAGGTTAACTTGTTTCCCTATATCGCCCTGACTAAGGCGCTGGAGCATTTAGTTTATGGCGATTTGTAATATTATGCTTGAAAGTATCAATTGTAAAAATGAAGCTGGCTCCGAATGGGATTGAGCAGGAGTCCAAGCTTTGCTTGCATAACAGGTGAAGCTTGCACTCCAGACAACAAGATAGACCCGCATGTTTTAGCTGGATTACAACGTGTCATCTTAATCATTACACAGACAGGCTTATGAGAATTTTACTGGTTTTATGGTTATGTTTACCCGGCTGGGTTAACGCGGAAATTTATCAATGGCAGAATGCGGACGGCAGCCAGCATTTTTCCGACCGCCAGGGAGGGTGGAAGTGTCGCAATCGGTCGGGAACCGATGCGACCGGGTGTCCGGTTGCCAATGTAAAAAAACTCGATATAAAACCGGGCCATGATTTTTATCGGGTCAAGACGGTTTACGATGGCGATACTGTGGTGCTGGAGGATGGGCGCAAAATCCGCTTTTTGGGCATCAATACACCGGAGGTTCAGCATCGGGACAAACCGGCCGATGCGGGCGGAGACGAGGCCAAGCAGTGGTTGATCGACACACTGAAAAATACTAAGGTCCGCCTGGAAATTAGCGCGGAAAAAACCGATAAATACGGCAGAACGCTGGCGCATGTGTTCACCGAAAAAAAGCAGCATATAAATTTGCAACTGGTCGCGGCGGGTTTGGCGGCGGTCAGTATTTATCCGCCTAATCTGCTTTATGTCAATGAGTTAGTTAAAGCTCAGGATCAGGCAGAACTTGCCAGGCTCGGCATTTGGCGGCGGTCCGAATATGCGGTAATACCGGTTAGTCGTCTTACTAAGGCCGGACATCCGGGTTGGACGCGTTTGCTAGGGAAGGTGGTTAATGTGCGCACGACTCGAAAGTCGGTTTATCTGGAGTTTTCCGACACATTTGAAGCGCGTATTGAGCGCAAATGGCTGGATTTATTTCCCGATGTGAATAGCTATTTGGGAAAAACCGTCGAAGTGCGCGGCTGGCTGAGCAAAAGCAAGGGGCATTTGTCGATGCTGATTCGTCATCCGAGCGCGATTAAGACGAATACCGTATTTTAAATTTTTATTCAAGCGACCACTCCTATAAACTAACGCGCTTTACCATTAACTGAGATTTAAATGACTGCCCCACAAATTGGTTTTATTAGTTTGGGTTGCCCCAAAGCCCTGGTCGATAGCGAAAGAATATTAACCAAGCTGCGTTCAGAGGGTTACACCATTTCGCCGACTTATCAGGACGCCGATTTAGTCGTGGTGAATACCTGCGGCTTTATTGATGCGGCGGTTGAAGAATCGCTGGACAGCATTGGCGAAGCGCTGGCCCAAAACGGCAAGGTCATCGTGACCGGCTGTTTGGGCTCCAGGGAAGATGAAATCAGGGCGCGTCATCCGCAAGTGTTAAAAGTGACCGGCGCTCATGCCCTGGAAGAAGTTGTGGCTGCTGTGCATGAGCATTTGCCGCCTCCACATGATCCGTTTATCAGCCTGGTACCGCCGCAAGGCATCAAACTGACGCCCCGGCATTATGCCTATTTGAAGATTTCCGAAGGCTGCAATCATCGTTGTACCTTCTGTATTATCCCGTCGATGCGCGGCGATCTGGTCAGCAGGCCGATTGATGATGTGATGCTGGAAGCCCAACGTCTGGCTAATGCCGGGGTCAAGGAATTACTGGTGGTGTCGCAAGATACCAGCGCCTATGGCTTGGATTTAAAATATCAAAGCAAGTACTGGAAAGGTCGTTCGGTTAAAACCCGTTTTTATGATTTAGCCGAGGCGCTGGGCGACTTGGGCATCTGGGTCAGGATGCATTATGTGTACCCGTATCCGCATGTCGATGAAGTGATCCCGTTAATGGCCGAGGGCAAAATCCTGCCTTATCTGGACATACCGTTTCAACACGCCAACAGCCGTATTCTTAAATTAATGAAGCGTCCGGCAGCCAGCGAGAATAATCTGGAGCGCATTAAAGCCTGGCGTGAAATCTGTCCCGATATCACCCTGCGCAGCACCTTTATCGTTGGCTTCCCGGGCGAAACCGAGCAGGAATTCGAACAGTTGCTGGACTTTATGAGCGAGGCGCAACTGGACAGAGTCGGCTGTTTTGCTTATTCGCCGGTCAAAGGCGCGGTGGCCAATGACTTGCCTGACCCGGTTCCGGAAGAAGTCAAGCAGGAACGCCTGGCGCGATTTATGGCGCATCAGGCAGAAATCAGCGCGGCGCGATTGCAGCAACGCATAGGCCGAATCGAAACCGTACTGATCGATGAAGTGGTCGAAGAGGGCGCGGTGGCACGAAGCAAAGCCGATGCGCCGGAAATCGACGGACAAGTGTTTATCGATGGTGCGACGCATTTGAAAGTCGGCGATTTTGTCGATGTCGAACTGGAAGAAGCCGATGACTATGATTTGTGGGGGCGTTTGGTTTAAGGCCTTTAGGGTAAGGCAAGACGCAAAAATAAACCGCTACTTTTGTAAGGGGTATTTTATTTATTGCGAGTTACCTAACCCGTTATGATCGTTTGTGGGCGCGAATTTATTCGCGCTTTTTGACTGGTTCCCACGCTCCGGGTGGGAACCAGAGCTATTAATGCAGTTATTTTCTCCGTGTCCTTCGTGTTCTCTGTGGTAAATGATTTTTTCAGCTCGATTCGGATAATACTCTGACTATCTCTCTAACGTAGCAAGTTGTGTTGAAAAACCAAGCCGAATGTTATAATATAACGCTCGATTTCAGCTAAACGGTTTTTGCAATGAACACACCTGCCCAAGCAAGCCATGATGACTCCTATGCTTCAGGACACGATCATAAAAAATGTGTCAGCGAGGCATTAGGGACTGCCGAGCATTTGTGCGTGGTGCGCGGGGTGCAATTAACGCCGATACGCCATCAAGTGCTGGAATTGATCTGGGAAAATCATAAAGCCGTTAAAGCTTACGAACTGCTGGACCGCATCAAGCCTCAGATGGACGCGGCAAAACCGGCGACGATTTATCGCGCCCTCGATTTTTTGATCGAACAGGGCCTGGTTCACCGGGTCGAGAGTCTCAATGCTTTTGTCGGTTGCCGTTGTTCGGCCCATCAGCATGAGCAGTTGCTACTGATCTGCAATAACTGTCAGGAAGTGGAGGAGCGCTCAGCACCGGAAGTCATGCAGGCGCTATCTCAGGAAATCAAACAGGCCGACTTCATTGTCCATAGCAAGGCTCTCGAAATTCACGGAATATGCGTAAAGTGCACGCAAACCATGGCGGGAGAGCAACACTGATCCTGTGCTTTTTTAAACGCAGTCAGGCTTTCTGGTTGTTATGTTATAACATTATTTACGATGCCGTTTTCATTCGGTTGGTGGATGATATTTTTCAGGAAACACGCTTAAAAAACTATGAATAAAAAACTCACTATCCTTTTCTTATCGACCGGAGCCTTGAGCAGTAACGCCAGTGCAGCTGACAATGATGTCCAACAACTGGATGAGATCGTTGTTATTAGTTCGGGTATCAAGCATACCACGGCAAAATCAGCCAAACCGGTGACAGTGTTGACTGGCGATGCGTTGCGCATGAGCGTGGGCACAACTATCGGCGATACGCTAAAGAATGAACTGGGCGTTACCAGTCAATCATTCGGTTCTGGAGTCGGTACCCCGGTCATTCGTGGGCAGTCAGGGCCCAGGGTGCGAGTCATGCAAAATAGTCTGGGTAATAATGATGTGTCGTCTTTAAGCCCGGATCATGCCAATGGGGTTGATCCGATTCTGGCCGAACGGATTGAAGTGCTGCGCGGACCCTCGACGCTGCTGTATGGCAGTGGCGCTATCGGTGGCGTGGTCAACGTAATCGACAACCGGATTCCCGAACGGGTTCCCGACAAGCTGATCGGCGGAGCCGGTGAGCAACGTTATGATTCGGCAACCAATGAAACGTCCAGCGCGCTTAAACTCGAAGGCGGCAAAAACGGTTTTGCTTATCATGTCGATGCTTTTTATCGCGACCAAGGCAATACGCATATCGGCGGAACGGCGATTGATGAAGCGGCTGTCCGCTTACATGATCCCAGCTTTAACAGTCTGCCAGCCGGTGAATTGCAAAATTCATCAGGATTGATTGATAACACCCATGCCCGTTCGCGCGGCGGCTCCGTCGGTTTATCGATGATAGGCGATGCCGGTTTGGTCGGTGCGTCCATCAACAGCCTGGAAAAAAACTACGGCATTCCACCGGATGGCCATGGTGAAGCGCCGGTAAACGTCGATTTAACGCAAACTAAATATGATTTCAAGGGGCAACTGAATAAGCCGTTCGCCTTTGCCGAAGAAGTTCGGCTGAAATTCGGTTATACCGACTATAAGCATGTGGAAATGGAGGGAGGTGTTGCCGGTACCACCTTTTTGAATGAGTCATTTGAAAGCCGCCTCGAACTTGAGCATCAACCTATTGGCGCGATTAAAGGCGTAGCCGGCTTTCAATCCCTTAACAGCCAATTTGTAGGTTTAGGCGAAGAAGGCAAGGTTATACCGAAATCTAACACTAATTCTTACGGCATTTTTGTCGTGGAGTCTCTCGAAAATGGCCCGGTAACCTATGAATTGGGCGGGCGTGTTGAGTGGCAAACGATTGATCCTGAAGGTTTGGCTAGCGTTTCTCATATACCCGTGAGCGGCTCCGCCTCAGCGTTATGGGATATTACCGACCAGCACCAGATGAGCCTGGGCTTTACCCATTCACAACGTGCGCCGCAGGTGCAGGAATTGTTTACTGAGGGTTTTCATCATGCGACGCGCAGCTATGAACAAGGCAATGCCAATTTAAACACGGAAAATTCCAATAACATCGACCTGGGCTATCGCTTTAATGCGGCCTGGATGACAGCCGACATTAACCTGTTTCATAACTGGGTGGGCAATTATATTTACCAGCAGCGTTCTTCCGATCAATTATTTAATAAAGATGATGGCGTTTTTCAAAGCTCCGATATGGATTGCGATGAGTGCTTTCCGTTGCTGAACACTCAGCAGGCAGCGGCTGTCTTTAAAGGCTTTGAAGCCCAAACCGTGTTCCCGCTGATGCAAAACCGTTACGGCGCAGTCGATCTGACCTTATTCGGCGACTACACGCGCGGCACCTTTGAACAGGGCAATAATGTGCCGCGTATGCCGCCGCTACGCTATGGTTTGCAACTCAGCTACGAGAAAAGTGATTGGTCAACTAATGCCCGGTTGACCCGTGGCGAGGCACAAACTCATGCAGGCGAAAATGAGACCAGCACTGCGTCTTATTTATTGCTTAATTTGGGTGCCCAGTACCGCTTGGCGAGCTTGGGCGATTCGGAAATGCTGCTGTTTGCAAAAGGCAAGAACATGCTGAATGAAAATATCCGTAATTCTACTTCGTATCTGCGTAATTTCGCTCCAGAACCAGGACGCAGTGCTGAGATAGGTATTCGGATTAGTTACTAATTACAGCGGTTTCAATTTTGATGACTAACTATTAAAAGGCTATGTCACCATTAAGTAATAAAACAATATTGTCGCTGGGGTGCAGGCTTTGCCTGCATTGGCAAGCACCAAAAGTAGGTGCTTTAGGCCAAGCTTGCACTCCCGTCACACCATAGTTTCAATAGGCATAGTGGTTATTTTAGTCATTAACTGAATTTGAAAATACTGTAATAGAGCAGTCACTTTGTAGAGAGCCAAGAAAAACTTGAGTATTTGTCGGGCGAATTCATGCATGGCTATTTCTGCCATGCATCTTTCGGGTAAATCAGCCGCTACACAACATTTCATGGGTAATTTTATTTCATGCACGTTACTTGATATAAAATGTTATGTTATAACATCATAAATTGATCGATCTTCTTCAACACACAATATGCAAACCAAACAACTACCCGTCACGGTTCTGTCAGGATTTTTAGGCGCAGGCAAAACCACGCTGCTCAATTACATTCTCGCCAACCGGGAGGGCTTAAAAATAGCCGTGATCGTTAATGACATGAGCGAAATCAACATTGATGCCGCGCTCGTTAAAAATGAGGTCACCCTCAATCGCGCTGAAGAAAAACTGGTGGAAATGAGCAACGGCTGCATCTGCTGCACCTTGCGTGAAGACTTGTTGATAGAAGTCGGGCAGCTAGCTAAAGAAGGGCGTTTTGATTATTTGCTAATTGAATCGACTGGTATCGCAGAGCCTATGCCGATTGCCGAAACCTTTACTTTTCGGGATGAAGATGGCCTGAGCTTGTCGGATATGTCCAGACTGGACACGATGGTGACGGTGGTCGATGCGGTTAACTTCATGCGGGATTACCTTGAAGCGCAATCATTGAAAGACATCAATGCCGAACTGGGCATTGATGATGAACGCAACATTGCCGATTTACTGGTCGAACAAGTTGAATTCAGCAACGTGATTCTGATTTCTAAAGCCGATTTGGTGTGCGTCGACGAACTGGCGAATTTAACAGCTATTCTTAAATCCTTAAATCGCGACGCTGAAATTATCCCGATGATGATGGGGCAAGTGCCTCTACAAAAAATCATCAACACCGGACGCTTCAATTTCGAACAAGCCGAGCAAGCGTCGGGTTGGCTGCAAGAAATACGCGGCAGCCATACTCCGGAAACCGAAGAGTACGGTATTTCGAGCTTTGTGTACGCCGCCCGCAAGCCGTTTCATCCTGAGCGATTTTACGATTATTTGCATCGTGAGGATTGGCATAACGGCACTTTGCTACGTTCCAAAGGCTTTTTCTGGCTGGCCTCGCGGCCCGAGTGGGTAGGTAACTGGTCCCAAGCGGGCGGCACCATGCAACATGGCTGTGCTGGCCGTTGGTGGGCGTCGGTGCCGGAAGCAGAGTGGCCGGAAGAATATATCACTGACATTCGCGCTAATTGGCAAGCGCCTTTTGGTGACTGTCGTCAGGAGCTTGTCTTCATCGGCCAAAATATCGACATTGACCAAGCGCGTCAGGAATTGGATCAGTGCTTATTGAGCGATACTGAATTATCTGCCGGTGCAGACGCATGGCAAACCTACCGGGATAATTTCCCGGCCTGGCTAGCTGATGAACACTCTTGATCACACAGTTCATACACTGGGAGCGCTGTTGTTGATTAGCTTGGGTGTGTTATCGCTCCGGATTGAGAACAAGCGTTTAAAGCAGATTGTTTCCTTTAGTGCTGGCCGTGTTATTAGCCGATGCATTAATACATCTGCTGCCCAATGCCATTGCCAGTTTCATTTATAGCTCACGCCATAATTTTTTATGTGCCCAAAAACTTTATTAGTTAATGAAAAGCTATGAATCTAACCTTTGAAACTTACGCTGGTGCTATCGGCGCGAGCTTTTTAGTCAGTCTTACTTCAATGAGTGGCATGTTTGCGTTCTGGATTGAGCCGGAACGGCTTAAACGCATCATTCCTTATTTAGTCGCACTGGCAGTGGGGGTGTTGTTGGGCGATGCGTTTATTCACCTGATTCCCGATGCGGTCGCCAGGCAAGGCTCAATTTCCACGGTCTGTTTAACGGTATTATTAGGGATGTTGTTATTTTTTGTGCTGGAAAAACTGGTGCGTTGGCGGCATGACCATCATGTCGATGTGCTCGGCCAACAACATGATATTCGCCCGATTGCCAAGATGAATCTGATGGGTGATGCCGTGCATAATTTTGTCGATGGGATTTTGATTAGCGGCAGTTTTTTGGTCGATCCCGTAATGGGCTTTACTACGACGCTGGCAATTATTGCCCATGAAATCCCGCAAGAAATCGGCGATGTCGGTGCACTGATGTATGGCGGTTATTCACCGAAAAAAGCCGTGCTGTACAACTTTTATTGCTCGCTGACGGTGGTGGCAGGTGCTGTTTTTACCCTGTTGTTCAGCCAACTGGCTGAATCGTCGTTAGTTTTCTTACTGCCGATAGCTGCGGGTGGCTTTATCTATATTGCCGCTACCGACATGATACCGGCGTTGCATGAACATTCCACGATAGCCAATTTGGTGGGACAAACCATTATCTTTGGCTTAGGTATTGGCTTTATGCAGTCAATTATCATGCTGGAACACACTTTACTGAGTCAATGAGGGCCGTCATGGTTGCTACCGAACAATATTTAATAACGCCAGTTTCCCGCGCTTATCATTCTAACAACTTGGCGGATTTAGCCCAGATTTATCACCCCGTCATCAATCTTTGCGTGGTAGAGCGTCAAGTTGATAATGAGTTGAAAAGCTTTGTTGGGCATTTGTTAAAACTTCCCAATCCAATCAGTTTTGTTGAAAGCATTGATTTTGCATCGTTCAATTTCTTTAGCTTGCTACCTCAAACAGGGCATTTACCGGGTTATCGCGCATTTTGCAAAGACGTGGCCAGTTTAACGGCGCTTTATTGCGATTTATTCGAACTGGAGCGGGTTGGTTTGCGTTTGCGCACCTTGGATAACGCCATGTGCCCCAGATTTCATGTTGACTCGGTGACCTGCAGGATGGTTTGCACCTACGGAGAAATTGGCACCGAGTGGCTGGAAGAGGCTTATGTCGACCGGCATAAACTGGCTGGCGGGTCAGGCGGTTTAAGTGATGAACTCTCGGGTCTGATTATGGATACGAATGTCATACAAACCATGCCGGCCTATGCAATTGGTTTACTTAAAGGGTCCTATTGGGAAGGCAATGAGCAACATGGCGCAGTGCATCGCTCGCCACAATTACCATCAGGCGCGTCAAGACGCTTATTGTTAACGCTCGATTTTGGCTGAGATTCACACCGTAAGGTAACTCGCAATAAATAAAATACCCCCGTAGGATGCGCTTCACTGCCGTTCAGCACATCCTATAAAAGTAGCGGTTTATTTTTGCGTCTTGCCTAACTTCTCATTTTACGGATTAATTTGCTTGTATTTATTGCCGAAAATAATTCTTTATAACCCCTATCCTAGGAAATCCAATGTTAGATTCCAATCGCTCCACACCTGTTCCCGTCACGATTTTGACCGGTTTTTTAGGCGCAGGAAAAACCACGCTGTTAAACCGTATTCTGTCCGAAGAACATGGTCGACGCATTGCTGTCATTGAAAATGAATTCGGCGAAGCAGGGATTGATAATGACCTGCTCATTCAGGGCGAAGAGCAAATCGTTGAAATGAACAATGGCTGCATTTGTTGCTCAGTGCGTGGTGATCTGGTACGCATTTTGGGCGAGCTGGCCGAAAAACGCGAAAACGGCTCGCTGCATTTTGAACGGGTCATTATTGAAACCACGGGACTTGCAGACCCCGCGCCCGTCGCGCAAACGTTTTTTGTGGAACGGGATATTAGTGATTATTATTTACTGGATGCAATTATTACCGTCGTTGATGCCAAACATGCCCTCAAACAACTTGATGATAACCATGAGGCAGAAGAACAGATTGGCTTTGCCGACCGTTTGTTATTATCCAAAACCGATTTGATCACGCCGGAACAACTGGCCGCCTTGGAAGCGCGATTACGCGCCATCAACGCCCGTGCGCCGATTGCCCATGCTCATTTTGGTGAAACCGACATCAGTGAAATTCTCGATATACGTGGCTTTAATCTCAACGCCATTCTGGAAATTGAGCCCGATTTTCTGGACGATGTCAGCCATGAACACGATGCAGGTATCACTTCTTTTGTGTATCGCACCGACCAGGCATTTGATGCGGCAAAAATCATCGGCTTTATGGATGTGATGATCAGGGATTACGGTAACGATTTATTGCGCTATAAAGGTATCGTGCATATCGCAGGCTGTGATCGTAAAGTAATTTACCAAGGCGTACACATGTTATTGGCAGACAGTATTGGCGTACCTTGGGAAGTCAATGAAATTCGCCAGTCGGTGCTGGTCTTTATCGGGCGCAACCTGCCTAAGCAAGAAATACATGATGCATTAGACAGTTGCAGAGTATCAACATGCTAACGCGCTTAACAGGCGGGCGGATTTTTGATCCCGCTCAAGGTTTGAATGGCGCGGTTCAGGATCTGTTTATACGCGGTGGTGTGATTATATCCGCGCCCGATTCAGGTGAAACGATTACCGCTGATTATAATGTCTCCGGCAAAGTCGTTATGGCGGGCGCGATTGATATTCACAGTCACATTGCCGGTGGCAACGTCAATACCGCGCGTTTGTTGTTACCTGAACAACACCGCAACTTTATGGCGCGAAAATTAGGTCATGCCTTTAGTACCGCGCGTTGGTCAACCACGGAAATCGGCTATCGCTATGCGCAGATGGGTTACACCACTGTGGTTGAACCTGCAGTATTGCCCGCCAATGCCCTGGATGCGCATTTACAAATGGCGGATATTCCGATTATTGACACAGCAGGTCTGGCAATTCTCGGTAACGATGATTTTTTACTGCGGCTAATGCGCGGCAGAGCCAGCCAAAACCAAATCAACGATTATGTAGCCTGGACCTTACATGCGACCCGTTGTCTCGGTTTAAAGGTGATTAATGCCGGTGGCGCCAATGCCTTCAAATCGAATGCACGCAGTTTTGATCTGGATGATGTAGTGCCGGATTATGGCGTCAGTTCCCGGCACATTTTGCAAACGCTGCAACGCGCAGCTTGCGAGATTCAACTGCCGCATCCGGTGCATGTGCATTGCAATAACTTGGGCATTCCCGGCAATGTCGATACCGCTATCGCCACCATGGAAGCCGCGCAAGGCTTGCCGATGCACCTGGCGCATATTCAGTTTTATGGTTATGGAGCTGAAGGCGTCCGAGGCTTTTCATCGGCGGCGGCCAAATTGATTGACGGCTTTAACAAGCATCGTAATATCACCATGGATGTTGGCCAGGTGATTTTTGGCCAGACAGTGACCATTTCCGGTGACGTGATTGCTCAGTACAGCCGCCGTCATGACGCTTCGCCCAACAAATGGGTGGTCTGGGATGCCGAGTGCGAAGGTAGCGGCGGCGTTGTTCCGTACCGTTATCAGGAAAAAAGTTTTGTGAATAGCCTGCAATGGCTGATTGGCCTGGAAATTTTCTTACTGGCCGAAGACCCGTGGCGCTTGTTTTTTACTACCGATCATCCCAATGGCGGGCCGTTCACGCGCTATCCGTATTTGATCCGCTTGTTGATGGATAGTGATTTTCGTCTGGAATGTATGTCCAAGCTAAATCAGGAAGCCGTTGCCATGAGCTTGTTAAAAGACTTGAAAAAACAATTTACCCTGTACGAAATCGCCACCATGACCCGCACCGCCGCCGCACGACTATTGGGGCTGCATGATCGCGGGCATTTAATGCCCGGCGCGATTGCCGATATTGCCGTCTACAGTGAGCAAGCCGACAAGGAAGCCATGTTTACTGAGGTTGATTTGCTGTTCAAGAACGGCGAACTGGTGGTTAAACAGGGCGTTATTTGGCAACGCCGTCAGGGGACAACGCAAACAATACAAGCGCAGTTTCATCCGCATATCAAACGAGATGTTCAAGCCTATTACGACCAGTTTTATAATTTAAGCCTGGATAATTTTGCCGTGGGTGATGTCAGTTTTAATCAAACCGATAGCGAGCATTTTGTCAGCCATGAGTGCGGACAGGCTTATTTTACGCCAGGCGCGGGTCTGGAACACCCCCTATAAATAATAAACCATGAATCCTGACAACTTATCACCATCAGCTAAAGCCATTGAACGCATACCCGTATTCATCATCAGCGGTTTTCTGGGCAGCGGCAAAACCACTTTGCTGAATCGTTTATTGAGCCATGCGCCCAAATCCGCCGTGATTATTAACGAATTCGGCACTACACCGATCGATCAACAATTGCTGCGCGAGCATAAAGTACCGTTATCAACCTTGGTTGGCGGTTGCTTGTGTTGTCAGGTGATAGGTTCGTTAACACCTTTACTCAAAAATCTACGCATGGCATGGGCTTCCGGGAATATGCCTTTCGAGCGGGTGATCATTGAAACCAGCGGCGTTGCCAATCCCGAACCGGTGCTGGATATTTTGTTAAGGGAGCGTTGGCTAGCCCAGCGTTATAGCTTGCAAGGCGTTATCGCTACGGTTTCAGCGGTTATGGATGAAGATCATTTTGACTATTTTCCTGAAGTTCAAGCGCAAATCGCCTGGGCAGACACGGTGGTCATGACGCAAACCGATTTGGCAACAGCCGAACAAATTGAGCGCATCAGTGCGCGCCTGGATCAATTGGCCCCCGCTGCAACCCGATTGACCGCTGTGAAAGGGGCGCTTGATCCCGATGTATTGCTGAATTTTCCCCAGAAATTCAGGCGACTGCGGGATACTGAAAAGCCCGATTTACCCGATCACGGTTTTAGCAGCATCACCTTGCAGCTTGAGCATCCGCTACCGTGGGAACGGTTACAAAAAGCGCTGGAATACCTGGTCTCGCACTATCCTAAACAGCTGGTCCGCTTAAAAGGCATGGTTTACACGCCGGAGCAAAAGCAACCCTTACTGGTGCAGGGAACAGCCGGAAGGCTTTATCCGGTAACGCGGCTGTCGGCAAGGGTTTCTGATGATGGCATTGGGCGACTGGTCATTATTACCCACGGTGAAATAACAAGCTTAGCGGAAGAGTTGATGGCGCAGATGCGCAGTTAATCGTTAGTGGAAACCAAGGCTCAGCGCCGATAGTTTTTTATCGCCTATCAAAGAATAGGCTTGACGAATGCGCGTAATCTTATAGAATACGCGGCTCGAACTGCGGAGCGGTAGTTCAGTTGGTTAGAATACCGGCCTGTCACGCCGGTGGTCACGGGTTCGAGCCCCGTTCGCTCCGCCATCTCCAGGCATGATTTCACTGCCGATAAAAAACAATCCACCGTAAACTGCCGGTAAGTTTTTTGCATCAAGCGTAACTGATTGGCCGCCTTGGCCAGATCATTTATGATTTTATCGTCAAAATTAGCGTTTTTTTGAAATCATCCCGATAGTTATGCTGTAAAATCACTGTTTTTTGATCTTAGCTTTCAGATGACCATCAGGCTACCCGTACCGCGTATCGCATTAACTCCCGGAGAACCCGCCGGCATAGGTCCCGACCTTTGTATTCAGCTGGCACAGCAGGATTTACCCTGCGAAATTATCGTTATAGCCAGCCAGAAATTATTGGCAGAGCGCGCCGCACAGTTAGGTTTGTCGCTACAGATAAAAGAGTTTGACAGCTCTTCGCCTGCTGCGGCCCAGACTGCCGGATGCTTGACGGTATTGCCGGTGGAACTGCCAGAGCCGGTTCAGTGCGGACAATTGAATCCGGCCAATAGCCGTTATGTGTTGAAAACCATCACCAAAGCGACCAAAGGCTGCATGGATGCGGTTTTCGATGCGATGGTCACCGGCCCAGTCCACAAGGGTGTTATCAACGATGCGGGTCTGCCTTTTAGCGGACATACCGAATTTATTGCCGACATTACCGGTGGACATCCGGTGATGATGCTGGCAACGCCGGGTTTGCGGGTGGCGTTGGTGACCACGCATCTGCCGCTGTCGGAAGTCAGTTCAGCCATTACCCATACCCGCTTACGAACAGTTATTCGGGTGCTAGATCACGAACTGAGAACACGCTTTGGCATAGATTTCCCTAAAATCCTGGTGTGCGGACTCAATCCGCATGCCGGTGAAAACGGTCATTTGGGCAGGGAAGAAATCGATATTATCGAACCGGTACTTGATACCTTTCGCAAGCAGGGCTTGAATTTGCATGGGCCGTTACCGGCTGACACGCTGTTCACCGACAAGTATTTGGCTACGGCAGATGCGGTATTGGCGATGTATCATGACCAGGGCTTGCCGGTGCTTAAATATATCGGATTCGGGAAAGCTGTCAATATTACGCTGGGGCTACCGATTATCCGCACTTCGGTTGACCACGGCACGGCGCTGGATCTTGCCGGCAGCGGTAAGGCCGATTTAGGCAGTCTTCAGTTTGCTTTGCAAACTGCATTAACCATGATTACGCAATAAACAAATAAAATGGCACATACTCCGCGCAAGCGCTTCGGTCAGAATTTTCTTCATGACCACAATATTATTTACAATATTATCTCCAGCATTCAGGCTATTCCTGACCAACATTGGGTCGAGATTGGGCCCGGGCAGGGTGCATTGACCGAGCCGTTACTGAACGAAAAAGTGCGGTTGGACGTAGTTGAGCTTGATAGGGATCTGGTGGTTTTGCTCAGGGAGAAGTTCAAGCAATACCCTAAGCTACAAATTCACAGCGCCGATGCGTTAAGGTTTGATTTTTCGGCGCTGGCTGATGAGGGTCAAAAATTGCGCATTATCGGCAATTTGCCCTATAACATTTCAACACCGCTGATGTTCCATTTGCTGGATAACGCTTATTGCATCGAAGATATGCATTTCATGCTGCAAAAGGAAGTGGTTGACCGAATTTGCGCAGCTCCGGGCAGTAAAAAGTACGGCAGGCTTAGCGTCATGATGCAATATTTTTGCGAAACTGAGATGTTATTCGAAGTGCCGCCGGAAAGCTTCGATCCGATGCCGCAGGTAACGTCGGCTATCGTCAGATTGGTGCCGCATCAACAGCCGCCTGTTGTGGTGAATGATATGGCAAAGCTCAATCGGGTAGTCACGCAGGCGTTCTCGCAGCGGCGAAAAACCTTGCGTAATTCGCTGAAAAAACTCATTGCCGAGGAAGACATTGTCGCTTTAGGTATAAACCCGATATTAAGGGCCGAAAGCATTACGCTGGCGGAGTTTGCAAGCTTGAGTAATCTGTTACAAGACTTGTCGTGAGCATCGCGTATTAGGGTTCCAAAATTCCAGATTGGGAACCCGTGCCAATTTTTTCTTCATATCCTTGGTGGTGAAAATTCTTTTTAAACAGAAAAGCTCTCGCCGCAGCCGCAGGTGCCTTTTACATTCGGGTTGTTGAACTGGAAGGCTTCGTTAATGCCTTCCCGGCGATAATCCAGTTCTATACCGTCGACAAATTCCAGGTCGTTTGCGGCGACGATGACTTTTACGGCGAAATTTTCAAACACCGCATCGCCTTCATTCAGCGCATCGGCGTAATCAATCGTATAAGCATATCCAGAGCAACCGGATTGCTTTACGCCCAGCTTTAAGCCTAAGCCTTTGCCGCGTTTTTCCAGTTGTTTTTTGATTTGCCTTGCGGCACTTTCAGTTAATGAGACAGACATACAACCTCTTTATCGTGTTAAGGATTTTATTTGTTTGATAAATTCAATAATTTCAGCTTCAGTGTTGGCTTTGCCTAAACTGATGCGAATTGCGCTTTTTGCTTGGGCAGGATTAATGCCCATGGCAACCAAAACCGGACTGGCTTCTCTGATGCCGCTAGCGCAGGCTGAGCCGCTGGACACCGCAATGCCTTTTTGATCCAGCTGCATCAGCAGCATCTCGCCATCGATACCGTGGATACCCACGTGTACGGTATTGGGTAATCGTTCTGCCTGCTCTGCAAAAACAGTCAGGCCGGGCATAGCGCTTAAGCCATGTTCCAGAAGCGTCCTCAGTTTTAGCAAATGTGCCTGGCGTTCGGCAAGTTCTAATTTGGCAAGTTCTGCCGCCTTACCAAAACCAACGATAGCGGCGACATTTTCAGTCCCGGCTCTGAATCCTTGTTCCTGCCCGCCACCTAACAAGATGGGTTTTATGGCTACAGATTTTTCAAAGACCAGTGCTCCGCAACCTTTTGGCCCGTAGATTTTATGGCTGGACAGCGACATTAAATGCGCACCGAGCCGGTTGAAATCGACTGGGATTTTTCCCAGCGCCTGCACCGCATCGGTATGAACCTTGATGCCGTGTGCTTTTAGCTGGTCGGCATAGTGTTCGATATTCTGTATTGCGCCGGTTTCGTTATTGGCGAGCATTATCGACACCAGGCTAGGTTTTAGCAAAATCGCTTCGTCGATAGCCTCCTGCGTAATCCGCCCGTTTGCATCGACATCAAGCAGGGTAAGCGGATGTCCCAAGCTTTGCAGATGTACGGCAGGTTCAATAACCGAGGGATGTTCAATAGCTGAAACCGCGAGTCTGGCCTGAGGAGCCAGCGTTGCCAAAGCTAGGTTGTTGGCTTCCGTGCCGCCGCTGGTAAAAATAATTTGCCCCGATTGGGCGCCAATCAGAGCTGCAAGCTGTTCACGCGCCGCATCGATAGCGCTACGACAGGCTCTGCCGTGGCGATATAAGCTGGACGGATTTCCGTAGAATGTTTTCAGAAAAGGCAGCATAGCATCGAAAACGCGATCATCTATCGGTGTGGTCGCGTTATGATCAAAGTAAATCATTTATATCGCCAAGGATGGTGTATATGCCGCAAGACTGTCGGGAGCAGTCGCGGCGATCGCCAAGGATGGTGTATATGCCGCACAGTCGCGGCGCAAGTATTAGTCAGGATGACGATAAATTTCAATAGTGTGCTGCGCATTGTGATCCTGTCTTTTGGCGACGTCTTGAACCTGATTCTTTTCTAATAGGTCGGCTAAAGAAATTTCCTCTAAATAATCTCTAATCTGTTCACTCAATCCCACCCACAGGTCATGCGTTAAACAGGCTTGCTCTTTCTGGCAGTTGGCTTCGCCACCACATTTAGTTGAATCAAGCGATTCATCGACAGCGGTGATAATCTCGGCAATATTAATATCGCTGGTTTTACGACACAGTTTGTAACCGCCGCCAGGTCCGCGGACACCTTTTACCATGCCTGCCCGGCGTAAGCGGGCAAACAGTTGTTCCAGATAAGACAAGGAAATAGTTTGACGAGTCGCAATATCAGTCAATGTTACTGGTTTGATTTGACTGTGAAAAGCCAAGTCGAGCATTGCAGTGACCGCATAGCGACCTTTAGTAGTTAAGCGCACAATAGTATCCTCTATAAATACCGTTAAGATATTGTTACTATACTTAACCTAGTAAATTAGTCAACTATTATGGCCTTGGCGTGCAGGAGAAAGGTACAAGGAGTAGAGACCAAGATTCAACGTTGAGCGATTCGCAATAAATGCAAGCATCCTTAATCCTTGAATCTCTATTCATCCTCAATTTCGCAACCGTTCAGTTTAGGGATTGGGGACTCTTTGTAGTGAATGCCGGCATCATTAAGCGCTTTTTGTAGGGTTTCTATCTGCTTATCCATCGCTTGAATATGATCCAGCATGTGATTAATCGCGTAGGCAATGGGATCGGCCACGTCAGTCGTTGCTCCGTAGGCATGAAAACCCATTTTATAGGCAATCTTGTCACGCTCGGCGGTAGCGGCTTTACTGTTAGGATCGACGATATGAGCGGGGATTCCAACGGCGGTTGCGCCCGCCGGTACCGGTTTCAAGACCACCGAGTTTGATCCGATCCGAGCGTTTTCACCAATATCAATAGGCCCTAAAACTTTTGCCCCTGCACCTATCACTACGCCATTATGCAAAGTTGGATGACGCTTGCCTTTATCCCAACTGGTTCCGCCTAAGGTGACGCCATGATACAAGGTGCAGTCGTCGCCGATAACGGCGGTTTCGCCGATCACTACGCCCATGCCGTGATCAATAAAAAAACGCCTGCCGATGATTGCGCCCGGGTGGATTTCAATCCCGGTCAGCCAGCGGCCGATATGGGCAATAAATCGTGCCAGCCATCTGAATTCGGCTAGCCAGAAAAAATGACTGAGCCGATGAATTAAAATGGCATGAAATCCGGGGTAAGTCGTCATCACTTCAAAGGCTGTCTGCGCTGCCGGATCGCGGTCAAAGACGCAGGCAATGTCCTCTTTCAGTCGGTCAAGCATCATTGTTCCTTTTGTGGCCTTGAGACATTCTCAAGATGCCTCGGAGAATGTCCAGTTCCTTGGTGTTCATTTGCACCCGGTTATAAATCCGGCGTAAACGCCGCATAATAGATTTTGATTTGGCTGGATGCATAAAGCCTATATCGGTTAATGCTTCAGCCATGTGAGCATAGAAAGACTCCATTTGCGTTGCTGTAGCCAAAGGGTCTTCATCTTTATCGCCGACCTGGATGTGTTCTTCGGCGGCTTGCCCGGAGGTGACAAATAATTCATAACACACAACCTGCACGGCGGCAGCAATGTTTAAAGAGCTGTATTCGCTGTTACAGGGGATGCGTAGCAAAAAGTGACACAGGTCCAGTTCATGGTTTTTCAGACCTGAATTTTCCCGGCCGAAAACGATAGCGACGTTGCTGCCGGGTTCATTCACTAACACTTTTTCCGCGAATTCTCTCGGTGACAATTCCGGCCAGCTAATGGTTCGACCTCGGGCGCTAGCGCCAATCACTAGCTGGCAATCGGCAATGGCTTCTTGCAAGGTCTCGCAAACAATGGCGCCAGCCAACACGTCATCTGCGCCTGAAGCCCTGGAAGTGGCGTCGGCACTGGGAAATATCTTTGGCGAAACCAGATAAAGATTGTGCATTTTCATGTTTTTCATGGCACGGGCAACGGCACCTATATTCCCCGGATGCGTTGTTTCGACCAGTACTATTTTTATAGTAGACAGCAAGGCGATGTCCTTAGTTAAAAAAAGAGCCTAAGTTTAGCAAAATATTTGGTATTATATGGGGTTTTCGACCATTGCTCCTTTGCAATCGTCTATGCTTATATAAATCCGCCTATGCAACCCATGTTAAATACTGCCGTCCGTGCCGCAAGAAGCGCCGGCGACTTGATCCTCCGCTCATCAGATAATATCGGTCACCTGAAGGTCGACCAAAAAGGTAAAAACGATTATGCCAGTGAGGTCGATCGTATGGCCGAACGGGAAATCATCAACATTATCAAGACGGCTTATCCTGAGCACAGCATCCTGGCAGAAGAAAGCGGCGAGCATCAGGGTAACGATTTTGTCTGGATTATTGATCCGCTGGACGGCACCACCAACTTTCTGCACGGTTTTCCGCAATACGCTGTTTCCATTGCTCTAAAGCATAAAGGCAAGATTGAAATCGGCGTCGTTTACGACCCGTTACGCGATGAGTTATTCACCGCCAAACGCGGTGGTGGGGCCATGTTAAACAGCCGTCGTCTTCGGGTGACCAATCAGAACAGTTTGAAAGGTGCATTAATCGGCACCGGCTTTCCGTTTAAAACCGATTTGCACATGGATGCTTATTTAAAAATGTTCCGTGCAATAGCCGTTGATTCAGCCGGCATTCGCCGCGCAGGTTCTGCAGCACTAGATTTGGCCTATGTAGCTGCCGGTCGCTTGGATGGTTTTTGGGAAATAGGCTTGATGGAGTGGGATATGGCCGCCGGTCTTTTATTGATAAAAGAAGCAGGCGGTGTCATTACCGATTTTTCTTTCAATGATAAGTATCTGGAGTCAGGCAACGTGATCGCTGCTAGCCCCAAAATGCATCAGATCATGTACCAGCTTATCGAGCCGTATGTGACGGATAATTTAAAATAATTGAAATATATAGACGAAAGACGAAGGCCGAGAAGTGAGTTTTCGCCTTTCGCCTTTCGTCTTTTTTATCTTAAAAAATTTGCAACGCCAGCATTAACGCATCTTCGCGGCCGTTTTCTGCCGGATAATAGCCTTTTCTGATGCCGATTTCATTGAACCCCATGTCCTCATAAAGGGCGATGGCGGCGGTATTAGACGGCCTGACTTCAAGAAACATGGTTTCTGCCCGGCCTCTGGCGGTTTCGATAAGGTTTTGCAGCATTTTACGGCCTATCCCTTGCCCCTGTTCGGCAGCCGCCACGCAAATATTTAACACATGCGCTTCGCCTACACTAATCGAAAGTATGCTGTAACCCAGCACAGTCTCATTCTCTTCACAGACCCAGCAGCTATAATTAGCTTTAAAGCAATCCCTGAAAATGTCCTCTCCCCAGGGAGCGTGATAGTTGGCTCTTTCAATGGCCATGACGCCGGGTAAATCGGAGCTGCGCATTTTTCTCAAACGCATTAAATCTTTCCTGCCTACCGAATCAGGAAATATTTTGGCGTAGAATTCTCTATCGGCATCATAAATCATAAAGTCTTTTATTTTTTCTAATGTTCCCCACATGACCTACCTTTGATGGTTTTTAATTATTTGCATCGCGAATTTTAGATCTGCCCAGGCTTTATGCTTGTCCAGTAATGATCTCAATAAGTGCGCCGGGTGATAGGTTACAACAACCGGCGTATCATTTAAAGTGTGTATTTTGCCTCTTAGTTCGGCTATCGACTCATCAGTGTTTAACAAGGCCTGCGCGGCAACATGGCCTAAAGCCAGAATAATTTTCGGTTTGATGAGTGCGTGTTGTCGCAGCAAATAAGCTTTGCAGGTTTCAACTTCGATGGACTTGGGTTCTCGGTTATCGGGAGGTCTGCACTTGACCACATTGGTTATAAAGACCTGTTCCCGGTCAAGGTCGATAGCTCTTAGCATTTCCGTTAACAGTTGGCCTGCCGTGCCGACAAAAGGCAAGCCTTGCCGATCTTCGCTTTGCCCGGGCGCTTCGCCGACTATCATCCAGTCGGCGTGTTTATTGCCTGAGCCGAAAACGGTTTGGCTGCGGGATTTACACAAAGCGCACCGCGTGCATGGAGCGACTTCAGCTTGCAAGACTTCCCAGCTGTCGGTCGGTTCAGCGATAATGTTCGGCGCTAGCAGGTTATCGGCTCTGGGCAGCCAGACATCAATGCCCATCGCTTCGAGGTATTGCAGGCGCGTTGCGTTATCCAAAACCTTTTACCTTTCGTCTTTCGCCTTAATCAAACATCCCCTTTTTGAGGATGCCTGCGTTGATCGGGGCTGTGCAGCTTATTTAAGGCATTGATATAAGCCTTAGCAGAGGCGATAACAATGTCGGTATCGGCACCCAAGCCGTTAACAATCCGGCCTGCTTTTTCAAGGCGAATGGTCACCTCGCCCTGAGCATCGGTGCCGTTGCTGATACTGTTAACCGAATAAAGTTCCAGCGTGGCTTCAGACTGCACCAGTTTTTCTATGGCTTTTAAACTGGCATCTACAGCGCCGCCGCCTTCGGCATTACCGGTGACTTCTTTATTGTCGACACGTAAGGTAACGGTTGCGTTGGGTATTTCGCCGGTTTCCGAACACACTTTGAGGGCGATCAGTTTGATATGCTCATCTTCTGCCTCAAAACCGGCTTCCGAGATCAATGTTTGCAAATCTTCGTCAAAGATTTCGTGCTTTTTATCGGCCAGTTGCTTAAAGCGGGCAAACGCTTCGTTCAGCTCTTCTTCTGAGCCGAACTCAAAGCCCAGTTCACTGATGCGGCTCTTAAACGCATTCCGGCCTGAATGTTTGCCCAGCACCATACGGTTAGCGGTCCAGCCGACATCTTCGGCGCGCATGATTTCATAGGTCTCGCGGCTTTTTAATACGCCGTCCTGATGGATGCCCGCCTCATGGGCAAAGGCATTCGCACCAACGATCGCTTTGTTGGGCTGTACCGGAAAACCGGTGATTGACGATACCAGCTTTGAGCAGGTCAAAATTTCGCGGGTGTCTATGCCGGTTTGGCAGGTAAATACATCCTTACGAGTACGCACAGCCATGACTACTTCTTCCAAGGAGGCATTGCCGGCGCGTTCACCCAAGCCGTTAATCGTGCATTCAACCTGGCGTGCGCCGTTCATGACCGCCGATAAGGAATTGGCCACCGCAAGCCCTAGATCATTGTGGCAATGCACCGAAAAAATGGCCTTGTCCGAATTGGGGATGCGACGGATCAGATTCGCAATAGTCGCGCCGAATTGCTGTGGAACGCTGTAACCGACGGTATCCGGAATATTCAGTGTCGTGGCCCCGGCATTAATAACCGCCTCCAATATCCGACACAAAAAGTCTTCATCCGAGCGTCCTGCATCTTCCGGGGAAAATTCGACATCATCGGTATATTGCCGGGCGCGTTTAACCGCCCTGACCGCGTATTCGATGACCTGCTCCGGCTGCATCTGCAACTTCATTTGCATATGGATCGGTGACGTGGCGATGAAGGTATGAATTCGCGCCCGGTTAGCGCCTTTTAGCGCTTCGCCTGCACGATCTATATCTTTGTCCAGCGCTCTGGCTAGTCCGCATACCACGCTGTCTTTGATGATATTGGCTACGGCTTGTACAGCTTCAAAATCGCCGGGACTGGCTGCAGGAAAACCGGCCTCAATCACGTCAACCTTTAAACGCTCCAAAGCCTTGGCAATTCTGACTTTTTCCTCGCGAGTCATGGATGCGCCGGGGCTTTGCTCGCCATCGCGCAAGGTTGTGTCGAATATTATTAATTTGTCATTCATAAAAACTCCATCGATGGAGAGCTATCGACGGTTACGTCGATATAGGGAAATAGGAGGGTATAAGTATTAAATGGAAATAGATTGATTGCCCATCAGGGCAGGTATCTTAAAGGCAGGTATAGCCAGGCACGCAAGGCAGTTCCGGCAGCAAGTGTGCCGGAAAGCGGGATTTGAAATGCAGGGATTATTTGAATAAACATGGTCGTGACTATACGCCAATGGCTGTGCGGCCTCAAGCAGATTTTACGCTTTACGCTCCTGCAGCTTGCGTCTGCGCATGACCAAGGTAATCACCGGGCCTGAAATCGCATAGCCTAAAAACAACAGGAACAACATTGTTTGCGGCTGCGCCATCACAAAAGCGATCCCCAGCATCACGGCAATCGCGACAATAAAAGGCACTTTGCCTTTTAAATCGATGCTTTTAAAGCTGGAATAACGAAAATTACTGACCATCAGCAAGCCGGTGCTGATCGTTAACACCAGCGCAAAATATTTGAATAGTTCGATGTCGTATTTATACTCCAGACATATCCAGATGAATCCGGCAAGAATCGCGGCGGCGGCAGGACTGGGGAGTCCCTGGAAATAATTCTTGTCGGCTGTTTGCAGCTGAGTATTAAAGCGCGCCAGTCTTAATGCACCGCCCGCCGTATGGACAAAAGCAGCAAACAGACCCACTTTGCCGAGGCTCGAAAACGCCCATAAATACATCACCAAAGCGGGTGCTGCGCCAAATGAAACCATGTCTGAAAGACTGTCGTATTGAGCGCCGAATTCGCTTTGCGTATGAGTCAACCTCGCCACCCGACCATCCAGACCATCCAGAATCATCGCGACAAAAATGGCGATAACAGCGGTTTCGTAGCGCCCGCCCATTGCTGAAGTAATCGCATAGAAACCGGAAAATAGGGCTCCCGTGGTAAACAAATTAGGCAGTAAATAAATTCCACGACGACGAGTTAAGCGTTTTTCTGGAAGCATATTGCAATCAATCCTTAGGTTTTAGGAAGTCAGTAAAAAACATAGCGTTAAATTATACAATGAGCCTGCAAACTGCACCTAGCTTAATCAAAATCAGATCGCCTCTGTTCTTGGTCTACGAATCATTGAAAATCTTCAAAAACAAGTGCAGGTTCAATACCCATAAAAATTTTTTCGTTAAATTCACTGAGGTAAATAGCATTTAGCGTCACTTCTTCATACAGCCAATAATAAAAGTCGCTCTCGAAGACGCTGTGTCTGTCGGTATATTTGCATTGTAGCCATTGATTATCCAGTGATCCGATGACGCTAGGCGTTTTATCGGATTGAGTGCGGCCAGAATACCCAATGACTTTATCGTCTAAATTCAGTTGAAACCGGTCAAATTGAATTTTTCCGTCGGCTAATGATGCATATTTTAAGCGGCCGCCTTGTCTATCATCGCCGTGCCGATCTATGACGCAGTGCTTATTGACAGCATAAAAAGCGGGCGGAAAGATGACGGGGTGTCGGTCTGGAATAGTCGTTCGAGCTAAAACATGTGCTGCCGTTCGTTGACTTTTATCCCATTGTTTGGTGATTATTTGCAAAACCAACATGGTTATTTTTCCGCGTGTGTTGATGGGGCACCAGGTTAATGGTCATTAATATTTCCTCTGAGTGCTTTAAGCCGACCTTGTTTGGTTTTGCTGTCCAAGCGCCTCAATTTTGATCCTTTGGTAGGCTGGGTGGCTTTGCGCTTTTTGTGCATTATCGCCACACTTTGAATTAATGCCTGTAGCCGACTGAGGGCGTCTTCTTTGTTCTTTTCCTGGGTGCGATACTGCTGTGCCTTGATCACAATAACGCCTTCTTTTGAAATGCGCTGATCATTTAAAACCAATAGTTTTTCTTTGTAAAACTCGGGTAATGATGATGCATTAATATCAAAGCGTAAATGCACAGCGGTTGAAACTTTATTGACATTCTGCCCGCCAGCTCCCTGTGCACGAATCGCATGAACTTCAATCTCATGGTCCGGGATACTGACTTGGTTGGATATTTGCAACATTGAGGTGATGCTCTTTTGTTAATTGGGTGGCGCTGAACGATTATACGTTATTTGCTTTTGGATTTAGGAGATGGTTATGACCTGTATGCTCTTGTATCGCCTCCCTGCTGATTTCGGTACTTCCGCAGTTTATGATTTACAATAAGATAGCAGTCTTGTTCGACAAGGCTGTATTGTTATTGAAGCTCGCGTACACAGCAGCAGTATGTGATTATTAACAGTATTTTTGACTAAGACAACCTACCATCGGAGCGATAAAGAATGACTAATCATGTTACTTTGACCCAATTTATCATCGAACAGCAGCGCGGGTTGCCGGGGGTATCGGGAACGTTTACTTTGTTGCTTAACGATGTGGTTACCGCGTGTAAGAAAATTTCGCATTTGGTCAATCGGGGCAATCTGGTCGGCGTGCTGGGTAGCGCAGAATCCGAGAATGTACAAGGTGAGGTGCAAAAGAAACTGGACATCATTACTAATGACATTATGGTGGAGGCGCTGAACTGGACCGGCCATTTGGCAGGTATGGCATCGGAAGAAATTGATGGCATCATCCCCATTCCTTCGCAGTACCCCAAAGGCAAGTATCTGGCGTTGTTCGATCCGTTAGACGGTTCTTCCAATATTGATGTCAACCTGGCGGTAGGCACCATATTTTCAATATTGCGTTGCCGTGAAGCTGCGGAACCAACGATGGAGGATTTTTTACGCAAGGGTTCAGAGCAGGTTTGCGCCGGTTTTGTGCTTTACGGCCCGTCAACAATGATGGTTTTAACCACCGGACATGGGGTTAACGGCTTTACGCTGGATCAGGATATTGGCGAATTTATTCTGACTCATCCCGCTATGACGATTCCTGTTGAGACCAGTGAATTTGCCATCAATATGTCGAACCAGCGGTTTTGGGAACCTCCGGTACAGCGTTATATCGAGGAATGTTTGCAGGGTACGGAAGGTGTGCGCGAAAAAGATTTCAATATGCGCTGGATTGCGTCCATGGTAGCTGAGGTTTACCGGATACTCACGCGTGGCGGGATTTTTATGTACCCGTATGATTTGCGCGATCCGTCAAGAGCCGGAAAACTGCGGCTGATGTACGAGGCCAATCCGATGGCCTTTATTGTCGAGCAAGCCGGCGGTGCCTGCTCTACCGGACGCGAGCGTATTCTCGACATGAATCCCACCGGGCTGCATCAGCGGGTTCCGGTTATCTTGGGATCGAAAAACGAGGTCGAACGGATTGTCGGGTATCATTTGGCTAAAGGTTAAAGGTTAAAGGTTAAAGGCTAAAGGCTAAAAATCGTCTATCGTTCCACTACGGAGACTGTGAAAGTATTCGTATGGTCATCGTTCCCACGCTCCAGCGTGGGAATGCATACGGCAACGCTCCAGCGTTGCTAACAACGGTGCGAAAGACTAAAAAACAGCCGCCCTGTATGATAAAATTTCGTTTCCTTAATTTCACCTTTGAGTTTTCCATGAACAAACCTAAAAAAGTCGCAATTCTTACCGCAGGCGGCTTGGCCCCCTGCTTAAACTCAGCCATCGGCAGCCTTATCGAGCGTTATACTGAAATTGATCCCAGCATCGAAATCATCTGTTATCGTAGCGGCTATAAAGGCCTGCTTCTGGGCGATTTTTATACGGTCACCCCGGAAATTCGTGAAAAAGCCGGTCTTTTACATCGTTTTGGCGGTTCGGCGATCGGCAACAGCCGCGTCAAACTGACTAACGTTAAAGACTGCATTAAACGCGGATTGGTACAAGAAGGTCAGGATCCGCAAAAAGTGGCAGCCGACCAACTGGTTAAAGACGGCGTCGATATTCTGCACACGATCGGCGGTGACGATACCAATACCGCTGCGGCAGATCTTGCGGCTTTCCTGGCGAAAAACGACTACGGTCTTACTGTTATCGGTTTGCCAAAAACCGTCGATAACGATGTGTTTCCTATTAAACAATCGCTGGGTGCATGGACGGCAGCAGAGCAGGGCGCTCGTTACTTCTGGAACGTGGTGGCCGAAAACAATTCCAACCCGCGTATGCTGATTGTCCATGAAGTTATGGGACGCAGTTGCGGCTGGCTGACTGCAGCTACCGCTGTGGAATACCGTAAATTGTTGGATCGCGCCGAATGGTTGCCTGAGCTGGGTTTGGATCGCGCCACTTATGAAGTGCATGGCGTTTTTATTCCAGAAATGACCGTCGATTTGGCTGCCGAAGCAAAGCGCTTGCGTGCGGTGATGGACAAAGTCGATTGCGTCAATATCTTCGTCTCTGAAGGAGCCGGCGTTGAGTCTATCGTTGCTGAAATGCAAGCCAAAGGACAGGAAGTGCCGCGCGATGCGTTCGGTCACGTCAAACTTGACGCCGTTAATCCGGGTAAATGGTTCGGCGACCAGTTTGCCGAAATGATCGGTGCGGAAAAAACCCTGGTGCAAAAATCCGGTTATTTTGCCCGTGCATCTGCGGCTAATGTTGAGGACATTCGCCTGATCAAGTCTTGTGCTGATCTCGCCGTCGAATGCGCGTTCCGTCGTGAGTCCGGCGTTATCGGTCATGATGACGATAAAGGCTTTGTCCTGCGTGCGATTGAATTTCCCCGTATCAAAGGCGGCAAGCCTTTTGACCTGGATACAGCCTGGTTTGATAAAACCTTGGCTGAAATTGGTCAGGCTAAAGGTGCTAAGGTAGAAGTTGGGCATTAAAATAATCGCCTATAAGCATCAGCTTGTGCTGGTTTTCAATCTCAAGACTCCACAAGCGATACGGGTTTTTCAGCCCCGTTGTTGACGATTTAATGCCAGCCTGAGCCTACACAGTAGGCATGAAACGTAAACAACGGGCTAATATGCCCCGTCTGGTTGTGGCGGCGACTTTAGTCGCCCGGTCAATATATTCAATCGGCGACTAAAGTCGCCGCCACACCGGCAATGCGTCACTAAAGTCGCCGCCCCGTCTATTATAACTATCCCTATGATCACCCTTATCCAACGTGTCACTACCGCTACAGTCACCGTCAATCATCAACAGATCGGTAAAATCGATACCGGCATTATGGCATTGGTTGCGGTAGAAAAAGAGGATACTCAAAAAGATGCGCAACGGCTGCTGGAACGTATCCTCAACTATCGGATTTTTGCCGATAGTGATGACCGCATGAATCTGAGTTTGAGGGATATTAACGGCGGTTTGTTGCTGGTTCCTCAATTCACGCTGGCGGCGGATACTCAAACGGGCAATCGACCCCGTTTTATTTCCGCTGCGCCGCCGGAAAAAGGCAAAGAGTTATTCGACTATTTGCAACAGTTGGCAAAACAACTTTACCCAACAGTTGAATTCGGTCAGTTTGGCGCGGATATGCAAGTTTCGCTGGTCAATAACGGGCCGGTTACCTTTACCTTACGGACTCGTTAACCGTGCAGTAGCGGCTTGGGCCTATCTCATAGGCATCTTATTTGGCTTTGGTTTACTGAAGCGGTGCGGTCTCGGTATTGGTATTGGTATCGTCCCCGACGCTGTGCACAATTTCCTGCTCGGTTTTTTTGTTCATAACGATAATGGAAATTCGTCTGTTAATCGGATCCAGTGGTTCGGTGTCGGCATTGTAGGCAACGCTGGACGATAAGCCGATAACCCGTAAGATTTTTTCTTCGGCAAGTCCGCCCTGAGTTAATTCGTATCGAGCGGCATTGGCCCGATCACTGGAAAGCTCCCAATTGGTATATTTTTTCTGGTTGGGCGGGAAAGGCCGAGCATCGGTATGTCCATTAAGGCTGACTCTATTGGGTAATTCGTTAATAGCCGGTGCCAGCGCCCTCAAAATTAATTTAATTTGCGGCTCGGTTTCGGCGCTGGCCAGTTTATACATGGGCCTGTTTTTGGCATCGACAATGAGAATTCGCAAGCCTTCGGAGGTTATTTCCAGTTTAATCTGATCTTTGTACTCGGTTAATTCAGGCGTTAACTCTATTTTATGCTGAATTTTTTCCTTTAAATCTTCGAGTTTTTCCATCTCAATGGCTTCGGCTTGGTGTTCAATGTCCTCAGTCGACATTTCTTTTTCTTCCGCTGTCATGCCTTTGTCGACCTGTCCTTGATCTTGCGAGGTAATATCTGAGCCACCTGCTTGAATAATGCTGGTTCGATCGCCGACATCCGCGCCTCGATCCTCTGTGGAGGACGCAAAAGGATCATGAAAGTATTCGGCTATGCCTTTACGTTCTGGCTCAGTGGTTGTACCCAATAGCCACATCAGTAAAAAAAATGCCATCATGGCGGTAACGAAATCGGCGTAAGCGAGTTTCCAAGCGCCTCCATGATGAACATGGCCGCCTTTTTTTATTTTTTTTATGATGATGGGTTGTTGATCGGCCATGTTGAGTTAACCTTTATTCGCTCTTAATTGCTCTTCCAATTCCATAAAACTGGGGCGCATGGTGGATGCAATCATGGTGCGCATATATTCCGCCGTCATGGCCGGTGATACGCCTTTGGCGCAGCACAACAAGCCTTTTTGAGCGCATTTATAGACGTTGCCTGCTGCTTCAGTACGTTCTGCCATCACCGCTGAGACCGGACCGATAAAGCCATAGGCCAGTAAAATACCCAGAAATGTTCCTACCAGAGCTGCTGCGATTAATTTACCCAGTTCTGAGGGCGGAATGCCGACCGATTCCATGGTATGCACCACGCCCATTACCGCCGCGACAATTCCAAAAGCCGGCAAACCATCAGCGAGATTCTGGATGGCTTTTACCGGCGCATGGGCTTCTTCATGATGGGTTTCGAGTTCCTGATCCATCAGTTCTTCCAATACGTAAACCTCAACACCGGTAACAATCAAACGAAGATTGTCGCAGATAAACTCCAATAAATGGTGGTCTTGGAGAATTTTTGGCGTAAATACTGAGCTGTTTTTCGGATCGTCGATAATGCTTTCCAGCGACAACAAGCCTTCTTTGCGTGTTTTATTGGTGATGGCATAAAAACACAGCAGCAGTTCAAGATAATAGCCTTTATTGTATGGGGTAGCCTTTAAAGTGGCAGTGGCTTGACTGATGGATGCTTTTATAACGGGCATGGAATTTCCGCAGACAAAAGCACCGACAGCAGCACCGATGATGATGATAAATTCAAAGGGTTGAAAAAGAACGCCGGGGTGTCCACCGCCCCCGATAAATCCGCCCATAATTGATATAGAGAGGATTAAATATCCAGCAATAACTAGCATATGTTCTCTTTAGGTGTTTGGTTTATAATGAAATAATTAAGCTGATTGGCCTATTCAATAATCCTGGTTACTCATTTTAGCTTGAATTGGAAACCCAGGGGTTAATCTTTCACTGCTTGGTTTTTTTCTTGAATAAGAGTTTGTTTGCGTCATCAATGGCTACATATAAAGACGGAATCAAAATCAGGGTGATCAAGGTGGCGAACAAGATGCCAAAACCGATAGAAATAGCCATCGGTATCAGTATGCGAGCTTGCCGTGAGGTTTCCAGAATCATCGGCATTAAACCGCCGAAAGTCGTTAGCGTGGTTAGCACAATAGGCCGGAAACGCTGGATGGCGGCCATTTTAATGATGTCAGCGGCCAAGTGACTGGTCTGCCTTTTGAGGTGGCTGGCATGATCGATCAATATCAGCGAATCGTTGATGACGATACCCGATAGCGCCACGATACCCAATAGGCTGATGATGCTTAAGTCGTAGCCCATCAGTAAATGTCCAAAAATAGCGCCGATTACGCCAAACGGAACACTGACGATAACAATCAGAGGCATCACATAGCTTTGAAACGGGATCGCCAGCAACGCGTAAATGCCCAATATGGCAAAGACAAAGCTTAATTTAAGACTGCCGATGCTTTCAGTCATGTCGGCCTGCTGGCCTTCAAAGCTGTATTGCAAGCCTGGGTATTTCTCCAATAAACGGGGTATTTCCGCAACTTTTAGGTCATTGAGGATATCACCGGCTTTACTTCGTGGGGTCACATCGGCTTTGACCTGCACATTGCGCTGACCATTATGCCGGTCAATTTCCATGTAGGCCCGGCTCCGCTTGATTTGGACGACTTCGCGCAGCGGTATTTCCCGTGCCGGTATCGATGCTGAGCCGGTAGTCCAGATCAGCAGGTCTTCGATATGGGTTTCTAAAATACGCTCGTCTTCCGGCAATCTGACCATGAGTTTGATTTCGTTACGTCCGCGTTGCTGACGCAAGACTTCCGCGCCGTAAAAGGCGTTACGCACTTGCCGGGCAACATTTTTCGCGGTCAGTCCCAGGCTTTTACCTTCGGGAAGTATCGTAAAATCCAGTTGCTGTTTGCCGACACTGAAGCCATCGTCAACATCTTTTACGATAGGGTAGGCGCGTAATGTTTCGGCCAATTCCTTGCTGGCCTGTTCCAGAATGGCAAGTTTTGGATGGTTTAATTCAATGGTAATCGCGCTGCCGCCTCCGGGTCCTCCGGCATCGGATTCGAATAATATCGATTTAACACCCAAAATATCACCCGTTTTCTGTCGCCATTGTTGGTTAAATTGATCGGTGCTGATAATTTTTTCGCGGATTTCTGGGGCGGCCAGATAGGCTCTTATTTCTGCTTTGTTACTGCTATTTTTGCCGACTTCGGTAAAGATCCCCAGTATCAGCTGGTCGCCATTTTTAATATTTTTAACCGTTTCCTGGGCGCTAGTGACTATATTAAGGGCAACGGCTTGGGTTTTTGCTATCGGTGTTCCATAGGGCATGGTGACCGTGACTTTGGCATAATCCGATTCGGTTTTTGGAAAGGCGGACATGCCCATTCGACCGCTTAAGGCATAGGCGAGAGTGCCAACCAGTAAGGCAACAGAGATCAAAATAGTTAAATAACGATGTCGTAAAATCAGCTCAAGAAACGATCCGTAACCGGACTCTACCCAGTGTTTAAAAAAGTAACTGAATTGCTGTTGTTTTTGATAAATCCACCCTTGGTTTTCGTTGCTGCTGAAAGGCGGCAATCTGCTTAGGTGGTGCGGTAGTATAAACAGACTTTCTATCAGTGAAAGCAAGAAAACGGTGATGATCACCACGGGAATCATGAAAAATATTTTACCGATTTCTCCCGGAATAAAAAACAGCGGAATAAAAGCGGCAATATTACTCAGAATACTAAAGGTGACTGGCCCAGCCATTTCTCGGCCACCCTTGATAGCCGCCTGCATTGGCGACATACCTTGTTGGCGATAGTGGTAGAAATGTTCCCCCACTACAATGGCATCATCGACCACGATCCCCAACGCAATAATGAACGCGAACAGGGAAATCATATTGAGTGAGACACCCAGCAGCGGCAGCAATAGGAATGAACCGAGAAATGCGGTAGGGATGCCCATCATTACCCAAAATGCCAGACGTAATTCCAGAAACACAGCCAGGACCATAAAGACCAGTATCAGTCCTTGGGCGCTGTTACGCATCAGCAGGTCGATACGTTGTTGATATTGTTCGGAAGCATCATAACGAATTTCGGCTTTTATGCCTTGCGGCAATTCTGCGTTAACACGTTCTAACTGGCGCTTCACGGCATCGGAAATCTGTGTCGGTATTTGTTTGCCGACACGGTAAACTTGCAGCATGACCGCCGGTTGCCCATCAAAGGTGGCTGAATAATCGGTATCTTGATAGCCGTCATCAATGCTGGCTATGTCGCCCAGTAAAACGACACTGCCATTGGCGGCGGTAATAATGGGGATATTGGCGAATTGTTGACCGTAATCCTTGCGTTCTTTCATGCGGATCAATATTTCACCGGTACTGGTTTTTACACTACCGCCGGGCAAATCAACGCTGGCGTTTTGAATGCGTTGGGCGATGTCCGCTAACGACAAGCGATAACGGCGCAAGTTTTCTTGGGAAACTTCGACGCTGATTTCCAGAGGTCTAATGCCTTCCAGTTCGATCTGGGTAATATAGGGATCTTGCAACAGCTTATCGCGAAATTGTTCAGCCAATTCATGTAAAACGTGTTCTTTGGCATTACCGTACAGCACCAGCGACATATTTCGACGTTTTCTGGACAGCATTTTTACGTTGGGTTCTTCTGCATCTGCCGGAAAGGTGGTAATACGATCGATCTCCTGCTGAATATCCTGAACCAATTGCTGTATATCCGCACCGCCTTGAGCCTCAATAGTGACCAAGCCCACACCTTCTTGAGCGTTAGCATTGACCTCGGCGATGCCGTCCAGTCCGCTGATAGCGTCTTCAATAACCAGCAAAATTCCGTTTTCAATTTCTTCTGGACTGGCTCCCGGATAAACAACGCTGACGGAGACGGTCTCGGTTTCAAATTCAGGAAAAACCTCCTGTTTGATTGAAAACATAAACAGCAGGCCACCTAAAATAAAAGCGCCCATCAATAGGTTTGCTGCCACGCCGTGGCCAGCCATCCAGCTTATCGGTCCTTGGTTTTCTTTGTTTTCTGTCGGTTGCATAAATAATAAGGTTCAGGGCGAAAGACGAAAGGCTAAGGGCAAGTAACAGAACTTGATAATCTAAAATTATCTTTCAAAATCTGTAACTATGACTAGCCTTTAGGTGTGAAAATTACCGCTTTATTTTTGCGTCATCATGCTGCTACAATAAATATCGAAAACGATAACCAAGTTTTCGCCAAGATTTAAAAGTTCCAACTGCCGTGAGCTACACGGTGGCAGCCTGTGGAGAGACAAGCTCTGGCGTTAAGCAGTTAGTAACGTGAAAATAGCCTCAGTGAAGCAGGAATGAAAACACTAGATTTCATTAGAAATTAATAGGTTTTTAATGGTGGCTAACTTTTTGTCCTTCGTCTTAATACGCATACCTTGCACCGGTGCCGGTAAGTCGCTGGTGATAATTTCGGCATTATCGGGTAACTGATCTTTGCTCAGATAGATATGACCTTGTTCTGACCAGAGTGGGTTGATTTCCCTAATATCCAGTGTTTTTTTATCGGTCATTAGCCAGATTTGATGCCCGTCATGGATGATGGTTTCCGGGAGTTCGATTACATCGGTAAGGCTGTTTCCAGCCAGTTCAACGTGCACATAACTACCCAGCATTAAGGGTGGCGAATTTTTGTTGGACGCTTTTTGGCGGAGCGGGTCGTCAACTTCAATAATCACTTTTGCCATACGGCCTTCCGGTTCAATTTCCGCTTGCAGGCGTTTAATAATTCCGGAGCGGTAAGCATTTTTACCCCAAGCGGATTCGTAAGTGATTTTGACGGGTGAACCTTTGTCGCTATTAATGCCGGGGATTTTAAGCCAGTGTAATTTATCTACGGAGATGGAAGCATTAATCCAGAAACTGTCGGTTCCGACCAGTTTTGCCAGCGGTGTCCCGGTTGAGAAGGCAGGCATCCACGCACCGATATTGGCATTTCGTGTGGCGATAATTGCGTTAAACGGCGCGAACGGGCGGGTGCGTTCCAAATTCAGCTGTGCTTGTTTTAGCGAGGCCTCGGCTGCCGCCAGCGCCGCTTTAGCGGCATTCAGATGCGGTTTTCGCAGCACCAACTCCTGTTCCTGAGCGGTCAGATCCGTGCCCAATAATTGAAACTCTCGTTTGACGATAGCTTGTTGCCCTTGTTCCAGTTTCAGGTTGAATTGTGCTTTGGCAAGCTCGTTTTCACTTTGCTTGATGGTCAGCAAGTAATCGGTAGGATCGAGCTGAACCAGTTGCTCACCTTTTTTCAGCATACCGCCTTCAATAAAGTTGGGGCTGATACTGACGACCAAACCGCTGATACGCGGCGTCAAATTGACGCTTTGTGAAGGAATCACTGTGCCCATTGCGTAAATAGCCGTTTGGTGGTTGATAGGGGTCGGCTGGATGGTCTCTACCAGCGGCGCACTCACCTTGGGCGGAACGCGGTCGGCTCGGGGTTTGTTGGTCATCCAATAATAAGACAATCCGCTTGCCGCAATAATAATCAGCAGCGCCGGTAGCAGTTTTATCAGTTTTTTAAGCATGGGGAAGGGATAAGATAAAAAAATTAAAATTCAAGGTTCAGTTCCTGCCGCTCGCCAGGGCCCGGTAAAGGTTAATACGATAGTCGATGAGCTGTTGTTGTGCCAGCAAGCGATTGCGCTCAAGGCTTTGCTGGCTGAGCAAAGCCGATAGTACCCGTAGAAAATCCATCGCGCCGTAAATATAACGCGAGCGAATCTGGGCGCTGGCCTGTTGCGATAAGCGCACCTGTTTGTCGAGATTAAGCACTAATTGGTATTGCTGATGCTCTTGGATCAGCGCGTTTTCAACTTCTTTGACCGCATTGAGCAGGGCGTTTGCATAGTTATTCACCGCTTCGGCAGCAACGGCTTGATTGCGTTCAACTTCCGCGATACGGCGGCCGCCGTCTATTAACGGCATGACCAGATTACCGGCAATCGTCGCCATCCAGTTATTAAATAGCGATTGCAAGTCAGGGGAACTGGTGTCGATTCCGGCGGATAAACTGAGCTTTGGAAACCGGTCGGCAATCGCTGAAGCTATTCGTTGGTCGGCCGCCTGAATGCGAAAATAGGCCTTACGAAGATCAGGTCTGCGTTGTATCAAGTCGGCGCTTAAACCGGTTGCGGGAATAGGCGGCAATACCGGAAAGTTATCCTGTTCAGGTATGGCAGCGATACCGGGCGATTTGCCGATTAAAATAGCCAGTTGGTTTTCCAAAATCCTAATGTTGGCGATAACGCTTAGCCGGTTGCCGATCACAAATTCCAGTAACTGGCTTTGTTGGAAAACATCGGCTGCTGTGGCTTGTCCGAGCCGAAAGCGGATTGTTACCATCGAAACGTTATCGCGGTTAACTTTTATCTGGCTGTCAAGCAGCTTTAATTGCTGGCGTTGTTCGATCAGCTTATACCAGTTACTGGCGATTTCAGCCGATACCGAAATGGCTGCACTGGCAACGTCTTCTTCGGCGGCTTGAGTGTCCAATTCGGTTGCATGAAGATTGGCGCGAAGACGACCCCATAAATCCAATTCATAACTGGCAGCCAGCCCCACGCTGAAGTTATTCATCGTGGAACTATCGCTGCTCCTTTGCGTGGCGGCCATAGTGCCGTTGACCGCCGGGATCAGTTCGGCGCCGCTTTTTTTGGCAACGGCATGAGCTTGTTCCAGTCGGTTAAATGCGGCAAGCAGGGTGAAATTTTCATTCAGTGCCTGATCAATTAAGCGATTAAGCGCGGCATCATTAAACGCCAACCACCATTGATTGGGGATTTTGGTGCGCCCGGTGACGGAAAATTTTTCCGGTAAATTAACCGGCGTTGGAACATCTTTAACATCGACGGAACAGGCAGCCGTTAAAGACAGTAACAACAACAGGACTGATTTTGTGTAGGTCACTAGGTTAATGTCGGTTGTCATGTCTAATGGCGGCAATACCAGCCAATGAAAATTTCACCACATGTTCGGCAAAGGCTTCTGCATCGTTTAAGTCCATGACATAGCGACGGGTTTCATCGCTCAATTTCATGTTTTTAACTTTCAGTAAGTGAAAACATTGCCCGATGATGCTGGCGTGACAAAACTGGAGTTGTTTGTCGGTCGCTTTTTCTCCCAGCACTTCCTTGATTAGCGCCATTAAGACTTGGCGTTCCGGGTTGATTTCTTGCTCCATGATTTTTTGCAACAGGCTGGTTTGTTGTGCCATTTCCTTATGAACGATGGCAAAAAAACTGGAGTTGGGATCGGCAATTCGGGCTATCAATGATTTGATTCGTCCGGTCAGACGCACTTCAGCGGAGGTTTCTGGATCAATGCCGCCGTCAGAGGGATGGTTGCGCAAGTCTTCCTGAAAAGCATAGCGCCAGGCTTGCAGGTACAGGTTTTCCTTGTCGCCGAAATGATAATTGACCGAAGCGATATTGGTTTCGGCTTGCTCGCAAATTTCCGCAATAGTGGCATCCTGATAACCTTTTTTGGCAAAAATTCGGCTAGCAGTGACGAGCAAGCGCTGGCGAGTTTTTAGCGGCGGAATCATTTTAGTGGGCATGGGTAAAATCTAATGTATATTTCAAATGAATATTTTAAATATACATTAGAAAAAATGCTTTAACAACAGCCGTCCAATATTAAACCGGTAATTGGTCGGCAGCTTCATTAACTAGCAGGCTGTCTGGGAATGGTAGGGCGACCAGTCGATCACTCTTGAGCAGAGGGTTGAGTTATTTAATTTTCATTCTTAGCGAGGGAAAGTCTTTTCAATAACGCTTTTCACGACTAAATAAGCCAAAGACCAATATTGCGGCAACTACGATGCCCGTTAATATCATGTTTTGTCTGGAGGCGCCGAATATATAAGCGATGGCAGCACCCACGCCCATTCCTAGCCCGGTAAAGGCCAAACTACGCATGACTCGGCATAATGAACAATCTTGATGGTAAGATTTCATTGGTTTTTTTATCTCGTCGTTGGTTTCAATCGGGTGAAGTTATTTTAAATCATCGGTGCAAATGTTCGGTAGCACCCTTATTTGACAACATGAATCCGAGTATCTTTGTTGCCCAGATTATCCAGCCAACTGATGGTGATTTTATCGCCGACGTTGCCGCCTCTTAGCATAAAAGCAAAAAAAGGGTCTTTGGAAATATTGGCGCCTATCTTGCCGTTAATCATAACGTTTTTATTCAGCTTTACCGTGAGTTCCTGAATAAAATGCGCGGGGATTAGTGCATTGGTTTTGGCGTCACGATTACGGCCATGTTCCATTGGGTGCGCTATCAGCATCCTGATTTGCGTTTTCCCGTCCTTGCGCTTAGTGCGTATTTTGATACTCGACATCCGAATGCTAGCAACCGCCCAGAGTAACGATGACTTTTTCTGCGGCACTATAAAATCCTTCGCTCGTTTCTACGATGACCAGAACTACAGAGGATTCGGCTATTTTTAAGCGGGTCGATACAAAAGGATCGAGGTGTGGCGGTAATTCAAATTTGGCGGCCAAGGGTGTCGGGTTTTTTTCGACCAGTATGGCAATGCTTTCAACATCTTTTAGGGTGCTGCTTACCGTAATGGAGACGGCTGCACCATTGACCGCTATTTTGGGAAGTTGGATGTCGATTTTATCGGATGCGATGATGTCTTGGTCTTTGAATAAACGTTGTAGAGTCTGTTGTAGGCTATGGGTCGATGGCGTATCGGGGAGCAATTTTGCCTGTGCCTCGGATAAAGATAGCAGTCCGCTGGTCGCAATAATCGAATAAGCACTTAAGGTAACAGACTTCTTGATGAATGCTCTACGGTTGGCGGTCATGATGTATTATTCCGGCTTGGTTTATAGCATTTAATCGCTAAATAGGACCTGGTAAGCCCTAGCCGATTGTTCCGGATGATCGTCGAATAGCCCACCGATAACGGCTAATAAATCGGCTCCTGCGGCAAGTAATTGTCCTCCATTTTCCGGCAAAATGCCGCCTATGGCGACGATCGGAATAGTCAGCGCCCGTTTTGCTTGTCGTAGTGTTTCAATATGGGCGGCTGCTGCCAGTGGTTTGGAGTTGGACGGAAAAAATCGCCCGAAAGCCGCATAAGTCGCGCCTTGTGTTTGCGCGGTTATGGCTTGCTCGACACAGTCATAGCAGGATACGCCGATAATGGCATCTTTGCCCAACCGCTTTCTTGCCTGCGCAATCGCGCCGTCTTCTTTGCCGAGGTGAACACCGTCAGCGCCGACCAGCACGGCAAGTTCGATGTCATCATTGATCAGCAACGGGACGTTATAGTGATGGCAGATTTTAACCAGTTCACGGGCAAGAAATGGTGCATCAACAGGATTTTTGTCACGGTATTGCACGACGACGGCACCGCCTTTAATTGCCGCCGCTACTTCATTAATAATGGTGTCGCCGGATTTGTTTTCGGTTTGGGTGATTGCGTAAAGCCCGCAAGTAGGGAATTTCATTGCCAGCACCCTTTCTGGCGCTTTGCGTGCAAATCCGCTCCCGGCGGATTTATCATGCATCTTCATCCATCCAGAAAAATCGATTAGGAATATGTTGGCCTTTTCCCGGTTGGTAAGCGGTATTTAATGAATTCCAGGTGTATTCCTGCGCTTCGATGACGGCTTGCAACGGCTCCAGTCCGTGTGCGATCAATGCGGCAATGCTGGAAGCCAGCGTGCAGCCGGAGCCATGATAGCTGAACGGCAATCTGTCCCAAGTATAGGTTTCCCAGCTGCGCTGGTCATGGAACAGCTGATTACTGACCGACGGCGTAGCTTCATGGCTGCCGGTAATCAGCACATAGTCGCAGCCTTGTTCCAGCAAGGCTAAGCCGCAATCATTAAGCTTGGTCAATCCGGTCAGTTTGCGAGCCTCTTCGCTGTTGGGCGTTAACACGGTAGTGCAGGGCAGTAGCAAGTCGACGAGGGTTGTTATAAGCCGGTCGTTGGACAATTCAGCGCCGCCTCCCGCCGCCAATACCGGATCCAGGATAACCGGAATATGCGGGTGCTGTGTTAATACCGCATGAATGGCGACTGCGGTTTCATGGTGACCGATCAAGCCGATTTTAAACGCCTTAACCGTCAGGTCGTCCAGTAAGGTGTTGGCCTGACTGATAATCGCATCCGGGTTTTGTGGAATGAGTTTTTTGACATTCCGGGTGTCCTGTTCGGTTAAGGCGGTGATAACGCTGGCGGCGTGACAGCGATGGCTGACCAAAGTCTCAATATCCGCCTGAACCCCGGCGCCGCCGCTGGGGTCATGACCGGAAAATGAAAGGACAACGGGGCGGTTTACGCTCATGTCGGCTACTGAGGATAGTTGTATTGTTGCTGCGGATAGCCTTGCTGTTGCGGGTAACCTTGTTGCTGAGGATAGCCTTGTTGCTGTGGATAACCTTGTTGTTGTTGCTGCTGCTGTGGCTGTTGTTGTTGAGTAGCACCGGCATTTGTATTGGCGACAATAGCTAACTCTACCCGGCGGTTTTGCGCCCGGTTCGCCTCATTGACATTAGGCACTTTCGGTATTCTTTTACCCATACCCTGTTGAGTTAGACGGGAATAATTGACGCCATGTTGAGCCAAATAACTCGAAACACTGGCTGCGCGTCGTTCGGACAACATTTGATTGTAGCTATCCGTACCTATATCATCGGTATGCCCGGTGACATTGATGGTTGAATCCGGATATTGATTTAATACCTTGGCGACAGAATCTAAAGCGCCTTGTGCTTGCTGCGTTAAGGTTGCCGAATCAAAGGCAAAAGTAACGTTGCTCGGCATGGTCAGATTAAGGGTATTGTCTGCGGTTCTTTGCACCTCGATACCGGTACCTTGCAACGACTTTTGCATCTCTTGTTCTTGGTGATCCATATAAGCACCTACCGCGGCGCCAACGAGGCCACCGGCTACAGCACCCAATCCGGCATTTTTCAGGTCGTTGCCGCCAAACAAGGTTCCTGCGCCTGCGCCGACTGCCGCGCCTAATCCGCCGCCCATAGCTGTTTTGCCGAGACTGGATTGCCCTGTATAAGGATCAGTGACACAAGCCGTCAAAAGAACCGAACTTATACCTACCAGCAATAATTTTTTTTTCATAAGAATATAACCTTGGGTTAATTTAGGGGTTTTAGCGGATTATTTTGACGGCAAAGTCAAAAGCACATTGACATCAGCCTGCTAAAGGAAAGTGTATGTCGTGCATATTAAAAAAAGTCATTCTATCAGTCCTTTCATGATTGATGCGATAATTTTCGCTAATATTGAGAGGCGTTACACCGGTAAAGGTCAGCATAGCTTTACGCGTTGCAAGGGGCGGAGATCGTCCGATCATTGCAGTGCATGTAGCTTTTTTTGTAAGTCTTAGAAGCCGTTTGGAAACTCCGAAGCTAAGCCAGATAGAGCAAGGCTTTGGACTTTTCTAACTGCTAAATTGATTTTTATGCTCGAATACCAAGCCAGACGTGGGCTGGCTTAATAATTTCCAGACAGCTTCTTAGTGAGGCTTGATGACTCTTTAATTTAATCGTTGTTGTGGGAGCGGTGCCCACATCGCGATTTACAATGAAACAAATCGCGGCGTAGGCGTCACTCCCACAACTTTTAGTCAAAAATTATTTAAATTGGAATTGTGTAATCGGTGAAATTGCCCCGCTGTTAAACTCAAGATACATCGCGCGGCAGGTTCCCCAATAGCTTTTTGGCGTTTTCCAGTTGTATTGCCATTCACCATTTCCGCTGTATTGCAGGCCGCTGTTGCCAGGGGCATATTCTTCAACCGCATCGTGCGGGCTGTGTTCAGCATTTTCACAATTAATCGGGTAAGAATAGAAACCTTTAAAACTGGTGGCATCTTCAATCGGCTGGCTGTTAGCATCGGTCAAGCGCCATTTGGCAGGCACGACTTGTCCGGCTTTGGCGGTGTTGATTAGCTCGTTGTTCAGCGGTGCGGCAAAGCCTTTAAATTGATATGTCACCATGAACGTGGAGCACGTCGGCGGTGTGGTGACATTGCCTTTAACATCGGTACCGCGCACACACACTTCGTTGGAACCTAATTGCGTAGCAGCTAATTCGGCATTCACGTCTTCGCTGACGCTGTCGAATGCGCCATCTTGAGCGCTCAACAATTCCCAAGCGCCGCCATTCAGGCTGTATTCGGCGCTAGTAATTTTGTTGTTGCCGGTGTCGGCATCGGCAACCGTGGCTCTCAGTGTTGTGCTGCCGTTGATGATTACAGGATTCGGGTTAACGCCGATACCGTCGATTTTAGGGCCGGTTTGGTCGGTATAACCCACGCTAATTTCGATATGATTGTTATCGTTCATTGGCTGACTACCGGTTAAGGCAATAGTGCCTGTCAGGGTAAAGCCCTGGCTTAAATCTTCACCGGTGATGTTCCATTTTGCGCCATTGGCAGCGCCGACGAAACTGGCTGGAGTAAGATCAATACCGTTAAGTTTGACATTATTTAGCGCCACGGTTATCGGTGTGCTGGTACCGCCCATCATACCGCCGCCGCTGGTGCTGTTATTTTGCACATTCAGCAAAATATAATTTAGCGTATCCAGTGCGCCGACATTTCTGCTTACCGTCACCGTGCCTACCGTAGTGCTCAGAATTTGCGTGGTGGGGTTATAGTTGAATGCGATGTTTTTCCCCAGGCCGCCGGTCACATCGCCTTCGGCTCTATTGCCCACTGTAGTTATGGGCACTTTACCGATATAAATCTCCTTGGGATTACTGTTCATACCCATGCCCATACCGTTGCTGCCTAAGTTACGGTAACGCACTGCGCCTTTAAGTAGCGCATCCTGATCGCTCCCGGACGTTACGCTAACTGCATAAACATCAGTCGCAGCAAACAAGGCTAAACCCGCCACTGCGCTCAATTTGAATAAAGTTAAAGTTTGTTTCATAGCTCGTTATTCCTCCATTAAAAAAAGTTAAAAAATGCACGTCCTTGTGCTGAAGTCTTCCTTAGCGGGCGACACTAAAGCTGCTGTTGGCAATGCGGCTGGTTTTGGCGTTGGACGCATTGAACATGGTTTTGAAATCCTCAACCTCCGCATCACTTTCGACAAACAAGTCTTGTGCGAAGGAGTAGGCAATCGGTTGATGCACCAATTCCGCTTCAACTTGATAGTTATTGCCGGTCAGGCCGCTGATCCGATAACTGATGTCGTCGCTGCCGCCGACAAAATTGGCGTCGGTCAAGGCAGCGCCAACCACTTTGATGTCATCAGGCGCGCTGGCTTTGTTGAAACCTTGCGGCAGCAGACGGTTGTCTTTCAGATAAACCATGCCGCGTAACAGGGTGTAAGTAACCTGATTCAGGTTGTCACCCATAATCGCCTCGTACACTTGCACCTGGTCAGGGTCAGTAATCAACTCGTAATGCGGTTCAAACGTAGTCCTGTCGGCATCGGCATCGACACCGACAATGCTGCCGTTGGCGTTAATCTTGCCCGATTCAAACACAATGTTGTTTTGCGCATCTTTGACCGTCACATGCAAAACCACCCGCCGAGAAGGATAGGCGCTGGGCAGTTTATGCCCGGTGTTGCTGTTGATTTTCAAAGTAAAATCTAAGGTATTATCGCCAGCCAACGTTTGGCTGACCGGGGTAATAGTCGCCGAACTGTTGAGCATGGTTTGCGTCTTGTCGATAGTTTCGGCAAAGTTGTTCGCCAATACGCCCAGTTGATTTTTGTTTTTGTCAAAAATATCCAGCATCAACTTATTGGCGCCGACAAATTCATGCAGGCCAAAATTATCGCGGCTGCCCAGCATCATCGGCCGGTTGGAAATTTTCACATTATCAAGATGGGTCATGTGACAGTCTTGGCATTGTTTGTTGACATTGGGCGTGGCGTAGCTGCTGTGTTCCCATTCGCTGTACGGCATTTGTTCCGGGAATTCAGTTTCTGGCGTGGTACTTAAGATCTTGCCGGTTTCATCCACAAAAGGTGTTTTTAAGTTATGGCAAGTGCCGCATATTTTCGATGATTCCATGTGTTCGCCGAAGGCTGGCGTATAGCCGGTCATCATAATCATGGGGTTAGCGAAGGGATTGGTATATTGGCCATAAATGATTTTGTTGTCGCCAATTTGATAGCCGCCGGTGAAGCTGCTCAAGGTACCCAGATTCGTTGCATTTTGAATCTGGTGGCATGAGGTACAACCGACACCGTTCATTGCTTCATCATGGCGTGGATGGCCGGCGCTTAAAAAGCCGCCATCCAAAATGCCTTTAGGCTCATTGAATTTCTTAGCCTCAAAATTCGCCATCGGCGCGTGGCAGCGGGTACATTTATCGTTAATGACATCGGCCAAATGCGGGTTGCGGTTTAATTCGCTGCGTACTTTGGCTTTCCAGAACGGATCGCGCGCTGAGTTAGCCATCATCGTCGATGACCAGTCGGTTTCAATCGACACATCCTTGCCGGTGCTGTCTTGAATATTGTTATGGCACATCGTGCAGTTGGCGGAACCGGAGAAATGTTCCGAAGTAAAAGCCGGATCGCCGGATGATGCAGGCGGCAATAAGAAATCGCCATTGGGGTTGGCTTTGGTGGTTGTGCTAAATGCGCCGTTGATGCCGCCGATGTTCAAAGTAGCGGTACTGGTGACGCTGTACTCAGGCGATGAAATTTGCTGTACGCGCACGTTGTCGCCATTATTGACCTGTCCTGCAGTCGCCACGAAAGTCGCGTTGTTCACTGAATACAAACCGCCGCTGATGCTGATGGCCGCAGGGGCATTGATGCCGCTGACAGTGATGGCATTAGAGGTGACCGTAGTTGCCGGTTCGACATTGGTTTGTGCGGCAAAGCTAAACGCATCCGGCGTGGTGTCGGCCACAGCGGCCAGTGTGGTGACGCTAAAAACGCCTGATACGCCGCCGATGCTCAATGTCGCCGTGGTGGTGGTGCTGTTGGCGCTGGACGATTGCAGTTGAATTTTAACCGTATTGCCGTTAACGACCGTACCGGCACTGCCGGTAAAGCTGCCGTTGTTAATCGAATACAGGCCGCCGCTGATGCTAATCGGCGATGCTGCGTTGATGCCGCTGACGGTAATGGTATTGGACGTCATCGGGCTATTGAGCGCGACATTGCTTTGCGCAGTAAAGCTAAACGCATCCGGCGTGGTGTCGGACGGTACATTTGCCTGTGTGGTCGAACTAAAGGTGTCTTTAATGCCGCCAATGGTCAGCACCGTATTGATGGTGGCGTTATAACTCGTAGACGAAGTATGGCGAACCCGGATGGCATCGCCGTTGTAGGCTGTGCCTTTACTGCTGGTAAAGCTGCCATTGTTACGCGAATACTGGCCGCCGCTGATGCTGATTGATGAGCCTGAATTAATGCCGCTTAGCGTAATCGGTTCGGAGATTATTTGCGTATTGAGCGCCACCCCGGTTTGATCGACAAAAATAAACTGATCGGGTGTGGTGTCTTTTTGTACCTTTGCTGCCTGGACATTAACGCCGTACAAGGCAACACTGAGCCAAATTAAACGGACTAGAAAAGTTAAATATCGGGACATAATGATTTCTCAGGAGTTGTAAAAGTAGATTTATGTGTTTTCATTTGTTTTTTAGATAGTGCCTTACAAAAATAGAAAAATTCACTCCATGTCCGTGTAGAACCTGCTCATAGTCTTCTTAGCGGCCTTCCTTGAACCAAACGAACTTGATAGCAATTGATATATAAGCAATTACTGAACCACTTTTATTTATTGTTGTTTTTTAATGGCTTGGGTAAACTTTCTATTTCTGCAGGCAAAAAAATAGGTCATATCACCTATTTTTTTGCCTGATATGACCTATTTTTTAGATGGGTGGTAACTTCCCATTACCTACGGCGACATGAGAAAGCTTAAATAGATTAAAACTCGATGTTCAAGTTTTTTTAGCTTGACAGAGACAATCCCAGATAAATCAAAGTGTTTTCGTCAATGAGTCCAGGTGCTACATGATGGATTGTTTTAGATCGCTATGCTGCCAGGCTTCAATATGATTGATCCACTTGATCGTTAGCCCTGTAGGCGGGAATAAGCCGGTTTGAGCGACAGCGAGAACTACATGGATGTAGGTAAGGGGTGTGAGCAAGAGCGGAAGCTTTTCCGGCAAACACCACCCTAATTCGCCGGGAAACGCCACCTCGCATTACGCGCTCGGATGGTCTTATTCCGGTCTACTACGGCTAAACCTAGCCACGTAGATCGGGCAACATTTTTTCGCTCCCGACATCTATTAAGCCAGCGTCACATCAATATGTTTCCCCAGCGCCTTGGCTGCTGCCTCCAACTGATCTAACCGGGAGGCATGCCCAAGATCAAACAGCCGATCAACTTGCGGCCCTTTCCAGCCTAAACGGCGTGCCAGCTCAGCTTTGCGGACGCCTTGTATCATCATTTCCCTATAAACAGCCAGCTTAATACCCTCCAGCGCGGAAGGCCTGACAGTGGGTAAATCAGGGCAGACGGAAGGCTCCGGCAAAGGTTTTCTAGTATCGACATAAAACGACAAAGCGGTTTCCAGTGCATCAACTGCATTGCGCAAGGCTTCGTCCTCATTTTCGCCGAAGGTAATAGCCTCCGGTATATCAGGAAACGTTACCAATAGCGTGCCATCGTCCGGGGTGAGGGTGACGGGATAATTAAACATAGTTACTCCTTATTTCAAACCAAGTTGACGTTTAATGGCGGCTTCCAAGCCTTTGCCAAGTTCGGCGGTGCCGTGCATGGGTAAAGTAGACTGCTTTCCATTTAAAAATACTTTCAAATGCGAGCCTTTGCCCTCTTGAAAGGTTGCTCCTTGTTGCTCCAGCCATTTTTTCATTTGCTTTGAGTTCATGAGCAAATCATAACAATGTTGTTGTTTTTTTCAATGAAAAGAAAACAGAAGTGTTGTTTTTTGAGTAAATCTTTACATATGTTACAAATATCGCATTGTAATCCTAGCTATAGTCCGGTAGGCAGGAATGAATCGGTTTGAGCGGTATTGAGAGCTGGCGTTTGGATGGTCTGATTGCGGCTTAGGATTTGGCTAAAAATAACTTCCTGAAATCAGTAATCTTTAGGGATGGCTCGGTAGTTCCAACGAGGAAGATAGTCATCAAACGCAATAGTCATGGTTTTGAGGAAATCTATGGAGCATTTTTTACCCGTCGCATAGACTCCTGTCAAAATATCAACCGTCACGTTCAATCCCGTGGTCGTTTTCGCCTTCTCCATAAATTGCTTGGCGATCGCGAGCGAATGAAAAACAACGCCCCGACAAGCTCCGATGCACAGGTGCTTTCTCAAGCAACCTATCAAAGCCACCGTGTAAATAGCTGTCGAGCCAATAAATCAGCGTCTGCCAACGTACCTTTTGCTCACGGCAGACTGCGGACAGGTTATGCCCATCCCAAATGGCTTTCAGTGCCAAAAGCCGTCTGCGCTGCCAGTGCTTTTGATGCTCGTAGTACTGCTTTTGCCAGGCCTTCCGATCTTGAGGTGCCAGGCGCTGAAGGCGTATTCTGCGAATCATACCTCCCCCTTAAAATTTGCTGTTTCACCAATTTAAAGGTAGACGATTTTTAAATAAAATAGGAGTATATTTATTAATCCAGGTATGTAATGTATTGGTATTAACGCCTAAATCCTTCGCTGTCTGGGCAATAGGCAGATCAGAGTCTAGTGCTAGCTTCACCGAGGATGCTCTAAATTCTGCACTATATATGTTTAATTTTCGTTTTTCTTGATTCATTTTCGACACACTTCCTATATTTCAGGTTGTTTTAATAGGTGTGTCCGGTTTAGTGTAGCCACATCACACAGTCATGGTGCAAGCTAACCGGAGCTGCTAACTCAATTGATCGGGTGTTCAAGCTAGGTAGATTCCAACTTAATCCTTATCAAACTCATAGTTAAGCTTTATTCTTTGCGAGGTGCCAGTCTGCGTTTCAACATTTAGGGTTTTGGTTAGTTTGTGTTTTAACACCAATACGGCTTGTTTATTGAACAGGCCAACTTTGGCGCCTACATAGAAATCCGGTGTCAGATATTGGCCTACAGCAGCCAAAGTATCCTGTAGTGTTTGTCCTTCTTTAATTTCAAATTCGTCAACGCCCAATTTATCGGCAATCCAGGATACCTGACCGGCTCCGTAGGATAAGGCGGCGCTGGCAACCATATTACCTTCTGCTTTACTCACTTGATTTAACGCCCTGCCGGTCACTAAATAGGCAAGTGCTTCAGCTTCCGGCAAGTCGGGTTCTGAGTAGATACGCGTTTGCGGCGCTTCCAAGGGGCCGGTTAGGCTAAGAATGGCGGTAACGTCCTGGCTTCTTGATATGCGTATGGCTTCAACATCCAGCCAGGGTTTATCGATCGGACCGTTAAACAAGAAGCGTCCTTTACGCACGGTCAGCTCCTGCCCGTAGCGTTTATAACGGGCTTTGTTCATGTCGACCACGCCGTACATGGCGGTTTTTTCTCCGCTTTTGGCGATCTTCAATTTGCCGGACAGCTTGGTTTCCAGACCTTGCCCTGAGAAACTAATCTGCTTGCCCAGTTCAACTTCAATGTCGGCATCAATATTGATTGCTGCCGTTGTCGGTTTCTCGGTTTTTTGTTCGCCGAGAATCACTTCATCGGGACTGACTTTCACCGCATTTTCCGGGATGTCCTTTAGCTGAAACACCGCTTTGGGAATTTTCAGTTTGCCGGTTACTTTGCCTTGCCTGTCGGCAAACAGCAGCTTTAATGCCGGCGAAACGGCTATCTGCGCTTCGGGCAGTTGGGCAACGTCAAAGTCCGTTCCGTTCAGCATTATTTCGGCAGCGCCTTGCAGGTCGGCAAAGCCGTCGAGATTGATAAAGCCTTGCCCCGATTTGGCCGAGCCGCTGAGCTGAATACGTTCGGCTGCTGCAAGCGCTTGAAGTTTGATCTCGCGAATTTCCAGACCCAATTCGGTCATATCTACAGCGCCGCCGCTGAAACTGATGACCCCGTTAGCAATCGGTGTATCGAGGCTGCCGGTCAAGGCTAAATCCGCTTTAAATTCACCTTGCATATTCGATAGCTGTGGAACAAAAGAATTCAATAGGGACAATTCAGCCATCGAAGCAGTCACTTGACCTGATAGCGTTTGGGTGGTTCCTGTGTCCAGTTGCAGGCTGGCGCGCACATAATCTTGGGCGGCCAGCGCCAGGTTAAGATTGGCTGAAACAATCGTCCCGTTAATCTCGCCTGATAGAGACGATGCGCCCAAGGCAATGTTGGTGCTGGTTTCCTCAGTCTTTAAGATAATAGTCGTCGCGGGCATGGTTAATTGGTAAGTGCCGCTGAGTAGCCCTTTTTGCTGTTGTATGTCTGCGTCGGCATTGATAAGGCTGGTTAACTTGAGTTGTTCAGGCAGATAGGCTTGCATCAGGCTGGTCGGCAATTCCCTGGCTTTAATGGTAAAGGTAAAATCGCCGGTAGCCGGATAATGCCCCTGTAGACACATAGTGGCGGTCTGTTGGGTCAGGCAGGTTTCCGCTATCGTTGCATCGATGCCAACGGGGCTTTGGGCAATGCGGATAAGCATGTTGTTACTCAGTTGCCAGCGTCCGAAATCCCTGGAATGCAAATCCAATTTGAAAAAATCGCCCTGCCATATATCGCTCTGCAAACGGCCTATAAGTGAGGTGGATATATCGCCATAAGAAGAACGGATGTCGGCGTTAAAGCGATGCTGGTCAACTGTGCCGAAACCGTCGATCAGCAGTTTTTCGATTTGAGTGGTGCCGGTTTTAATGGTGCTGGCAGACAGCTTCATTTTGGAAATCTTTTTGTCGTCGCTTTGATAATCGATGTTGACGGCTAACTGTTCGGCGCGGTGTTCGGCAAAGCGCAAACGCTTGCCGGTAGCCTGAAATTTTACCGACGGGTTTTGCCAGGCGCCTTGCAAATGCCCGTCACCTTGTAAACTGCCGCCTAGACCCGGCCATAACGATTCCAGCTTAGGCGCATCAATCATTAGATCGAGTACCGCTTGTTCCTGACCCAGGGTGCCGTCGACGGCAAATTTATTCGCCCCAGAAACCAATTTAAAGGCATCGACCTTGAGTTGTTCGTCAGCCAAAAATAGCTTGCCGTTTGCGCTAACCGGGTAGCCTCTTAGCTTGCCGGTCAGTTGACTAATGTCGGCATCCAGTTGCAAGGCTTCGCCTGCCAGTTGTCCTTTAAGATGGGCATTAAAGGTCAGGCTGCCGGGCAGTTCTGGCATCAGGATCGCGGGGTTAAAATTTTGACCGGCGGCTTTCAGGTCGAAAATTGTGGCGTCTTTCCATGAAATATCACCGTCGACTTGAAAGGCTCCGGCTGTTGATTTGAGTTCTAGTTTGTTAATGGTCAAGACATCGATGCTGCCTTTGCCATTAAACACCAGCTTAGCTTTGGGCAAATACGGCTGGGTTAAATCCCCGTTTAGCTTAATCTGGTAATCACTGAGCAATCCGGTCAGCTCGAAATTGCCTTGCTCACTGCTGACTTGCGGGATATTGCCCGTCAGCGGCCAGTTTAGTTTTTGCCAATCGCCGCGTAGATTTACTGTCGGTTTGCCCTGCAAATCATCCAGCCGACCTGTCAAGGTTAAGATAAATGGCGATGTTAATTGGCTATCGAAAGCCAGTTGTTGCAGGTCGCCCTTGATTGTGGTCACCGCCTGCCACAGGCCGTTGTCTGCTGTGGCAACTTGCCAATCGGCAGTCAAATTCAAGGGAAAGCCTTTGCCCAAACCCATTTGTCCCTGCGCTGTCAACCCAGCCGGTTTGGCATTGACGGACAGCGAAACGATGTTAAGACGACCTTGTTCGGTAAAGGCCGACAATTGCAGTTTTTCCAGATGTTGCCGCTGCTCGCCTTGCTGAAAGCTCAGGTTGGTCAACAGCAAATTTTCAACGGCAATCTGCAACGGCAGAAGCAACTCGGCATTCAAGTCGAATGTTCCGGGTTCTGTCTGCGTGGTCTCAGTCAGATTAATATTGATATCATTGGCGGTCACATCAACAATTTTAAACACTCCCGAGAACAGCTGTGAAGGTTGCCAGGAAAAAGCAAGCCGGTTAATGGCAATGGTTTCGGTATGGCTTTGATATTGCAGTCCGGTCAAGGTGATACGGTCAAGCAAGCGGCCTTCAATATTTTCAACCGAGACTTGTGCCGGTAAAACGCTTTGCAAAAGCCAGCGACTGCCGCTTGAGCTGTACATCAAGCCAAGCAGGCTAACCGGTATCATTAACACCAGTATGAAGCCGATCAGAGCCCATCGTTTTCTCATAACCTTGCGCCTGCGGCAAAATGGATTTGGAATGACGAATCCGCATCACTCAAAGGTATGGCAAAATCCAGCCGGATCGGGCCGATAGGCGAATACCATCTTACCCCCAATCCCGCACCAGCTTTGATGTCGATATTGTCGGGATTGAACGCGTTGCCCGCGTCGATAAATGCTGCCACGCCCCAGTCGTCAAGTACAGGCTGTTCGTATTCGGCGCTGACTACGCTTAAGAACTTGCCGCCTACCACGTTGCCCAGCTTGTCTTTCGCGCCCAGTTCCTTATAAGCGTAACCGCGTATGCTGTTCATACCGCCGGCATAAAACCGGTATGATGTCGGCAGTCGGTCGAACTGGTCGACCAGCATGGCACCTTGCTCGGTTCGGCCGATAAACGTACCGCCCCAAGGTAAGGGATGCATCCAGACGGCGGCTACGGAACCTTGCGCAAAACTGACATCGGACAGCGGGTTTTTATAACTTCCGGCCAGATTAAGCTCCAGGCGATGACCGCGCGTAGGGCGCATAGTACTATCGGAAACGGAACGCAACCAGCTGCCGCCAGGTACCAACAAAAGCACTTGGTTGGATGTTTCGCCGATGGTGAAATCTTCGTAGACGGAGTCGATAAAAAGCGTCTGTCTCCAACCATTGTCGAAGATATGTTTTAACCGCGCCGAAAGTTTCGCCGATAACGAGTTAAAGGTATCAGTATCTTCCCGCTTGAAGCCTCCGCCAAAACTGAAAAAATCGCTGGCTGGATTGTCGAGGGGGACACTGTATTCGGCATCAGCTGTTGACAGTACCGGAGAGAAGTCGATATTGGCGTTAAAAAAATGGCCTTGTCGATTCACTCGACGGTTGATATAAGTAGCGCTCAACAAAGGCCCGATGTCGGTATCGAAACCCACGCCCAGGCTGTAATGGTGCTTACTTTTTGGGTGCAGCTTAAGTGACACCGGCACCTGTTGCTGATCAATGTTTTCGGTGTCAGGACGAATGTCTATCATGTCGAAATAACCGCTTTTTGACAGCGTGTTGTGCGACTTAGCCAGTTGCTCACCGGAATAAAAATCGCCGCTTTTGATGGAAATGAGTTTTTGCACAAAATCAGGGTTTAAAATATCCTGATCAATACTGATGTCACCAAATACTTTGCGTTTTCCTGAGTTAAATACCAGTGTGATATGTGCCCTGTTGTTGGCTTTGTCGATTAACAGTTGCTTTTCTGAAAAGCTGTTTTTTAGATAACCTCTTTCCAGTGCCAACGATTGAATCCGGCTTTTCATTTTTTCATAGTGATCGTGACGCAGCGGCTTTCCTTTTTCGGTCAGCAGTTGGTTGCGTAGTTTTTGGAATTCGGGGTCCTCATCGGCATCGCCGGTCAGGGAGATAGTGACCTCATCAACGATGACTTGCGGACCGGCGTTAATAACAAAGTCTGCTTGCCAGCATGGGGTGCTGAAAGTTAGCGATTTTGTGATAACGGGATGGTAATAACCCAAAGCCCGTAAAGCCAGGTTTATATCTGTATCGGCTTGGTCGAACAAATCGCGTATTTTCCATTCCGGCGAGTCGCAATTTTCTTTTACCAAAGAGAGTAAGAGTTCGACATTTTTTTTAGCTTCGCTGTTAAGTCCTTTAACAGAAACATCGGCAAGTACAACGGGGACTGCCAAACACAGCAAGAGTAGGAAGAGGGTAACTCTGACAGTGACAGCAATCGCTCGCATAATAAGCTCAATGATTTATTTAACAATGCCGGGTAAAATCATTAAACGGCATTTTTTCAATGGGTTATGGTGTTTACTTGGGGCTGTTGAGGCGGCTCCTATTAAATATCGTTTATGCAGTCTGCTCGTTCCGTAGGCTTGATTTTCAAATATTCATCGCCTCAGCATAGTACGGCATATTGTTTGGTCAAGATTCAACTATCGCCAGTGTAACACGGCTTCCGCTCATATCGGCGCTATTGAAATTTTAAATAGCTTATTATTTTATAGTGAAAACTGAAGCGAGTCATATAATTAAAAAGTGAGTTCTTTTAATGAATCTATATACAAGTCTATATGATTTGAAAGTCCTGATCCATGCATGGGAAAAATAATATCTATTTTATTTTCTTTTATTTTGTCTAAGGCATGATTAAGATGATTATGTGATGGTAAGTAATTATCTTTATGTATTGATGCAATAATTTCTGTTATACAATTTTCACTATTTATGCCTGTAAATTCACCTTTTTGTATGAATAGATCGGAAGAAAATAATATTTTTTGTTCAATCCAGTAAACAACTAGGCTATCCCATTGATGAACATGCTGTGTGTATATAAATTTTAATGAACATCCTTCGAATATAGAGATAATCTCATTATCCTTTACAGGCTTTGCTCGCGCATTAAAGATATCGTTTAAACCAAATGTGCAAATAGGATGTGCATATACCTTTACTTTCTGCTTTGACACGTTCAATATTTCGGGTAAGGCTCCCATTTCATCTGCTTCGAAGTGAGGAACTATGACATTATTTATGTTTTCTGGATTCAACCCTATAGAGGTTATATTTTCTGCTAATGCAGCAAAATCATTCCTAAAACCAGTTTCTATTAGGGTTATTTTTTCGTCTTTAGACACCACTATAAACTGGTTAAATGACAATCCTATTTTGTCTATAAAAATAGAGTTTACATAAAGGTTTTCTCGTATCTTTACTATTTTTGATGGCATAATTATTATGGAGGTTTGTTAATTATTCGTATTTTACTAGAAAAATGTCTAGTCTGTTTTTTTAAATAAACGTTAATAAGTTAGCTATTTTTGCCAAATATGAGTTATTGATTTGTGCTACTTATCATTGTCTTAGTGCCGTATCTTTCTTATGTTCAATGATTTTTTTTAAAAAGATTGCTCCTTTCTCGCCAAAGACTTCTAAATACTTTTTTACAAAATCATTATTTGCCATTAAAAATGCAATATCAGTTATTGCCATATTTCTTATGGCTAATAAAGCAATTGGACTATCAAGGGGAAAAAAATTATCATTCCATAGCCCCTTTTCTTTACACCCTGGGTAAAACTGACCAATCATTAAGCTGTTTTCTACAAATAGTGGCTTTAATTCATTTTGGATGGATTCAATTTTAGAATATTCTTCTTTATTAATATACGGGTAGGCATTTATTATTACCTTGTAACCTTCTCCATTAGTCGTTTGTAGTTCTTTAAATAGCTTAATTTGACTTGCTATCTTTTTGATTTCACTTTCTTTATCTAAGTGAATAGACTTTTCTAGTGTAAAGAAAATACTATCCTTATTGATAGCTTCTTTTGTCAGCGGACAAACATTACCAGAGCGTCCTAATGATGGATGAGGGTTGCATAAAAATTCAGTTATCCATTCTTTTATGCTTTTCAACTCTTCCGCACTGCTATTCTTCCATGACAGTAATGATATTGAAGGGGCTATTGGAATTGACTTTAACGGATCAATATTTTTTTCTAATGCGGATTCTGGTGAAATCATTGCTTCTCCTTATTAATAATGGGGGCGCGCACTTCTCCGGTAAGGCAATCTACTTAAGGCTGTATAGAGGCCGGAATTCATCGGTACAAGTGTTGGGCATTTGCATACCAAAGTTTTTGCCTTGTCTACGGTACGAAATAGAGCATCGTTGGTCAGCTATGTATTTCAGATGAAATACTCAATTAGAAGTTTCTCTGAAATTCATGTAAGAGCGCTCAATATCCAATAACTCCGTTGATGTTTATGAATATTTAACTGTTCTTAACTAAAATAGACCGCTGAACGACTTGTTTTGGCACTAGGAGCGTGCCAATTGCCGTTAGAATGTACAATATTTGGACCTATCCATACAATACGTGTGGTTACCTACTCCTATTTGCTTGAAATAGAGGTATATTATTCAATGACGTTACGCAGGCAAACTAAAAATCAATCACTGACGAAGTAAAAAATGACTATACGTTATTGATAGTGTGTCGTTAGTACGTAACCGCAGTAACAAATTATGGGCGCTGTCTTATCATTTAAGTCATTCTGACTGTGCCGTCAGCACACCAGATAGCAATGGCGCTTACATTTTTTGATAAAAAATAAAACCCTTTACCATTATAAATCAACAGCGATGACCCATTATTTCAGACAGTTGCGACTGACTGTGTCGGTTAAGAAATCGCTAATTAAACACTTTTCTAAAAAAATCAGCTTGTCTTCGTCTGTCTACAGAGTAAGACCAAACAAGCTCTGATTTTGGGGTAATACACACATGCACTTGTCTGATCCATCTAGCGAATTACCAGAGCTGTTTCAAAAACCGGACATGATTAAATTAATGGAACGGCAGCTGGATTACTGGAAGTTACGGCTAGCGGATGCGCCCGCGCTAGAATTGCCCACCGACAAGCCGCGCCCGTCGGTACGGCCTTTCCGCAGGGAAACTCGGACATTCAGCTTATCGCCCGACTTGGTAGCGAAATTGAAAGCTCTGAGTCGGCACGAAGGCGTGCCCTTGTTCATGCCTTTGATGTCGGTTTTTTACGTTCTTTTGCACGGCTACAGCGGCCAGGATGACATTGTGATCGGTACGCCGAGCAACGGGCAGAGTCGTTTAGATAAGGAAAGTTTGAACGGATTTTTCGGCAATCCTCTGGTATTGCGTACCCATCTTTCCGGTAATCCCAGTTTCCGTGACTTGCTGACACAGGTGCGAGAAGTCGTGCTTGAGGCTTACGCCAATCAGGATATGCCGTTTGAAAAACTGGTCGAAGCGCTCAGTTTGCAAGACGACTGCAGCCGCAATCCGCTGTTTCAGGTCATGTTCATCTTCCAAAACCTTCCCGATGATACCGCGTCGTTAAACAAAATTACCCCGAATTTTCTACAGGAGGATACCGGAACCCTCCCATTCGACCTTATCCTTGAGCTATCGGAAACCTTGCATGGCTTGGCAGGTGAGGTGCAGTACGCGGCTGACTTGTTTGAAGCCTCTACTATAGACCGCCTGATCGGCCATTTTCAGACTCTGCTTGGCAGCATCGTCGCTCACCCGGAGGCGCATCTGTCCGAATTTTCCTTGTTGACGGAATCTGAGCGCCGACAATTACTGGTGGAGTGGAATAATACGAGCATAGCACTTCCTGCTGATGCTAAATTCATTCATCAATTGTTCGAAGAGCAGGTTGAGCGCACGCCTCAGGCAGTGGCTATAGTTTGCAAAAATCAACAACTAACCTATGGCGAACTCAACGCGCACGCCAACCAACTGGCTCATTATTTGCGTCATATCGGTGTTGAGCCGGAAGTGCTGGTCGGAGTCTGTCTTGAAAGATCTATTGACCAAGTGGTTGGCTGGCTCGGCATCCTTAAAGCCGGTGGCGCCTATGTGCCCTTTGATCCTTGTTACCCAAAGGAACTGCTGGCGTTTATGCTTGAAGACAGTGCCCCATTAGCGTTGCTGACGAATAGTCGGTATGAAACACTGTTCTCTGATCTAGCGAAATGCCCGCGTTTGCTTGATTTATCTGCCCAGTATCCCGTTTGGGCACTATTTCCTGACACTAATCCTGACCCGAAAAGTGTAGGACTCAAGCCTGAAAATCTGGCTTATGTTATCTACACATCCGGCTCCACCGGAAAGCCCAAAGGTGTGGAAATAGTGCATCGAAGTTTACAAAATCTGCTTCCCTGGTATATCGGCGAGGGAACTGATCTTACTTGCGATGATGCAGTATTGGTGGTGACATCGATGGCTTTTGATGTGACTCAAAAAGTTATTTACGGCCCATTACTGGCTGGTGCCAGACTGGTTTTAGCGAGCGAACCCTTTCATCCGCAAGCCATTGTCAATCTGGTGCTACAAGAGCGCATTAGCATGATGACTATAACTCCGAGTGGGTTTTATGCGCTGATTGATGCGAGTAGTAACGGGGAGCTCAGTAGTCTACGGCGAGTTTTTTTGGGAGGTGAGCCGATGCAGCCAGCCAAGCTGCTGGAAATGCCGGAACCACGCCCAGATTTCTTCAATAACTATGGGCCAACTGAGTGCACGATGATAGCGACGTGTTACCGTATGTCTTCTGAGCTTGAACAATATCTCAAGCGACCTGTACCCATTGGAAGACCCATTCGGAACGTCCGTATTTACATCTTGGATAGCTATCGGCAACCGGTGCCAATTGGCGTCGCAGGCGAAATTTATATTGGCGGAGTGGCGGTTGGGCGTGGCTACTTAAATCGTCCGGAGTTGACAGCGGAGCGTTTTGTACACGACCCCTTTGTTGCTGAAGCCGCCGCGCAGATGTACAAGACAGGCGACCTGGCTCGATGGTTGGCTGACGGTACCATTGAATTTTTGTTTCGCAACGACTTACAGGTAAAGATCAGGGGCTTTCGCATCGAGTTAAGCGATATTGAAGCGACATTGCTGCAGAACCCGCAACTACGTGAGGTCGCGGTAGATGTGTACGAGACTATTCCAGGAGACAAACGGCTTGTTGCTTATATGGTTTCCCGAGGCAGTTCCCCCATCACCTCAGCTGAAGCGCGGGACTTTCTTAAGCTAAGATTGCCAGAATTCATGATACCGTCAGCCTATGTGTTCCTCAACGCCCTGCCGCTCACGCCTAATGGCAAGTTGGACCGTAAAGCCCTGCCACTACCTTTGGCGGAAGCAGTATCCAAGGCATGCGCCGCTCCACGCAATGAGATCGAACGCAAACTGATTGTTGTCTGGGAAAATTTACTGGGTGTGAAGAGTATTGGCATTCACGATAATTTCTTCGAGTTGGGCGGACATTCCTTGCTGGCGGTTAAAATAGCGATTGAAATTAGCAAGCAGTTCAATTTCGACATTCCCTTGGGCGCAATTTACCAATCGCCAACAGTTGAGGAGCTGGGAATAATCATAGCGTCTGGTCATCAGCAACCTTCACGGTATTCTCTTGTTTCAATTCAGGCGCAAGGTTCACGGCCACCCTTGTTTGCGATTCACACCATTTCTCTGCTGGACTTGCCCCGGTATCTAGGAAAGGATCAACCGCTCTATTTTCTCCGATATGGCATGGCGGCGGAAAACAGTCATCATTCTGTTCGTCTGCCGCTATTGGAAGAGCTGGCCAGCCATTATATTAATGAGCTGCAACTGATACAACCGCATGGCCCCTACTATTTGATGGGTTTTTCCTTTGGCGGCATTATTGCCTATGAAATGGCGTGTCAATTACGTGCAGATGGATATGAAGTGAATTTTGTGGGCCTGCTAGATACACACCTGACCCATGAAAAGCAATTTTTACCCTATCATCGGAAGATGCATCGGTTGTTTAGCCAAAGTCCACGTCAATTGTTGACCAGGGTCAATCATAAAATCACCGATCTAATAACATTTTATAAATATGGCAAGAATTTTTGGCCTCACATTTATACGGGAGCGCCTGATATAGCTTGTCACCATAGTTATCAACCCAAGATATATCAGGGTCGGGTGACTTTATTTCAGGGATTAGAGTCGGATAGTGCGTTTTCTAACTATGCCCCTCCAGAACAAGCCTGGAAAATACTTATAGGTGATAGGCTAGACGTTCAACAGGTTCCCGGAGAACATTTTGATATCTGCAAAGAGCCTCACGTCAAAACGCTGGCTGAAAAATTAATCGCTTGTATGGATAAAGCCATTAACGAAGGATGTGATCCATTATCTTGACCCGCAGAATTAATGAATCAACGGGGGCAGGTTCAATACCGGTAAGTTAAGGGCTAATCATTTGATTGCGCAAAAATATGGCCTGTAGATTCACGTATTTTCTTTAAAAAAAGGCCAGGATAAAACCTTGGAAATGTCATTGATGTAGTCTCTATGTAGAAAATATAGTATTAACAACCCTCGTTCAAAGAAAAATCTCGCCTTTCAGCGTCTGCTTTTACACGCACGCACTCAATTTCCCTGCTCTAATGCGGTACCTACAACCTTAAAAAGCACTCAAACCAAATAGATCTCGATCAGTTTTTTAAGCGTAAAACTGAGTTGAGTAGGCAAATCACTACCGTTTTATGATAAACGAGGAGTCCATATAGGGGAGTGGTATATAATTCCTACAAAAAGAAGGGCGATGATGACCGCCATTCTGTTTTCAGGAGATGGAAATCATAGACTTTGTTGAACAAGTTGAGCATCGCGTTACCTTCCCATTTCTCAGTAATGTTGTCAAAACAGTGCAATAATAATCAATGCTTTATATGTTCCCGCCATGGAAAAACCGAGTTAAACGATGACCATTATTCAAAATTTGATCCGTCACATACGCCTGCTGGAAATTGTCGGTGATTTGATACGGGTGCGGGCAGAAGGCGTGGCTTTTGGCGATCTCGCCGTGGTTGAAAATATCGACGGCGAGATGTCCCTAGCCAAGGTGGTCGATCTTGACCGGGACATTGTCAGTCTCCAGGTGTTTTCCGGCGGCAAGGGTTTATCGACCGATGCCAAAGTTAACTTTCTCGGTCGTCCGCTGGATGTGGTCTATTCCGATAACATCCTGGGCCGGGTTTTTCGCGGTTCCGGCGAGCCTATCGACGGCGGCCCGGAACTGCCGACCGATCCGCGCATTCCTGTCGGCGGCCCTACGGTGAATCCGGTGATGCGGGTGATGCCGTCGCGGATGATCGAAACCCAGGTGCCGATGATCGACTTGTTCAATTGCCTGGTGGAAAGCCAGAAAATCCCTATTTTTTCCATTGCCGGTGAACCGTTCAATGAGCTGCTCGCGCGCATCGGTTTTCAGGCCAATGCCGATGTCGTGGTGTTTGGCGGCATGGGTCTGATTTTCGATGACTATCATTTTTTCCGCACCGCTTTCGAGGAACACGGGGTTTTTCACCGTACCGTGATGTTTGTTAATCAGGCTTCCGATCCACTGGTCGAACGCTTGCTGGTGCCCGATATGGCGCTGGCGGTAGCCGAAAAAATGGCGGTTGAAGACAATAAACGGGTGCTGGTGCTGCTGACCGACATGACCGCTTTTGCCGATGCGATGAAAGAATTGGGCGTGGCGCAGGAGCGCATTCCGGCGGTGCGCGGGCACATGGGCGATCTGTACACGCAACTGGCCTCGCGCTATGAGAAAGCCTGCGATTTCAAAGGCGCGGGTTCGGTGACTATTTTGAGCGTGACCACGATGCCCGGCGATGACGTGACCCATCCGGTGCCGGATAATACCGGCTATATTACCGAGGGGCAGTTCTATCTGCATGACGGTTTTATCGACCCGTTCGGTTCGCTGTCAAGGCTGAAACAGCATGTGGTCGGCAAAGCCACGCGCGAGGATCACGGGCAGATCATGAACACCATGATCCGTTTTTATTCCGGTGCGGTGGAAGCGCAAAAGAAGCAGGCGATGGCCTTTGAATTATCGCTGTTTGATGACAAATTGCTCAAATACGGCCATTTATTCCGCGAGCGCTTTATGGATACGCGGGTTTCGCTGCCGGTTATCGAGGCCCTGGATCTGTGCTGGTTGACGCTGGCTGAATGTTTCGAGCCCAAAGAACTGCTGATGAAGCAGAACCTGATTGATACCTATTACCCGAAAGCCGCCTCAAGCAAAGCCGAGTCGCAAGACGCTGCCGACCAGGTTGCGTAAACGGCGATGGCAAAGCTTAAACTGAGCAAACACGCATTACATCAGCAGCAGGAAAATTTAAAGCTGTACCAGCGGCTATTGCCCTCGCTGGATCTTAAACGGCGGCAATTGATGATGGAAGCAAAAAAGGCGCAAGACCAATATGCTGCGGCTCAAGCGGCGGTGGAAGCACTGGAAATTCGTATCGGCGAGGAGTTGCCGATGCTGGCCGACGAGGAGTTTCGTCTGGCCGGTTTGGTGCATTTAAAAAGTTACAGCGTCATTGAACAGAATGTCGTCGGCGTGAAATTACCGTTTTTGGATAGCATTGAATGTGCCGTTGCCGATTATTCACGACTGGCCACGCCGCCCTGGGTTGATGCGCTGGTACAACGCCTGAAAGATGCCGCCGAGCAGCGGATACGTGCTGAAATTGCCGGTGAGCGCTTGCGTATCCTGCAAATTGCGGTGCGGCGCATCACCCAGCGAGTCAATCTGTTCGAGAAAATCTTAATTCCGACCGCCAAACAGAATATTCAGAAAATACGCATTTTTCTGGGCGATGCCGAACGCGCCAGCGTCATTATTTCCAAGCTGGCCAAGCACAAACAGCAACAACAACGCGAAGCGGAACTTGCAGCGGAGACCGCGTCATGAGCATTGTGACCATGCATAAAGTGACGTTCATCGGCATCACTGCCGACCGCGAGCGTTTATTGACCGACCTTCAGCAAATGGGCTGCGTACAGATTATTTCTTTGAGCGACCAGAACGCCGAATTTGCCGAAACTGCGCACACGGCGGGAGCGCGCGAGGCCTTGCTGTTTTTGCAGGCGTATCCGCAGCGAAGACGGCAGGTTGTCGATAAGCAGCGCTTCAATGCCATTAAGGTCCAGCAGCAGACATTAGCGGTCAGAAATCGCTTGCGTGATCTGGAAGATGAGCGCGATTTTTTGCTCAAGCGTATCCAGGATAGCCGTCCCTGGGGCGACTTCGTGTTGCCATCGTTGCAACAGATGAACGAGCATCGGCTTTGGTTCTACGCGGTTCCGCATAAGGATCTGGCGAAAATCGAAGCGTCGGCTGCCGTTTGGGAGGTTATTCGGCGTGACAACCGCTTTTGTTACGTCATCGTAGTAGATAAGGAAGAGCCTTTGGGTATGCCGGTTCCGCGCATACATCTGGGCAGCAAATCTCGGCATGAACTCGAAGCCCGGCTCGATGAAGTCGAATTTATCATCGAAGATGTGCAAGCGGAGCGGGCTTATTTGACCCGCTGGCATGATTTGTTCAAACATGACCTGAATCAGCTGGAAGACCGCGCGGTCTGCGAGAGTGCGGCGGCGCATCTCTACACCAATGATTCGGCTTTTGCCTTGCAGGGCTGGGCGCCTGCTGAAAGTCTGGTGGCACTTGAGGGTTATGCCAAAATACAGGCATTTCATTTTGCCGCTGAAGCCTCCAAACCGGAAGATAATCCGCCTACGCTGATGCGCAATCCATCCTGGCTGGCCGCAGGCGAAGATTTGGTGACTTTTTATATGACCCCGGGCTATCGAACCTGGGATCCATCAGCGGTCACTTTCGTTTCTTTTGTGATTTTTTTTGCGATGATTTTATCCGATGCTGGTTACGCTACGTTGATGGCTCTGGTTTTACTGGGGCTATGGAAAAAAATGGGGGGCTCATACTCGGGTCGCCGCTTCCGTCCGTTGATGTTGTCGGTGGTGATGACGTCCCTGGTTTTTGGTGTGTTGGTGGGCAGTTATTTCGGTATAACGCCTAGCGACGGATCCTGGCCGGGAAAGCTGCATGTCCTTGAGATCAGCGACACCGAGCGGATGATGATGCTGTCGGTAGTGATCGGTATTTTTCATATCGTCTTGGCTAATGCGATGAATGCTTACCGCTGCGAACAGTGGCAGGACAAACTGCCCTCGATCGGCTGGATCGGCGTGATTTGCGGCGGCTTTGCGCTGGCAATTAGCCGATCAATCAGCGCACTTGATTTGCAAACGCCGGGCATAGCCTTGATGGTTATCGGTGCAGTATTCGTCGTTGGCTTTACCGCGCCGCGCGAAAAACCGCTTGCCCGTTTTGCCCAGGGTATGTTGGGCTTGACCAAATTGTCCGGTGCATTAGGTGATGTATTGAGTTATCTGCGGCTGTTTGCGTTAGGTCTGGCTTCCGGATCGCTGGCGGTCGAATTTAACAATATGGCCAGCGGCGTTTATGAAAGCTACCCCGGCATCGGTCTGTTTTTCGCGCTGCTGATACTGATACTCGGACACGCGGTTAATTTATTGCTCGGCATAACCAGCGGCGTCATTCACGGACTGCGCTTAAACGTGATCGAGTTTTTCAATTGGGGACTCAAAGAAGAGGGAACCTTGTACAAACCATTTAAAAAAGCAGAGGATAATCTATGGAACCGTTAATTTTAGCGCTGGGTTGGGTGGGGCTGTATGCGCCTTTAGCGCTGGGCGCAATAGGCAGCATGATCGGCTGTGCCCGAGCCGGAAGCGCCGCCTGTGGCGCTTTGTTGGAAGTCGAAAGCGGCTATGGCCGCTATATCGGCGTGGCGGCGATGCCGTCCTCGCAGACTATTTACGGCATCGTCGTGACCATGGCCTTGCGCCGCGAATTGACTGTGGAAAATTCGCCGGGTATTTTCGGCCTGGGTGTTTTGGCCGGATTGGCGCTGATGTTCAGCGCTTCCGCGCAAGGCTCTGCTTGCGCCGCATCGATTAACGTGTCAAAAAACAAGCTGGAAATTTTCGGCATATCACTGGCACCGGCAGCACTGGTTGAAGGCTTCGCCGTCTTCGCTTTCGTGTTCGCTCTGGTGCTGGCTGCGGGCATTCCGAAATAACCTCACGGGACTAACAACATGACCGAACAAGAACACACTAAAACCGGCGCCGGCGTTCAGGCGCTGGTTGACCGTATCCGCGACCAGGGCATATTGGCCGCGAACGAGCAGGCCGAGCAAATTATAAAAAACGCCGAGGCCAAGTCGGCAAAATTGCTCCTGGATGCCAAACGCGACGTGGCGCAACTGCGGGAAAACGCCCGTATTGAGATCGAATCCAATCATGCCGCCGCCTTGGAAGCGCTGAAGCTGTCGGCGCGCGATACCATGCTGCAACTGGAAGCCAAGGTTTCGTCGGCCTTCGAGGTTTTCGTGCAACGGCTGGTGACATCGGCCACTTGCGACGAGCAATTTATTAAATCCTGTGTGCTGGTGTTAGCGGGTCATGTCGAAAAAGAGCTGATCGGCGACAAGGAAGTGCAAATCCTGATTTCCGAATCGATATTGATGGGCCAGCCCAACGAGAAACTAAACGAGCTTACCAATCAGACCATCCTCGGGCTGTGCAGCGAGATGCTGCGCGAAGGCGTTGAGCTGATTCCATCCAGCGAGATCGAAGGCGGCGCCAGCGTGCGCCTGGTTAAAGAAAAACTGGAGATTGACCTGTCCGATAAGGCCATTTCCAGGTTGCTCTACCAGCGTATTTTGCCCCGTTTCAAGGCGATATTCGAAGGCAGCGAATAAGCGTTATGGCCGAGCCTTACATTACGCTGGTCTCCAGTCTTCCTTATCTGCCGCCGTTCGAGCAGGCCGAGCGTTCGCCGATTACCCGCCTGCGGCTGGAACAGCGACTGCATAACCTGGATACGGACGACGCCCGGCAACTGGCCAAAGCGGAAGCGCTGGTCAGCTGGCGCATGTCGTTGGCCAAACCGAAAACGGATGCAGAGATGGTGTTACGCAGTCGTGCCGCGATGCAGGACATCAGTCAACCGGCTTTGCGCGCTTTTATCGAATTCAGGATTGATCAGCAAGTGATACTGGCCGGTTTACGCCAGCGTAACGCTGGTGCCGATGCCTCGGTTTTAGAGCCGATTTCCGGTGCGAGTCGCTGGGTGCGCCATATTGCGGCGCACTGGGGGGATCCGAATTTCAAACTGACGGCGGTTTATCCGTGGATAGCCGACGCGCGAACGTATCTTGACAGCAACAATGCCTGCGCTCTTGATAGCTTATTGATGCAGGTCATTTGGCAACGGCTTGGCCATATTGCAGAAAGCAATCAATTTGGATTCGAAGCGGTATTCGCCTTCGTTTTTAAATGGGACATCCTTCAAGCCTGGCTGGCACGCGATGCAGTACAGGCGAAGAGCCGATTTCAAGACTTGATTAAAGAGATTAAAGAGATAAAAGAGATAAAAAATGACAGCTGAACAACCGGTATTCAGAACCGCCAAGATAATAGGCGTCAAGGAAAGCCTAGTGCTTGTCGAGGTTGATGAGACTACCTCGATCATGAAAAATGAGCTGGGTTATATTTGTGTCGGCGACCAGCGGCTTAAAGCCGAGGTGCTCCGCGTGCGGCGGCGTACTGCGGATATGCAGGTATTCGAGGACACGCGCGGCGTGCGTGTCGGCGACACTGTCGAACTCACCGGCGAAATGCTTTCGGCGGTATTAGGCCCCGGATTGCTGGGACAGGTTTTTGATGGCCTGCTTAATCCGTTACATGCGTTGGCCGACAAATACGGTTTTTTTCTGCCCCGTGGCGTAACCATTCCGCCGCTGAATCTGGATAAGAAATGGGCGTTTGAACCCTGTGTCGCAGCCGGTGACCGGGTGAAGCCGGGCGGCGTTATCGGCAGCGTTCCCGAGGGTGAATTCAGGCATAAAATCATGGTGCCTTTCAATCTGCCGGAAGCGGTCGAAATTACCTGGATTCGGGCCGGTAATCTGGGCGTCGAAGAAGTGGTTGCCCGTTATCAAATTGGCAAAGGTGCTGAGCAGGAATTGACGATGTCTCAGCGCTGGCCGGTGCGCAAACCGATACCGGAAGCGCTGATCCGTCGCAATTTTGCCGAACGCCTTTATCCTTCCGAACCGATCACTACCGCGACACGCATTATCGACACTTTTTTTCCTATCGCCCAGGGCGGTACCGGCTGCGTCCCCGGCCCTTTTGGTGCAGGAAAAACTGTGTTGCAAAGTCTTATCGCCCGTTATTCGACGGTTGACATCGTCGTTATCGTTGCCTGCGGCGAACGCGCAGGCGAAGTAGTTGAAACCATTACCGAATATCCGGAAACCAAAGATCCGCGTACCGGCGGCACGTTGATGGATAGAACCGTTATTATCTGCAACACCTCATCGATGCCGGTCGCCGCGCGCGAAGCTTCGATCTATACCGGCATTACGCTGGGCGAGTATTTTCGGCAGATGGGCTATAACGTGCTACTGATTGCTGATTCCACCTCGCGCTGGGCGCAAGCGATGCGCGAGACTTCGGGACGCATGGAAGAAATTCCCGGCGAAGAGGGCTTTCCCGCTTATCTGGATTCGTCGATAAAAAACGTCTACGAACGTGCCGGCGTACTCCGTTGCCCGGACGGTTCAATCGGTAGCTTGACCATGATCGGTACCGTCTCCCCCGCAGGCGGCAATTTTGAAGAACCGGTCACGCAATCGACTTTGGGCACGGTAAAAACGTTTCTCGGCTTGTCCTCCGATCGCGCTTACCGACGATTCTATCCCGCTATCGATCCGCTTATTTCCTGGTCGCGTTATCTTGATCAGCTGGGCGGCTGGTTTCGCAAAAATATTGACGTGAATTGGGTTGATAACGTCAAAGCCATGCAAACTTTGCTCGAACAGGGTGACGGTATTTATCAGATGATGCAGGTTACCGGCGAAGAAGGTATTACTGAGGATGATTTCGTCATCTGGCAAAAATCCTTATTGCTGGACATGGTTTATCTCCAGCAGGATGCTTTTGATGAGGTTGACGCCTGCATGTCCAGGGAGCGGCAACTGGAGAGTTTTCAACTGTTGAAAGGCCTGATCGATGCCGACTATGGCTTCAAGGATAAAGATGAAACCAGGGACTTCTTTACCGAACTGACCAGCCTTTATAAAAACTGGAATTACAGCGCGCCGGATTCGGTTGAATTCAACCGTTACCGCAAGAGCATTGTCGAACTGGCGGCTTTGCACGGTTACCTCGAAACATCCGATGATTGACCGCTGAATATTGGGCATTTCCTTTAGGCTCAGGGTTTGAATTGACATCCACCCCCAGCTAAAGCAAGGGGATTCCTTAGTACAGCCCTCCATGCCCGAAGGGGACGACTCTGAAAATCGTCTTACTTCACGCCATCTCAGTTACCCTGATGGCAGGAGATACGCAGCAACAGCGCATCCAACAGAAAAAATTATAGATGATAACCAAAACAAATCAAGAGCATCCTTACATCCCCCACCTAAAGGAACGGGCTTTACGGACTCTTTGGTAAAAGTGCCGCTTTATATTGATTCGATAATTAGCGGGACTTGGTTTGTAACTTCCGTCCCGCACGGGACTGTTTTAAAGTGTTGTGGTGCGTATGACTGGGTATAGCAATAGCGGTTAGATCAATCAGTTTCTTGCTTATTGCTCACTCTGGGCTATTCATTATCATAGCCAATCCGGCCATTATAATAAGACCTAGAAATACAATCACGGCAATTTTTTTCTGTTCTTCTTCGCGTTGCCGTCGGTGGTGTTTGTTTGTTTTTTTCATACTCTTTACGAATTAAATCATTTATCCAAAGCTGGACGGCGTATGTTAACCCGTTCGGCTGATTTTTCTCAGCGTTTAACGATAGTCGGCGTATCAAGCGTTTGATACAGAGGTGCCGCGGCCCCGCTTATTATAAGTAACGTCAGCTGATAATGATGGTTACTGAGTGCTCATAATGATCATCCATGATTTTCATGGTCTTCACGCTTAGGCTGCGGCGGCTACCTGGGTAATGAGCCGTTACCATTGATTGACATAAGGCTCTCTGCTAATTCTTAATCCCAATACCTTTGTGCAAAAGGTAAAGGCTAAACAAGGTTAAGGTGATGATAAATCCGCCGGTAATGAGAAAGCTCAGCTGAATATCGATATCGGTCACGCCGATCAAGCCGTAACGAAAGGCATTGATCATATACAAAATGGGGTTTCCCATCGAGACAGTCTGCCAAACACCGGGCAGCATATCTACCGAATAGAACACGCCGCCCAGATAGCTTAACGGGGTTAATACAAAGTTAGGGATGATCGAAATATCGTCGAAACTCTCGGCGAGTATCGCATTGATAAAACCGGCCAAAGCGAAGACGGCGGCTGTCAGTACGGCGATAGTCAGGGTAATCGTGACATTATTAACGTTAATATCGGTAAATAGCAGGGATATTAGAGCTACCACAACGCCTACCAGTAATCCGCGAACAATACCGCCACTGACATAGCCACTCAGAATCATCCAGTTAGGTATCGGGGCAACCAGCAATTCTTCAATATTGTGCTGGAATTTGCTCGAGTAAAATGAAGATACGACGTTGGCGTAAGAGTGGCTGATGACTGACATTAAGATAATGCCAGGGACAATATAGTCCATGTAGCTGGCACCGCTGATCGTACCGATGCGGTCGCCGATCAGCTTACCGAAAATCAGGAAATACAGGGCGGTGGTGATGGCTGGCGGCAGCAAAGTTTGCGGCCAGATGCGAATAAAGCGGAATATCTCCTTGGTAACAATGGTTTTTAAAGCAATGCAATAGTTCATCGTTTAACGCCTGTCGGGTTTGAGTCGATCAAATCCATAAATAATTGTTCCAGCCGGTTGGTCTTGTTTTTTAAGCTGGTGACGTCGATATTCTGTGCGGTTAATCGGCTGAATAGCTTGTTAAGGCCGTGCTCTTTGGGTATGGCGACAGCAAGGGTTTTGTCTGTTATCAGTTCGATGTGACAGCCTTCAATGACCGGCGCCACAGTAATGGGCCGAGCCAGATCCAGGATAAAATGTTCCACATGCAGTCTCGCCAGCAAGCTCGCCATATCGGAGTTTTCAACAATTCGTCCGTGATTGATAATGGCGATATTGCGGCACAGGCTTTCCGCTTCTTCCAGGTAATGCGTGGTTAAAATGATAGTCGTACCTTGCTGATTGACTTGCCTCATCATGCTCCACATCGAACGGCGTATTTCTATGTCGACACCTGCGGTCGGCTCATCAAGAATCAATAATTTGGGCGCATGCACTAAGGCGCGGGCAATCATCACCCGACGTTTCATGCCGCCGGACAAGCGTCTGGAAACGGTATCGCGCCTGTCCCATAAATCCATTTGTTTAAGGCAGTATTCGGTGCGTTGCAGCGCCAGTTTACGGGGTGTGCCGTAATAACCGGCCTGATTGAGTAAAATGTTTTTGACGGTGTCGAATTGATTAAAATTGACTTCTTGAGGAACTAAACCGAGGCAGCTTTTGGCTTTTGCCTGTTCACGTCTTAAATCATGGCCGAAGATACTGACGGAGCCGCTGCTGGCATTGACCAGTGAGCTGATAATGCCTATAACCGTTGACTTGCCTGCACCATTAGGCCCCAGCAAGGCAAAAAAATCACCGGCCTCAACCTCAAGATCGATGCCTTTTAAGGCTTCAAAGCCGTTATTATAGGTTTTTTTAAGATTACGCAGGGATAATGCATTCATGTTGAAACTAACACTTAACGGAAGCCTTTAAATAAGTTAAATTACGTATACTGAATTACGAAATAAATTAAATTACGTAGACTGAATTACGCGTCACATCCTGTGTTTGGATGACTAAAATCGTGTAATTTTATCAGATATTGACATGCATCATAGACAAAACTGGATAACTCGTGCCGAATAAACCTCCCGAAATCGTTGCTGCTGTAGACTTAGGTTCTAACAGCTTTCACATGATTGTTTGCAGTTTAACTGAGGGCAATTTACAAATACTCGATCGTCTCAAAGAAATGGTAAGACTCGCGGCGGGCCTGGATAAAAGGAATTATCTTGATGCCGATACCCAAAAAAGAGCATTAGACTGCCTGGAACGGTTCGGTCAAAGAATTCGTAACTTTCCGCCGGAAAGCGTGCGTATTGTCGGCACCAGCACTTTGCGGACGGCCAAAAATTCACAACAGTTTTTGGATAAGGCGGAAAAAGCGCTCAATCATCCGATCCATATCATTTCCGGCATCGAAGAAGCCCGCTTAATCTATCAGGGGGTGGCGCACAGTCTGGGCAGCAACGCTAACCTGCGTCTGGTTATGGACATCGGCGGCGGCAGCACTGAATACATCATAGGTTCTGGCGATATGCCCAGAGTAAAAGAAAGCCTACGCATGGGTTGTGTCTTGGTCAGTCATGCTTTTTTTAAGGAGGGCAAACTGTCCAAAAACGCATTCACCCAGGCGACTTTATTCGCCGAGCAACGTCTTGAGCCGGTGCAGGTACAGTTTCAGCGCAGCAACTGGGATGAAGCCATTGGCGCGTCTGGCAGTTTACGGTCGATTGCCAAGGTTCTTGAGGCTAAAAACTGGAGTAATAATGGTATAACCCGAGAAGGCTTGGAGCTTCTGGTCGCTCATATGAATCAGTGTAATCATGTTGATGAACTGAATTTGCCGGAACTCGACCCTGAGCGTCTGCCGGTATTTCCAGGCGGTGTCGCCATTGTCTACGCGACCTTCAAAAGCTTGGGTATCGAGCAAATGACCGTTTCTGATGGCGCGCTCAGGGAAGGGCTGATTCAGGATTTACTGGGTCGGCTGTATGATGATGACATCCGCTCCGCAACCGTGCAGACTATAGCAGATCGTTATCATACCGACAAAGCCCATGCGGCTCGTATTAAACAAACGACCGGTTACATATTGAGCCAATTGGGTAGCGACTTTTTTGGGGCTAATCATGAACACGTTGAGCAATTTTTGAACTGGGCAGCCGACTTGCATGAAATCGGCCATGACATCGCTCTCAGTCAATATCATAAACACAGTGCCTATGTGATTGAAAATGGGGATTTTTCCGGCTTTTCCAGGCAGGATCAGATTTTATTGTCAACCATTGTAAAGTCGCATCGACGTAAATTTTCACGCTCTCGTTTCAATGAATTACCCTTCCCCTGGAATGTTGATGCGCCCACTTTGACTGTTATTTTGCGACTGTCGGTATTGTTGCACCGCAATCGCCAAGAACAGGCATTACCCGATTTTAAAATATCATTAATAAAATCAAAAATCCGCTTACAGTTCCCGGATAATTGGCTGGATCAGGCCGCGTTAACCCGCGCCGATTTAATTCAGGAAGCTGATTATATAAAGTCTGCCGGTTTCAAATTGGAATTTTCTTAACCGTAAGCTAATGAAAGTTTTAATCCGCATTTTAATCTATTGTATGAGTGCTTTATTGCTTGTATGTGTGATGCTGGTTCTTTTTGGCGTAGGCAACAAGCCGGAACTTAAAGTGGGGTGGTCGCCTACCCATGACGATTTGCTCAGGGCAAAAAAGATCCTGTATGAAGGCTTTAAAACGAAGCCCGATGAAATCGGTATCATCGAATTAACCCAGGCCGACCTTAATCTTGCCGGTAATTATTTGTTAAACCGTTACAGTAAAAGTGCGGTTAATGTGGATTTAAAAAACGATGAGTTGAGATTTGTGGTTACCATAACGTTGCCCGCAAATAGCTTGGGGCAATATTTGAATATCAGTTTTAGATTAGGCAACGTTAAAGGCAATGATCTTCCGGTCATAACCAAATTTAAAGCTGGAAAACTATTGTTGCCGGCAAAATTGGCGGCTTTTATTATCGACACTATTATTCAGTATTCATCGTTGAATGACTATTTTATTCTGGCGACTCGTCCTCTCAAGACGGTAACCATTGATGCGGAAAAACTTTCCATTATTTACTATCCCAATAAGAATACATTGATACAGGCGCGAAACTTTTTGACGCACACTAGCGATAATTCTACGCTGAATATTTATCAGCAGAAATTAGCTGATATTGTTGCCAAACATGATCCGGAATGGCGCTTATCACTGGCGGAGTTGTTGCAACCATTATTCGAACTGGCTTACCAACGCTCGACAATGGAAACCGTCATAGACGAAAACAGGTTCGTTATTTCCACGATCAATGACTATGTGAATAAACAGGAGGCGAAAAAACTGCTGTCTTCGATTGAAGATAAGCCGGTGACTGGAAAACAATATACGGCCTTTTTGTATAAACGTATCGATCTGGCGCAACATTTTATAGGTTCAGCCGCGCTTACCGCCTTGGTAAACAAGCAAGCTGCTAAAATTGCAGGAGAAGAAAAAGAATTAAGCGATGCACGCAGCGGCAGTGGCTTCAGTTTTATTGACTTGGCCGCCGATAAGGCGGGGATACGTTTTGGTGAAATGGCAACATCATCACCGGAAAATGCACGAAAAATGCAAAAAGCCATGTCAGAAATTACAGGTTACAGCGATTTTATGCCGGACCCGAGGGATCTACCTGAGCATATGAATGAGGTTGAGTTTAAACAGCGTTTTGAATCGGTAAACAGTCCAGTTTATCGGGAGATTTCAAAGCAGATTGATGATCGTATTTCGGCAATGCCAATTTATAGTGCCGAATAAAAATAGGGGCGACCGACCGATCGCCCCTAAATTAACAGCTTAATTAAAAGTAGAATCTAATGTGCCGGGCAAAAGAGGCATTTTCTGTTTAGGGAACTCGCCGGTCAAACCATTCAAAAAAGCCACAATATCAGCAACTTCTTCTTTGGTTAAATCCTTGCCTAATTGCAGTTTTGCCATCAACGTTACCGCTTTATCCAGCGTTTTAACTGAACCATTGTGGAAATAAGGCGCAGTCAAAGCGATGTTACGCAAAGTCGGTACTTTCCACAAATGTTCGTCGGCCTGTTTTTTGCTGACTTCCGCTAAGCCTTTATCCCTGCTGAAATGATATTGCGCTTCCCAGTAACCGTTAGGAATGACAGGGAACTTCTGGAACATACCGGGACCGTTAAACGCCGGGCCACTATGACACGTGGTACAACCCAATTCTGCCACTTTTTCCATGCCGCGAACCTGTTGTTCCGATAAGGCTAATTTATCGCCAGAAACATAACGGTCATAAGGACTGTTAGGCGTAATCAAGGTTCTTTCATAAGCGGCAATCGCTTTAGTTACCGCATCTTTAGTAATGGTATCGGTACCAAAAGCCCGCTCAAAAGGCATCTGATAACCTTCAATCGTTTTTAAACGGGCAACGACCTCATCCCAGTTTTTCATGCCCATTTCAATCGGATTGGTGACGGGACCTGCCGCTTGCTCTTCCAGGCTTGCCGCTCTGCCATCCCAAAATTGAACGGTATTAAACGCAGCATTCCAGACTGTCGGCGCACTGCGTCCACCTGTTTGACCGTTCACACCCATAGAATTCGGTCTGTTATCTTCGCCACCCAGCATGGTGTTATGGCAGGAGGCACAAGAAACCGTACCTGTAGAGGACAAACGAGGATCATGATAGAGCATTTGCCCTAACTCAACTTTAGCCGGTGTTGTCGCATTATCAGCCGGTTCAGGGGCTTCTTTAGGCAATACTTCCCAAGCCGACGCCACCGAAACCGAACTTGCCAACGCCAACGCTGTAACCAGCGAACGAATTTTAAACATACTATCCTCCAAAATATTAGTTATTATTAATGCGGAAAACCTACATAGCCCAGCAAAACCTTACTGCACATCCGACAGAATTGTAAGATATGCAGCAGAGAAGGTACAACCAAATTTCCCCTGTTTGAGTTATCGGCGTGAATTTAGGGGTATTTTGATGTTTCAATCCTCATCCGTCGAATGAGACACCCGCCGACGGATAGAGGCCGGTGGATTGTTTCTCCCCGCGAACGAGGAGGTTAGCAAAAAGGATAACGATGCCTGTGCATCGTTGTCAAACTCAAATAAGACCCCTGAAGGGGGAGGTTTCAGAGCAGCGAAGAAATTTGATGAAAAATATCATTTTAGCGACAGGGTATTGACTGAAATAGAGGTTCCGCTTGTCAGGATTAACGATGTCAAAACGGTTTGGGGTATTATTCAAATTCCACCGTGTAAACACAGGTAACAAAGGGGTTGAGCATGTTAATTAAAACCAAAGCAAACATATTAAGCAGTGAAGTCACCGACCGGGTAGTTTTCGAATCTCGACGGGAGTTTATTAAAGTGGCTACTGCGTTTTCGGCGGGGCTTTTGTTGCCGAGCCTGGGACAGACAGAAACGAGGAAATATGCCGATGTGCCAGTCGGGCCTTATTCCGCTAAATTAGCGGTTACCGATCGAGAGGATGTTGCTGGTTATACCAATTACTATGAGTTCTCCACCAATAAACAGGATTCGACTGTTTTAGCCCAGGCATTAAAAATCAAACCGTGGAGTGTCGAAGTTGTCGGTGAGGTAGAAAAGCCTGGCGTTTACGATCTGGAAGATATTCTAAAAGACAATCCTGTAGAGGAGCGTATTTACCGCTTCCGTTGCGTGGAAGCCTGGTCTATGGTGGTGCCGTGGATAGGCTTTCCATTGGGCGACATGTTGAAGCGCTTTAAGCCTACGTCAAAAGCCAAGTTTGTCGAATTTACTACGCTTTATAACCCTGAAATCATGGTTGGTCAGCGTTCCGGCGTTTTGGACTGGCCTTATGTGGAAGGCTTGCGTATCGATGAAGCGATGCATCCGTTAGCGATTATGGCTACCGGCATGTATGGTGATGAGTTGCCCAAGCAGAATGGTGCGCCGTTGCGTCTGATTGTGCCGTGGAAATACGGATTCAAGAGCATCAAGGCGATTGTCAAAATACGCTTTATGGAAAATATGCCGGAAACCGCGTGGCATAAAAGCGGGCCTAATGAGTATGGCTTTTACGCCAATGTTAATCCTGAGGTATCGCATCCCAGATGGAGTCAACGCCGTGAGCGGGTTTTAGGCAGCAGTATTTTTACCCCGAAGCGTGATACCGAAAAGTTTAACGGCTATGGCGCCGAAGTTTCCGGGCTTTATTCTGATATGGATCTAAAGCGGTATTTCTGATGTTATTGGGCAGAAAAGGCTGGGGGAGCATAAAGGTGATCATTTTTTCGCTGAGTCTGCTGCCTTTTGGCTTGCTGGTCAATGATGCCATTAACGATCGACTGGGCGCTAATCCCATACAAACCCTGCATTTCACTTTTGGTGATTGGGCCTTGCGCTTTTTATGCATAGGTTTGGCGCTGACGCCGATTAAAATCATAACCGGACAGAGCTGGCCAATGCGCTTTAGGCGCATGATAGGCCTGTTCGTTTTCTTTTATGCCAGCCTGCATTTGCTGATTTTTATCGTGCTTGATTTGTCGCTATCTTGGGAAGCATTTAAAGACGAGGTGCCGAAAAGCCCTTACATTCTGATGGGCTTGCTGACGTATGCGTTGCTCATTCCTCTGGCCGTCACTTCAACCAAAAAAATGCAGAAAAGATTGGGGCGAAATTGGTTAAAACTGCATCGTTTGATTTACATCGCAGGGTTAACGGCGCTGATACATTATTTTTGGTTGGTAAAAGCGGATTATACCGAACCGTTGATTTATGCAGTGGTGATCAGTATTTTATTTGCAATACGGATTATTGTTCATTGCCGAAAGACCCGTAAGCTTTCGCTGCGAGACCTGAGTCGAGTAGTCCTCAGTAGCGATAAAGCCGGTATTTCCACGGAGCATAGTGTAGTGAAAATACCGGCTTTACCAAATCGCGTCCACGACTGCAGTCGCCGAACGCATTAGCCGGTCGCGTACAATTACCTGTTTGATGGGCAGGGGCGACGACACACCATCCATGGCGTTCATGCCCATCAAAGCGGGCACAAAAATAGCGATTCTCTGATAACCTTTTAGCTTATATCGAAAGACGTTAACACTTCATCATGTTGAAGTTCGGTGATTTCAATGTGATCGACTCGCGCGGTTATCGGGCCTTTGTGGCACCATTTAATAAATTTTTCCATAGCCAGCTTTTCCGCTTCGGCGATGATTTCAACCCGACCATCAGGGAGATTTTTGGCGCTGCCTTTTATGGCAAAATGTTTGGCCTTATTCTGGGTAAAAAGGCGGAAGTAAACGCCTTGAACTCGACCGGAAACCAGGATTTTAACTTTGCGTATCACTCTTTAATTCTCCAGCAATAATGGATTTTTGGATTGCGGGCAAAATCTTCGGGTATTGTTGCCGCGCTGATGTCTTCTACGATGAAATCAGACAATGCCTGCTTGTCGATTTTAAAACGTCTGAAGTTGGTCGAAAAGTATAAGACACCTCCCGGCGACAGCAAAGAAATGGCGTTATTAATCAGTTGTACATGGTCGTTTTGTATGTCGAAGGCTTCGTCCATCCGTTTGGAGTTGGAAAAAGTCGGTGGGTCGAGAAAAATCAAATCGTAGTGTTTACTGGGAAGCTCAGCTTCAGTAGCTAGCCATTCCAGACAATCGGCCTGGATAAATTCATGCGTGCCTTCATTAGCATTCAGCGCCATGTTCTTTTTTGCCCAGTTGATATAGGTGTTGGACATGTCAACAGTGGTCGTCGATGCAGCGCCACCCATTGCCGCATGAACGGTCGCGCTGCCGGTATAGGCAAACAGGTTTAAAAAGCTTTTGTCTTTGGCCTGATGTTGAATCATCAGGCGTATAGGACGGTGATCGAGGAACAAGCCGGTATCCAGATAATCTTCAAAATTCACCAGTAACTTGCAGCCGCCTTCTTCAATAAGGTGAAAACGCCCCTGATCGTCGTGTTTTTCGTATTGATCGGTACTTTTTTGCTTACGGCGTATTTTCAGGAACACCTGATCGCTATTGACGTTAAGTACCCGAGGTATTTCGGCCAATAGCCCGGCCAGTCGCTGATCGGCTTTGTGCTGATCGATGCTTTTGGGCGGTTCGTATTCCTGCACATTGATCCAGGTTTCAGAGCCTTGATAAATATCAACGGCGACCGCGTATTCCGGCAAATCGGCATCATAGACCCGATAACAGGTGATATGGTTTTGCTTGGCCCATTTGGACAGTTTTTTTAGGTTCTTTTTGAGCCGGTTGGCAAACATCTGCGCCGCGACGGGCTCAACTGTATCGTTGCTAGCAACACTTATAACGGCTTCGTTGTTGGCGGGCATATCGATGGCGGTAGTCTTAGCTTGCGGAGCAGGGCGGGTCTCGGTTGCTTGAGTAATCCGCTGTTGCTGCGCTTTGCTGATCTCGGTCACTTGAGCGATACGCTCTTCCTGCGTTCTGGCCTTAGGGATGAAAAAATTGCTTTCTTCAATATCCAGTCGTAATAGTTTGCATTCAAGTGCGCCGTTAAACAGGGTAATCGGCTTTTGCGAGCGTATGCCTAGGCGAAAGCCCAGTTCCGGGTTGCTGATGATCATCGCGGCTTTCCAGCCGATAAAATGCGCCTTGAGTGATGCGCCGAATTTTTTGTATAACTCAGCGGTTTCCTGCTCGTCGCCCAAGCGTTCGCCATAAGGCGGGTTGCAGATTAACAGGCCGGGGTTCCAACTTTCGGCGGGTTCCGCGTCTTCAATATCGCGGCGTTCAACATGGATTTTATGTTGCAGACCGGCATTGGCGATATGCGCTAAAGCGGTGTTGACGGTATGGCGATTTTGATCGAAACCTACGATAACCGGCAGTTTTTCCATGCCGATTTTTTTACGTTGTTCGGCTTCTGCGTGTAATTTTTTCCAGCATTCGGTATCGTGTTTTTTCCAGCCGGTAAAGCCGAAATAGTCGCGTAACAAACCGGGCGCATAATCTGCGGCGATCATCGCGCCTTCCAACAGCAGCGTTCCTGAGCCGCACATCGGATCGATTAACGAGCCCTGTTGCTTGGCGATTTGAGGCCAGCCGCTACGCAGTAACATGGCTGCCGCCAGGTTTTCCTTCATCGGGGCTTTGATGTTGACGTCCCGATAACCGCGGCGATGCAGGCTTTCGCCGGAAAGATCCAGGCTGAGCTGGGCGGTTTCGCCATTCAAATAAACATTGATGCGGATATTGGGCTGTTCGGTATTAATGCTGGGCCGGGTCTGAAACTTGTCCCGCATCTGATCGACGATGGCATCTTTAACTTTTAACGCGCCAAAGTGGGTATTGTTGATTGCTGCTGAGTTTTTCGCGCTAAACGAGACCGCAAAGCTGTCTTCAGGATTGATATGCTCAAACCAGTCGATTTTTTGTATGCCGTTATAAAGGTCTTCCTGGGTTTTTACCTCGAATGAGCTGAGCACCAGTAGGATGCGATTTGCGGTTCTTGACCACAGACAGGCACGATATGCGGTTTCCAGATCGCCCTGAAAAGCGACCCCGGCCAGAGTGGCCTTGATATGAGTTATGCCGAGTGCGCGGAGTTCATCGCTAAGGATAGTTTCCATCGCTTTGGGGGTTGTGGCAAATAGTTGGTAAGTGGGCATAAGAGAGTCAGGCGAAAGACAAAAGGCTAAGGACACAAGGTAATTACTTTGAATTTATATGTCCAAAGCTGGCTTTGAATAGTTAGAACGGATGAACGGGTGCTATTGAGGCTAAGTAGTTTAAAGACAATAAACGCAAAGCAACGGCTTTTTTGCCCTTCGCCTTGCGTCTTTAGCCTACTTTTTTATTGAATCTTGATCAGCTCAACATCAAAGATCAATGCGGCATTCGGACCGATTGCACGGCCTGCGCCTTGCGCGCCATAAGCAAGTTCTGACGGAATATAAAAGCGGTATTTTGCGCCTTCTTTCATTAATTGTACGCCCTCAGTCCATCCTGCTATTACCCGATTTAGTGGGAATGTGGCCGGCTCGCCTCGGCTGTAAGAGCTGTCAAATTCTTCACCATCAAGGGTTGTGCCTTTGTAATGCACGGTAACATTATCAGTAGCTGAAGGTGAAGTAGCGCCTGTTCCAGGTGTTAATATTTCGTATTGCAAGCCGGTTGCTGTCGTTACAATATTGGGTTTTTTAGTATTTTCTGCAAGAAAGGCGGTTCCTGCTGCTTTATTTTCTTCAGGGGTAGTGGCATTGGCCATTGAAAACATAGTAAATCCTATAAGAATGACGGTGACGATTGAAAGAACTTGAGTTTGGATTTTTCTCACGATTTTTGCCCTTTGTTTACGTAAAAAATGATAGTTTACCAAAAAAACCAGCTTTCGCTTTGTAATTCCTTTTCACAGGTACCTAATTGACGTTGAAATAATGTTGCCCGCTTGGCGACTTTGATAGCAACTTGCTGTAACCACGGTTTTTGCAAAAAACTTTTGTGATGAAAGCCGCCATGACCTTCATGATAGGCGAGGTATAAATTTTTGGCATCCAGTTTCGATATGCCTAAGCGAGTGTGGCTGATGTTACAATACCAGCCGATAAAATCGGTGGCATCGGCAAAGTCATCACGATCCGCTCCCCAGCTGCCGACTTTGTTTTGATAGCCATCCCAGGTTTCATCTTTGGCTTGGGCGTAGCCATAAGCGCTACTGGCTCTGGGCAGCGGAATAAATCCTAGAAACCAAGGGCGTGGCGGTTGTGCATCGGCAACAAATCGTGATTCCTGATGCATGATCGCCATTTGAATGTGGATAGGTACCCCCCATTTCTCAAATGCGTTTTTAGCGTCATCATACCAGTCGTCTTTTTCTCTGAAAGTGGAGCATATATTGTCACTGTTTTTAGGCGGAAGTGCGGTGCAGGCCGCCAAAGAGAACAATAAGATCGGGATTAAGGACTTTTTCATTAAATTTCTTCGCTCGTTTGAAACCTCCCCTTCAGGGGGCTTATTTGAGTTTGACAGCGATGCACCGGCATCGATGTCCTTCTGGTAATCTCCTCATTCACGGGGAGGAACATGTTGAACAGAATTCAGTAAGATTGAGATGATGTAGGCGATAAAAATAATTTCAATAGAAAAGAAAGCAACATAACGCAGGCACTATAATTGCTCCTAATAACCTTGTACAGTGTATTTGATCAACAGCATAACACGGATAATCAGAGAGGAAAGTGAGGTGAATTTAGAGGTGAATCGGCCCTATAGAAAAAACGTAATGTCGCATGGTTTGATTTACATGGGGGGAGAAGAACGGGAAATTACTATTAAAAATATTTCGTTAACCGGCGTGCTTGCAGAATTAAAGTGTGATCAGGCAAGTAGCGATGTCAAAGCGATTTTTAATATGCTGTCAGCATCGACTACGATAGATTTATATCTTCCGGAAATGCGTTTAGCGGGTGAAGCAGAAGTGGTTCGGGTCGATATGTTCGATGATTATATATTGCTTGGACTGGAATTTAAAAGTGTTGTTTATGACATAGATAATCAGCTGTACAAGAGGAAGGTTTATAGAAAAAACATGACGGCTCCAGGCAAAATTCTGTTGGATGGGAAATATCGAGAGTTTACTGCCGTCAATGTTTCGGTGGACGGATTAATGATTAGTGTTGCTGAATCCATAGCCGTCGAACCGGGACAGATAACGATATTTGAATTTGAGCAGTTGGCGTTGGAAGGCGAGATAAAAGTGATGTGGGTTGAAGGTATCGCTGATGGCAGAACATTGCTTGGTTTAGAATATGTACATATGGAAAGAACTGCTATTAAGGGGATACCTCGTTTTGCCCGCTAACAAACTGCATAACCTGCTCTTAATTTTATACTCAAACATACGCATTAAGTAATTCGCTTTCCGTTGATAGGTTTTTCAACCTGCAACTGGAATCCTGGTTGAGCAGTTTCAACCGATTGGCACTGTTCCGTTTTAGCAAGATGGACTTGACCTGTTGATAAGGCGTCCATCGACCGATCTCTGAGTCGTGGAGTCTTGCTAAGACGTTGCGTGCAGCATTGACGTCCGCCTGCAACACCTCCCCGTTTTCACGATAAAACTTCTCCCCGCTGCGCTTCCCAGAAAGGGAACCATCGCAAGAATCCATTTGTGAAGTGTAGGCAGCATTGACGTAAACGACCGTAGAACCTCTACGGCAAGATACATTTTCAATAGCCTGTGCAATCACGCCCTTCGTCCATGCAGACAATCGACGTGACACATTTTTACTAAACTTTTTGCCAGAAATCGGCGAGGTTAAATCTTCGGTGATGATCACGGCGGCTTTATCGATGACTTGATTAACCGCTTCATGGACAATCGTTCTTACACAGGACTGGTGTATGGCAGCTTGCTTATCCAGTTTTTTGCGCCCCAAGTTGTGTTTTGTCACCCAAGGCTTTTTCTTAGCAATATGCTTTAACTTGTTGCGACGCTGATATTTCAGCTTAAGCCGGTCTGATTCTTTGCTTAGGACAGCACCCAGAGTTACACCATGATGCACACCGTCTGAATCGGTCAATACTTCGGTATAGCCTTTGTCCACGCCAATGGTTTGGGTGCCGCAATCGTTTGTTTTCACTTCTTCGGCGGCGTAATGGATTTCAACTTTATTGTTGCGCAAGATAATCCGCAGATTGCCTTTGGGTGCTACGGTGGTGCTTAACGGGATGGCGATGCGTTTGCCTTTAATCAGGCTGGGTATCTTGATCCAGACGTTCTCATGCAAGACAAAGACGGTGTAATCATCCGACCGGACGATGATTTGGTTATGGGTGTGGTTGTGTCCACGCTTAAAATGCTTTCGCATGGTTCTGGATAAGAAACGATCATCCAGATATTTATCGGATTTAAGCAATGTATACAGGCGTTTTTGTTCGTCCTTGTCTTGGGTGTGACGACGGATGGCCTGTTTGGCATCAAATTTAGCCGCTTCACGACAGGCTTTAATATCACCTATCGCGTCGCATAGCGTTTGTTTCCAAGGCGTTGCGCCGACATTAAACTGCCTGCCTTCCTTAATCCAGTTATCCCGAATGGTTCTGTCACGCAGGCCAATGCCGTTAATGGAACCGAAGCGTTGCCAAACTTCTGAGCGAATAACACCCAGGCGTTCTGCCTGCTCAATCAATGCCGCAAACTTGCCCTTGTTAAGGCTATCGCTAAACGCTATCTGAGTTATCACTGACGGCTTCCTTTATAATTTTTTTATACCGGCGCAGGCCGTATAAACGACACGAAAAGCAATGAATAATCGCCATCAAATCTTGCACCATTTCTGATTCTGGCGACAATGCTTCATTGTTAATGATGACCAGCTTGCAGCCGTGTTGTTCAAGATAATGTTCAAACCAATCCATACCGAAGCGGGCCAGACGGTCTTTATGCGCGATGACTAAGGTATGGATTGCCCTGGCTTCAACCAGGGACATAATCCTGACAAACTGTTTGCGCTTTAAGTTTAGCCCACCACCCACTTCAACCACGGTTTCGTCAATCGCAATACCCGCACCCACACAAAAATCGGCAACTGCCTTTTGTTGTGATAATAGGTCATCTTTTTGCCCTGGACTGGACACACGGCAATAACTGACAGCAATCCGCTTATCGGCTTTAACGCCCATAATTTCCGAAAGCTGGTCATGTGTATAGAATCGCCGGTTTGTAGGCGTTCTGTGTGCCGTTAAAATGCCTTCCCTATCCCAGCGCTGTAAGGTTTTGGTGGTTTTAGCGATTAGCTTTGCAAATTCATTGGGTCTATATGTGTTCATATTTTATATATATACACACTTCTGCGTATAATGTAAACTACTTAGTAGTAGCTCACTTAACTCTGATAATGTAAAACCTCCACTATTTATCGGTTTCAGCTTTCATTTTTCCCATCTACGAACTGATATTTTTCATATCAACAATTCGTTACTATTTTCGTTATCGCAATTGACCCTGTTTACCGGTAAATCTTTTAACGTCTTTCCACCGTTAAGAGCCCTTTAGCGTTAATGTAATTATGCAAAACCTCCAAGCATCATTGGTCAAAAAATGGGTTATTATCGCTTTCCCGTAATAGATAAAACTACAATAATCCCCACTAAACACAATGCGTATGAATACTTATACTCGATGTTCAAGTTTTTAAGCGTAGAAAAACAGCAGGAAAATGGGTAAGTCAATCAGTGTTAAAATCTGAGGTATTTCAACAACATGTTGATGTATAGTGGATCCCAAAATCCGGACAGTCGATTAAGAGGGTGCCTTCCGTGAATTACCCCGACCTAAAGGACGGGGCTTCTAACGTCAATGGCACGAGCAAGAACAGAAGATTTACGTCCCCTGACTTGGCTAACAGTGCCTCGGTTAGCAGTACCGGCGATTCCCGCCGCTATCATACGTTGCGCTTC
>JAURYJ010000052.1 GCA_030653985.1 Methylobacter sp. | reverse complement strand
CATGGATGACGAGGGTGGGGAGCCTTTCTACATACAAGCTCGAAGCTTTAGGGTGGGACGGCTTCCCCAGAAATCGGCTATCACTATAAACTTTTTGGTTTAATTTATCTTGTGGTTGAAGAGGTCTTTAATATACAAGGGCGTGCCGTGCGCGCCTAGCTTCCAAGGCGCGCACGGCACGCCCTACGGGGAACTGCTGCGAGGGATCAAAACAGGTGCTTCTTTAAATTTCTATCCGTGTGCACCAGCCAAATCCGCATCATCCGCGTTCTATTCTTCTATCGTCTCTTCCTGAAAAAATGCCCGTACCTCATCTATGTCACGGGTGCGCTTCATGTCGGGTACGCTGTCTAAAAATATCTGTCCGTAGGATTTCTTTAACAACCTGGGATCGCACACCATCAATACGCCCCGGTCGGTTACGTCGCGGATCAAGCGGCCTATGCCCTGCCTTAACGCAATGACGGCGGTGGGCAACTGGTATTCGAAAAAAGAGTTCCGCCCCTGTTTGGTCATCGCATCCAATCGCGCTTTTAACACCGGATCGCCGGGCGATGCGAAAGGCAGTTTGTCGATAATAACGCAGGATAAAGCCTCGCCCCTGACATCCACGCCTTCCCAAAAACTCGATGTACCCAGCAACACGGCATTCCCCGCTTCCTTAAACTGCTCCAGCAGCAAAGCTTTGGGGCGACTGCCTTGAATCAGCAGCGGAAAATCGATTTTTTTCTCCAGCAATTCAGCCGCCTGTTTCAGCGCGCGATGACTGGTAAACAGGAAAAACGCCCTGCCCTTGCTGGCCTGCAACACCGGCACCGCAAACTCGACGATGGTCGGAATAAACTCAGGGTCATTGGGCTGCGGCAAGCCTTTCGGATGATAAAACAGCGATTGATGGGAGAAATCGAAAGGACTGCCCCAACTTTCGCTGGTCGCATTGCTAAGCCCCAGATTATTGGCGAAATGATCGAACTTATTGGCCACACTTAAGGTCGCCGAGGTAAAAATCCACGCCGCCTGATGTTGCTGCATAAAGGAGCGAAATTCTGCGGCTATATCCAGCGGCGTCCGGCTCAAAGTAAAGGTGTTTTTATAAGTTTCATACCAGCGTATCCATTTACCGCTGTTATCTTCGAGAATAATCTTGAGCTGTTGCACCAGTTCTTCAGCACGCTTAAAACATGAGTCCAAACCTTTAGTTTTAACCGAGGCCAGCTCCAGTTGATCGGCCAAGCGCTGTAACTGGTCTTTAACCGCAGTCAAGTTCGCAGCAATTTTTGGATTGTTTTCGATGTCCTGCCAATCGCCGCGTTTAAGCTCGATGCCGAACGCCAGCCTCAAATCTTTAACCTCATGTTCCAGGTCTTCACAGGCGGTACGCAAGGCGGGTATATCGGTTGCATCTTTAAAATATTCCATCAACGCGTCTTCCGCCAAATCATTCAGCTGTTTGGCGCTGATACTAATCCCTAAAAAATTGGATGCGGTATCGGCCAGTTGATGTGCCTCGTCGATAATCACCACCTCGGCATTAGGCAATAACTCGCCGAAACCGTTATCGCGTATCGACCAGTCTGCACACAGTAAATGATGATTCACTACCAGAATCTCGCACTCCTGGGCTTTTTTCCTAGCCTTGACCAGAAAACAGTCGGCGTAATCCGGGCAATCCTGCCCCAGGCAATTATCCATTGACGAAGTCGCCTGATACCAGACCGGATCGGTCTCAGCCACCTCGGACATTTCCGATGTATCGCCGGTTTGGGTGCGTTTCGACCAGGATTGAATTCTTGCCAGGGCCACGGCATCTTCCTTGCTGAAACCCAGCGTAGAGGTTAACGCGCTTTTCAGCCGATAGGTACACAGATAATTGCTGCGACCTTTTAACAGCGCGGCAATAAACGGTGTTTTGATGGCTTTGCGGATAATCGGCAAATCCTTGTTAAACAGCTGATCCTGAAGATTTTTGGTGCCGGTCGAAATAATGACTTTTTTGCCGGACAAGATGGCGGGTACCAAATAGGCAAAAGTCTTGCCGGTTCCTGTTCCGGCTTCGGCAATTAAATGTTGCTTTAAGCGGATAGCACGAGCAATCGCCTCGGCCATTTCAAGCTGGGCCGCCCGTGGCTGATAGCCTGGAATGACCGCTGATAAGCCGCCGTCATTGCTAAAAAATTTCTCTAATTCCGTCAATTGAGTCTCTTGCTTGAACACATAATAAATTGTAGATATAAGGAGCGATCGGCCGGTCTCGCCGTTGCGCAAAGGTATATGTTATTTAATAACGCATACCTTAACTGGATTGAAAAAAGCCGAAAAAGCAACAAAGATACCAGATTGAAATTTTAAAGATAGTGGACTAGGTATCTAAATTTACGCTGATCAAGTGATTCGATAATACACCTGAAAAAGAGTATCGAAGATACCTTGGAAATCGCTGTTAAGTATTTACACTTATTTAACCAGCGGTCTGTTTACGATTTAATGAAAAGATTTCCCCCTTCATGGGACTTCCTTACACCAGCAGCATTGGCTAATTAACAGACTAGAAAGCCGGGCAGCGCCACTTAATATACATTGCGCAATGTATGGTAAAAAGTAGTATATTAAAATATGCTAATATCCCCTGAATCGAGGTAAGCCCAGATGAAAACAACGACTGATTTACAACGCCGCAAACTATTAAAATATACCGCTATCGGTATCGTCGGAGCCGCTACTTACCCGAGTTGGGCAAAGGCAACTAACGGCTTTGTCAGGATCAACTCGCCGTCTGCCGATTTTCTTCCCGACGTTGAAATTGAGTTGACCATGAACACGGCCGATGTCCCTATTCTGAGTGGTAATAAAACCCACGTTTGGAAGGTCACCGGCAAGGTCATCAAAGGCGCTGCCGACGTGCTTGATAATAATGAAGGTACTTATCTGGCCCCTACCCTGCGCTTAAAAAAAGGCCAAAAAGTCAGGCTGATTCTGAATAACAATTTACCCGCACAATCGATTTTGCATTGGCACGGCCTCCATGTACCGGCCAACATGGACGGCAATCCGATGTATGCGGTCAATCATGGCGAAACCTATATCTATGAATTCGAAATATTGAACCGGGCAGGTACCTATTGGTATCACGCCCATACGCACAGCGTCACCGCCAGACAGGTTTACTCCGGTCTGGCAGGTCTGTTTATCGTCAGCGATGATCAGGAACAATCACTGAATTTACCGAATGGCGACCAGGATGTGGCGCTGGTGCTTCAGGATCGGAGTTTTGACGGTCAAAACCAACTGGTTTATTCGGCTCATATGATGCAGCGTATGCAGGGCTTTCTGGGCGAGCAGATTCTGGTCAACGGTCGGCCCGATTTCGTGTTGCCGGTGGCAACACGCGCTTATCGACTCCGGTTGTTAAACGGCTCTAATTCCCGTATTTACAAACTGGCCTGGGATGACGGCACCCCACTCACCGTCATCGGCGTTGACGGCGGCTTACTGGAACGCCCCGAGCAACATCCTTATGTGATGCTGGCTCCGGGACAAAGACTGGAATTATGGATGGACTTTAGCGAACGGGCGATAGGCTCCGAGCTAACCTTGCGCAGTCTCCAGTTTGATGTTGCTGCGCATGGCGGCATGGGTATGATGGGTGGTGGCATGATGGGCGGACGCGGACGAGGTATGATGGGCGGCGGCATGGGTGGTGGGATGATGGGGGGAGGAATGATGTCAGTCAGTACCTTGCCTTCAGGTTCCGACTACCCGATCTTAAAAATCCGGGTCGCCAAAAAGGAGCAAGGCAACCACACCTTACCCAAAGTGCTAACCCCTATTACTGCGTTACGCATCAAAGATGCTGCCAATGCCGACAATCCCAAAACCATCGCCTTATCCATGCAGCACATGTCTGCCCTGCTGAATGGCCGTTCTTATAAAATGAACGACATTCAGCCGGATGAGACGATCCCGGTTAACAGCCTGCAATTAATCGAATTCGATAATGGTTTTGACGGCGGCGGTATGCACGGGATGATGAACATGCCGCATCCGATGCATTTACATGGCGAACAGTTTCAGATCGTCAAACGGGAAGTGAACGCTGGTTCGGGCGATAGCTATGCCACCGTTTCCTCAGGATTGATACAAAACGGTTGGCAAGATACGGTTCTGGTGATGCCTGGCGAGAAGGTCACGATCTTAAAACTGTTTAACGATTTTAAAGGCCTGTTCATGTACCACTGCCACAATCTGGAACACGAGGATATGGGCATGATGCGGGATTTTCTCATCAAATAAACGCCAAATCGCGCCACGGACGGCGCGCTCCCCTTGGGCATGCATTAGCACCGCCCATAAAGTCTTGGCCTCACACCTTGCCCAAGCAGTGCTTTGGCGACATAATCGGTTGATTAAAAAGCCCTATAGAGGGCTTTTTAGCATGCCGACATATTTTGCCACAGGTAACGCCATGAGCGATAAAACACCCCATCACCTTTCCAGCTATGCGCAATTAAAAAAATTACGTACCGTGTTGGCCATCGCCCAAGGGATTAAATTGTTATCCCTGCTGAAAAAAGAAGTCGAAGAAACGGTTTCACATGACCAGGCTAAACGCGTCACTTATATGACGGAATTGTTTTCCCGTATTCACCGTGAAATGTTTCACGATTGGAAAGAACAGGCTACCGTTAATCATCGGCCGGGCGTGATGACCGATCCCGCCAAACGCAAAGCCTTTCGCGAAGCCATCGAATGCCTGGTATTGAATGATGACAATAATGTCGACAGCGCCATTTTCGACAACAATGGTTTTGTGATGCGCACCGAAAATATCGCCGAACGTTTGGCACAGTTTTATCAACAAATGCGCCGTGTTCGTCCGTTTTCCTACGGCAATCGTTTGACCCTGGATTTTTTCATGATCGCATTGGGCAATTTGCCCGCTTTTAAAAGCGTCTACGAGCAAGGTATCGATTTTAGACGCCTGGAGTCAACTGACGCCATCGCGCTCCATCAGGCCCAAAGCCTGCACGATGCAGTTACCTTGGCTTTCCAGCATGCGCTAGATCCCACCCGCACCCAAAGCCTAAACAATATAGCCAATGGTTACGGTCAATGGCCTGAAAATAAAAAATTTATTTTTGGTATTCCGTTTTTATCGCAAAATACCGCCGATGGCATTGAATGTCTGGTTTCCGTTAATGGCGGTTTGGTGCCATTCGCCAGCATCCAAAGAGAACTATTCTTTGCCGGCCAGCATTTAGCGGATTATCCGCGCAGTGTGGCGGAAAATGTGATCGGTTATTTACCTAACACCGAAGCCTTACGCGCACCGGACAAACACGATATTGACGGTATCACTATCAAGGCAGACGGTGCTGCCCCCTTATTTTGTCTGGATATTAACTTGTTAACCGGCTTGCGCTCACCCGCGCACACCGAACTGATGGAATTATTGCGCCGCTGTATTGGGAATAACGCCAGTATTTTTGATCTGGTGAGCCAGCACAGCTTAAAAGACAAAATGATAGTTGCCGCCGATGGTGATCAACGCTTAGCGCGGGCGGTGGAGATTGCCTATGAGCGCTTGATCATCATCGTCGAAAAACTGGAGCAGGCGAAACAAGCGATTTTTGCCGGTAAAACGCCCGATCCCCAACCCAAGTTATTCATGTCCATGGGCGGTGCCGGATCAGGAAAAACCGCAGTAGAAGAAATTGCAGCGGCGCAATGCGGCGATAATTTTGTGATAACCTCATTGGATGAATTCCGAAAAATCAGTGACTTATACCAAATATTGACTGCCGCCAGCCATCACAGCGACGATTATGTTTATGTCGAACCGTTTGCCAATCGCCTGCGTAGTTTAGTCGCGGAACACGCCAAAGCACACGGCTTCAACATTCTTTATGATGGCACCGGCATTCCTTACAAACCGCGCTATGCCGCTATCGTCGAGCAATTCAAAGCCGCAGGATTTCAAACGCAAGTTACCGCAGTTGATGCCTTTTTGGTAAAACCCGAAGGACGTGAAGATGAATTGCCGCGTTCTGCCGTGGTCAGCAGCGTCAAACAACGCTTTGAACAAACCGGCCGGGCGCTGCCATGGGTAGTCACCGTCGATAAACACATACGCGCGCCCGATTCTTTTCTTACCGCGTTACAACACGCAGCCCTAGAAAAAATAGCGTTATTTGCCAATGATGGCGAACGCGACAAGCATTATTTAGTCGCCGAGAGCTTTGATTTAACCGATGAGGATGTTCGCGCGTTGCAACGCAATCAATTATCCCATAGCTTAACTGACCATTTTAAAAGCTTTATCAATCAGCATTCCCAGTCCGTTTTAAAGCAACTGGCCGATGATGATGCCGATAACATCGAACAATGGCTAAAGCGCAATCCCGCATTTAAAGAGAGTAATGTCGGTTATCAAATTTATCCCTCCCAAAATCATTATCGGGGACTATTGATTTATAACGTGCGCCGCATGGCGGATTTTATTGAAAAGCGCCAGCTCAACCCTAACGCATCCGGCGAAGAAGGCTTATTGCATAAGTCGGGAAATCTGGCCTTTCACGTTGACCCGCATGCTAAACAAGCCTGGATTACCCGCCTGCAAGATGCCCCTATGCCTTAATCGAAATTGTTTAAAACAATTTTTCCGCCCGACATCACCAGATCGGGATATTCCAGTAGTTTTAGCGCTTGAGTAGGGTCGCCTTTCACGGCAATCATATCGGCCGGCGCTCCGGCTTGTAAGGTACCTAATAACGGTATATTTAAATACTGGCCTGATTTTGATGTTGCACTACGCAAGACCTCAATCGGCTGCATGTTGGTCATTTGCATCATAATGATAAGTTCCTGCGCATCAATACCCCAGGGAATATCCGGATGCGCAATTTCAGCCCCGTATAAAAATTCCCCACCCAGTGCCGCCAGGACTCGGGCATTGTGAACAACACCCGGACATTTCGACAAGGTATCCAGCGTAGTAACTATTGTTACGTTCTGCGCCACCGCTTTTTTCAGCAGTGCATCGGGGATAATGTCACAGGGCACGTGCGCCCATTCATCAATGCCTGCGTCAACGGCAATCCTTGCGCCTTTTGCCTCGCCGATATGCGCCGTTACTTTTCGACCCTGTTTATGGGCTTCATCGACTATCGCCCGGACAATATCTTCCGACAATAGCGGCCAGGTCTTGTTTACGCGGACAACCTTGCTATGGGGGTTTTCATGCCCGGCATCAGCCGAATGATGATGTCCCGAGGCCCAAGGCGCGCCCGCTTCGCCACCGGGTTCCAGCGCGACCTTAATCACAACCGCGCCGCCGTCAATAAGGCTGCGGACGGTTTCCCTCGCCTGTTGTTCGGTGTTCACCGCGATGGCGATATTTTCAGTCCCCATGCCTGGAATCGGATAACCGTCAGGCGCGGTAATAATCGGCCCGGACGTGAGTACCCGCAAACTGCCGTCGCCGCCGTATGGCTTATGCAACGGCCCGCCCACATCCCGGATGGTGGTGATGCCGTGTTTTAAAACGATATCAGTCGGAATATGTTGATAGCCAAGATGGGCATGTAATTCAATAAAACCGGGCAGCAGAGTCGCATCGCCCAAATCGATGACTGTCGCAGTGCTGGACTTGAAAGCTTCGCGAGTGCCGACTCGAGTGACAAACCCATCGGTCACTAATACCGATGTATTCGTTCTGATGCTATCGCCGTCGAAAACGCGCGCCGCATGGATAAGAACCGATGTTTGCCCTGTTTCCTGCGCAATGACAGGGAATGGAAAAAAGGCTGGGAAGGCTAAAAACAGCAACAGCTTGATTTTTATAAACAGTTCAACGAGTGTTTTCATAAGAGAGCAGGAGTAAATCCATATGGCAAAAAAACGGAATCAGCGCTGTCGCTGATTCGGCTAAATGTTCATGCAAATGCGCTAATTAATAACTGATTTCTATGCCGCCATAGAAGGACAGCGGTGCGCCGGCGTTTAACATCGCATCGTTTGCCGTAGCCCGATCCATGACATTATGGCTGGCAACGTATTGGGTATCGAGCAAGTTCCGGCCTTCGAGAAACACCTTGTAATGATCATTAGACCAGCCGGTACGCATTCCCAACAGACCGTAAGAATCGATCTTGTAGGTGTTGGCGAAGTCACCCCAACGTTTACCCACCACATCGAAAGTAGGCCCGATAAAGATTCCGCTCACATGGCGATAGAGGGCCTCGCCTCTTAAGAAATAATCGGGAGCTGCCGGTAAATCATTGTTGCCGTAAGTGCGATCATTATCAAACCTAAAATGATTGCTGGTGAAGCTCAGCATCGGTTCGATAGAATGCGTACCTTTGCTGTCCAGGGCGAATTTTCCGCCGATTAAACCTTCAATGCCTGCGTGAATGGTGTTGTCAATATTCGTTGACAAACTCGTCCCCGGCGTCGGAGAAACGGACAGGATTTCTTTGTTAAGCCGCGCGTAATAAAGCGATAAATCCCACATCACGCTGTTTGAGTTGCCGAAACTTTGCTTGCCGCGTGTACCTATTTCGACAGACGTGCCTTCCATTGCCTTTAGCGTGGTATCACCGGCACCGGCAGTGATGTTATCCGCCAGATTATAATTAGTCGGCGGCTCGTATAGACGACTGACATTACTATAAAGGCTGGCGTTTTTGCTCACGTTATACATCAAGCCCAAACTAGGATTAATGCCGGCATAGTCAGTGCTGGGATGGCTGCCCTGAGGATAAAAATTGAAGTAGGCGTCCTGGGGAATGGCTAACCTGACATTATCGACTTCACGGTGTGCAAACACGCCTTGCAAAGCCGGTGTCAGCGTCCATTTATCGGTAATATGCCAGTGATCCTGAGCAAAAATTTCGCTATTATCGGCTTTCTTGGTAATTTGATTGGTCATAGCCCCACGTATGCCGCCGTTATTCGTGTAGTTGCCGCCTTTATCCGAGTTGGTGCCGTAATTCACCCCCAGCAATAGTTCATGGCTGTCCAGGCGCAGATTGTAGCGGGCGGAGGTACCCCAATCCTGCTGATTGCTATCGACCAGCAAACTAAATCTGTCTAGCGGGCCGCCGCCAAAATCCAACATCACCTTGTCGACTATCGGATGATAAAGCTGCTGGTTTTCGAATGAAAAACCCACTTCGAGAGAGCTGTTATCGTCAATAGTCCAGGTTGTTTTGTTGGCAACACGCTCAGTCTCGGTATTCAGCTGATAATTGCCGCCAATAGCCTGGGCGCTGGCCTGATTGGGGTCGGCGTCGAATTGCGCCCGAGTCAACTGGCCCGGTAACTCCTGATTATTTTTAATGTAGCTCACAAACGTACGATTAACCACGGAATCAGAGAGTTGCCAGCCGAAGTTGCTGTAAAGACCGAAACGATCCTGCTTGTTGTGGGCACGGTAGCCCTCCCATTCTTTTCCTTCGACCGTCAATAAGCCGTCAAAACTGTCATTGAAAACCTTGCTCACCGTTCCTCGACCGAGAAACTGGCCGAAGCTGCCGCCGCTGAGAGAGAGTCTCATGGCGGGACTGTTATCGGCAGTGAGTGAGGTAAAATCCACCGCGCCACCCAGCGTACTGGCGCCGTACTTAAGCGCATTGCCTCCGCGTGCAACCGTAGCAAAACTCGCGGCCAGCGGATCGATCATGCGATTGTGATTATTGCCGTCAGCGGCAGTAACGGGCAAGCCATCTTGCAGAAGCTTAACGCCATTCTGATCAAAGTTGGTGGAATCCAGATTCGAGCCGCGACTGGAAAAAAAGACTTCGTCATTGCCGCTTTGGCTGGCCGCCCAAACACCGGGTACATAGCGAAAAAAATCCGCTATGCTGGAGACGTTACGATCATGCAGCCCATTGATATCGACCAAACTGACACCGCCAGGCGAAAGATCGACTTCGGCGCTTGCAGCGGCAAGTTTCCGATCATCGTTCTCCGTTACTACCATCGGTTTAAGCTCGATATTTGATGGTTCTTTTAACACTTTTTGCTTTGCTTTAACTGTTGGCGAATTTTCTTTCGCCATCACTGCGACACTGGAATTAAATAGCAACAAAGACATAAGCAGGGGGCGGCCTAACTGTAAAATTCTGGTAGGTCGATTGGAGCGTTTAAGTTTCATGATAATTCCAATGTAGTAAAAACGTACGCCTCAGTGTTGGCTGAGTATTTTTATTCGGCCATTAAATCTAATGATAGGATTTGGTGCGAACAGGGTCGAAGATACTACGCAATAACAGCGGCGGATTCCTTGGGCTTTCATATGGCAAAAGGATTATTTCTTATGCCAAAGGTAGGATTGGGTGATATGCCCTGGTTTTGTTATTTCAGTGTGTGATATGCCGCGTTTTTTTTCAGCATGCGAGCGTCGTCAACCTTGGAAATAATCATTAACGCGATGAAAACAATGCGATAACAAGCCAAGGCCTGATTTGTGCTTAATCAATCAGACAAATCTAAGAGATAGGCAGCCATGGAAACACAACAAGCCACAGCAAGACGGTGGAGTATCAGCAGCAACGAGTTGCAATTACAGCAGAAAAAGGACTGCCTGCATCAGTCCTTACCGGAAAATTTGGGTCTGGGGCACTCAACCATATTCCAGCTTGATCAGGATTTGAGCTATACAGAAACGCGCTACACGCCGTCGAAAGACTTGGCTGTTTTGAGCCGAATAGACTATCAGGAGCCGCGCCTGGTAGTGACGCTCAGCCTAAAAGGACAATCCCGTTTTTCCGGAAATAACGGTGATGAATTTATTTTTCGCGAAGGCTACACGTCTATCACCACCCTTCAATCCAGCAGGGGCGAGCGCCAATACCAAGCCCATAAGTCGACGACGCAACTGCGTTTCGGGCTGAATAAAAGTTGGCTGGACCGATATTTTGGCGAACACAAGGCGGCACAGTTATTCAGCAAAAATGGCACGCAATTGTTAAATTATCAGCCCATCTCTCCTCAGGCAATGTGCGCGGCGCATCAGTTACTGAACTGCAAGGTATCGGCTGAAACAAGCCGGATATTCATGCATGGGCAAGCCATGTCGCTACTGGCGTCTGAATTAAGCCCTCTTTCTGAAGGCAAGCGTCGCAATTTGATGAGATTGAAGCAAAAAGATGTCGCCGTAGCAAAGTCGGCACGGGATATTCTGTTGCGCGAATTTAGGAACCCTCCGTCAGTTGAAGACCTGTCAAAACGGGTAGGAACCAATCCATTCAAATTAAAGCAGTTATTTCACCATTTTTTTAATAACACCCCTTATGGTTTGTTGTTGGAAATCAGGATGAATAATGCCTATCAGTTGTTGGAAAATACACAGTGCCAAGTCAGTGTTGCCGCAGACTGGGTGGGTTACAGTCACGCAAGCAATTTCAGCACTGCATTTATCAAGTATTTTGGCGCTTCGCCCAAGACTGTCTCAAAAAAATCGGGCTGAGACCAATAAGTATCTAGAGCATTAAGCCCTTACACAACCAAAATTAAGCGCACCCAATTATATTTTTTGACATCCTCCCCCACCTAAAGGAAGGAGATTCCTAGTTGCCTAAGAGTGAGTGTGTATCGCTACTGCTCACTGGTTTCTGCTGCTGGCGACCTTGTTGCATCGCTCACTTCACAGACTAGCCCCGTCAGCCCGACGGTTGGTTTGTACTTTTTAAGCGGTTATTCAAGACCTCACACTTGTTGCTTGGTTTTCGCTGAAAGTGAATTTGAAGTCTTTTAAAACTTAAGTTGCCGTCATGGAGAGAGCCGATATGCGTCCTCTGGTAGCAAGCGTTAATTCTAACACGACGGAAGTATTTAACACGATGAG
>JAURYJ010000048.1 GCA_030653985.1 Methylobacter sp. | reverse complement strand
CTCTGCCATCTTGCTGAAGACGCTGATTTACAGGATGTTTCTATGGATGGCTCAGTTATTAGGGCACATGCTTGTGCAGCTGGAGCGGCATATAGCTCTGCTGAGAATGAAGCGCTCGGGCGCTCCAAAGGTGGGTTTGGTTGTAAGATTCACGCGCTTTGTGATGGCTTGGGCATGCCCATCAAATTCATCCTGACAGGTGGGCAAGAGGCTGAATGCAAGCAAGCCATATCTTTATTGGAAAATGTTAATGCTTCAGCCGTTTTAGCAGACAAAGCTTACGACACGAACGAGTTGCGGGAGTGGTTAGCCAGTCGTGAAATAAAAGCGGTTATTCCACCTAAATCGAACCGAACCGAAAAGAAGAAATCGAGTGCGATTATTGGCATTATAAGGAGCGGCATGCCATTGAATGTATGGTCGGTAATCTCAAGTACTATCGCAGAATTGCTACTCGATATGAGAATAAAGCTATTAATTACATGGGTATGCTGTCATTTTCCTCGGTGCTTTTATGGCTGAGGTGAAACGTCAACAGAACCTAGGTTTCAGATGTTTTTTTTACTTTTTATTTAACAAAATTGTAAACATTAACTGGTATAGTGTTAAGAACGTGAAAGTGTCCTGCTATCACCCTCCATGACAGAAAACTTTATGACTCACGAACTTTTATTATTACGACACGCCAAATCGGATTGGTCGGTTGATAGGGATGATTTTTCCCGCCCACTGAATAAACGTGGCCGTCGCGCCGCCAAACGGATAGGACGCTGGCTGCATGAGCAGCATTTGATACCCGACACCATACTCAGCTCTCCGGCTACGCGTGCGCTGACAACGGCGCAACGGGTTTGCAAGCAGTTGGACATAGACGAGTCGGCCATTGTCTGCGACTCGCGCATTTATCAAGCAGACGCCCTGACTTTGCTTGCAGCACTAAAATCCCGTCACCAAGATCATCGAGTGCTGCTGGTCGGCCATAATCCCGGCTTAGAAGACTTGTTATTAAAATTAACCTCCCATGCGGTTCCATTATCCGCTGACGGAAAATATCTGCCTACCGCCGCTTTAGCCCAACTCGCTTTCGAAGACGACTGGACAGAACTGTCCGAAGGTACCGCCACATTAGTCACGCTGATTCGTCCGGATAGCCTGCCTGAATAATAAAAAGAGACTATATTCATGTTACGACTATTCAATATCGACAAGGGGCGGCTCAAAGAACAAACGCCGCAGGACAATCAACTCAAGCAGGCAGTGGCTAAAGCCGCTTGGATAGATGCCCACGATGCCAGCGACAGTGAGCGGGCGCTACTACAAGCCTTTTTGCGTACGGAATTGCCAGAGTCGGATGATGTGGAAGAAATCGAGTCTTCGGCGCGTTACTTTACCGATAATACCGGCATTCATGTACGCTCTTTATTTCTCGCCCAAAGCGAGGGACGGCACAGCACGGCGACCGTCGCCTTCATCTTGCAAAACGACCGCTTAATTACCCTGCGCGACGGAGCCTTGGCCGATTTTCGCCTGCTGCGTATGCGCGCCCGGCGTGGGCAGATAGAGGCCCATTCTCCGCAGGAATTACTGGTAATGATGTTCGAACAAAAAGTGGAGAATCTCGCCGACGCACTGGAAGACATTCATCGTAAACTGGAAGATGTCAGTTATCTGGTACTGGAAGAAATAGATTCCGATCTTGAAAACGCCATTGATCAATTAGCCAAATTGGAGGATAGCAACGGCAAGATTCGACTATGTCTGATGGATACACAACGCTCCATATCCTTCTTGCAACGGCATTTGCGCAACCAGCCCGAGTTGCAGGAAACGGCGAGGGAGATTATGCGCGACGTGGAAACGTTGATGTCGCATACCACCTTCCTGTTCGATAAAATCAATTTCTTGATGGACTCGACTCAGGGCTTTATCAACATTGCCCAAAACAAGATCATTAAAATTTTCTCCATTGCCGCCGTGGTATTTCTGCCCCCTACCTTGGTAGCCAGCATTTACGGCATGAATTTTCGTTTTATGCCGGAACTCAGTTTGCGTCTGGGTTATCCCGGCGCACTGTTCTTAATGCTGCTGGCAGGGATTGCACCTTATTGGTTTTTTAAACGAAAAGGCTGGTTGTGAGCTAGGTATAACTCATCCATAGCGGCTGCCTACACGGTTGCCGCGTAATAACTATGCTAGAATAAAAAATGAGCCGGCTTCCTTATATGCTCAATACTTTTAACAGGGAAAATCATCATGACCAAGGAACCCTTTTTCCGTCTCAATCAAGAGCCTGAGGCCCTAAGCGGCTTTTCCCGCACCGTCGCGGAAATTGAATGGTTACTGCTGGTCTTGATGTTGTTCTATCTGGTGGTGGGCCATACCGAAGAAAGCGTTAAAATTTTTTTATTAGGCGGCCTCTGCGCTTTCGCAGGCTTCGTCATGACCTTTCATTACTTCAACTTTTTTACTCAAGCCAACATTTGGAAACTAGCCGTAGAAACGTGGGTCATGATTTTTCTGATTACCTGGTTTGTCTGGCACACCGGACGCCAGGACAGCCTGCTGCTTAACTTGTACTTTCTCCCCATCATCACCAGCGCCCTGGCTTTAGGCAAGCTAACGACATTATTGGAAGTGCTATTAATCGGCAGTTGCTATCTGTATTTGGGCAAAAACGACCTGCCTGGCGGCGAGTTCTTTTCCCTAAGCCAAAGCAGCGTCCTGTTGACGTGGCTATTTCCTATGCTACTGGTGGGTTACATCACCACCATGCTGTCTAACGACATCTATCATGCTTTCAGCCGCATCAAAACCACCGCGCAAACCGATGAATTAACCAGTCTCTACAACCGCCGCGCCTTCATGGAACTATTGGAAAAACAATTGCAGCAAGCCCGGCGCGGCGGACATACTTTCAGCCTATTACTGGGAGATTGCGATAACTTAAAAATCGTCAATGACCAATACGGTCACGAAGCAGGTAACCTGTTATTGCAAACTATCGCCGATAACTTTCGTCACTGTTTAAGAGCCTGCGACACCGCAGCCCGCTATGGAGGCGACGAATTCACCGTATTACTGCCGGAAACCACCGTAGAAGCGGCAGAGCGGGTGGCAAAGCGCATCAAAGAAACATTGGTCGCAAGCCGTTTCAACTACCGGAGCAACGTCATCACCACCGATATCAGCATCGGCATTGCCACCTATCCACAACACGGAGACACGGCTGAAGCATTGTTACATCATGCAGACCAAGCCATGTATGCCAACAAGCGCGAAAGTAAAAATCAAGTTGTCGCACAGATCGCGATCTAATGAGCCTTCTTTTAAAGCCCGGCAAGGCATCGCACCCTATCCCATGAGAAACAATTCCTTAATGAATAGCTCAACACCTCCAGTTACCATTAAACCCAAAATAAACATAGCCAATGATGCTGTCATTATATTGAGATTGTTCAATACGAATTTGTTCATGGCGGTTAACCCCTGGCAAATGATTCAAAGGGTTATTTTGATTAAACGATGTTAAAGTTTGATGACACCGCTATTAAGTTTTTATGACACGGCAATACGGCGTTCATTGAATACAACCCATCAATCACCAACTGGCCTAATCGAATAGGGCGCAAGATTTTGGCAAAAAGTCGCGTGATTGACTCTTTACAAAAACAAACACCGAAGTACTGATGTCGAGACCACCTGCTTGATGGTGGCAACAGGTTTTCACGATGTTTACGCTCCGGCGTCGAAATTTTAAAACAGCATCACCTTTGTTTAATGCAAAAATCGCCAGCGCATCGATTTACCTCAACGGTAATATGTGACAATTTATTAATGCCTCCGTAGCGAAACTCTTTTAATAGCTCCTTATAATATTCCGGGGCTTTGGGATTATGCGAGACTAGCGAGATAATTATCGCAAAATGACCGGGACCTACCCGCCAAATATGAAGATCTGAAATACGATTGTCGGCGTCATTTTCTATTTTTTCTTTTATCGCCAATTTATATTCCAATGCTATGCTTTCATCCAGCAAAACCGGACTGGTCTCTGTCAGTAACGAATACGACCATTGAAGGATAATCAATGCCCCCACCATACCCATAACCGGATCCAGCCAATTCCAGCCATAATATTTACCCAATCCCAGTGCAATAATGGCCAGCACCGAAGTCAATGCATCGGCAAGTACATGAAGATAAGCCGCTTTAAGATTATGGTCATGGTGATGATCAGCGTGACCATGACCATGATGATCTTTAAGCAGCAGCGCACAAATCAAGTTAATCAATAAGCCGAAACCAGCAATGGCAATAGCTTCATTAAAATGAATGGTGTGCGGATGAACGATGCGCTGCCCTGACTCAACCAACATAATCAAGGCTACCACGCCCAGAACAATAGAACTGGTATAGCCCCCCAGAACACCCACTTTTGCGGGACTGAACGCAAAGGTCTGATCATGCGCATGAACGCGGGAATAGCGATAAGCAATCAGAGTAATAATAAACGCGGCAACATGTGTGCCCATGTGCCAGCCATCGGCCAGCAGCGCCATCGATCCAAACAAGTTGCCCGCGATTATTTCCAGAATCATGGTAAAAAAAGTGAGCACCAGAACCAGCTTGGTTCGCCGTTCCCCTTTTTTATTAATGGCTGAAAAATTGTGTTCGTGCTTCAGAATATCTAATGTATGCGCATGCATTCCGAACCTTATTTTTTGTATTCGTTAAACTACCCAGTCCAATAAAATAGTGTGCTGTGCCTATTTCTTTGATCAGGCCGTAATGATGACAGAAATTCTATTTTATAGAATAACCATCGCTTTTGATAAGGATTATTTGGCAGGGTCTGATGGCAAACTCAAACTGACAGGCATAAAAAAAGGGTTATCACATTGATAACCCTTCTAATAATGGCGTCCCCAGGGGGGTTCGAACCCCCGTTACCGCCGTGAAAGGGCGGTGTCCTAGGCCACTAGACGATGGGGACTAAACTGGTTTAGTCAGCCTATACTTAACTGTACATCAACTTACTTATTTATGCTTCGAACAGCACAAAAAGCAAAACTATAAAAAAAGGCCTATGCTTATAGGCCTTAATATAATGGCGTCCCCAGGGGGGTTCGAACCCCCGTTACCGCCGTGAAAGGGCGGTGTCCTAGGCCACTAGACGATGGGGACTAGAACTGATCAACTATTGGTGGAGCCAAGCGGGATCGAACCGCTGACCTCAACACTGCCAGTGTTGCGCTCTCCCAATTGAGCTATGGCCCCTAAGTTGAGAACCGGCATTGTACATTAATTATCCATCCTGTCCAATACTAATTTAAATTATTTATATGCTTTATGGCTCGCCGTATTCTCGCCAAAGTCTTTTCTTTGCCCAGCAATGACAAGGTAATATCAATCGCCGGCGAAACCGCTGAACCGCAAACGGCAACACGTAACGGCTGAGCGACCTTACCCAGACCCAGCGCCATGGTTTCGGCCAGATTTAGTACAATCTGATGCAGCGCCTCACCCTGCCATTCTGTCACCTCAGCAAAGTCATCATGCAGCCGCGCTAAAACCTCTGCCGCGCCTGGGGTAAAATTCTTTTTAGCCGCTTTTTCATCATAGGCGTCAAAATCCTTGTAAAAATAAACGCCGGCAGCCGCTATTTCAACCAGGGTCTTGCAGCGTTCGCGTTGCGCCTTGACCATATCGACAAGACTCGGACCCGTGGTAGGGTCGATACCCAGTTCGCCCATATGCCAGCTTAAATGACGCGCCACATGAGCAGGATCGCTAGTCATAATGTAATGATGATTCAGCCATAACAGCTTTTCGGTGTTGAATGTCGATGCCGACACATTGACATTTTCCAACGCAAAATGTTCGATCATTTCATCAACAGAAAAAATCTCCTGATCGCCATGCGACCAACCCAGACGCACCAGATAATTCAACAAGGCTTCAGGCAAATAGCCCTCGTCACGAAATTGCATCACACTGACCGCGCCGTGGCGCTTTGACAGTCTGGCGCCATCAGAACCCAGAATCATCGGAAGATGCGCGTATTTAGGCAGTTCTGCACCCAGAGCTTTAAGAATATTCATCTGCCTGGGCGTGTTATTGATATGATCGTCGCCGCGTATCACATGGGTGACCTGCATATCCATATCATCAACCACCACCGTTAAATTATAAGTCGGCGTGCCATCGCCTCGGGCGATAATCAAATCATCCAATTCTTTATTGCCGACCACAATGTCGCCTTTAATTAAATCGGGAATGGTTACTACGCCATCGACAGGATTTTTAAAACGGATGACGGCTTCCCGATCATTCTTAGGCTCATCAGAATCCCTGCATTTGCCGTTATAGCGCGGCTTTTCCTTATTAGCCATTTGCTCGGTACGCAACTGCTCCAGTTGGTCTTTACTGCAATAGCAGTAATAGGCATCGCCCTGATCCAGCAACTGCTGAATAATCTGCTTATACCGATCGAAATGATGAGTCTGATAAAACGGCCCCTCATCATATTCCAAACCCAACCAAGTCATGCCTTCCAAAATAGCATCGACCGATTCCTGCGTGGACCGCTCCAGATCGGTATCCTCAATCCGTAAAATAAATTTCCCTCCGTGTTTACGCGCATAAAGCCAGGAAAACAAAGCGGTGCGGGCACCGCCTACATGCAGATAACCCGTTGGACTCGGGGCAAAACGTGTTTTTATACTCATTTGATATTATTTCGTCAGTAAAATTCTGTTAGCGTATTCTTTCGGGATTTGCTTGGAAGCCGTCAAACGCATCGCTTGATAATTAAAAGCAATCGCTCCCTTGGCGGCGGCATTTTTGCCCAAAATAGCTATGAAGGGCCATGTCCTTGGGCGGCGGCTTTTTGGTACCACGCTGTCGCCATTTTAACATCATTTTTCACACCGATGCCCCGGTCGTATAGTGCCGCCATAACCACTTCAGCTTCAATAACGCCTTGATTTGCAGATTTTAACATCCATTCGGCGGCTTTTTGCTCATCTATTTCAACGCCGTTACGACCTAATAAATACATCGCCCCCAATTTAGCTTGCGCCATTGCATCGCCTTGCATTGCGGCTTGTCGGACATCATCCTGCAGTGCTTGTTGTTCCGCCTGCACACCCGGGCCAAGTAACAATAACAAAGCTAACATGATTAATTTGAACATCAATGGAACCCCCTTTTTTCTTTAATTGAAAAACCCGCATTATTTCACGCCAGAAACCAAAGATACATTACCCCAGAAAACCAGCTCCTTTGAAGACTGCTATTAATTGATATTACAGATAGCAACTACCTGCGTATTATCCGCCCCACGTAGCAATGAAAGCGCTTGCATTCGACAATGAGATTGATCACAGCAAGCCGGGATATAAGTTTTCCGCACCAACATCCCATCGATTTTCTGGTACTTTCGTGGATCGCGCCTTGCTATTAACCTGAATTTAACCAATCAATTGTTACAATAAGTATTTCCACTGATTTTATAAATAATTTGATTCCTATATCCTGTAGCCGTTAACATTCCAATTGATTGCTTTAGGCTTACCTATTCAATTTAACGCCAATAGCAGGAGGATAACATCGTGTTATCTTAAACGATTTGGTAATCAGGAGATATTCCATGAAAAAAATATTTATCATTGCAGCCGCTATTGCCAGCGCACTTCTATCGGGTTGCGCTTCGCAACCGTTGAGCACTTTCAATGCATTTCACCCGGCAGAGCTAAACGATTTGGTTGCTTCAGGACAGTACCTACAAAAAACCGATAACTTCTTTGTCCTCAATGATTCCTCATCATCAATGGCCGAAACTTATCATGGTGCCGGCTACCCAGCCCAGCCCTCCCCGACTAAACTCTCCGTCGAAAAAGAAATCCTAAGCAGAATAAACCTAACCCTTCCTGACCTGAAAATGACCTCAAGCATTCGCAGCTTTGGTTTCGGCCCCTGCCTGGACTGGGGATTCACCCAGCTTAATCTAGCGCCGACCCCCTACTCAAAGTCATCATTCGGTAGCGGCATCGATACATTGACCTGCGCAAGCGGCGGCTCACCGATGATTAACGGAATCGAGGGAACGGCCGACGATTTAGCAAACACAACCGGCAACATTGCCGTGCTGATCCTCAGCGATGGCTATGGACTGGATGCTAATCCTTATGCCGCAGTTCAATCACTGAAACAACAGTATGGCGACAGGTTATGCGTTTATACCGTCTGGGTAGGCAATGAAAAAGACAGTCAAGGTCAAATCGTATTAAATAACCTCTCCAACATCGGCGGCTGCGGATTTAGCACTGCGGCTGATCGGATTTCCAGCAGCGCCGACATGGCCAAATTTGTACAAAGCGTTTTTCTAAAATCCGGCACACCACCGGTTGCCGACTGTTCAATGCTCGATGATGATGGCGACGGCGTTAATAATTGTGATGATAAATGCCCTGATACCTTAAAAGGTGCTCACGTTAACCCATTCGGCTGCTGGATTGTTGATATAAAATTCGACAATGATAAGAGTGACATCAAACCCCATTACTATGCTGAACTCGATAATGCCGTTAACGTCATTAAACAAAATCCCGGCATAAACATTGAAGTACAAGGTCATACCAGCAACACCGGCACTGCGGCATACAACCAGGCATTATCCGAACGCCGCGCACTGGCGGTTAAAAACTATTTAAGCGACAAATATGTCCATGCTGACACCGCATTGACCGCACGCGGATACGGCTTAACCCAACCTGTCGATACCAATGAAACCGAAGCAGGCCGGGCCAACAACCGCAGAGTGGAGCTGAAAGTATTTAAGTAAAGTTAACCGATACAGCCAAACCGGAAACGCTCCAGTGTTTCCGCATACCAAAAAGGGCGGGTTAGTTACCCGCCCTTTTTTATCTACGCCACATCGACGATTTGATTCGGACAGCCTCTCAGGAGAGTTACAGATCTAAATCTACAAGCTTAACTCCAGCAATTTCCTTGTCCGTCACTAATGCACTACAAATGCCCTGCCCTAAAGCTATATCCCGCACCTGCCACATTGCAGCCTGACCGCAATCAACCGGAACCCTTAAAAACCCGGCCTGGTTTTCAGGATTAACCACGCAATGATTTAACCCTAAGGCGATACCGCGTCCGGTGGCTTTAACGAAGGCTTCTTTACGCGTCCAGAAGCGATAAAACTCGACTGTTTTTTGAGCTTCCGGCAGCTGGTCCCAATAGGCTATTTCTTCTTCGGCAAAACATTTATCGACCAGAGCGGCGAGACTGACTCTAGATTTACAGCACTCCACATCCACACCTAACTGGCAGTTCCAGCCTACGGCAATTACCATCGTATTGACTGAATGGGACAGATTGAATACCAGCTCGGGATTATCGGCAAGATAGGGTTTGCCATGTTCGGCTTTTTTTATACTGATCTTTTCCGGCGGCAAATTAAGCGTTTGAGCCAACACATTTCTTAAGCGACCATGCACTTCGACATAGCGCTTGCGTAGCCAATCGTATTTGAACTTCTCGGCTTGCGCCTGCTCACCTGCATCGAGAATGCGCCAATAGCTTTGATAATGCTCATCGTCGGCAACCACATTGCCATGCCATATTTGGATAGTATCGGTATTCATAATCCTGATGTTTCGCTGGCTTTCTCATTCCCACGCACCCTGTCACTGTGCCATTAAATTAAGCCGAAAGTCGTTATCGTCGAATGTTGTGGGCGCGAATAAATCGCGCCCACACTATAAACTTAATGCCCAACAACAGCCCTGCCCTCGCCCCGACGATCACTGGCCGCAGTCAATTGACCCGTAGTTTTATTCCACTGTACCGCCTGCATATTGCCGTAATGATAACGTGCCACTTTCAGCTGATGCCCCATTGCGGCAAGTCGAGTTTGCTCATCCGCCGTCAGTGCGCCTTGTTCATATTCAATCACATCCGGCATAAATTGATGATGAAAACGCGGCACTTGCACCCATGAGTCCGGCTCATGGCCTTTGGCAAAATCCAGCGCGGCTAACAGCACCATCGAAATAATTCGACTGCCTCCCGGCGTTCCCAACACCGCGACATGATGCCCGTCATCAAGAAAAGTGGGCGTCATACTGGACAGCATACGCTTGCCCGGCGCAATCGCGTTGGCGATACCGCCTACCAGCCCGTAACCGTTCATAGCGCCCGGCAGACTGGCAAAATCATCCATATGATCGTTCAGCAAGACGCCGGTCCCAGGCGCGACCAAACCGGCACCAAAAGGAAAGTTAATGCTTAAGGTTGCAGCAACCCGATTGCCTTGTTCATCAATAATCGAAAAATGGGTGGTATTGACGCCCTCAGCTTGTGCTTGAATTTCTCCCGACAGCATGTCGCTGGGCAACGCTTTATCGAACCGCAGACTGCTACGCAACCCGGCCGCATAATCCTCATTCAACAAGCGTTTAACCGGCATGTCGATAAAGTCAGAATCGCCCAGATATAAGGTTCGATCATGATAAGCACGACGCATGGCCTCGACGATAAGATGCTTTCGGGTTGGCTCATCGGCCTGCGTTAAATCGTAGCCGGACAGAATATTCAGCGCTTCAATCAACACGATACCGCCGGATGACGACGGCGCAGCACTGGTGATTTTTATGCCGCGATAAGTCCCCGTTACCGGCTCCCGCTCGACAACCTGATAAGACGCCAGGTCCCGTTTTGTCCAGATGCCGCCTGCCTTGTTGACGCCCGCAACCAGCTTATCAGCTATCTCGCCACCATAAAATCCATCCCGTCCCGAATCAGCCAATTGCCTTAAAGTATGAGCCAAGTCTTTTTGCCGGAGTATTGAATAAGGCTCGGGAATATCGCCGTCGTTAAGAAATATCCGCGCAGTCTGCGGGTATTTTTTGATCAGTTCAGCCCTGAACTTGAGGAGCTTTCGATGTCTTTCACCGATGGCGAAACCGCTTTGTGCGGCTCTTATCGCAGGTTGCAGACTTTCCGCCAACGGCAAGCGTCCGTATTTTTCCGACAAATGCACCAGAGCCGCAGGCAGCCCGGGGATCGCAGCCGCTAACGCGCCATCGAGCGATAAACCGGGAATCACCTTGCCGGCCTTATCCAAAAACATCGTCTGATGAGCGGCCAACGGCGCTTTTTCGCGCCCGTCGATCATGGTTTCAAAACCGTCCTGCTCCCTGTGCAACAACCAGTAACCGCCACCGCCCAGCCCGGAACCGGAGGGTTCAACCACTGCCAATGTTGCACTGACCGCCACCGCCGCATCAAAAACATTGCCGCCTTTATCCAAAACCTCAAAACCGGCTGCCGTCGCCAGAGGATGCGCACTGGCAATTGCAGCACGGGTTCGATCCGCATAAACCTGCGCAATCCCAAAAACGGTTGTAATAAGGAGTACGACACAATATTTCTTAAACATCTTTTCCTCAGATTAAATTTAGTTGATGCAATTAAACCACATTTGCAGGGTCTCGTTAGCTTGATGCTCAACTGATTTTTAGGATGCTCAATAAAGCTAGAGCATTAGGTATTCGTACTAATATTTTTTTTTATTTTCCTATTTAAAATACATAGTGTTGTCTTTGTTTCATATATAACTCAAAGAGCGATCCTTAATCACTATAAAAGAGGTGAAGAATGGCTGTAACTACTAAAAAAGCTAAAGATCAAACTAAAAATCAAGAAGTTTCAACGTCTGCCGAAGACCGCTCAACGATATATCTTCCTGACCGTGACGCCAAGATTGCCGAAATAGCCTATCACAAGGCCGAAAGCAGGGATTTTACACCAGGCTATGAACTTGAAGACTGGCTTGAGGCCGAACGGGAATTTTTGCTGTAACAATACAACCGGATACAAGTCGCGATGCCCCGTTAGGCCACTATTTTACAATCAATTTACTGGAGTAATTTATGTCAAATAAAGAGATAGATACCACAAAAAAAGGTTCTGAATTATCACCCAAAACATCGCTAGGCGGTTTAATGTCATTCGATGAATTTGATAACTTATTTGATGATTTCCTCTCCCGCAAATGGCCACGCTTACTGGACTGGAATGTACCTACCCTGCCGGAAATCAGCATTCCAAAAGTCGACGTTCTCGATCACGACAATGAAATAGAAGTTCAGGCGGCATTGCCGGGCGTTAAAAAAGAAAACCTGGAGGTATCCATTAACAACCAGACCATCACCATCCGCTCTTCCACCAAGGAAGAAAAAAAAGAAGAGGAAAAAGGCAAATATTTTCGCCGCGAAATATCCCATGGCGAGTTTCAGCGCACCCTGTCTTTACCCAACAATGTCGATGGCGACAAGGCAAAAGCCTCGTTCAAAGATGGCATATTGAAAGTAACCATTCCCAAAACCGAAAAGAGCAAGCGAAAAAGCATCGAAATCAGTTAGTTGCGCAAACCGGAAACATTGAAAACAGATAAATACGAATAACAAGGCTTAAAACGACTTTGCCACACCGGCATTTTCTCCTGGAGAAAACCAATGAAAAATGAAACCATTGCCGCTTTAGCCGCTGTACTCGTGATTGTTCTGGGAATACAAGCTTATATGACCTATCGACTGAATGACCGGCTTAATAAGCTGACCGAGCCGTATAGTCAGGCTGAAGATCCGCGAACCAAACCATCGAATCTTCCCAAGTCGGCTATGGATGACGAATTCTTTAAGGGACGACCCTGGAATCCTTATGCGGAAATCCAGCACATGCAAAATCAGATGGAACAGATGTTCGATCATTCATTTTCGCGTTTTCATATGAAAACCCCTTTAGGCAATTTAAGCGCTGCACCTGACCTGGATTTACAGGAAAAGTCGGATCGTTATATTGTGACGGTGAATGCGCCCGGTGCCGATGAATCATCCATGGATGTAAAACTAGAAAATCAGGTCTTGCGCATTTCCATTAAAACCGAGCATGCAAAGGATGAAACGGATGATAAAAATGGTAACTACCAATACCGGGAGCGTTTCGTCGGTCAATTCCAACGGGCATTAACCCTACCTGGGCCTATCAACGCAGCCAAAATGACCACCGAATACCATAAAGGGGTGCTGACCATTACGATTCCCAAGGCATAGTTTTTAGCCCCTGATAATTTCACTTGATATAGCAGGCTTCACGATGATGCGAATTTTTCTTTTTCTGGCGACCAACGTCGCAATAATGGTTGTGATCAGTATTGTCTTTAGCCTGTTGGGCTTAACCGGTACTTTAGATGCACAGGGCATCAATATCGACCTTAACGCCCTGCTGGTCATGTCGGCAATCATCGGCATGACCGGCTCGGTCATTTCCTTAGCCATGTCGAAGTGGTCGGCAAAACAGGCCATGGGCGTTCAGCTTATCGAGCAACCACGAAACCAAACCGAACAATGGCTGCTGACTATTGTGGCTAAACAAGCCCAACAGGCGGGCATCGGCATGCCGGAAGTCGGTATTTTTCAGACGCCGGAAGCCAACGCCTTTGCTACCGGAATGAACCGGAACAGCGCCTTGGTAGCGGTCAGCACCGGTTTACTGCAACGCATGAGCAACGATGAGGTTGAAGCCGTGATCGGTCATGAAATCACTCATGTCGCGAATGGCGATATGGTGACAATGGCCTTGATGCAGGGCGTGGTGAACACCTTCGTTTACTTTTTTGCCAGCATCATCGGTCATGTGGTTGACAGGGTCATCCTCCAAAACGAACGAGGTCATGGCATGGGTTATTTTCTCGCCCAAATTATTGCGCAAATTGCCTTGGGGTTCCTGGCTTCCATGCTAGTCATGTGGTTCTCGCGTTACCGGGAATTTAAAGCCGATGCCGGCGGCGCCAAACTGGCCGGTCGGGGAAAAATGATCAGCGCTCTTCATGCCTTGCAACGTGAATACGAACCGCAAGACCTGCCGGGACAACTGGCGGCTTTCGGTATTAACGGCAGGGGTGGCATCAGCAAGCTGCTTATGAGCCACCCGCCCTTGGAAGAGCGTATTGCGGCGTTACAAAATATCCGTTGAGAGGATATAGACAACATGATTTCAGTCAATGCTAAGCCATGCCGTAAAGCCAGCTAATCGGCATCAATGGATATTAGAAGCGGCTTATTACAAAGCCCTAGCCAGAAAATTTGAGCCCGGCAAAGAATTAGCCGACTGGTTAGAGGCTGAACTAGACTATTCCAATATGCTGATAACCCTGTACATTTATATTTTAGAAGAAGACGGAGCGATAACAATTTTAAGTTTGCAACAGTTAGCAGAGTTTATCGGCATTAAAAATTCGGAAGATATTCTTTCAGAAATAGAACTGATACGAGCCATTCAAAATGCTGCCGGACATAGACCTTGCTTCCAACCTGGAATCAATATGAATTGCGAAGAAATGGAATGCCAATGGAGAGCCGAGTGCCGAAAATTGATTTCAGCATGGTATTGATGCGTAGAAACTGAGGTTTCCCAGTTTCTGAGTCCGCGCAGCGTTCAAAACGTTTTACTACTCAGTTTCCACGAGCAAACTTTGTGGAAATTTTCTAACCTGACGCATCACGCTGCTTGCGATTAAAGTCGGCAATACCCGCTCTGAAAACCCTGCCTCGGCTAACGCTTCCATAACCCAAGTATTACAATTGTTGAACAAATGATAACTCCCTTTAGCGTCGTAAAATGTACCGTATGCATACAGGCCTCGACCCAATCCGATTAAAGCGCCCTGGCTGTCCCTTACGAAAGAGCTATCGATATACCATAACACGGACTTTAATCGCTCTCGGGAAATCCGAATACCTTCCATGTCGCTATGCCGAAAATAAAACTCGGGACGATCACTAAGCGGCAACGCATTGGGTCAACCGATGTTATACCGGATTTCAGTAAATATAATTAATGTGCATTGCTATAGCTCTTGGGTGCCACTCAACTCCTGTTCAGCAATGCTCAAAAAACGGTTATTCCTTTTTTCTAAAAAATGTCGCTCAAGTTTTTGAACATAGGCATAGATTCCATATAGAACTCCTCCAGCTATTGGTAGTACAAAATACCAATGCTCTTTAGCAACACGCAATAAACTTAATATTTCCTCACCATAGAAATAAGCAGGTGTTACGGTAATTGCGGCCCATACCCATGCGCTTAGGAACGTGCACCAAATAACTTGAACAACTAGGGTGTAATTGGTTAAAGTTTGGGCAACTGACATCACACCAACAAACCGTAAAATTTTGACACCTTACGCAACAAAAATTGAAAAACAAATGCACGAAATGTATGACC
>JAURYJ010000061.1 GCA_030653985.1 Methylobacter sp. | reverse complement strand
GCAACTGGAATCCTGGTTGAGCAGTTTCAACCGACAGGTGCAATCCCCCGAAGGGTCTGCACACCGGTTACAACCTGCTGGTTTTGCTGCCCGAAGATTCGATAAAACCCGGATATAGTTGCCTATAGCCTAATTTGTCAGGAATAAAGCGGCTGTAAACGTAAAGGATAAAACTTTTATCCCAGTGGAAAAACATTTTCCACTGGCGATTCTACTACTATTTTTAATGATTAAAATGTTTTTTAACGCATTTTTTGTATATATTTGACTATGTTTAGATATGATTTTAGCCACTTAATAACACCTCCGCAATGAGAATAATCACCATCAGCACGGCGCCGGCAACCGTCTCGCCGCCAAACACCGCGACCAAGGTGGCCACGGTAACGAAAATCTCGGTGCCGACTTTGCGTTCGCGTATCAGGTCGATCACCCCGGTTTTTACCAGCGGGTATAAACCAATAGCGACGGCCAGCCACAGGATTTGTAGCGGTACCCATTGCCGCCAAAATAGCAGCGCTATCAAGCCGGTAAGCAAAATACGTCCGACTTCGATCCAGCGCGCACGCGTCATTAGTACCCGCAGGCTCGATGCACTCGTTTGTTGAATTTCAGCCCCATCGACTTGGCCATCGTGTCGATACGCTTCGCCCCCGACTAGCGGCCCGGTTCGCGAACCGCCCACATGTACCGCTGACTGCGGCCCGTCTGGACGTTTCAGTTGATAAACCAGCCGGTAAAGAACCGGCAGCACCAGCAAGGTCAGCAGCGTCGATGACAGTATGCCACCGATGACCACCGTTGCCAGCGGCCGTTGCACCTCCGCGCCGGTACCAGTTGCCAACGCCATCGGAATAAAACCCAACGAAGCTACCAGCGCAGTCATCAATACCGGTCTCAATCTAACCATCGCACCCTCGCGAACCGCCTGCTCCAATGCTAAACCGTCCTGGCGCAATTTATTGATAAACATAATCAACACCAGGCCATTGAGCACGGCCACGCCGGAAAGCGCAATAAAACCGACGGCTGCTGAAATCGACAGGGGAATATCCCGCAGCCACAGCGCAACGATGCCGCCGGTCAGTGCGAACGGCACGCCGGTGAATACCAAAAGGCCGTCCCGGACATTACCGAAAGTGGCGTACAACAGCAGAAAAATAATCAGCAACGCCACCGGTACCACGATTTGCAGGCGCTCGGTGGCGGCAATCATTTGCTCGAATTGGCCGCCCCAGGCAATCCAGTACCCGGCAGGTACCTTGACCTCGGCGCTGATTTTCTCCTGGGCTTCCGCCACGAAGGAGCCCAAATCCCGGCCACGCACATTAGCAGTCAGAACAATCCGCCTTTTACCATTTTCGCGGCTGATTTGATTGGGCCCTTGAGTCACTTCAAAGTCCGCTACCGTGCCAAGCAGAATAAAGGACTGTTGCGTTGAATCCTGTTGACGGACGGGCAACGGAATGGGAATTTGCCGCATCGCCTCGGGGTCGCTACGCAGTTTTTCCGGCAGGCGCACCAGCAAATCGAAACGCCGGTCGCCTTCAAAAATCTCGCCGGCCTTGGCCCCGCCCATCGCCGCCTGAACCGCCGCCTGAACATCTGCGGTATTCAAACCGAAGCGTGCCAGCATGTCCCGTTTCATCTGCACGGTCAACAACGGCAATCCGGTCGCCTGTTCGACTTTGACATCCGAAGCCCCCGGCACCTTTTCCAGAACCTGACTCATGTCTTCGGCTATTTCCAGCAGACTCTCCAGATCGTCGCCAAACACCTTGACCGCAACATCAGCCCGTACACCGGCTATCAGCTCGTTAAAGCGCATTTTGATCGGCTGGGTAAATTCATAGTTGTTGCCGGGCACCTCCTTAACCGCCCGTTCCAGCGCAGACACCAGGTCGGCCTTGGAACGGTCGGGATCGGGCCATTCAGAGCGTTCCTTCAGCATAATTAACGTGTCTGCCACACTGGGCGGCATCGGGTCGGTCGCAATCTCGGCTGTACCCATCTTGGCGAACACCCGCTCAACTTCCGGGAATGTGGTAATTCTTTTTTCCAGCGTGTGCTGCATTTCAACCGCCTGCGATAAACTGGTTCCCGGAATGCGCAAGGCATGCAGGGCGATATCGCCTTCATCCAGCGTGGGAATGAATTCCGATCCCATGCGCGTGGACAACAGCAAACTCAGGACAACCAGTACCGCAGCGCCCGTCAAAACCACCGGAACATTTGCCAATGCCCGGTCCAACAGAGGCTGGTATATTTTATGTGCGAAACGCATCAACGGATTTTCCTTTTCGCTCACCCGTTCGCCGATAAAGAGCGCGAGCGCGGCCGGGATAAAGGTGATGGAAAGCAGCATGGCGCCCAACAAGGCGGTCACAACGGTAAACGCCATCGGGTGAAACATTTTGCCTTCGACGCCGGACAATGTGAATATCGGCAAATACACCGTCATAATAATAATCTGACCGAACAGTAACGTCCGCCTCACCTCCTGGGCGGCACCGAACACCGTATCCAGCCGCTCGGTCAATGACAACGGCCGCTGTCGGCGTTGTTGTTCGATCGCCAGGCTGCGGACACAGTTTTCCACGATGACCACAGCACCATCGACAATAATTCCGAAATCCAGTGCGCCGAGACTCATCAGATTGGCGCTCACGCCTTGCGTGACCATGCCGGTGAACGTAAACAGCATTGCCAGCGGAATCACTAGCGCGGTAATCAAAGCGGCGCGCAGATTGCCCAGAAACAGAAACAACACGGCAATGACCAGAATGGCGCCTTCCAACAGATTTTTTTTGACCGTGGCGATGGTTTTATCGACCAGAATGCGCCGGTCATAGACCGGCGTGGCCTTGACGCCGTCTGGCAAACTGCGGTTGATGACCTCCAGTTTGTCACTTGCCAGTTGCGAAACCGTGCGGCTGTTTTCGTCCACCAGCATAAACACCGTACCAAGCACGGTTTCATGGCCATTTTCGGTGGCGGCGCCGGTGCGCAATTCCTTGCCGATCAAGACCTCGGCCACATCCCGGATGAAGATTGGCGTCCCCTGGTGATTGCCGACGATAATGCGCCCGATTTCCTCAAGGTTTTTTACCTGGCCGGGCACCCGAATCAGGTATTGTTCACCGTGATGTTCGATGTAACCGGCGCCGACATTGTCATTATTACGGGTCAACGCGGTGACTACATCGCGCAGGCTCAGTCCGTAAGCGATCAATTTTGCAGGATCGGGCGTGACGTGGTATTGCTTGACATAACCGCCTATGCTGTTGACATCGGTGACGCCGGGCACCGTGCGCATCTGCGGACGCACCACCCAATCCTCCAGTGTGCGCAGATCGGTCTCATCGTAGGGGCTGCCGTCGGCTTTGCGCGCATCGGCCCCGGCCGTCACCGTCCACATAAAAATCTCGCCGAGACCGGTGGCTATCGGCCCCATGGCCGGCTCTAATCCCGGCGGCAGTTGGCTTTTTGCCTCTTGAATACGCTGACTGACCAGTTGCCGGGCAAAATAAATGTCGGTTCCGTCTTTAAAGATAACAGTGACTTGTGACAGACCGTACCGGGACAGCGACCGCGTCTGTTCCAGGCTCGGAAGCCCAGCCATGACCGTTTCAATCGGAAACGTAACGCGCTGCTCCGCCTCCAGCGGTGAATAGCCGGGCGCTGCTGTGTTGATTTGCACCTGAACATTGGTAATATCCGGTACTGCATCGATCGGCAGGCGCTGGAAATTGTAAATCCCCAGCGCTGCCACCGCTATAGTGGCAAGCATAATGAACCAGCGGCTTTGAATGGATAATTTCAGAATTCGTTCGAACATGATGCCTCCTAATGATCGTGAGTTGCGCCGGCCTTACCCAATTCCGCTTTCAACACGAAACTGTTGGCCGCCGCATAATGTTCTCCGCCGCTAAGCCCCTGTAGAACCTCAGCCCGGTTTGCATCCCGCCGTCCCAATTGCAACGGACGCACTTCAAATTGATCGCCATCCTGAACAAACACCGCATCGGCATCGTGCCAGCTTTGTATGGCTTCGAGCGCTACTGTTACCGGCACGGTGGCGGCCTTTTCGACCACCTCGATGCTAACAAACAAACCGGGCCGCCAGTTCAGCGCTTTATTATCGATATGAACGTGGGCGGGCGCCGAACGCGTTTGTTCACCCACCAAGGCGCCCAGATAGTCGATGGTGGCCGTTGTCTCAAACCCGAGTTCCGGCGCTTTAACGCGCACAGTCTGGCCGGCTTTAACTTGATTCAAATTCTTGGCGGGCACGCTGAAATCACCCCAGAGTGAAGTCAAATCGGCAATGACCATCACGGTGGTGTCGGTTTGAACGGCTTCGCCAACGACCAGATGTTTTTCAACCACGGTGCCAGTCAACGTCGAGCGCAGTTCGTAACGAGCCAAACTGACACCGCGCGCGCCTTTATCCGTTTGCATACCCAAGGCGTCCAATTGGTCGCTGGCGGTGGTGACGGTAATTTCCGCCTCCGCCAATTGTGTGCGGGCGTTCAAATAATTCTTCTCGGCGGAAATCTGTTCACGCCACAAGCGCTCTTCGCGCTTGTACAACGAACGGGCAAGCTCCAGGCGTTTACGCGCGGTTGCCAAACGGCTTTTCAGCTCTGCCAGGTCACGGCTTTCCAGGACCGCAAGCACTTCTCCCTGGTTAACGGCTTCACCCAGTTTTTTACGGACTTCAACGACCACGCCGCCGACCCGGGGGACGACATGGGCCAGCCGGTTCTGATCGAACTCGATGGTACCGGGCAATTTCAACACGCTTTCGATCCTGGCAGGACCCGCCGTATCGATCGTGATACCGGCGCTTTGCAGTGACGCGGCATTCAATTGAACCCGTCCTTCTACCTGTGAATAAGTGAACTGGTAAGTCTTGCCGTCAAAACCGGCATTGATGTCCACATCAAACGAATGCGGTTCTTCAATAACCGCGTCTCCGAGCAGATAGTCCGCTTCCGGTTTAAACCGAATTTGCTTGGAGCGCCCACCGAAACGATGCAGGGTAATGTCCAGTTGCACCCGTTCAGGCGACAGCGGTTTATCGTCCTGGTAGGCATAAACGCGAAACTGCGGCGGAACGCCCGTTTCGTAAATCGTGACCTCCAGGGCAAAGTTGTCTTTTGATAACAACCGGCCGCGATGAGGTCCACGAGCAAACGCTGCACTCTGTCCAACAGCCCCCGCCTTTTCTTCATCGGTAACGGTAGGTGCATCCAGGGTGAGAATCAGGCCTGCCAGCGCCACGCCGATAATTAATACAGCACTGATGATAATTAAAGATTTTTTGTTCATTTTGAGTCCCCTATGCCGCATTCAGTTGAGTGATTAAGCCGGTCTGAGAAGCGCTGACACTATGTCCCTGCGTTGGCGGAAGCACTACTTTGGCGGGCGGGATTTGTTTGGCAGGCTCCAGTTTTCGCAGGGTGACACCCAGGTTATTAAAATTATCCTGCGCTATTTTAATTGTATTTTCAGCTATTACCGGTGGGCAGAACAGCATTGCCAACCCTGCAAAATTCAATATCAGTAAAAATTTATACGTTCTCATGGCATAACTCCTACGGCCTGATTATAAAGCGCTATGTCGCGCTGTAACATGACCGACCGTTGCTTGGCATTTAACACCGCTTGCTGGGTTCTGGCCTGGATTCTTAATAAATCTATCAGATTAATTTCACCCACAGAAAAGCTCAATTGCATCATTTTTAAATGCTCTTCGGCAACCTGTTTTAACTCGTTGGCGATGCCCTGTTCGACCCGATTGACTTCCAGATTATGTTCGGCCTCGTGATGCGCCTGTTCCAAATCGCGGGACAGTTGTTCGTGTTCTGCAATCAGTTTATTTAATTCGACATTAATCGCTGCAACCTTTGGCGCCAGATGCGCACTGCCACCGAAAGGAACGGTAACGCCGATATTGAAGCTTGCCGTTTTATTACTTCGAGGATCATTGGTGAACTGGTCGCTGTTTACGCCGACAGCAACCGCCGTCTGCCCGGAACCCACCAGTTTAATCGCATTAAGCTCCGCCTGTTTGCGTTCAATCTGGCTATTAATCGCCACTAATGCTGGATGACTTTGCTGGATTTTCAGTATCTCAGCCAACTTTTCCTGATAATCGCCGGGGATTTTAGTCATTTGAGTGATGCTGGAATAACGTTTGCGGGCATGCATTAATTCCGCTTCAGTTAGTGTTACCACTGAGCGTTTTTGCAGCAACTCAGTTTGCGCCAACAATAAATCAGCACGAGGCAAATCACCTAACTCAACACGCCGCTGCACTTTGGCCACTAACTGATCGATAATAGCGAGCTCGGTTTTCGCCTGCTCATAACTTAAGTTTGCCAGTGTAATACCCCATAAAGCATTTCTAATCAGCCCCGCCACTCGAAATTTAATCGCATCCGATTGTGACATTGCGCTGTTTTCCGCTTGCTTTGCGACCGTTTGTTCCGCATCGCGCTGGCCTAAGTTCCATAACGGCACTTGCACCGAGGCATCCAGATAATGCAAAGTGCCGCTGGTCGCTTCCTGAAAATGAAGCCCTGCGTGTGATGCACCGGCTGTCCAGCTATCGCCACGCAACGAAAGAGCCGCCGCTTCTTGTTCCAGCGAATTGAGCCAGGTTACATCGGGATATTTCTCCAGCGTTAGATCGACGACTTTAGCTAAACTCAAAGTTGCATCACTTTCAATGGGGTCAAGATGACCAACCATCGTGGTCGTATCTGCCTGTTTCCTGGATGAAGCTTGGGCACAAACAGGCTTGGGAATGAGCAACGAAGTTGCCAGCAAAAAAACAACACTCCCTGGCAGGAGCCTGGGAACGTGTTTCCTGGAAAGGTTCAGGGAAAACATAAGGAAGCTCAATACCAAGGCCAGCGCATGAGGTAAAAGCAAGGTTCCTGTCGGGTCCTCGGACGCACTTGGATCGCGACCCACCGGGTTCTGGTCTTCCAGGTGGACGAGTGGCATTTTCTTGGCTGGCGGATTAGCACCGACCGGACCGGTTGTAATGATTACACTGAGAGCGATGCCAAAAGGCAGCGCATAATTTGAGTACATGAATAGTCTCTCCGTAGCATGAACGAACGCAGTAGACAAGCAGGCGCTAAACCTACATTATCGACGGCGGATTGCGGCTATGAAGAGCGGGCTAAATCAGAAGAACAGTACTGCGTAGGCCAAGCAGTCGGGAATCGGTGAACAGCGGATCGGGGAAAAAAGGCCGCTGTGTAATGACCCTGGCGTAGGGGATAAGGAGAAAAACGAGGAAAATCAGAGGTAAAAGTCCAAAATCGACCGATGCTTTGGATAAATCTGTCAGGGGAATATGAGTGCCGTGGTCATCGTCGACCACGGGAATGTCCTCGCAAGGCGAAGCCATGTCCGTGAAATAGGCGCCGGTATCGGCCCCATGGTCGTGGCTGGCACGCTCCACAGCTACATGACCGTCCGTCCCGAAACACAGCACAAAGGCCGAAGCATCGCTATGGCCCAGGCCGAAATGGCCTAGAACCGCGAGCATCAGCACAAAAGAGAGCCAGGTTTTGGAGCGACGTAGCATATTATTCATTGTAATGAGTGTATCCTATCGCTAAAAAGCATTCAAGCCTTAGCCTCTTCCAATGCTAAATGAGTCTGACAAACACTTGAATTTAGGCCATGATAAAAGAATGAAACCTATCATGGGCATAAATAGCCTAACTGCCGATGGCTTTTAATAACACGATTATTTGTATTATCCAATTCCAGTAACACACTGCGTGTGTTATATTGAATCCCAAAGATTCCTCCGTAAAGAGATCCTTGTGCTAAATACGTTGCGTTGTCCAAGAAACCGTCCTTACCTGCACGTCCTGGTGTTCGTGCTACTGGTGAGCTGGCTTTCTTTGCTGGTTTCAGCAACCTGTTCAATGCCAAGCCCATGGCGTGTGTCTTCCTCCGACGCCATGCCAGCAGGCTGTTCGGAGCCGGGTAATCCCTCGCCGAAACATCAGGGGCATACCACCATGCCCACTCAAGACTGTTCTTTCAAACCTTGCCTGGATTCCCAGCCTAACTCGGCTTTCAGTTTCAAGATAGATAAACCCCAGATGCCGATCTTCGTTCTATGCCTGATCGGGTTAATCGGATATTTACTTTACCACGTCCCCATCCAGCGTATTTCTCACGCTAAAGCACCACCGATTGGCAGGCGGATTCTGCTGATCTATCGTTATTGTACTCTTCTGAACTAGTACTCAGTCATTTTTATAATGTCGGATAAAGTTTCTTCAGTTTTATCCGTGCATCCTCCGTGGTAAATCGCCATTCCATAGGGCGGGCAATAGCATTTCTTTTTTCTTGCCATGCTGCGGTTTCTGTTTTTAATGTTGCCTGGTCTGGAATGCGTCGATCCAGACATTGCCTGGATAAAATGCTTAACTCGATTTCTGCCATGTTCAGCCAACTGCCGTGCTTTGGCGTGTAGTGGATGTCCAGTTTAGCTAATACTCGATGTTCAAGTTTTTAAGCTTAGAAATACGGCTGGAAAACGGGTAAGCTAATCAGTGTAAACTGCCACGTATTTCAACACCATGTTGATGTCCGAACCGGCACACTTTATAAAAACGTTTGTAACTGATTTAGATGTCTCCCTGGGAAAGCTTAAGCCCAATGCCAAGCTGACACACCTACAAAAGATTTGGCTCGGATTTTGTTTGACGGGAATGTTGCTGACCAATTCGGTGTGCTGGGCGAAGTTCGAGCGTGCGAGCTTGGGAGAACACAAGATTGCCGCACTTTCGTGGATGTTTCGCGAAGCAAAAGTAGCCTGGGATTATTTGCTTTTGGCGAGTGTGACATTGGTTTTGGAGCGGCACGGAATTACTGAAGGCGTGCTGGTTCTTGATGAATCTGATCGGGCACGCTCAAAGCGAACCAAGCGAATTTACGGTGTGCATAAGCAAAAACACAAGGCTTCAGGTGGCTATGTCAACGGACAGACGGTGGTTTTATTGTTGTTGGTCACGCAGACAGTCACGCTTCCAGTAGGCTTTGCTTTTTACAGGCCAGATCCTGTGCTGACGGCATGGGTTAAAGAAGATAAACGCTTGAAAAAAGAGGGGGTGGCAAAAAAAGATCGCCCTGTTCGGCCGGAGCGAGATAACCGCTACCCAACAAAAACGCAGCTTGCGTTACGACTACTGCAAGCATTCAAGGATGCCCACGGCAATATTAAAATCAAAGCCGTGTTAGCTGACGCTCTGTACGGTGAAGCGAGTTTTATGGATAAAGCTTCACGGATATGCGGTATTACCCAGGTTATTAGCCAGTTGCGCGAGAACCAAGTCATTGAATATAGAGGCAAGAAAAGGAATTTGAAAGATTATTTTAATACCATCAACAAAGGCGTGGAAGTGACTTTGCGGGTGCGTGGCGGAAAAGAAGTGAAAGCAACGATGAGCAGCGCGCGATTAAAAGTGCTTGCACATGGCAAAAAACGCTTTGTCGTTGCCTTGAAATATGAAGGCGAAACCGATTACCGTTATTTGGTGGCCACCGACATGACGTGGCGCACAATGGATACTGTTCAAGCCTATACGTTGAGGTGGCTTGTAGAAATTTACCAGACATACTGCCTCCATAAGAGTGTTTTTAAAAAATTAATGCATTTCGTTTCTGGTTTGATTCATCCAGATACGCTGAGTGCTGCGTTGTTTGCGTAAGCGCTCCAATTCTATATCATCGGCATGAAGC
>JAURYJ010000009.1 GCA_030653985.1 Methylobacter sp. | reverse complement strand
CCCAGAATCTTGCCGTCAAAGGAAATGATAGGTGCGTCCAGCCCGTTTTCAGTCAGGAGAGACGCGAAGTATTTGCCCGTTGGCGTTTTACTGAGGGTGACAGTTTTGATCGGTACCTTTATTTCACGATGCACAACGGCTTTGACGTGACCGATTTTAGGCAAGAAAAGCTTAAGGCCTTCGTCAATCTTCACCCCTTGCGGGTATTGAATAGTTTGCTTTCAGTGCTTGCTTTTGAAAGTGGGATAGGCTGCCCGACGCTCATAGAAGTTCACAAAAGCACGGGACAAGTTCAAACAAACATCATGCAAGACTTAGCTATGGGTTTCACCGAGCCAGTCAACGCAATGTTTGAGTTCACGCACTCAATTGTTCAAGGCAAAATGCCCCAAGCCTTTACCTGTCTCCTGGTAAGTTTTCTGACATTCGTTGAGGCTATTGTTCCACAACCACCGCGCACAACCGAACGCCTTAGCCAGTTTTTCAACTTGCTGTGTGTTTGGATATATGCGTATTTTGGTGGCTGCAATCATGTTTTTATAGTAAATAATTATCACTGCAAAATCAAGAGCACACTTACATCCCCCACCTGAAGGAATGGGTTTTACGTGCAATCTGATAAAAGAATACGCCTAATGCCAGAAGGTAGTTTTCTGCCATTAGGGATTAAACCGGCTTGATAATGGTTCTAAGCGGTTTTGTAAGTTACCCCAATCTTCTTTGCGTATTCTGATAATTTCACAGCCCAAAAAATGCCATTTTTTTCTATATGTTGCAATGGTATTTAAGTATTTATGTGGTACGAACTTGCCAAAATATCAGAAGCAGTTGTTGTGGGAATAATGGAAGCGAACTTCATTTCATGATTGATTTAGCACAACTTGACCATATTTTCATGCGGTTAAAAAAACATTTCACAATGTTACCTCCATTGTGTTTGAAGCGTTTTTTAAGTGCTTTTTTCACTTCCCAAGTACCTTTATAGCCTAATGGAAATACCACTAAGTCACCCGCTTTGAAAGTAGTTGAAGGGCCTCCATCTGCAGGTGTCATTACACATTCACCTTCTAAAATAAGTGCTGTTTCTGTCGTAACGAATTCCCATGGGAATGCAGATACTTCTTTTTCCCATGTTGGCCAGTTAGCAACGCCCATTTTTTTTAAAAGTGCTTTGCTTGGGTTGCTATCAACTGTAATTTTTTTCATGTTTTTCCTGAAATTTAGATTTATGCCCAGAATCAGAATGATTTGGGATGTGTCATAGTATGTTGCCCCCCCTTGTTTTGCTAGAAGAATCTATTCTTTTTCAATAATCTCATCGTTAAAAAATGCATATCTTAGCTGAGCGATGCGCCTCATGTTATTCGGCACATCCTATATGACTGCTTGTCTGAACAATAGTCAGTTATTTTACCAAAGGCCTGTTTGGGTCGGGAGCAGAATTTCGTCAGCCATAGGATGTGCTGAGCGAAAGCGATGAGCTTCGCTTTCGCTCAAACCGGCTTATTTCGACCTACAGGGTACTGTTGTGTCATTTCCTACGAAAGCAGCGAAGCCAATAAAGGCTGCAAATTAGGCAGCTGGCGTTGCCGGGTCAAGCGATTGGCGATGATGATGCTTTTTAATTCAGTCAGCGCCAGCGCAAAGTCATCATTAACTACCAGATAATCGAACTGGTCATGATGGCGAATTTCGGTAACGGCGTCGCGCATCCGGCGGGCGATGATTTGCTCATCGTCCTGGCCCCGGTTTCGAAGCCGCTGCAACAGCACTTCCGTCGATGGCGGCAGGATAAAAATCGACAGACTGTCGGGCAGCAGTTTTTTGATTTGCTCGGCACCCTGCCAGTCGATTTCAAGTATCACATCCAAGCCCCGATGCAAATTCTCTTCTACCGTCTGCTGAGCCGTACCGTAAAAATTGTCGAAAACCTGGGCATGTTCAAGGAATGCCTGTTGTGCCTGCATGGCGTGAAAGTCGGCGACAGAGACAAAGTAATAATCCTGGCCGTGGACTTCGCCGGGTCGGATCTGCCGGGTGGTATGGGAGATTGAAACGCTCAGCGCGTCCAAGTCGGTAATCAGCTGTTTGACCAGACTGGTTTTACCGGCGCCGGAGGGAGCGGAAATAATATAGAGTTTGCCGATATTCATAAGACTAAGGTGAAAGGTTCAAGGAGAAAAGCCGAATTCCAAGCCGAACGGGGTTTGCAAACTCCGTCACGCCTAGTATTGTGGGCGCGAATTTATTCGCGCGCTTTTAAACCTACTGCGCGAATAAATTCGCGCCCACAAATATACAACCCTGTATTTAGTTGTTTATATTGATGGCTTATAGGCGTCACTATCAATATAAATATCGACAGGGTTTTCAGGCACAATGCTTGCCACTGGCAAATCCTGACCTGAACGCCACTGGTTGACGGCTTGCTGTTTGTTCGCGCCGGTGATTAAAAATATCAATTCCCGGGTGTTGCTTAATGCCTTAGCGCTGATAGAAACACGTTCCGGCGGCGGTTTTGGCGAATTGTAAACCGCATGCACCAGCTGGTCTTGTTGATGTTGATGACCGGGAAACAGGCTGGCGGTATGGCCGTCCTCGCCCATGCCCAGCAACACCATATCGAACATGCCGGCCTCGGCGACGGTTTGACGATAACGTTCGGCGGCGACTTCCGGCCCCAGTTCGGCGGGCATGGTGAAAATTTGCGCCGCAGGAATAGCCACTTTGTCCAATAGAACCTGACTTGCCATTAGGCTGTTGCGGTCGGGATGATCGGCAGGCAAGCAGCGTTCGTCGCCATAATAAATCATCCAATTGGCCCAGTCGGCAGTGGACTCGGCTAATAGTCGATAGACTTTTTCCGGGGTGCCGCCTCCGGCCAATACCAGCTTGAATTTACCGCGTGCGGAAATGGCGGTGTCGGCGGCGTTAAGAATATGTTGGCAGGCGGAAAAAGCGACGTCTTCTGCGGTTTCAAGAGTATGCCAGCGGCTGTTTTGTTGCATTTATTTACACTCCGGGGTTAATGAGCTGCGCCAATATTGGTTGTCTTTGTCGAATAAGCGGCGGCTGTCTTCCGGCCCCCAGGAACCGGCGGCATAGGTGACAATATGGTCACGTTCTATCGCCCAGGTTTGCAGGATCGGATCGACAATGCGCCACGCATATTCTACTTCATCAAAGCGCAGAAATAACGAGCGGTCGCCTTTTAATACGTCCAGTAACAAGTCTTCATAGGCATCGATGGATTTTTCATTCTCCTGGCGGAAGCTGGCATCCAGGCTGCTGGAGCGGGTGCGCATCTCCAGGCCGGGTTCTTTGACGGTCATTTCAATGCGGATAAATTCTTCCGGCTGTATGCCGAGCAGTACCCAGTTGGGGTTCATGCACTGCACCTCGGTGCCGCGAAAAAACTGTAACGGCGGATGGCGAAAACAAATCGAGATAGTCGATTGCGCCTTGGCCATGCGCTTGCCGGTACGCAGATAAAACGGTACGCCGCGCCAGCGCCAGTTGTCGATATACAGTTTCATCGCGGCATAGGTTTCGGTGATGCTGTTGGCCGGTATGCCGTCTTCCTGCAGATAGCCGTTGACCCGTTCGCCGCCGATGTTGCCTTTACCATATTGGGCGCGGAAGGCATGACCGTGTACGGCTTCTCTGGGAATAGGGCGGATGGATTTCAGCACTTTGACTTTTTCGTCGCGTAGCGATTCGGCTTCCATCGACACCGGCGGCTCCATGGCGACCAGCGTCAGCAATTGCAGCAAATGACTTTGCAGCATGTCGCGCATGGCGCCGGCGTTGTCATAGTAATCGGCGCGGCTGCCTATGCCGATGTCTTCTGAGTGGGTGATTTGGATATGATCGATATAATTGCGATTCCATAATGGCTCCAGCATCACATTGGCAAAGCGAAACACCAACACATTTTGCACCATGCCTTTACCCAGATAATGATCGATACGGTAAATCTGGTCTTCCGTTAAATAGCGGCTGATGCGTTTTTGCAAAGCCTGGGCGCTGTCCAAATCATAACCGAACGGTTTTTCGATAATCACTCGCCGCCAACCGTATTCTTCATCGAATAAGTGGTTATTGCTTAACAGCTCCATGACCGTGCCGAAGTCGGATGGGCTTATTGACAGATAGAAGGCGATGTTTTTAGGGAATTGGTTGTTCCCGTTAAGCAACTCAGCCAATTCGCTATAACATTGCGGCTGTTTTATATCGCCCTGATGGTAATGCAGTCGGGCGCTAAAGCGTTGAAAAACCGCTTCATCAAAATCGTCTGGCACTTTGTCCTCAATCATCTGCCGAACTTCGGCCAGCCATTTTTCTTGATCCCATGGCCTGCGACCGATGGCCAAAATACGGGTGCCTTCAGGCAAGCGCTTGGCGACATCCAGATGATACAGCGAGGGCATTAATTTAATTCGGGACAGGTTTCCGGTGGCGCCAAAAATAACGTAGGTACAGGGTTCGGCTTTCAGCATTAGTAGCGCCTCGTGATTTTTTTAGGAAAGGCGTTAGCGTACCGGAAAAAACTTTATTTGTATGCATTACCACGCGGGAGCGTGGCAACGAGAGAACTCGGGATAAATTGTGTAGGGCGACCGGCCGGTCGCCCGCTCATGACGCAAAGGTAGGTGTTATTGACTGTTCATTGCTTAAACCGTATGGGTCGGTGTGCGATTTTACCGCCCTAACCGGTCCAGTCGGTATGGAAGAATTGGCCTCTGGGTTGATCGACCCGCTCATAAGTATGCGCACCGAAATAGTCCCGTTGGGCCTGTAGCAAATTAGCCGGTAATTTTTCACTGCGATAGCCGTCGTAATAAGCCAGCGCGGAAGATAATGCCGGGGTCGGAATGCTCAGTTCTATGCCTAAAATAACGGCTCTACGCCAGCCTTCATCGGCTTGTTTCATCGCAGCGACAAAGAAATCGGCCAGCAGCAGGTTTTCCAAATCCGGGTTCGCCTCATAGGCTTGTTTGATGTCGTTTAAAAACCGGCTGCGAATAATACAGCCGCCGCGCCACATCAGCGCAATATCGCCATAATTGAGCGCCATGCCATATTCTTTCGAGGCTTCGCGCATCAAGCGAAAACCTTGTGCATAAGAAATGATTTTGGCCGCATACAACGCATCGCGAATAGCATTAATTATGGTTTTCTTGTCGCCGATAAATTTCAGCGGTCGTTTAGGCAGTACCGATGCCGCTTTAACCCGTTCCTCTTTTTGCGCGGACAAGCAGCGGGCAAATACCGCTTCGCCAATCAAGGTTAACGGGATGCCCAGTTCCAGCGCATTGATACCGGTCCATTTGCCGGTGCCTTTTTGTCCGGCAGTGTCGAGAATTTTTTTCAGCAAGGGCTGACCATCGTTATCTTTGTAGGCCAAAATAGCGGCGGTGATTTCAATCAGATAGGAGCTTAACGGCCCCCGATTCCATTCGGCGAATATCGCCTGCATGTCATAAGCGCTTAAGCCCAAACCGTCGGACAGCAGGTGATAGGCTTCGCCGATCAATTGCATGTCGCCGTATTCAATACCGTTATGCACCATCTTGACGTAATGTCCGGCGCCGTTATCGCCCACCCATTCGCAGCAAGACTGGTCGTCAACCTGTGCACTGATCGACTGGAAAATGGGTTTGACCACAGGCCATGCGTCCTTGTTGCCGCCGGGCATGATAGACGGCCCGTGTCTTGCGCCTTCCTCGCCGCCGGAAACGCCCGCGCCTATGTATAGGATGTTTTTTTCTTTCAGGGAAAGTGTCCTGCGGCTGGTGTCGGTAAACAGCGAATTGCCGCCATCGACAATAATATCGCCTGGTGATAATAGCGACGCTAAGGTGTCGATAGTCTGGTCGACCACCTCGCCCGCTTTGACCATCAACATAATGATGCGCGGCGATTCCAGGTTGTCGATCAATGCTTCCAGCGAGTGTGTGCCGATAATTTGCGTATTTTTGCCAGGGCCAGCCAGAAACTCATCCACTGTACTGGTGGTGCGATTAAATACCGCCACGCTAAAGCCATGGTCGTTCATGTTAAGAACCAGATTTTGTCCCATGACCCCGAGGCCGATTAAGCCGATGTTTGCTTTCATAAGTTGTCTTCTGTAATTAAGTGATAGGGAGATAATGTCAGTATTCTCGATCCTGCGTGCTAGGTCACTGCCATTAAGATAGGATTTACTCTAGTGTGGGTGCGAATTTATTCGGGCTTTTTAACGCCTATCGCGCGAATAAATTCGCGTCCACGGCATTTAACGCTAACTATTTCTGCCATTCATTGAATGGCAGTGACGTGCGGTGTTCAGAAACACTATAACCGCTATTAAAAACCTATTAATTTCTAATGAAATCTAGTGTTTTAATTCCTGCTTCATTGAGGCTAGTTTCACGTTACCAACGGCTTAACGTCAGAGCTTGTCCCTCCACAGGCTGCCACCGTGTAGCTCACGGCGGTTGGAAAACTTTTAGGCCGATATTGTTAAGAGCGCCATTTTCTTTAAATTAATCGCCGCGTTTACATCGCGATCCATAATGTTTCCGCAGCCACAATTCATAACACGTTGACTTAACGGCATGTCGTGTATCTGTCCACATTCAGAACAGGTTTTAGTTGAAGGAAAGAACCGGTCAACAACGACTATTTCAGCAGCAGTCATCTTACACTTGTATTCAAGTTTGGTTCTAAAATCAAAAAAGCCCCTATCTGAAACTGCTTTTGCTAAGCAATGGTTGGCTACCATGCCTTTAACATTGAGATTTTCAATGCCAATAACATCAAACTGTGTTGCTAATTTATGAGTTAGTTTGTGCAGTCCATCCGCCCTAACATCAGCAATTCTTTTGTGCAATACCGCTTCATTAGGCTTTAATCCAGCTTCAAACTGTTCTTTCCAATTAGCAAGCGCCCAATTATAAGCATGTCTGGCAACTCCACACGCTTGCCCGAAGTATTATTGGCTGATAATTTAATCTTGTGGGCTCGGATCATAAACACCTAACTCCTCTGCTATTTTGTCCGCATGAACTTGAAGTTCCTGGATCAACTTACGGTTTTTGCTTGAACGGCTCCCATATAGCCTGGCGCTAAAAACCGTAATAATTTCTAAAATATCCTGTGATAATTCCATCTCGAAGGTAGGATTTTCACCTTTATGGATAATGACAATTTCAATGCCTTGTATCTCGCACAAAGTAAAAACAAGTTCAGCACCAAAACGTAACAGCCTATCTTTATGTGTCAGCACAAGACGTTTAGTTCGCTTGCGTAAGATTATTTCTAATAATTTTGCTAATCCTTTATTATTGAAGTTCATACCGCTACCAAGATCGGCTATAACCTCGGTTCTCCAGCCTTTTGCTGCACAGTAAGTTTCAAGCATTTCCTTTTGACGGACTAAATCGGCTTTCTGGTCATGACTGGAAACTCTGGCATAACAAATTGTGGGATAGTCTGAATCTCCTAAGCCTAATAATTTAGCCGTGTCATAGAACCTTGTACCTCCCGCAGTTTTTCTATCAGGAACCAACTCACCTGTAGACTCCCACTTGCGTAATGTTTCTATGGACACACCCAGCAATTCGGCGGCATTTCCAATTTTAATAAATCGCTTTTCCATAACTTTGCCTATAAATCTTTTTTTAATAATTACAGATTATAGTATATAGTTTTAGATTAACAAGTTCTGTTACTAATCCTAACAGGATTTTTTTTCGTGCTTTTCGTGGACAATTGATTTTTTCAGGTTAAATCAATGTTTGCCGGGTTCCAGTTTTACTCCCCGTCTTTCATGCGTCACATAGGCCTGTAGCGCAGTCATTTTCGGATAGGTTTCGGGATGGGTATTGGCCGCATTGGGATGGCACTAGGCACAGGCAACGCCATTGGTGCCCAGCTTGGGGCTAAGCCGTGCTCAACTGGATTGATCAGCGACTGCTTGGCTTGGCCTTTCAGATCAGCTTCGCGCCCGTCCCAGAATTGTGACTGATTGAGTGCGGCATTGAGTACGTTGGGGGTATTGCGGGTTCCAGTCAATCCGTGATGCCCGAGCGAAACCGGCAGGCCGTCGGTAAATGCTTTCTTATCGTCGTGGCAATTTGAGCAGCTGACCGTGCCGTCGATAGAAAAACGTTTATCGTGAAACAGTTTGTCGCCCAAGGCAATTTTTGCCGGGGTTTGGGGGATTATTTGCCGGTATCGGAACCGGCGGCAAACCGTATAGATCGTTTTCGTCAGTCTGACTTTTCGTGTCGTCCTGTTGAGAAATGACGGCGGCTGAAACATCCATAGGATGGGTGCTGATCTGCTTATAGGTGAACAAAGCGGTCAGGATAAAAGCTAGCAATACGACATAGCGTAGGCCGCATCGCCTAGTTTTGTTGGGCTTGGTGTCTGATATTTGGCAAAGGCTATGCCATGCATTGCCAAAGATTTCAATTTTCTTATGATGACCTGATGTTACGCACCGACTACGAATTATCAATAACTTATGGTCATTTTTTGCTTTGTAAGTGATTGATTTTTGGTTTGCCTGCGTAACAGCAGTTATGACGTTATCGCGTTGGCAAGAGCTCGTTCTCAATACGCATGCGAATAAGATTGATTATCATTTGAGAGTAATATATTATATTCCCCTACTCATTTAATTGTCATTTGAATCAGCACTTAATGAGCCATAATTCTGACTAAACCAAATTTAAAAGGGAAAATTGTATGTTGCACTCGAAACGGCTTTTCGGACTGTTATCATGGGTCATTGTTGTCGGCAGTTTTGCCAGCGCTGCCGAGAGCGCTGACAAAACCGAAAAACCTATCATCCTGGATACCGTCAATATTCTCGGCGATCCTGCCGGCGTAAAAGATATGCCAGCTTCTGCCCAATTTATCGATACCGAGCAGATCCGCGATCAAAGCTATAGCGACATTAACCGTATTTTGCGCCGTGTTCCCGGCGTTAATATCCGTGAAGAGGACGGCTTCGGACTATTCCCCAATATCAGTTTTCGCGGCGTAGATACTACGCGTAGCGCCAAGATCACCGTCATGGAAGATGGCGTACTGGTCGCCCCGGCAGCCTATTCCGCGCCCGCCGCTTACTTTAATCCGGCCGGCGGTCGCATGAGCGGTGTGGAAGTGTTGAAAGGTTCCAGCCAGATTAAGTTCGGCCCGCATATTACCGGCGGCGTGCTCAACTACTTGTCAACCGCGATTCCGGACAGCGGCAAGGCTTATCTTAAAACCATTTACGGCAGTTATAACGAAGTCAGAACCCACGGCTATGTCGGCGATACGGTGGAAACAGCGCATGGCCGCGTCGGTTATTTGGTAGAAGGCTTTTACCGGGGATCGGATGGATTTAAAAGCATTGATACCACGCCGGATTTTCAAAACAGCGGTCAAACCGGTTTCCAGCAGGTCGAGCCGATGGTGCGCTTGTCCTGGGAACCTAACACCGACATCTATCAAAAACTTGAAGTCAAGTACGGTTATTCCAGTATGGATGCCGATGAAACCTACTTAGGCACCAGCGAAGCCGATTTCAAAAATGATCCCTACCGGCGCTATTCGGCATCGCGTTTCGATAATATCAAATCGGATCGAAACGGCGGCTTTGCACGCTATTTTATCTCGCCGATCGATGACCTGGATATTGTGACCACCGCGTATTACAGCGAGTTCGACCGTAACTGGAGCAAGTTGAACGACATCCGTAGTGTGCCTAACGCAACTGGCACCGGCACCCAAAATATGGATTTGGCTGCGGCCTTGGCAGGCACCAACGGCGGCAACGGTTTGGCCTGTCTTAAGGGCGACCTGAACTGTCAATTACGCGTCCGCGACAATAATCGCAGCTATTATGCCGGTGGTGTTGAAACCGCCGCCAATTACCGTTTCGATCTAGGCTCGACCCAGCATGAGTTGAATGGCGGCTTCCGTTATCACGAAGATCAAGAAACCCGTTTTCAACACGATACCACTCATCGTCAGGCGGCCAACGGCACTATTTCAAGCTCCGTTGTCGGTGCGCCGGGTAGCCAGGACGACCGTTCCGGTCTGACTAATGCCTATGCGTTTTTCCTGAAAGACCGGATCGAATTGGGGCAGTGGGGATTTACACCCGGTATGCGTTATGAGCATTTGAATCAGGTCTATAAAAATAACCTCAATCCCGGCACCAACGGTAGCAGTTCGCTGGATATGTATGCGGGCGGGGCCAGTCTGGATTACCGCTTTAACGAAGACTTTATGATGTTCGGCAGCGCCCATCGTGGTTTTTCGCCGCCCAGTCCGCAAAATGCTGTGATCGACAAGCTGACCGAGGAATCGAGCAATGCCTACGAATTAGGCGGCCGTTATAGCCGAGGTGCTTTTTCTGCGGAGCTGACCGGTTTTTATACCCAGTTTAATAATTTGCTGGTGGTCAATAACATCGGCGGTGCCGGAACCGGACAAAGCGAAAACTTCGGCGCTGTCGATAGCCGAGGCGTCGAAATGGCGATGAATTTCGATGCCGGCAAAGCCTTCGACTGGGGTTTTCGCAATCCTTACTTCCTGTCGTTTACCTACACCGATACTGAACAGTTGAATAATGCGACTTCGACCGATGCGGAGTCGATTTTCAGTTACGGTAAAAAAGGCAACAAAGTACCTTATATACCGGAATATGCCCTCAGCTTCGGCAGCGGACTGCATTTTACCAAATGGGGTATCGATGTCGCCGGTAACTATGTTGGTGAAACCTTCACCAGCGCCAATAATACCGGGGATCAAGTCAACGGTGCAGGCTTGCCGGATGCGCGTTTCGGTAAAACCGACGACTATATCATCGCCGACGTCTCCGCGTATTATCAGGTTGCCAAAGGGGTTAAAATTTTGGGCGGTGTGCAAAATATGGCCAACGAGCAGTATCTGGTTTCCAGGCAACCTTACGGCCCGCGTCCCGGTATGCCCATCTTTGCCTACGGCGGTTTTGAACTGGATTTCGATATCTAAGCATGCTAACAGTGCTTTATCGTTCACGCGCTCCGGCGTGAGAACGCATCCGGCAACGCTCCAGTGTTGCCAGGTATGATGTCGGCCGCTAATCCGATAACAGTGGCCGACTATTTTGCAACTGCGAGATCAGGCGCTTAATCGCCGGTTCCTGCGCGATGATGCTCTCACATAAGTGGAATTGATTAATGGCACGCTGTAAGTTTTGTTCGGGCTCGGTCACCTTGAAATACCGATTGCCTTCCAGATAATCGGTATAAAAGCGGAGGCCTAATTCAAAAGGAATCAGGCGGATGGCGGGATATAAATAGTGATAATCGTGTTCGGTAAAAAATGCGCAGGTCTCGCTTAGGTAGCTTTTTAACAGCGCGGCGCAAATATCCAGATTGAACACGCCCTCAACCGTTTGACAGCAAGAGCGCAGACAATCGCCAATATCGTAATGAACCAGTCCCGGTTTGACGGTGTCCAGATCGATAATGCTGATGACCTTTTTGCTGTGTTTATCAAACAGGAAATTGTTTAATTTAGGGTCGCCATGAATAACCCGTAAAGACAGCAAACCTTGTTGTTTTGCAGCTTCCAGATCATCGGCGATAGGCTGTAACCGGGTGATGAATTCGGCGCAATAACGGCTTTTTGGCTGAGCCGATAACGCTAAAACCTGATGATAATGCTTTAAATATTGAGGCGTTATATGAAAGCCGGGCAGGGTATCATGCAAACGGACCGGGTTAAGGTCGCTAAGCAGGCGATGAAAATGCCCCAGCGCAAATCCGGCCTGCTCGGCATCGCTGATAGTGCCTAGGGTCTCTAAGCTTTCGCTATCGTTTATAAAACTCAGCGCCCGCCAGCAGTCACCGTTTTGGTTCTGATAAAAGGTGCTGTTATCGAGGGGTTTTAAAATTTCCGGGATTTGCAGCTTAACCGACGTGCCGGTTTTTTGCGCTATATGCCGATTAAGCGTTATCAGGTTGGCCATGATTTGCTCGGGCGCAGCAAAAACCGTGCGGTTTATGCGTTGCAGAACAAACGGAACTGATGGCGTTGTGATCAGATAAGTATCATTGATCAGGCCATTGCCGAGCGGGGTTATTTCGGTGACGGTGCTGGCGAATTGCTTGGCGATAGTGAGTAGTGGGTTCATCAACATACAAGTCGGAGAAAGGGCATCCCATCAAGAATCTGATCCGGAGGAAAAACAGAATCCACGAAAATCACCAAAGGCACGAAAAAAAGCAAAATAATCGTGTTGTGTTCGTGTTTTTCGTGGACAAATCCTTAAGTAAACTCCTTGGCCCGGATTAATGCCGACAGAGTCTTCAGCGCCTGGCCTCGGTGACTCAGCGCGTTTTTAACCGCCGCCGGTAATTCCGCCGATGTGCAATGATGGCTGGGTACCCAGAACACCGGATCATAACCGAAACCGTTTTCGCCGACCGCATGATCCAAAATCCGGCCTTCCCAAACGCCTTGGGCGATCACAGGGCAGGGATCATTAGCATGCTCCATAAACACCATCACACAGATAAACCGGGCAGTACGCAGTTCAGCAGGTACGCTTTCCAGCTCGCGCAACAGCTTGTTCAGATTGTCCCGGTCGCTGGCATGTACGCCGGCATACCGGGCGGAAATCACGCCGGGCGCACCGTTCAACGCATCAACCACCAGCCCCGAATCATCGGCTATTGCCGGCAACTGGCAATGCAGCGCCGCATTTCTGGCTTTCAGAATGGCATTTTCTACAAAGGTAGCGCCGGTTTCTTCCGCGTCGACAACATTAAACGCGGATTGCGGCACAATGGGGTGTTCCGCCAGTATCGCCTGAATTTCCCTGATCTTGCCAGGATTGCTGCTGGCCAGAACGATTTTATTTAGGGTTGAAAAGGTCATTTATGATTTTCTATCGCGATGCGCTGCTTTTCCAGTAATTGCTTAATGCCTAAACCCGCCAGTTCCAGCATGGCATCCAGTTCTTCTTTTCTGAACGCATGACCCTCAGCTGTACCCTGCACTTCAATAAACGCAGCCGCATCGTTCATCACCACATTCATATCGGTTTCCGCATTGCTGTCTTCGGCATAATCCAGATCCAGCACCGGCACACCGTTATAAATACCCACGGAAACCGAGGCAACTTGGCCATGCAGCGGATTGGTCTTGATTTGTTTGCGTCTGAGCATCTTTTGCACCGCCAGCGACAGCGCGACAAAACCGCCGGTAATCGCCGCAGTACGGGTTCCGCCATCCGCCTGCAATACATCGCAATCGATCATGATGGTATGTTCGCCCAATGCCTTTAAGTCGATAGCCGCCCGTAAGGATCGGCCAATCAAACGCTGAATTTCCTGGGTGCGTCCGCCCTGTTTGCCGTTACTGGCTTCGCGTCCCATCCGGGTATGGGTCGAACGCGGCAACATGCCGTATTCGGCGGTAATCCAGCCTTCGCCTTTGCCTTTAAGAAAGCGCGGTACACCCCGGTCGACACTGGCAGTGCAAAGCACCCGGGTATCACCGAATTCAACCAGGACAGAGCCTTCTGCGTGTTTGGTAAAACCGCAGGTAAATTTTATCTCTCTCAGTTGGTCCGGGTTACGTCCGCTTGGTCTCATAGTTGTTCCGCTAAATTGAAAAACCGAACAGTATACCTGAACGGCGGGCTGTTCGGATTTTCAATTGCTCAACAATCAATCACCAGCAAGCGCTTGCTGCAGCTCGGCAACCGATTGCGGACGATTTTCCGGCTGCAACGCCATAGCCCAGTCGATGGCTTTTAACAGATGTTCCGGAAATTTTCGCTTAAACGCCTTGACTGCGGGAGCCAGCGTGTCCTGTCGCGTTCTGTCCAATGCGGGAACCGGCGTTTTATGCTCCAGGCAATTGCGCATACTCGCACCCACTGCATAAATATCCGTCCACGGGCCTAATTGGGCGCTCAAGTCATGCTGTTCTATCGGCGAATAGCCTTTGGTCAGCATTTTGCCTTGCTTGTTAAGGTATGATTTCGGAAAGCTCTGAATCGCGCCAAAATCCAGCAATAACGCATCATTGCCGGGCCGCACCAGAATGTTGGCGGGCTTAATGTCCAGATGAATAAACTGATGACGATGAATATGGCTTAACCCTGCCAATAAGGTGCTGAACACGCTCAAGAAAAAATCTTCGGAAACAGGCAGTGTTTTATTGCTTAGCAGCTTGTCCAGCGTCACCCCGTAGTCATAAGTCATGACCATATACACGGTAGAATGGGCTTTAAAAAAACCGATAACCTCGACAATATTGGGATGTTTTAAGGTCGACAGCACCTTGGCTTCTTCAAAAAATAGTACTCTGCCGCGGGTGAATAAAGCCGCGGTTTCTTCGCTGTTGGCGACAACGGCATTGTTCCAGGTTCGGTGGGCAAACTTTCTAGGCAGATATTCTTTAATGGCAACCTGAATCTGATCGGCTGTTTGTCTGGCCAGATAAACGGAACTAAAGCCGCCGTGTGCTAACTCCCTCTCAATGACATACTGGTCTATAATAGTGCCGGTTTGCAGGTAGTTCCATTCTTTGGGATAAGTATTCGGATCGTAATATTCAGCCATTGTGTTGTTTGTCGGTACCAGAATCCATCAATTATAGGTGAAAAATGATCAAAAGCATGACCGCATTTGCCGGCAATGAGATAGAAATCGGCGACTTAACCCTCAGCTGTGAATTGCGCTCAGTCAATCACCGCTATTGCGATATTAGCTTGAGACTGCCGGAGCGCCTGCGTTTTGTTGAAGCCGAGTTGCGTTCGGCCATCGCCGCAAAAATCAGTCGAGGCAAAGTTGAATGTTCATTGAACTACAAAAAGCAGACTAAAAGCGGGCAAAGTTTTATTGTTAATACCGATGCCGTTACTGCATTACTGGCCGCAGCCAATACCATAGAGCAACAAATGCTCAACCCTTTGTCCTTTTCGGCGCTCGATGTGCTGGCATTCCCCGGCATCCAGCAGGAACCGGATATTGACAAAGAGCAACTCAGTCTGGGTATCAGTGCCTTGGTCGATCAAACCTTGGCGCTATTAGTGGAATCACGAGAAAGAGAAGGCGCTCAACTTAAAGTTCTGCTTGAAGACCGTTGTACCAAAATGCTGGGTTTTGTCGTTTTAGCGGGCAAACGCATGCCGGAAGTCTTATTGCTGATTCGCAATAAACTCAAAGACCGGATCACCGAACTGGTTGCCGAGCCCGATTTTGACCGTCTGGAACAGGAATTGGTGCTGCTGGCGCAAAAACTGGATATTACCGAAGAGCTCGATAGACTAGAAACCCATATCAATGAAGTGTTGCGGGTACTCAAGCAAAAAGACCCCGTCGGCAGGCGGCTGGATTTTTTAATGCAGGAATTGAATCGCGAAGCCAATACGCTGGGATCCAAATCGGCTGATAAGGAAATGACCCGGATAGCGATAGAACTTAAAGTGCTGATCGAGCAAATGCGCGAGCAGGTGCAAAATATAGAGTAGTCCGAGGCTGGGTTGTTCATTTTTTGCCAAGCTTGACTAGCTATAAATTTGAACTATTCTCCAGGTATTACCCAATTGAATAATCTGTAAGATTACAGGAACGTCAGCCCATGTTGAAAAAAATAACCCCTTTTGTGTTGCTGCTCTGCTCGACTGAGCTGTTTGCTGCCAGCATAAGATTAGCGCCGCAAGCTCAAGATGATTATGTTTCGGTGGTGGTCGGCATAAAGCCGACTGCCTCGGTAACACTGAGTGCCAATGACCGCTATGGCAGTATTGTTACTATGAAGGGCAATTTATTAGGTCAATATGGCTATGTAGAGTTGTCAGGTACCAGCGCCACTTATACGCTCTACGATAATGCCGAAAACGCAAAGTTAACGGCCGGTCAAGTCGTCACCGATAGCTTTAATTATACTTATGCGAACGATGTGGGCCAAAGTTCCAGTGCCCGTTTGATTGTTCAGGTGGCGGGCAATCAACAAACCCCTATAGCCATAGATGACAGCATCACACTGGTACCGACTAATACTGTGTTTTCGGTGACTGGCAATGTCACCACCAATGACAGTAACGGTACCAGTGTTTTTATCAGCAGCAACAGCTCTCCAGTCGCCGCTTACGGCAAGTTGGTGTTAGCCGCTGACGGCAGCTTTACTTATATTCTGAATAAAAATGCTCCTAATGTTATCGCCTTGAAAACGGGTGAAGTGGTTAATGACATTTTTTCCTATACGTATGTCGATCAGCATGGGAAAAGTGCCAACGCGAAATTGACCGTCACCATTATCGGCAACCCGATAGATGCCAATGGCAATGCTATTATTGAACAGCTGGATAGCCATCTTGATAACGTGGATATTGAGTTTAATGATCGTTCCGCCCGAGCAACGCTTCTGAATAGCCGTAAAAATATTAGCGGGCATTTGTATAGTGGCAATGATAAAGACTGGTATAAATTGCGTAGTAATGGCAATGAAGTTATTACCATTGATGTTTGTCCGCAAGGTAGCGGTTGCTTCGGCAAGAAAAGTTGGGTGGTTTATGTATTTGATGGCGCTAGATTAGCCGCTGAAAATGGAAATGACCCGCAAAACCCGCTGATGGAAGGGCGTGAATACACGTTCAACCGTTGGGTGGATGAGACGGGTAATTCCAATGATTTGCAAGGAAATGTTATCACTAATAACATTGTCGGGTCTTCAAATCACCTGTATCTGGCTTATGAGCAAGGTGATTTCGATGGCGCTCTTATCGGGATAGTCGACCCTTGTTTTGACACAGCCAGTTCTGTTGACATCGGTGTAGGAGCAGGGCCAAGAGATTATTTTATTGCTGTTTCTTCACCGTTAATGGGGGGTGATGCTGGTGTACCTGCTGGTCAATGTGGAGTGGGATCGACCGTTTTAGAAAGGCCTAGCGTTCCTACATTGGGTCTGGATGCCAGTGCCCCTCCTAAAAATAAAACGTTTACGACGACAGAAGAATATATCACTTTTTTCCCCTACAGCGATGACCAGTACACCATCAAAATTACCGGTACTGGTCGCGATCCATTAGATCCGACCATACCGACAACGACAGCCGCCGGATCAGCAACATTCAATGCGATATCCGGTGAGCTAAATATCCCTAAACTCCAGATTTTGGATAAGGTGTATGCGGCACGCCTGAGCTTGCTAAATCAGGCGGCTTCCGCTAGCACACGTAGTCCCTTCAATTTTGCGCTGTCAGACATCCAGGCGCTTAGCCCTAAAGAAATTACCGCGTCTTTCCAGGCCGTCTATGACACCCAAAATCAGCGCTTATTGATTCCTCGCGTGATCGATACCGTCAGTGGCAACGCCTATTTTGTTACTATGCAATATCATCAGGAAGTCAACGGCAAAGCCCAATGGCTGGAGCTTATTGACCTCACTCTCATTCAATAAGGGGTAAGCCGATTGTCGGCAAGGCAATCGGCTATATGGTGACAAAATCAACTCCTTGTCTTCGATGGACTTCCCGTTTAAGCCGGGACAGGTTTAAGCTTAACAACTTGTCCTGACTTAAACGGGAAGTCAAAAAAACTAAAAAATTTCACATTGCAATTGAAAGATTTCTTATGATGACTCACGCGGAATAAGCAGAAAAAAGACATCATGAGGCCTCCTAACAATTTAGCTCGATTTTCGCGCAGCCTCTGGCTGGCATTGGGAATGTTTGCCATTTTTTCCATTCTCTTTGTCATCTACGTTCGTTCGGAAAAGCAGCTTGATCGCGTCAATGCGTCGCGGCTTCAATCCCACTTGCTGGCTGATGAATTACGTCAGTCGTCCGATGATCTTACCCGTATGACGCGCAGTTATGTGATCACCGGCAGCCCTATCTATAAACAACATTTTCAGGATATTCTCGACATCCGCGATGGGAACTTTGTTTTCTGAAGGAATGTCATAGCTGATTGCATAATTACAGCGTTTTTAAATTCAGATGATGACTACATATAGGCACATTGGGAGAGCAAGCTTTGCTTGCCAGAGCAGGCAAAACCTGCTCTCCAGCGACACTATTATAGTGATTGCTGGCCGACATGAAACCGCTGTAAGTGAGCCCCGCATTTGCTTTGAAAGGATACTGAAAGGTTACAATGGTAGTCTGGCCGGTGCAAAACGCTTTTGAAGCGAGGGTGAAATAACAGCGTTAGTTTACAAGGTTAATGCTTGCACTGCCTCGGCCTTAACGTACAATTGCTAACCCTTGAAACTAGCAGACAACAGAGCATAAGGAAGATTAAAATCATGGGGATACTCAGTATACTGCTCTGGACGCCGGCTGCCGGGGTCTTGCTGCTGGCCTTGACTCCCGGCCAGAACATTCAGCTCATCCGCTATATCGCGAACCTGTTTACCACGATCGCCTTTTTATTGGTCTGCTGGCTGCTTAGCATTTATAACGCGCACGATGCGGATTTACAGTTTAATGAATATTTCCCGCTTAACCCTAAGTTAGGCAGCGCTTATGCGTTGGGCATAGACGGTTTGTCGATGCCGATGTTGGTATTGGCGACATTGCTTACCTCGATAGCATTGCTGGCCTCATTCACTGTATCCAGCAGCGTCAAGGGCTATCACATTTGCATCTTGTTGCTTGAGTTCGGCATGTTGGGTGTGTTCCTGGCTCAGGATTGGGCGTTGTTCTATATCTTTTGGGAAGTGACCTTAATCCCGCTGTTCTTCCTGATTGGTCGCTGGGGCGGCAAACGCCGGCACACAGCCAGTCTTAACTTCGTGCTGTATACGATGGGCGGCTCGATTTTTATGCTGATCAGCTTGTTGGCGATCAGTCAGTACGATCTTGAACACGGCGGCTCTTTAATGTCCTCCATGCACCAGGCGGCACAAGACATGCCCAGGGTTGAGCAGGTCTTGGTGCTGCTCGGTTTTGTGATCGGCTTCGGCGTTAAGATGCCGATTTTCCCGCTGCACGGCTGGCTGCCGCTGGCGCATGTTGAAGCGCCCAGTCCGGTCAGTATTTTGCTGTCCGGCATCTTGCTGAAAATGGGCGCTTACGGCTTGATCAGGGCGGTAGTGATGTTGCCGGAGGCCGCCTTATTATTGCAGCCGGTGTTGGTTTTTCTGGGGCTGTTCGGCATGCTTTACGGCGGACTGCTGGCCTGGCGGCAAAGCGATCTTAAAGCCATGGTGGCTTATTCTTCAATCAGTCACATGGGCATCGTGTTGCTGGGTATCGCAACCTTGAACGAGGCCGGCATTACCGGCGCGGTGTTGCAAATGAGCGCTCACGGACTGATTGCTGGTGCGTTATTTCTGCTGGTCGGCCTGCTGTATGAGCGCACTCATACCCGCAATATTCAGGATTACAGTTCGCTGATTCGAGTGATGCCGCGTTTTACTCTGTTTATGACCTTAACCTTGTTGGCGGCGATGGGGCTGCCGGGTTCGGTTGGCTTTGTTGCCGAACTGCATACCTTGATTGGTGGTTTTAGCGTGTTCTCAAGTGTCGGCATGGGGGTGGGCTTAATGGCGTTTTTCAGCGTCAGCATTTTAATCGGCGCCGCCTACGCGCTACGCACCATCAGTCTGTTATTTACCGGCCCGGTAAAGTCGTCGATGCAACAGCTTGAAGACTTGAGAGCGCCGGAGTTATTGGCTGCTGGAATACTGGTGACAGGTATTGTGTTGTTCGGTCTGCTGCCCGCGCCGCTGCTTGATTTGTCCGCAGCCACCATCAGCCAGATGAACGGCCTAATCAGTCAGCGGATTTTATAGGTTTAGCCATGCAAGAGACTGCTTTACTATTACGCGAACAAATCATTACCGCGTTAAATCATCTGGATCACGTGTTGCCGGGGCAGGGGCCTATCCTCGATTTCGTGCATCACAATACCTTACATGGTTTTCAGCATCTGCCGTTTGCTCAGGCTTTAGCCGAGTTCGAAGCCTTGACCGGTATTGGCGGTTATGCTCCCGAAAGCAAAAACCGGGATTTTTACCGGCAGGGGCGTATCGATGACGGCGATTTGTCCGCTGCCTTTGCCCAGTGCTCAAACTTGCAGGCAGAACAAAGCGTTTGCAGCTTAAAAGATAAGATCATTACCCGGCAGGCTATTTACCGGATTGCGCTGTTATTCGATCTACAGGCGGTCAGCGTCAGCCAGTTGAACTGGCAAATAGAAGAGTTGGGGGCGCTGGATGCGGTGCAAGCCGATGTGCCTGAGCCTATTCGCCAGCCATTGCTTGCAGCCGATGGCAAGGTTATTCGGCCTTTATGGGAAAGTATTTTAACCAAGCTCGGACTGGAGCAGGCGGCTTTGCACCCGGAAGCTATGCTGGATTTGTCGGTGGAACAGGCTGAAGAATGGCTGGCACAAATTCAGCAAACTATAAATGTGGGAGCGGCTTTAGCCGCGACTGAAGTCGCTCCCACAATACATCAGCAAATGCGGCAACAGGCCGGCGCGGTCTTGGATCAACTGCTGGGCGAGGTCGGCAATAACATCAGTTTGCGCGGTGTGATCCTGGCATTGACCGGCATAGACATCCTTGATTCGGTTCGGCCCCAGCTGATACGTTTTTGCGCATCAGGCCTGGATGAAGGCGTAGCCGCATGGCAGTTGCCTGAGCGCAGCCGCTTAGGTCTTTATGCCGCCTGGCGGGCAACGGCTAAGTATGACGCCAATCCGTTTTTGCATGAGTTGCTTGACTGGCAACAGATTATCGCTGAATTGCCTGAAGATGCAGTCGATACCATCATCCTGCAACTGACTCATCTGGAAATACCGCAAAGCCAATGGAACCCCTATCTTCGCCGACTGGCGCTGGAAATACCCGGCTGGTCGGGCCTGATCAACTGGCGGCAGCAGCACCCCCATTATCAGTCCGCCAATGACGCCGCACCGACGCTGGCCGATTATCTGGCGATACGCCTGACCCTGGATCGACTGTGGTTGAATCAGGTCTGCCGTGATACCTGGAAAATAGAAGCCAAGCTCAGCGCCATACGCGGTTATTTCTGTAAGAACCTGTCCGAATTCATGGTACGCAGCCGCCTGTATCAGGGCGACCTGCCTGAATATCTGGTTCATCGTGCCGAAGCCTTGACCTTACATGCCGGTTCCGAGCGTTACGACCGCAGCGATTGGCAGCAACTCGCCGACCTGATTTGGACCTGGCAATGCAGTCCGGCGGCAACGCATTCGGAACAACATACGGCACACAACAGCGGCTGGCGTTTGTTCCGTTTATGCCAGCATCTGGGGCTTAGCGCTGCCGACCTGCAACAGCTGGACACCCGGGATTTACCGGCCATGTTGGCGGTGCTGGATGCGTTCACGCTGACCGAGCGCAGTAAAGTCTGGCTGATCGCTTACGAGCATCATTATCGGGAAGGCTTTTTCCAGGCGCTGCATGCCAATCATCAGCGTGGCGGTTGGTTCAGGCGCATTAAGCGGCCCGAAGCGCAGATTATCGTCTGCATGGATGAGCGAGAGGAAAGCTTCCGCCGCCATCTTGAAGAGCTGAATCCGGCTATCGAAACCTTGGGGGCAGCCGGATTTTTTGGCGTTGCGATGAATTATAAAGGTCTGGATGACAGCAAGGCGACGTCGTTGTGTCCGGTGGTGGTGACGCCGGAGCATGAAGTTGATGAAGTGCCTCAATCCGGCAGCGGACCGGCGTTACTCAAGCATAACCGTGGCCGTAAGTTAAGCCTGTGGCTTGCCAAGCAGGTGCATCAGGATTTGCGCCATAATCTGTTGTTATCGCATGTGGTTATTGATGCGCTTGCGCCGCTTACCTTCGCCGGATTATTGGCTAAATCGCTGTTTCCCAAGCTGCAGAAAAAGCTGATTTCCTCTATCGCTCAGCGGGTTACGCCTGAGGTTAAAACGCAACTGCTGTTTACCGCTACGGATGAGACGGTTGCCGTTCCGGAACGTCCAAAACTGGGATTTACCGATAGCGAACAAGTCGAACGGGTAGCGGCGCTGCTGCGTGTTTTAGGACTCACCGACGGTTTTGCGCGGATTGTCGCGTTAGCCGGTCATGGCTCGACCAGTCATAACAACCCGCACGAAGCCGCGCATAATTGCGGCGCCTGCGGCGGTGGCAAGGGCGGAGCTAATGCGCGAGTATTCGCGGCCATGGCTAACCGGCCTGAAGTGCGTGCATCGCTGGCGCTGCAAAATATTGTTATTCCTGACGATTGCTGGTTCGTTGCTATGCAACACGATACCTGTAGCGATGCCATGATCTGGTACGATCTGAACGCGATACCGGCTTTGCTGCGTGAGGATTTCGAGCGTTTCAGGGACTGCATCAGTCGAGCGCAACACTTATCCGCGCATGAGCGTTGCCGACGATTTTTCTCGGCCGAGCGCTCGGCCTCGCCAGCGGAAGCTTTTCAGCATGTGACGCTGAGAGCACAAGATTTAAGTCAGGTTCGTCCTGAGTTTGGTCATGCGACCAATGCGGCGGCCGTGATCGGTCGGCGTGCCTTGACCCAGGGATTGTTTCTGGATCGGCGTGTATTCCTGATTTCCTACGATCCGACTCAAGACCCTGACGGCAGCATCCTTGAGTCGATTTTACTGAGCGCAGGCCCAGTCGGCGCCGGCATCAATCTGGAATATTATTTTTCCTCGATCGACAACGAACGTTTTGGTTGCGGTACCAAAGTACCGCATAACGTCACCGGTTTATTCGGGGTTATGGAGGGCACTGCCAGTGATTTGCGCACCGGTCTGCCTAAGCAGATGGTTGAAACGCACGAAGCGATGCGTTTGCAGATGCTGGTTGAGGCGAAAACATCGGTGCTGGAACAGATTTATCAGCGCCAGGAAAGCATACGGGAGCTGGTAGGCGGCGGCTGGGTGCATCTGAGCGCTAAAGACCCCGATAGCGGTGAGATTTTCTTATTCCAACCTGGCGAGGGTTTTGTGCGGTGGCAAGCTCAGACAAAAGACTTACCGGTTGGCGATAACTCCCCGGCTTGTTATCAGGATAAAACGTTACCGATAGCGCCGATGTTGATCAAGCAGCCTGAACACTTTGGAGCTTACTAAATGGATGCATTAGTCATTCTGATTCCCTTAATGCCCTTGTCCGCAGCGGCGGCTGTCGGCTTGGGACATCTATTCGGTTTTATCGACGGTGAAACCGGTGAAAGCCTAACCGCCGATATTGTGGGCTGGGCGATTACCATGTCTTGCCTATTGGCCTTAGTCCTGCTGGGCGCCGATTTACTCGGTAAAAATACCGGTACATACACGCTGGGACATTGGCTGAACAGTGACACGCTGAACATACCGGTAAATTTTATCACGACCGGTTTTCATGTGCGTTTGGCAGCCCTGTTTGCAGTATTGCTAGCCCTGGTTATCCGTTTTTCAATGAACTACATGCACCGGGAAGCGGGGTATCACCGTTTCTTTTTTATGTTGAGCCTGTTGTCTTCAGCGATGCTGCTGCTGGTGTTATCGGGTAATGCGGTCGGCACCTTTATCGGCTGGGAAATTGCCGGGTTAAGTTCTTATTTTTTGATCGCTTATGCTTACGATCGCCCGGTTGCCGCCGCTAATGCGACGCGTGTTTTCGTGACCAATCGTATCGGCGATGCCGCATTTATTCTGGGGATCGGCTTAACGTATGCCTGGGTGGGCAGCGTTAACTGGAATGATTTGAATGCGGCTGCGGCCCAATTGAGTTCGGGTGAAGCAACCGCGATTGCGCTGTGTTTTTCGGTTGCCGCCTTTGCCAAATCGGCGCAACTGCCTTTCACTTCCTGGCTGGGTCGAGCCATGGAAGGACCTACGCCGTCGAGTGCGGTATTTTACGGCGCGGTCATGGTGCATGCCGGTGTCTATCTGATTATTTTGTTAAGGCCAGTTTTTGAATATTCAACCTTGGCAATGGCGGTGCTCGCTGTCGTCGGTTTGATCACAGCTGTTTACAGTTTTGTGGTTGGGCTGACCCAGACCGACGTTAAAAGTTCGTTAATTTTTGCGACCTCCGGCCAACTGGGCTTGATGTTTTTGGAATGCGGCTTGGGGTTTTGGCAACTGGCCGGTTGGCATCTTTGCGCTCATGCGGTGGTGCGTGGTTATCTGTTTCTGACGGCGCCATCGCTGATGCATAATGTGCACGGTCTGAGTGTAGACAATTCGCAGCGCAAAGCTTCTGTAGGCGATACCCCTGCCTGGAAATATGTGGCTTCGGTGCAGCGTTTTTGGCTGGATCCGATTACCGATTGGGCGCTGGTCAAGCCGGTGCGTGGCTTGGCGCACGATTTGAGCTATTTTGACGATCATATCGTTGACCGGGTTATGGGCGGAGCTGCCCCCGCTATCCAGGCGATATCGTCACTGGCGCAACTGGAAGAACGGATGATTGGCGCGCAACTGGATAGTGACTCCGATAGATTTGCCCAGGGCAGCGGACTGGCAGGGAAACTCACCGAATGGACGGCAGCCATCCTGCACTGGTTCGAAGACCGTCTTGTGTTGCGTGGCATCGGTAAAGATACCATTAAGTATGGCCGCCAACTTGGACATATCGCTAATAAATTTGAACAATCAGTGCTTAGACCCCGCTATCTGTTGTTGTTTGTGTTGATAACATTGCTCGTTGCCTTTTGAGGTTCTGATGGATATTACTGTGACTCCCTGGTCGGAATCTGTGGCCTTTCCGCTGCTCACTACGCTGACACTGGTTCCTCTGCTGGCCATGATCGCTATCCTGTTGTCGCGCTCAGCGAGGGTTGCGTTGCGTTTTGGTTTTGCCGGAGCGCTGTTGACGGTATTGCTTAGCCTCTATCTGCTGACTGTTTTCGATTCGAGTCTTCCCGGTATTCATCTGGTTGAACAGCTGCATTTTGCCGGGCTCAGTTATCGTGTCGGCGTTGATGGGACCAATATTTTATTTATCCCGCTGACCGCCATCTTAACCTTGCTGGCGTTGATTTATACGCTGATTACCCGGCATGTGACCGACCGGCTGTTTATTGGCTGCCTGCTAGGTTATGAAACGATATTGATCGGCGCTTTTGTCGCGTTGAATGTGTTGCAGTTCTGGTTTTGGTGTGTGCTGGAATTGATTCCCGTCGTACTGTTAACGGTGCATGCCGGAACCGGACAAAACCGGCGCTGGGTTGTCGTACTATTGCTGCAGTATTGGGGCAGCGGTTTATTGATGACCCTGGCGGGTTTTTTGCTACTGGCTTTCGGCTTAATCGATTCCAGCCATGCATTGACTTTCGACTGGGTGACATTAAAACAGAATAATGCCTATTTGCATGATGAAGTGTTGATTTTTATCCTGCTGTTTTTCGGCTTTGCGATCCGTATGCCGTTATTTCCGTTTCACGGCTGGTTGCCGGTATTGGCCGAACAAGGTACGGTCGCCAGTGCTGTGGTGTTTCTGGTCGGCTTGAAGCTGGGTATTTATGCCGCCATTCGCTTCATCTTACCGATGGTGCCCGGGGTTGTAGAACAATGGGCCAACTTTGTGGTAACACTGGGTCTGATCAGCATTTTTTACGGCGCCTTGCTAGCATTAATGCAGATCAATATTCGCCGCTTACTGGCTTTTGCGGTCATCAGCCAAACAGGGATGCTGGTTATTGGCGCCTTCTGCTTTAATGCGAACGGCCTGGAAGGCAGTCTATTGCTGTCCGTGGCCTACGGTCTGGCAATGGCGGGAATGTTGTTCAGCATCGGTTTGATTTACGAGCGTACCCGCACCGCTTTTATTCCTCGGCTGGGCGGGTTATTTAACACCAACAGTACGCTGGCCTTGCTGTTTTTGCTGTCCGCACTGAGTACGATGGTAATGCCCGGCACTACCGGTTTTGATGCGGCACATTTGCTCGTTGAAGGCATTATTGAGGAATATGGCTGGTTATTGGCCATTGCTATTTTGGTCGGCAACCTGTTGTCCGCCGCATTCTTGTTATGGGCTTTTCAGCGAATTTTTATGGCGGCGCCCAAACGTGCGGTGCAGCCCTACAGCTGTGCGCACCATCCAGTCAAGACCGAGCGCATTATCGCCACGATCATCTGTCTGCTGCTGATCGGCACCGGATTTTACACGACGCCGTGGCTGAATTTTATCGACCAGGACGCGGCTGAAATCGGCAAGCAATATCCGATGCACGGCGTACCCTCCACAGACGACAACGACCCACATGAATAATGCCAGTTTCCCCCTGTTAAGCCTGCTTATTTTGCTGCCTTTATCAGGCGCGATTGCGGTAACGTTTATTCGCAATATCCAACTGGCCAAAAACATTGCGTTATGGGTTGCCGTGCTGGAATTGATCGCAACACTGATGGTGGTGCAACTATTTAATGCCGACCTAGGCGATGGTTTTCAACTGGTCGAGCGGTATGCCTGGATACCCAGCCTGAATATTGAATATCTGCTTGGCGTAGACGGCATTTCCGTGCTGTTTTTGCCGATGTCCGCCTTGTTAACCTTCATGGTGATCGTGGCGTCATGGAATTCGGTGCAAACGATGCCCCGACTTCATTTAGCCTTATTGCTGGCGCTGGAAGGCGTGACTATCGGCGTATTTTCGGCGCTGGATATGGCGCTGTTCTTTTTGTTCTGGGAACTGACCCTGCCGCCTATTTTCTTTTTAATCGGCTTATGGGGCATCGGTTCGGAACGGCGCAGCGCAGCAATCAAATACACGCTGTTTATGCTGTTTGGCGGCGTGCCGTTATTGTTTGCGATTATCATCCTGGCGATCAATCACGCCACTGCGGTGGGCGGCAGTATTCCTCAAGATTTGTCTTTCAGCTTGCCGGTATTATTGGCAACGGCTTTGCCGGATCACTTGCAGACGCTAGTCTTTATTTTATTACTGCTCGGTTTTGCCGTTAAAGCCCCCTTAGTGCCTTTCCATACCTGGCTGCCGACTGTCGCGATGGAAGGTCCGACGCAAATGACAGCCTTATTAATCGGCTTGAAACTCGGCGCTTTCGGCATCATTCGGTTTACCATGCCGCTGGCGCCTTCCGCTGCGGTTGAATACAGCTGGGTGTTGGGCATACTCGGCGCGATTACGCTGGTTTACAGCGCACTGATCGCCCTGCAACAAACCAATTTACGCCGCTTGCTGGCTTATGCCAGCGTCAGCCATGTGGGACTGGTTATCGTCGGCATTGCCTCCTTGAATATGCAGGGCATACAGGGGGCGATTTTCCAGTTACTGAACTTCACCATGGTCGCCGGTTCCCTGATGCTGGTGGCCGGTTTTATCCAGCATCGTCTGGGCAGTACCGAAGCCATTCATCTGGGCGGCCTGGCTAAAGTCATGCCGCGCTTAACCTGTTTTTATTTTTTATTTGCGCTGGCCAGCATGGGCTTGCCCGGCACCAGCGGTTTTCCGGCCGAATTACTGTTGATAGTCAGCACCATGCTGGCGCATCCCAGCATCAGCATCGCGGCCCTGATCGGCGCGATACTCAGTGCGGCTTATATGCTGTCCTTTACCCGTCGCGCCTTCTTCGGTCCGATCACCCAGCCTAGCGTCAAGCAGGTGCAGGATTTGCGTCCCCGAGAACTGACATTGTTGTGCGTGTCGGCATTGCTGATATTGGGAATTGGCTTCTTTCCGAATACTGTGCTAAAAATCAATAAAACAACGGCAGAGGCTTGGCTGAGTCGGCTAATGGATCAGTCGGTATTGGCAGGCAAGGCTGAGCAGGATTAACCTAAAAACCGCAGTGCGATAAGATGGGCCGCACGATGTTTGGCGCATCCTATGCACTGCAAAAAGATCTGGACGAATGGCTCGACTATTACAATAATCAATGCAACCATCAAGGTAAAATGTGCTGTGATCGAACGCCTATGGCGACATTGCAGGATGGCAAAGTTATCTGGAAAGAAAAATTTATAGGCTGAAATTAACCTGACAGACACTTTTAAAAATCAGTAACTGGCAGTTTAGGTTTAAACCACTACACCTAAGGAGACACAAGCATATATTAAGTTAATAAATTTACCACGTCGCCATTTTGAATAAAAGTCCATCCGGTCCTTCATCATGGAGAGTCAAAACAATTTCTTCACTATCGAATACTTCTGTATTTTCCTCTGTCTGCTTTGGAAGGTCTGAGTCAATTAAGGTTATAATTGATTGAACTCCAAGATCAGCGTAAGTTCGTATAACACCCAGCAGCTTCTCTTTTTTGCGGTTGTCTAACGACTCAAAAACGCCATCGTGATATACAAAACGCGGAAATTTATAATTTAGATGTGCCCTTAAAAGGGCTAGATCGAATGCAATGCATAATAATTTCCGATAGGTAAAGCCATCGTCGGCACTTGTTTCATTTCCATGCTCATCAAGAATAGCGACTTTAAATTCCAAATGACCTTCACGATTCGGAGAAACACTGAGTACAGCTTTTCGGTCTATTACTTCCTCAATGATCTCACTGAAGTAGATTCTGATAGCCGTAAATAAACTGGTTTGATCAGTGTTTTGATTCTCGACATTAGTTTCTATCTGAGTTTGTAGATGTCCGCGTTCTTCCGTTAGTGTGCGGATTTCGGCTCGGAGTTCCTGTAAGCGACGTAAAGACACGCGTCTTCGTTCGTAAGAAGTAACATCCGCACGTAAAGTAACCAATTCGTCAGTTAGTTGTCTGTATCTGTTAAAGACATCTGTCTCACTGAGAAATGAAAGGGTTTCCGAACGTTTTTTACCCAGCAGATTTAATTCCGAATTAATGTGTTTTAAATTCGCTTCGACTTCAGCTAGCTCCTCTTTTAGATAGCCACTACGTTCATTTGTAATGGCTCTGTTAAACGCAATCAATTGTTCGAAATCTTTCTTTATTTGACCTTGAAACAGGACGCCCGCTTCTTTAAAAAGCCGTTGGGCTTCTTCCGGGTTGAAAAAAATCGCATCTTCCTGCAAAGCAGTACGGATTTTTTTTCTGTTTTGATTGAGTGAATAGCGCTCGGCATTAAGTAATGCAATACGCTCGTCCAATTCGTCAACAAGCTTCTTGGTAAGGTCTTTATCTTCAGACCGGAAATCAAATGCGTCTAATAGCAGGGTTCTTTTTTCGACCTCTTTTTTCTTCAGCAACAAGATACCTTCAATTTTGCTGAGGTCTTCCACAGAACCGCCAAGTTCATCTTTGATTGTTTGCTCTTTGGTTTTTATTTGCTCTAATTCTTGCTCTTTTTCGTAATAATGCTTTATAAGCTCCGCATCAAATCCGAGAATATGGGCAAGGAACGGTTTCCAGTGGACATGCTTCGTGAAACGTAATTCAAAAATATCACGGTACTCATCCTGTGAGCGCAGGAGGTAACCGAGGCTATTGCGGAATGTCCAAGGCTTTAATGTGCGAAAGTCAAGAAGACTATCCAATATTGTCCGGGCGGTCTCGAACGGGATGTCAATATGATCCCAGTCGGCATTAGTTAATTTAGAGAAGTCTTGGTTAGGACTGACATGTTTTTTAAAGCTTACTTTACTGGCATTTTTAACGCTACGCCTTACTGTCACATAGGTGCCATCGCTCAATTCGATCTCAAGAAAGAATTCAAACTCCTTGAAGACCTCTAAGTGTTTAAATAAGAAAAAATTTTTATCTCGACCGGCTAGCAAACAAAAGTCGAGTAATCTACCTAGTGTGGTTTTTCCAAGGTTATGGGTATCTTTTCTCAGGTTTTCGGCCAGACGAATCTCTGCGATAACCACATTAACGCCTGAGTTAAAATTGATTGCTGAAAACTGATCTGATTTATTCGAATAGAGTTTAGAAAGTTTCATTCGGCCCCACGTATTCGATAGCGTCAGTCTTCGGTCGATATTCAATTAAGTTTAACAAATAAAGAAAATTCAAGGCGGGCAAAAACAGTACATCGCCGCCGATAATGCTCTTCTTCAAATGCTTCCGCAAACTATCATACTCTTCGATTCTGCGTAATTTTAAACGTGTTATTAATAATAGCGATGCATAGATGACTGTGCGATCAGGATGTGAATGTTTAGTCGGTCTCAACATCATCGGTCACTCCTATGTCGCAGTTCCAATACATATAGAATAATAGCGTACGCGTCAGGCGTTTATGCTGCTGTTGACGCAAAACAGCATCCCGGTTAAAAAGTAAATCTGTAATATGCTCCATGACTTCGTCGAATGTTTGATATTTTTTTCGTTTAGCGATGATTTTTTGTTGAAATTCATCTATTGCTAACTCATACATGCGAAGTAGATGGGCATTTTCCGGCGCAGCAAAAAAGGTGCTAATCTCTACGGTATCTTTCAAATAACGTTTACGCAAATATTTTGCGTATTGCTCTGTCATGTTATTTAATTCGTTTTTTTTATCATAGGGAGTACGTGGTGTTGGTGGATTATCGATTACCGTCAATATATTTCCTTTCTGGCTAGCCAAGGCTTGCACAATTTCAGCAAGTTCATCGGGGCTAACTATCAGGGGCGAATCAATCGGATCAATGTCGGCAAGTTTCACCACTTGCGGGTATCGTTTAAGCAACAGCTCTAATTGCTCTACATCACAAAGGTATATTGAGCTTTCTGGGATATTACATTTTTTTGAAATATGCGCACATATCTCGGCATCCGTATTACCTGTAAGACGGCGATTTGAGAACAACATATAGTGATCCAACTGCTGAGCTTGTCGCAATTTGTTGATTCTTGGAATTTCCTTTTCGATGATCGATGTTTTTGATGTGGGACTGAAAAAGTCAGACTCTGAAAAACTTCTATAAGGGCCGTTACTGTGTTTGGCTTGAATGATTGTAGTGCCCTCCCAAGGTGCTGCGTCACTTGGGAAAAGTTGGGCTTTACCAACAAATTTTGCATCTCTGCCTCCATCAGTCCCTTTTGCAAAGCCTTTAACAGAAATACCAAGGATTTGTTGACACAATATGACGATAAGCTGTTCAAACTGATCATCACCCATATCCTCATATGCGTATTTCATAGGTTGTTCTTTAATGTTAGGTTTGAATAAGGGCAGGAAGAATTGCAAGCGTTTGCTGAAGCGATCGGTTAAATAACATTATTATCTCCGCGCTCGCAATACATTATATTTTCAATAACAGTTTAACCTAAAACCAATTTGTATTCTTTCCAGTTAGGCTTCAATTGCTTCAAATAATAATTAATCGAACTAATCTTAGACTAGTTTCCTCTGATTCTAACCCAATAGTTTGGGGACACTTTTTGCCAATATCCAAAAAGCCGGACTCGTTAAAAGCTGGTGTCAAAGACAATTTAATTAGTGAATGACGGCTCATGGCCGAATTTTGTCTATCAGCCAACTGGCAAAAACCGACCCCAAGGAGCCATTCCCGGTATAATTTAGGAAAGGGTTTGTTAGTCATCCCGAAGCGGGACGGGGTTTGTAACCCCGTCCCTGATGTTTCTGCAATGTCCGAGCTAAGCATAAGCAATTAACCAGCACAAACGTTTCGAACGGGGCAACATGCCCCGTCCGGCTGTAAGGCTTAAACCTTAGGCTGCCCCGGCTTAAGTTGGTAGCCAGCTTTTTTAACCGCTAAGCAGGTATTACGAATCATCAACCTGGTCGGCCAACACGGTCAGCTTCTTGACCAACTTCGATAATTGCTCTTGGTTTTCTGCGCGCACTGTAGCATGAGCAACTTTGCGGCCTTTGCGCGGGGCTTTGTCGTAAAGATGCAAATGCGCGTGGGGAATGGCCAATAGTTCTTCAGTCTCAGGCAGTCCGCCGATGAAATTGACCATGGCCGCTTTGCCTACCGGCGCTGTCGAGCCTAACGGCAGATCCAGAATCGCCCGTAAATGGTTTTCAAACTGGCTGGTTTCCGCACCTTCAATCGTCCAGTGACCGGAGTTATGCACCCGTGGCGCGAACTCGTTGACCAGCAGTTTTCCGTCTACTTCGAATAATTCCAGGGCCAGCACGCCGACATAATCCAGCGCCTCCAGCAAACGGGAAATATAGGTTTCGGCCTGTTGTTGCATCGCGTCATCGGCGCGGCATTCGGAAACGCGCAGGATGCCGTCGCGATGCAGGTTCTCCGATAACGGGTAAAAAACAATCTCCCCTGAAACACTGCGCACCGCGATGATCGATACTTCGCGGTTAAACGGGACGAAAGCTTCGACGACAGCCGGAACGCCCTGCAACAGTTCCCAGGCTGAGGTTAAATCGTCCGCCGACTTGAGCAGCGACTGGCCTTTGCCGTCGTAGCCTTGGGTGCAGCTTTTCAAAATGGCGGGGTAGCCTAAGGTGGACATGGCCTGTTCCAGGCTTTCGAAGCTGTCTACGGCCGCATAATCCGGCGTAGGAATGTCGAGGTCGCGGAAAAAACTTTTTTCGACTAATCGATCTTGGGCAACGGCCAGGGCTTTCGGTGATGGATGCACCTGGGTGTGTGCGGCCAGAAATTCTGCGACTTCAGCCGGAACATTCTCAAACTCATAAGTGACCACATCGGCGCGTTCCGCTAGTTGCGCCAATAGTATCGGATCGCTATAGTCTCCCTGCAAATGCTCGCCCAGCTTGTTGGCACAGGCATCGGCGGACGGGTCGAGAAAAATAAAGTCCAGTCCCAAAGGGATGCCGGCCAGCGCTATCATTCTGGCCAGCTGACCTGCGCCCAATACGCCGACTATCATAAATCGTCTCCGGCTCGCGGATCGGAATGCGCAAGCACCGATTCGGTTTGCTCGCGTCTAAAATCGTTTAATGCGCCCCGATATTGGGTATGTTTGTTACTGATGATGGCTGCTGCCAATAACGCCGCATTGATCGCGCCTGCTTTGCCTATTGCCAGGGTGCCGACCGGAATGCCTGCGGGCATTTGTGCGATCGACAATAAGGAATCCATGCCATTGAGTGCTTTGGACTGCACCGGTACACCCAACACAGGCACAACGGTTTTTGCCGCCGTCATGCCGGGTAAATGCGCGGCTCCGCCTGCTCCGGCGATAATCACTTCCAGGCCTTTGGTTTCTGCGGTTTCCGCATAATGAAACAGTTTATCCGGGGTACGGTGCGCGGAAACGACCTCAACGTCGTGCGGAATGCCGAGTCGCTCCAGGGTTTCAGCTGCATGGCGCATAGTTTCCCAATCGGACGTCGAGCCCATGATGATGCCAACCAGTGCGGTCATGTGTTACTCCTAATTAAGCAGGTAATAAATTTAAGCCGCGTAGTATCGCATAAATTATGTGAGTGCGAATTTATTCGCGCTGTGATGATAGACGCGAGGAAATTCGCGCCCACAATTTCTAGATTTCATCGCTATCGATACCGGCCTGTTCGGTGATGCTTTTAGGGAAGGCCTTTTTAACCTTAACGCCAAGATCAACAAAACTGCTAGCCTGACGGATCAAATTACCGTTGCCCTGGGTTAATTTATTCATCACGCCATCATAGGTGCTGTTGACGGTGCTTAACTGCTTGCCCAGTTTATCCAGGTCATCGACAAAGCCACGAATTTTGTCGTAAACGATCCCGGCTTTATCGGCGATGGCCCGGGAATTTTCGTTCTGGCGTTCATAGCGCCAGATATTTTCGATAGTCCGCAAGGTGGCTAATAACGTGGTCGGGGTGACTACGATGATCTTATGCTCGAAGGCATCGGAAAATAAGCCTTCATCCGCCTGAAAAGCGGCGATGAAGGCCGCTTCAATCGGCATGAATAACAGCACGAAATCCAGCGATCTTAGACCTTTCAAGCCGGAATAATCCTTGTTGCTCAAGCCCTTGATGTGCTCCCGCACCGCTTCGGTATGCTGCTTTAATGCGGTGATGCGCTCATGGTCATCTTCGCTTGAACAATAGCGTTCATAAGCCAGCAACGACACTTTGGAATCGATCACCACATCCTTGTTCTCGGGCAGGCGGACGATCACATCCGGCTTGAACAGCCGGTTATCCTCATCGCGGAATGCGCCCTGCGTTTCGTACTCGATACCTTTACGTAATCCTGACTTTTCCAGCACTTTTTCCAGGATCATTTCGCCCCAGTTGCCCTGAATTTTCTTGTCGCCCTTTAATGCGCGAGTCAGGTTAAGGGCTTCCTGATTCATTTGTGCGGTATCGCGACGCAACGAGACGATTTCCTCGCGCAGGGAACTGCGATCCTTGTTCTCGTTGTCGTAAACCGTTTCGATGCGTTGTTTGAACTCGCCCAGCTGTTCCCTGAGTGGCGTGACGATATGATCCAGGCTGGTTTTATGATGTTCGGTGAATTGTTTGCTGCGGTCGTCGAAAATCTTGCCGGCCAGATTTTCAAATTGGGTATTCAGACGCAGTTCGGCATCCAGCAGCAATTTCAATTTTTCTGCGGTATTTTTTACCTGCTCATCCATGCGCGTCTGCAATTCGACATTTTGGGATTTGGTCTCGATAAACAATTGCTGCAACTGTTTGAATTCACTGTCGCGGTTTTGAAATTGCTTTAGTTTTTCTTCCGATACAGCCAGATCGGTCAAGAGGTGCCGGAGCAGGGTTTTATCTTTGCCGTTCAACAAGCGCATGACGAATGCGCCGATCAATAAGCCTATTAAGGCCAATACCAGCGGGGGAATGTTATTGATAAAACTCATCGTTGATGTACGCCAAATAATGTGATCGGTTTTCCGACTCTATCAATATGCTCTACAAGAAGCTGGTTTTCGAGTGATTCATAATGCACGACATCAAAAAAATATGGCAAGGGCAATTCTTCATTGAGTAAAAAATTCAACCGTTTAATTGTTTCACTGGTGACGGCGCGGCCTTTTATCGCCAGATCGACGTCGGACGCTTTTTTGTACGTTCCTTTAGCACGGGAACCGAAAATAACCGCTTCCTCAATTTCAGGAAATTGCTCTATAGTGGTTCTGATGCGATTTATATCAGCCTCGGTTAATCCCGTATCCATCAATTCATCTCGGAATTAAAGCGGCGATACAACTGCTGTAAAGCCGGAAAATAATGGGTTCTGATGCTGGCAACGACTTCTATGGCCTTGCTTTCGTCGTAAGTATGCGTTGTCAGGTTCCTGTCGCTCAAAGCATCCATCCACAGCTGACCGTCATCCAGAATGCCAGCCTGAAAAGCTTGCTTTATCGCATCCCTGGGTGAATTGACGTTATAGCCCAGTTGCTCCAGATAATCCTTCATCAGCTTCCAGGCCAGTTCAAAAGCCATTTCGTAAAATTGGATGATACCGCCGCGCTCGACTTCAGAAGGCGTTGCTATACTCAGGGCGCGCTCCAGCAATAAAAAGGCTTTTTCATAATTATGGAAACGTTGTTGCCAGCGAATATCGTCGGTCATGGTTCTTTGCCCAAAGTTACAAACGCTTGAATATGGCTTCTGCAATATCCAGTGTTTCTTCCAGGTCTTCATCACTGTGCGCGGCCGAAACAAAACCGGCTTCAAACGCTGAAGGCGCCAAATAAACACCCTGTTCCAGCATCGCATGAAAAAAGCGCTTAAACCGGTTTTGATCGCACCGCATGACTTGGGCGAAGCCGGTCACTTGCTGTTCTGTACTAAAAAACAGCCCGAACATACCGCCGACGCTGTTTGTGGTCAGCGCGATACTGGCTTGAGCGGCGCGTTCTTTCAGGCCGGATGTCAGTTTTTCGGTTGTTGCGCTCAACGCCTTGTAAAAGCCGGGCCGTGCTATCAATTCCAGAGTTTTTAAACCGGCGGCCATGGCGACCGGGTTGCCTGAAAGCGTCCCGGCCTGATACACCGGGCCGAGCGGCGCAAGACATTCCATGAGCTTGCGCGAGCCGCCGAAAGCGCCGACCGGCATGCCGCCGCCGATGATTTTACCTAGTGTGGTTAAATCGGGCTTAACATTATAGAGTCCCTGTGCGCCGGTTAAACCCACTCGAAAGCCGGTCATCACTTCGTCAAAAATCAGCACACTATTATAGTGGTCGCAAACCTCGCGCAAGCTTTCCAGAAATCCCGGTACAGGCGGAATGCAGTTCATGTTGCCGGCGACCGGCTCGACGATGATGCAGGCGATTTGCTCGCCGATTTCGGCAAACAGTGCTTTGACCGAGTCGCTGTCGTTGTAGGTCAGGGTGATGGTGTTTTCGGCAACCGAGATCGGTACGCCGGGAGAGCTGGGCACGCCGAAGGTCAACGCGCCGGAACCGGCCTTGACCAATAAGGCATCGGAATGGCCGTGATAACAGCCTTCGAATTTAACGATTTTGTCGCGGCCGGTGTAGCCACGGGCCAAGCGAATGGCGCTCATGGTCGCCTCGGTGCCGGAACTGACCATTCTGACCAGTTCGATCGACGGCATCAGCTCGCAAACCCGTTGGGCCATCAGGGTTTCAATTTCGGTCGGGGCACCGAAGCTAAGGCCTTTGTCGCAGGCCTGCTTGACCGCCGCAATAACTTCGGGGTGGGCATGCCCTAAAATCATCGGTCCCCAGGAACCGACATAATCGATATAACGCTTGCCGGAACTGTCGTAGATATATGCACCCAGGGCATGATCGATAAAAACCGGGGTGCCGCCTACGCCGCTAAAGGAGCGTACCGGGGAGTTGACGCCGCCTGGAATGACAAGTTTTGCATCGGAAAATAACGTGGTTGCTTCAGTCATGATGTGTTTTTTATTGCCAGAGAGAGTGTATATGTCACAAGCCTACCGGGAGTAGCTGCGACAAAGGTTAAATTTAATTTAATGGCGTAAAGGATAGGATAACTTTGCCTCGATTGAAAGCTTATCGTTGCTTATTCAATAATACCCTTGAAATAGGATGGCTTTAAAGCTACGCTCTAGTGCGGATAATGGCAAATATGAAAAAGTTGGATCGTCCGGCGATTATTCGATGACTGCCGAAATGACGCATACGCCAGTGCGTAGGGTAGAACGCAGTGAGGTCCAGCAATAATCGTCTGGTTTGATGGGTTTCGGCTATTGCCTCTAGGAGTCTGTCGGTCTTTTAGTCATCCACTATTTATTGAGTTAGAATAGCGTCGGATTAATAATGACGGAAAAAGCAGTACCCCATTAGCAAGCAATTTATCACCATTAACCGAAACGAGCCTATCAACGTGCCTGGAA
>JAURYJ010000007.1 GCA_030653985.1 Methylobacter sp. | reverse complement strand
GCTTCTTCCAAACAGTCCACACAGAATCCCGCATCCATGGTGTTCGACAACCGCCAGGAAAGTATCTTGCGGCTATACCAGTCGATGATTGCCACCCAATAAACAAACCCGCGCGGTAGCCGGATATAAGTAATATCAGTGTTCCATACCTGATTGGGACGAATGATGTCGATGCCCCTTAACAGATAGGGATAAATCTTATGCTGCGGATGCGGCTTACTGGTATTGGGGCCAGGTGCCATACCGGTCAGGATTAGCGTTAATGCCGCCTTAATACAGGCTTGCAACTGTCGTTGAAAAGGCGATAGCTCAACCGCTTTAAGGTTTTTGTTAACACTGCCCTTAGGCCTGCCAGGTTTCGCGTTTTTGGGCGTAACCGCCTTGGGCGCACTGGTCTGAACATCGCCGCGCACCAGTTGTTCCGTGATTAAAGGGTAAGCCGTCCGCGTTTCGACAGATAACAATGACAGGTTTAAAAAACACAGCCCGGGTAGCGGTTTGTTGTAAATCGAAGACCCCCCCCAGCCCATGGGTTTCTTTCCCTGATTTGGTCACCATAACCTCATCGCCAATCAGCAACCATATGCCTTTAGTTTCCTGTGTGTGTTGCTTTATGAGCTGCCAACGTAACGCCGACCATTCTATTTTTTCGTTAAAAAAACGCTGCACCGTCCGATAGCTGCCACCCTTTTCAGTCCAACGTGACAAGCTCAGCATGGTTACACGTCCCGTCATCGACAGCATGGCTTCAATAAGCAGGGTCATCTGCTTTAGGGTGCGGACTTTTAAGTGTGGACTCACGGTGTTGAGTATTGCTATGATTTCATTCATGGTCAGTTTGGGTGCGAATGCTGTGTTAGAAGCTGTATTCTACCTTCTCTGACCTTTCTCTTTTTTCCTTTCTCCTTTCTCCAATATCTATAAATTACTCATGCCGATTGGCGAAGGTATTGCTTATATGACTAAAAAATCCGTAAAGGCTGAGAATAAACGTTATCTTTAACGTCAACGTATCGTAAGTCATTGATTTATTGTTATCGGAAAATTAAAAATGCGATTTTTCGTGAATTTTCACAATTATAAGTCGTTGAAAAATAAGCTTACCTGCGACTAATGAGAAGTTACTATGATTAGCCGAGAACCTTTGTTTATGTTACGAAAATCACTCGGCCCGCAAAGCCGCTAAAGGTTCTAGCCGGGCGGCTTTGATTGCCGGGATTACTCCGGCTGCTATGCCGATCAGTAATGAGACCATAAAGGCCGCAACGATATAGGCCCAGGCCAGCTCCACCGGCAAGGCGGGCAGTGCGACCTCAAGTATCTTGACGATGGCTATGCCCAGTAACACGCCGCACAGCCCACCTGCACCGCTTAACGCCAAGGCCTCGCACAGGAATAACTGAAAAATGGTTCGCCTTTCTGCGCCTACCGCCCGCAGCAAGCCGATTTCGGAAATGCGTTCGGAAACGGCGATAGTCATAATGGTTAATATGCCAACCGAACCTACCAGTAAGGAAATACTGCCTAATGCCGCCACCGCCAGCGTCAGGATATTCAGAATAGAATCCATACTTTTCAGCATCTGGTTCTGAGTGACGACGGTAAAATCTTCTCTGCCGTGCCGGGCAATCAAATGTCGTTTGATCGCATTTTCTACGCCAACAATCGCGGCATTGCTTTGATAGAGCAAATGGATTTCCATCAGGCTTTCCCTGTTAAACAGCTCCAACGCTTTGGCTGCCGGGATGTAAATAGTGTCGTCCATGTCGAAACCCAGCGTCTGGCCTTTTTTTTCCATCACTCCGATGACCCGAAAACGGTCGCTGCCGATTCTGATGCGCTGGCCTAGGGGGCTGGCCGTGCCGAACAGTTCGGTCGCCAATTTATTGCCCAGCACCGCAAAGGCGCGCGGATTGCTTTCTTCTTCCGGTAAAAAACGTCCGCTGATGACCTTGATTTTCCAAATCTCCGGCACCGCAGAACCGACCCCAAGCACGTTGGTGCGTCGCTGCATTTTTCCGGCTTTAATTTGTGCATTACCTTGCACCATCGGGGATACGGCAATGATATTTCGTCGATTTCTTAAGCTAACCGCGTCGGCGATAACCAGGGGTCTAACGGTGCTTATGGTAGCGCCAGACACACCGAAAGTGGTCTTTTTTCCGGGATGAATGCTGATCAAATTAGTGCCAAACTGAGTGAACTCTGCCAGCACAAAGGTATGAATGCCGCGACCGATAGACGTTAATACCACCACCGCCGCAATACCAATAATCAGACCCAATGCGGTCAGTGCCGAACGCAGTTTGTGGCTGATAACCGTCCGATATGACAATAAGATAAGATCAATGTAATGCATAAGTTTACCGCTTTGCCAATGCAACAATAGGATCAAGATTGGCCGCTTTTCTGGCCGGTAATACACCGAACAGCAAGCCAGTCATTAACGAAACTGCCAAGGCGGCCAGCAATGCCCAGCCCGGCAGCTCCATAGGAAAATCCGGGTAAAAAGCCTGCAAAATTGCCAGGGTTACGTATCCTAAGATCACGCCCAGAAACGCGCCAGCCAGCGACAATATCGCCGCCTCGGCCAAAAATAGCCATAGCAACTGTCTTTTGGTTGCGCCCAAGGCTTTCAGTAAACCGATTTCGGCAGTACGTTGTGTGACGCTGACCAGCATTACATTCATCACCAAAACACCCGCTACTAGCAAACTGATTCCAGCGATACCGGCTACGGTCAGGGTCAATGCGGTCAATATTTTATCGAAGGTGCTGACCACGCTATCCTGAGTAATCAGTGTCACATCGTCTTCGCCTTCATGGCGGGCCTTGATGATGCCCCTGATTTCATCGACCGCCTGGTACATGTCCGGTTTGGATTTGGCTTCAACCAGAATCCTGAATAACGAATGAGTATCAAACAAGGCCTGTGCCGAAGCCACCGGTATGATCACAATTTCGTCAAAATCGATGCCGACCGATTGCCCTTCCGACGCCAGCACGCCGATCACCCGAAAACGCCGGTCGTTAATGCGCAGCCATTGCCCCAGCGCCGGTTGTTTGGCAAACAGTTCATTACGTATAGTTTGGCCGATCACGCACACCGATAGAGTTTTATCGATCTCGGTTTGGGGCAAAAAACTGCCTTGCGCCATGGTCAAACGACGCACCCGTCTTAGTGCATGCGTCGAACCCAAAACAGTGGTTTCGCGCTCCAGTCCTTGCGCTGAAACGGGCGCAGAACCCACGGTTAGCGGCGCGATGGCGGCAATATGACGACTGCGTAATAAAGCCTCGGCATCTTCCAGCGTCAGATCTCTGGGTGTTTCGCCGAATAACGGCGGCTGTCCGCCTAGGGTTTCGGTGCGCCCCGGCAACACGATAACCAGGTTCGTGCCCAAGGCTTCAAACTCGTTAACTATATAACGGCGAGCGCTTTCGCCCAAGGCAGTTAACACCGAAACCGAAGCAATACCGATGCTTATTGCCAGAATAATCAATCCCGCACGTAAGCGCTGAGTGCTGATGGCACCTAAGGCTTGGGTTAACGTGTCTCTAATGAACATGATCTATCCTGATTCGGCGTAATGACTCGACATCGCTACCGTTATAATGGAAAACAGGGCAACCGCAGTGTATACATACGATGAACACGGGTTAACTGAGTTGCCCATCGACAATACGGATTTTGCGGCGCGCTCGGTCGCCCACATTCTGATCATGGGTAATAATCACCAATGTCACTCCCTGCCGATTAAGCCCTTCCAGCAACTCGATAATTTCCTTGCCGGATTTGCTGTCAAGATTACCGGTCGGCTCGTCCGCCAATAAAATCGCAGGGCGCATAATCATGGCCCTGGCAATCGCGACGCGCTGTAGCTGTCCGCCGGAAAGCTGATCCGGCCTATGGTGAGCCCGATCTTGCAGACTGACCGATGTCAGCGCCTCCAGTACCCGTTGTTTGCGTTCCTTAACCGCTACGCCTGCCAGTATCATCGGTATTTCAATGTTCTCCGCCGCCGATAAACGCGGGATCAAATGAAAAAACTGGAACACAAAACCGATGTTTTCGCGGCGAACTTTGGCAAGTTCGTCGTCACTAAGTTGGGTAACCGGCTGATCATTTAACAGATACCGGCCTGAGCTGGGCTGATCAAGCAAGGCGATGACATTTAATAAGGTCGATTTTCCGGAACCTGACGGCCCCATCACCGATACATATTCGCCTTTTTCAATAATGACATTAATGTCATTCAAGGCATGAACGGTCTGCTCGCCTACCTGAAAATAGCGGTGGATATGTTCCAGCCGGATCATTTTTGTACACGGGCATAAGCGCCTGCCACCACGCCATCACGACCTACCGACAACACGACTTTATCGCCGACATTCAGACCAGACAGCACTTCCACGGTATTCCAGTTAGCCAGACCCGGCTTAAAGCTACGCTCTTCCAGCAAGCCGTTCGCCTGCATCACTAAAACCCGGTTATTTTCCAGCACTGCCTCGGCAGGCACCCTGAGCGCCTGAGCTTTACTGGCTAACAACACTTCAATATCGGCGCTGTAGCCAGGTAGCAAATCTTTAAGATCTTTCGGATCGGTTAATTTAACTTCAACTTCGACGGTGCGCGCCTGTTTTTCTTTTTCCAGCACATAAGGCGCGATGCGGCTTACCGTACCGGAACAGCGTTTATCGGTAAAGGCATCCAGCGACACGCAGGCGCTCATGCCGGTTTTTATCTGCGGCGCGTCCACTTCATCAATCGGCGCTGACACATACAAACAACTGACATCCAGCAAGTCGATGGCGGGCAAAGTCGGAATGCCGGGCGGCGATGGCGTGATGAATTCTCCCTGCTCGGCATTGATTTCAGCCACGGTGCCGTCGAAAGGCGCGAGAATCAGGGTGCGTTCGACAGCGGCCTGAACCGCGTCGCGATTGGCCTGACTAACGGCGATAGCCTCAAGAGCGGCATTGCAGGATGCACGTTTGGCACGTGCGCCGGTCGCTTTAATATCGACCTGCTCTTCAGAGACAATATGATCGAATTTTTGCAACCGTGACAAACGATCAGCCTCGCGTTCAGCGCCAGCCCCAAGCTGACAAGCTTGTTCCGCTGATGCCCGGTTAGCCCTGATTTGTGCTTCCTGCAGTTTGACCTGCGCTTTCAGGTCCTTATTCCAGACCTCCAGCAGTAACTGGTGTTGTTTGACAATGTCGCCTTCCTTGACATGCAACTCGGCAACCTGACCGCCTGTTGCCGGTGCCAGATAGGCGCGCCGACAGGCTTTAACCGTACCGACGCGGGTATTGGATACCGTCGCCCTCACCTCGCCTTGCTCAAGGGTGATGATTTCAACATCAACAAATTCAGGCTGTTTGGTGAACAAATAAACGGCAACCATCAACGCAATGCCGATGACGATAATGAGTGGTTTTTTGCCCGGTGAAGTCATTAGTTGAGTAGCCGATAGTCGTTTACGTTGGAGCGCTTATTATAAGCGCAACTATCAGTTGCTGGTGATTAACTCAAAACCATTATTACCCGACAATTGCCAGAAAATAGGTTAGATAGGTCGTTTTTACCGACAGATTTTTCCCCAGGACTTTCAGCATGTCGCCCGACTCGCGCAAATTGGCGATAGGCTAGCAGAATCCACTGTCGGAAGCCGACATCAAATCGCCAAAACCAGCATAAAAAAAGAATGTCGAATGGCACTCACAACGTTATACCATAGAGACTCATGGTTACCTGTACCGGAGCTTCCCCTTGAAAAAACTTTTAGCACTGATTTTCATCAGCCTGCTAGGCAATAGCGTTTTTGCCGCTGACGCCATTATTGAAGTCATTCCCTTAAGCAATCGACCGGCATTCGAAATACTGCCGTTGCTTGCTCCATTATTAGGCAACACCGCCCAATTGATTGACAACGGTTCTAATTTATTAGTCAAGACCACACCTGACAAATTGGCTGAAATCAAAGCCATCGTCAGGCAATTGGATGTGCGCCAAAGCAATCTAATCATCACCGTCAGGCAAAGCAAACAGACTACCGCCGATGAACTTAACGCGGCCGCCAGGGTGCAGCTGAATATCCCGGCTGATCCGTCAAGATCCGGCGGCAGAATAGGCGGTCATTTTTATCAGACCCAAGAGAAGAACGCCGATCAAAACACCCAGACCATTCGAACTATGGAAGGCGTCGCGGCTCATATTAAAGCGGGCAATGTTTATCCAAGTCAATATTCTTCCCGTTATGGTTACGCCACGGCAACCGAACTTACCGAAGCGACCACCGGTTTTTCGGTAGTCCCCAGACTGGCCGGACAGCAAGTCATTCTTAACATATCGCCCTGGTCGGATAAACTGAATAATCAAGGCCAGATCGAAACCCAAAATGCGCAATCGACACTCAGGATCAATCTGGGCGAATGGGTAGAACTCGGGGGAGTTGGCGGAAACAGTAACAACAGTTCAAGCGGTGCATTTGTTAATACCCGTCAGGTTGGCGAAAGCCGGATGCATATTTTGGTTAAAGTCGATCGGGTAAATTAAAGCGCGTCCCGAATAGGCATAGCTCCTGGTGAAATAGACAATAACCGCCTGAATCTGGCATTATGTCGCCTCAATATACTTTGTATCCCACAAGGTTGAGACAAACCTACATTAAGGAAAACAATGAATAAGCTCCCAAAATGTCCTGCATGCGGCTCAGAATTCACCTACGAAGACGATCTTATGTATGTCTGCCCTGAATGTGCACACGAATGGCCACAAGCTGGGACCGCCGAAGACAACGCCGATATCCGTATCGTTAAGGACGCAAACGGCAACGTGTTGCAAGACGGCGATAATGTAACCGTCATCAAAGACCTTAAGGTCAAAGGGTCGTCATCGGTTGTCAAAGTCGGCACTAAAGTCAAAATCATCCGTCTGGTCGACGGTGATCATGATATTGACTGCAGAATCGAAGGTATTGGTGCAATGAAACTAAAGTCAGAGTTTGTTAAAAAAGTCTAACGGTAAACAGTGGTTAGGTAACTCGCAATAAATAAAATACCCCCGTAGGATGTGCTTCACTGCCGTTCAGCACATCCTACAAAAGTAGCGGTTTATTTTTACGTCTTGCCTCAGTAAGCCGCTATATCAACAAACTAAACGGCTCAACAATGACCTTGTCGCCTGCTGGTACGCCAGCACACTCTCTTGGCAAGACGATATAGCAGTCACTCTGACTCATAGAACTGAGGATATTTGAACCCTGCCGCCCCGCTGTGGCGACAAAAAACTCGCCACACTCATCTTGACTGAGGATGCCACGCTGATATTCCTGTCGTCCAGGAGCTTTCTTTAAAGCGGTGATACAGGTCGCAGTCAATCTTAACGGTTTGGCAGGCGGAGCCCCGGAAAGCTGCCTAAGCGCGGGAGCCACTATCTGCTGATAGGTTACCACTACGGCAACCGGATTGCCGGGCAAACCAAAAAAATGACATTGCCCTATCTTACCGAAAGCCAAGGGTTTTCCGGGTTTTATCGCCATTTTCCAAAAATTGACTTTCCCACAGTTTTGCAGGATTTCTTTGACATAATCGGCCTCACCGACTGAAGCGCCGCCGGTGGTTATGATCACATCATGGTGCTTAGATGCTTCAATAAAGCTGTCTTCAAGCAGTTGTTTATTATCGGGAATAACGCCTAAATCAGTGACACTGTAACCGGGACCTGCCAATAATCCGCCCAACATAATACGATTGCTGTCGTAGATTTTCCCTGGTTCCAGCGGCCGACCTAATGCGGTCAGTTCATCACCGGTAGAAAAATGGGCGATTTTTACCTGTCGTTTAACGGTAACCTGATCAACACCGGCAGAAGCCAGCAAACCCAGATCAACCGCTGTTAGTTTTTTGGGCTGCGCTAGTAAATAACAGCCTTCATTTACGTCTTCGCCGATTTCCCGGATATTTTGCAGCACTCGGGTGTTCGCCGGAAAATAGACACTTTGCTCATGAACCTGTACCTGTTCCTGCATAATGACTGAGTCGGCCTGTTCCGGCACGACTGCTCCGGTAAAAATCCTGACGCACTGACCGGCTTGCAACTGACCTTGAAATGGCCGTCCAGCCCAGGAGGTCCCTACTAAAGCTAGCATGAACGCCTGCCCATCAACCCTGTCGCAACTGGAAAACGCATAGCCATCCATCGCTGCATTCCTGTCACGGGGAATATTGATCGGTGAATAAACCGATTCGGCCAGCACTCGGCCCAAGGCATTTTTTAAGGTCAGTTTTTCTGTACCGCTTACCGGTTGTATAGCGGCTTTGATGCTATCCAGCGCGTTTTCAATAGGCAATAACGGTCTGGATTCTTGGCTACATGAGTCGAGCATAGTTTTTCATCACATGGTTTTGGATAAATTCGGCAATCATTTCTGGATGATTCAATTCCAATTGCATCAAATAATCTGGCGTTTTTAGCGCCACATCGGTCGCTATTGCGATGATGTCCGGATCATTGGGATAAAGTAAGGGTTGTTCAAGCACAGATCGATGCAATTCAATTTTAGGAAATTTTTCCGACTTAAAGCCTTCCACCAAAATCAGATCCAGTTCAACTTGATCGAATTGTTTTAACTGATCCTCCAAGCGGGGCTCTTGTTCCGGGACCAATTCGGTAATAATCGCCCGCCGATACCGGGATACCAGCATAACTGGCGAGGCTCCGGCTTCACGCAAGCGAAAACTATCTTTTCCTGACTGGTCAATGTCAAAATTATGATGACTATGCTTAATCAAGCCGATGCGCAAACCGCTTTGTTTTAAAATCGGAATCAATTGGGTCAATAACGTGGTTTTACCGGTTCCGCTGGCGGCGGCAAAACCCAGAACTAAAACTTTGACATTTAACATATCAACCCACATTAAATTGTTATCATAAGATGTCATATTTTAAGGTATTATTTATTCAAATACTATGGATACCTAGGCGTAACTGCTCTAACAAGTCTTACCGAATTGGCATCATCCATGGCACTACAGAGATCTAGGTATGGAAAAAAACCTTGCGAGCGGCCTTAAACAGATCATTCATCCAGGAGTAAACCTTGATTCGACTTTACCTGATGTTGATATTAATCATCATTGCATTTTTTGGCGTACGTGCGTTTTTAAAAACCTCTCCAGCTGTATTAGCTCGTTATACTAAGTTTTTGTTTCTATGGGTTACAGGACTGGTTGTACTTTATTTAACCGTAACCGGTCGCTTGAACTGGCTTTTTGCTCTAACAGGTGTGGCTATTGCTTTTATACTCCGCTTAATGCCAACATTGTTACGTTATGCGCCCTATTTTCATCGACTATGGTCACAATTTAATTCTGCAAAACAAAACACATCGCAACGACCCAATAAAGAAACTTCTCAAGGTAATATGTCGATTGAAGAAGCCTATGAAGTGTTGGATTTGAAGAAAGGCGCATCGGAAGCTGAAATTATTGCCGCTCATCGTAAACTCATGCAAAAGATCCATCCTGATCGTGGCGGATCAAACTATTTAGCTGCAAAAATAAATCTAGCTAAAAAGCTTTTATTAAAAAAATAACCTTCTATGAGATTCGCTAATTCAAAGCTTGTTTTTATCGTCATATTGCTGGCTTTAGTGGATAGCTGTACGGTATTACCGCAAAACTATGCCCCTGTAACCACAAATACGCCTGATATTGCAAAAGACAATACAAAATATCACCCGGTAAAAAAAGGTGACACCTTATACGCAATAAGTCTAATTTATGACATAAATTATCGGCAATTAGCGCAATGGAACCGGATCACCCCCCCTTATACGATAGAAATAGATCAAAAAATAAGACTCTCCGATCCGAACTTGGGCAACAAGCCCATGCATAATCACGTCGATGAGGAAACACAATCAAAGATAAAACAAATCATCGTCGCAGCAACTGCAGCAAACAGGATCAGTCCGCAGAAAAAAACTGTTATTCCATTAAATAAAAAAACCAATCTAACTGACAACCCGCCATATAAAAGCCAACTTTTTAATAATATCACTGAAAAAAACGGAAGTAGTCCACAAAAAAAATCAATTATTTCAATTGATAATGCAGTCATGTTAAAGTTAAACTTTCAATGGCCAATCAAAGGAAAGATTTTAAAATATTTCTCTCCAGCTCATAACAAAGGTATTGATATAGCCGGAAAAACAGGGCAGGACGTCAATGCGGCTGAAGCAGGTAAAGTTGTCTATAGCGGACAAGGCCTCATTGGCTACGGTAATTTGCTTATTATCAAACACAACAATTTGTATTTAAGCGCTTATGCCAATAACAGCCAACTGCTTGTTACAGAGGGGCATACGGTGGACAAAGGCGAGGTTATTGCAAAAGCAGGTCAAGCACAATCAAACTCCGCTAAATCAAACCAAGCCTCGCTGCATTTTGAAATAAGAAAAAACGGAAAACCGGTGAATCCACTTAACTTTTTACCGGGCAAATAATAAAACCATTTCGGCTTTTTTGGTCGAACACTGTAGAGGTTATCATGAAGGCAGAATTAGTTGAGCTATTGGACGATGATGTTGGTCTATTATTTGATGATGATTTGTCTTTTGACGATGAACCCCAGAAAAATTCAGCTATCGCTGAAACAGCGGATATTGATCCGGTAATTACCCATGCCTCGCTGCAAGATAAGAGCATGGATGCGACACGTGTTTATTTAAACGAACTATCTCACTCACCATTACTGACTGCCGACCAAGAAAAATTTTATGGATCCAGAGCTTTGCTAGGCGATGAAGCTGCCCGCAAAATCATGATCGAAAGTAATTTACGCTTAGTCGTTAAAATTTCCCGTCGCTACCTAAATAGAGGCTTGCCACTGCTGGATTTGATTGAGGAGGGCAATCTTGGCTTGATGCGCGCCGTTGAAAAATTTGATCCTGAAAGAGGTTTTAGATTTTCAACCTATGCCACTTGGTGGATCAGGCAAACTATCGAACGGGCCATTATGAATCAAACGCGAACTATCCGTTTGCCGATTCATGTTGTCAAGGAAATGAACACGTATCTTAAAGTTCAGCGTCATTTAGCACCGTTACTCGATCATGAACCTAATGCCGAAGATATTGCAGCTCATCTGGACATACCAGCTCATAAAATTGCAAAAATGCTTAAACTTAACGAGCGGGTTTCATCAATAGATATGCCGACCGGCAAGGATTTTAATAAACCTTTGGTAGAGTCGATTTCTGATAGCAATAGTTTATCACCCGCTGAAAAAATACAAGAAGACGGCATTAGACATAACATTGCGAAATGGGTACTTCAACTTTCTGAAAAACAACGTGAAGTTATTTGTCGCCGTTATGGGCTTTGCGGTTATGAAGACTCTACCCTTGAACAGGTTGCTCAAGAACTGGGCGTAACCCGAGAACGTGTCAGACAAATCCAAATGGATGGCTTAAAAAAAATGAAAGAAATCCTGGAATGCAACGGCTATTCTTTCGAAGCTATTTTTAATTAAACTAACTTGCCTAAATCAAGCCTACATAACAAAAAAGTTTGCAGCAATACAGAAGACAGGCTATCCAATTAAAACGGGGTAGCGTGAATAGACTATGACAGACGGAGTACAAGCTCTGCTTGCGAACAGACAAAGCCTGAACGCCTGATTCCCCCAGCTTTACCTTGGTAAAACTAAAATAAAGCAAGGCAATCGACAAAACCGTTTTTACTTTAAATACCTACCCATTAAAATAATGAACCGATTAAGAGATAAAATCCGCGACATCCCCGACTTTCCGAAACCAGGCATTATCTTCAAGGATATTACACCACTGGTAAAGGACCCTGCGACACTAAGACTTTCCGTCCATCAACTACTACAACCTTTTTTAGGCAGAAATATCACCGCAGTTGCAGGAATGGAAGCACGCGGTTTTATTTTCGGCTCTCTGGTTGCTTGGGAATTGGGGCTTCCGTTTGTGCCATTGAGAAAGCCGGGAAAACTGCCTTACGATGTGCAAAGTGTCTCGTATGACCTTGAATATGGTTCAGCCACACTAGAGGCGCATATCGACGCTTTTGATGCGAACGACCATGTTTTACTGATTGATGACCTACTGGCTTCCGGCGGAACGGCAAAAGCAAGCTGTGAATTAGTTGAACAATTGGGTGCAAAGGTAGAGGCTTGCGCCTTTGTGGTGGAGTTGGATTTTCTAAAAGGAAGGGAAAAACTAAAGGATTACGAAGTTCATTCTTTATTACATTATTAGTCGAAATCAGGCGAAAGGCGAAAGATAAAAGACACAAGGCGATTCAACACGCCCGCTCTTCACCTTTCGCCTTCTTTATCTACGTCTTTTTAATGTTTCCAGTTTATCCAGCTTGTTACCGGCTTCTTCAAATGATTTTGCAGTAGCATCAAATGATTGGGTGACACTGCTAAATGAAGACGAGACTTGCTCAATTTTTTGAGTCTTTTCGTCTAGGCGCAGAGCAATACCTGGTTTGTCTGTATTAGCATCAGCAAAAGACGCGCTATTATCGCCGTCAAGCGACTCATTTTCAAAATCATCTATATCGAACGAGGCCTCCGCCTTGCCATCCGTAGCCAGATTATTACGCCACTGCAAAAAAGATTCACGCGTAAATACATAAGGGTCTAACGCAGCTTCATCTATGAATTTTAACGCCCCTTCCGCACTAGCTCTGGCATTCAGCATAGACAACAATTGCACAGGCATACCTATATAAGTGACCGGATTTGCCGCCGTATCAAATACCGCTCCTGGAATACCACGCGCAGTTGACGGCCCCAGAATAGGTAGCACTAAATAAGAGCCTTGAGGCACACCCCATACCGCCAGGGTCTGATCAAAATCCTCCTCATTTTGCTCCAGTCCCACATGCTTGGCCACATCAACCAGACCACCCAGACCTATTGTTGAATTGATAGCAAAACGTCCGGTATCTTCAGCGCCTTGTGAAAATTTAGCCTGTAAAACATCATTAATAACCACATTTACATTTTTCAGATTATTAAAGAAGTTGAATACACCCGTTTGCATGAACTGCGGAGTTATCCACTTATAGGCAGTTGAAACAGGTTTGGCGACATAATTATCGACGCTATCGTTAAAACCAAATATCTTTCTATTCATGTTTTCATAGGGATCGGTGTTGCTCACTACAGTTTGGTGTGCAACATCACCTGTTGTTGCACACCCACCCAGAGTGAGCACAACGACAATCAACACCCCTGAGAATGTATGTTGCATTTTAACGCTACGACTGCCTTTGTGTAGTCTATTCATCGGCATGAAACCTATTGTTTTGAATAATTATTAATTTTTTCGTTAATCTTGGTTATTAATACATCAAAACCTTCACGCTGCAAAATAGTCGTATATTCTGATCTTTTCAAGGCCAAATCGCTGACACCGTTAGCGATTATATTAATGATACGCCAGCTATTGCCCTTCTCCTTTAACATGTAATCAAACTTAACCGGCTTGTCACCAGGAATAAGAAGGTGAGAATGCACAACAACACCGCCTCTTGTTGTTTCTTCTTCCGAATCGAATACGAATGATTCCCCCGAATAATCCTTAAAGTTATGCGCATAAGAGGCAATACTCAACTGACTGAAGACATCGACCAGCTTCTGTTGTTGCTCTTCGGATAACTTCTCCCACTCCTTACCGACCACAATACGGGCAATTTTTGTCAATTCGTGGCTGTTGGAAACAGGGTTCTTCAGTTTCTCATATCTTCCGGCATAGCCCAATTTCTTGCCGTCTTTCATCACATCAATAAGCTCGGACTGAAATTCTTCTACAACTTGTTTTGCAGTTGCGTCGCCTTCATCCAGAGCAAAAGCATTCATTGCCCCAAACAAAACAAACATGAAAACAACAGCTAACTTCATTTTTTTTAAAATCATAATTAAAAAACCTCGAAAAAACCAATTTAAATTAGGCACAAGATCAAAGGCGAAGGGTAAAAAAACCATCCCCCTAGCCTTTCGCCTAAATAAATTTTAATCGGCAATCTCTACTCTCACAGGAATTCCTGCAATGGTTGATGATGCCCGTTCTTCTTTTGCATACTCGGGAGCAGGCACAGGCACCATTGCGCCCTCGGTTTTTGGCCCCCTAATGGACGTCCATAAGGCCTTCAACGGATGACTTAGCATATCTTCAACTGCTGTCGCTTCATAACCGCAATGCGCCATACAGCTAGCACACTTAGGATTGTTAACTGTACCGTATTTTTCCCAGGGCGTAGTCTCCAGAAGCTCCTGAAAACTTGAAACATAACCTTCATCAGCTAGCAAGTAACAAGGTTTTTGCCAGCCGAATACGTTACGAGTCGGATTACCCCAGGGGGTACAATCATAACTTTGGTTACCTGCCAAAAAATCAAGGTACAACGATGAATGGTTTAACTTCCAGTTGCGTTTTTTACCAATTCTAAAAATACCCCGGAATAAATCCTTAACATCACTACCTTTAATAAACACATCCTGCTGGGGCGCATGTTCATAACTGAAGCCAGGCGCAATCGTCACACCCTCGACACCAAGTTCCATCGCATAATCCAGAAAATCGGCAACTTCTTGAGAGTTTTCACCTTGAAACAGAGTACAGTTTACGTTGACCCTAAAGCCTTTTTCCAGCGCCAATTTTATGGCTTCAACGGCTCGATCAAAAACACCTTCCTGACAAACGGACGTATCATGCCTTTCCTGCATGCCATCCAAATGAATTGAAAATGTCAGATACGGGGATGGTGTATAGTCGTCAATTCTCTTTTTCAACAACAGTGCATTAGTACACAGATAAACGAATTTTTTCCGCTCGATGATACCCGCAACGATTTGCGGCATTTCTTTATGTATAAGCGGTTCACCACCGGGAATGGACACCATCGGTGCATCACATTCGTCAACCGCCTGCATACACTCTTCAAATGAAAGGCGCTGATCGAGAATATCATCGGGATAATCGATTTTACCGCAGCCTGCACAGGCCAAATTACAACGGAACAAAGGCTCAAGCATTAGCACCAAAGGATATTTTTTTACCCCTTTCAACTTTTGCTTAATTAAATAACTACCTACGGCTAACTGCTGACGTAAAGGAACTCCCACGAGCAAACCCTCCAAAAAAAACTTCGATAAATTTAATGACGCTCACATAAAAATGAACGCCCTGAAAGCACATACACTACAAGACGATAAGCTTGTATCAATAAAACAACAACTAAAAAACACTTAATATAATACAAACGCCTACTGCATTTACACAACAAAAATCAGGTAATACACACAAAGCTATTATATAATACAACCGTTTATCTATTACTGACTAGAATACTATCTTTTAACTGATGACTCCAGTTTTATAGTGCGCATGCGTAGATCGAGCACACAGAGCGCAACCGCATACTGCCCACACAAATACGCGAAAAATACCAATAACTTACTATTTTAATTAGCAATAAACTTCTTTACTGAATTACAGGGTGTGCGTATTTGCAACAAAACAACATTGCTTTGCAAAATACCAACAAACAGTCTATTATTGTTATTAATCAACTTAATTTTACCTTATAGGTCGACAGCAAAAATATCATGAGTGAAACTCAAATATCCTTGGATAATCCAAAATCACTCAGCAAATGTTCTGACGATGAATTTCAGGCATTATTACTTGAAGGCGTCTCCAGAACATTTGCACTGACTATTCCACAGTTGCCGGAAAAATTATACGGCGCAGTCGCTAACGCCTATTTGTTATGTCGCATTGTCGACACTATAGAAGATGAAGTTTCCCTATCCCCTGAACAAAAAAAATATTTTTGCTCAGAGTTTATTCATGTCGTAAAAACCGGAAACAATTCAGAACCGTTTGCTGTAGAACTTGCACCGCTGCTTTCTGAGCAAACCATTCCTGCCGAGCACGCCTTAATTCATGTATTGCCACGCGTTATTCAAATTACTCATAAACTCGACCCCGATCAAATCGAAGCATTGGCTACTTGCGTAGAAACCATGGCCGAAGGTATGCCAATCTTTCAGGCCATGGATCTGCATGGCGGTCTTGAAACACTCGCCGATATGGACAGATATTGCTATTACGTTGCCGGTTGCGTAGGCGAAATGCTGGCCAAGCTTTTTTGCCATTACTCGCCGGAAATTGCTCAACACAAAGACGAACTGCTTAGTCTGTCGGTGTCTTTTGGCCAGGGTCTGCAAATGACCAACATATTAAAAGATATATGGGATGATGCAGAACGTGGCGTTTGCTGGTTACCGCAGGATATTTTTACCGAAACAGGGTTCGATCTTAAAAACCTGACACCGGAAACCCATTCAGAAAACTTCAGAGCAGGTTTGGAGCACTTAATCAGCATCGCTCACCATCATTTACAGAACGCGCTGAAGTACACACAGTTGCTTCCTACTCATGAAACCGGCCTCCGCAACTTCTGTCTTTGGGCGTTAGGAATGGCCATTTTGACCTTAAAAAAGATCAAACAAAATCTGGATTTTCACAATTCCAACCAAGTAAAAATTACTCGCAACAGTGTTAAGGCGACTATTCTTGCGACCCGATTAACCGGACGCAGCAACACCCTGCTTAGTTTGCTTTTCAATGTAACAAGTCGCGAACTCAAAACACCCGACTGGACATATTCAACACCATCCTCAAAAGCCAAGACAAACCTTTAAGGACGCAACCTATGTTTAACGAAGAAAATTCAGCGATAAATACCGGCACTATTTCGAGCGCCTCGAATACCGTTAATCACTACACAGCTGATCTTAATCGGGCCATCAACAAAGCACAGGATAAATTACTAAGCCTGCAGGACAAAGACGGCTATTGGGTATTCGAATTGGAGGCAGACTGCTCTATCCCGTCAGAATACATCTTGATGATGCACTACCTGGGTGAAATTGATAAACCGCTACAGGCCAAAATCGCCAACTACCTAAGATCTCGTCAAGCTGAAAATGGCAGCTATCCGCTGTTTACCGGCGGCGCGGGCGACCTTAGTTGCAGCGTCAAGGCCTATTTCGCCTTGAAAATGGCGGGCGATGCTATCGACGCACCGCACATGATCCGATTAAGAGATTACATCCTCAACCAAGGTGGTGCGGCAAAAGCCAATGTGTTTACCCGTATTGCACTGGCAACCTTTAAGCAATTACCCTGGCGCGGCGTTCCGTATATTCCTGTCGAAATCATGCTATTTCCCAGCTGGTTTCCCTTCCATTTGGATAAAGTATCCTACTGGTCCAGAACGGTTATGGTACCGCTGTTTATTCTTTGCACCTTAAAAGCGACCGCAAAAAATCCAAACAACATTACTATACTAGAACTATTCACCACCCATCCGGACGAAGAACAACACTACTTTCCGGAAAGAACGGCATTAAATAAGATTTTTCTAGGTTTGGATAAACTGGGCAAAGCAACACGCACGTTAATCCCCAAAAAACTGCACAATCTTGCCATCGAAAAAGCCAAAGACTGGATTATCGAACGCCTAAATGGCGAAGATGGCCTGGGTGGAATTTCTCCCGCCATGATGGCCGCTTATGAAGCCTTGCTGTTGCTGGGCATACCCAAAGATGATGAAATGATCGTCACCGCACGTAAAGCCATCGACAAATTATTGGTCATTAATGAGCATGATGCCTACTGCCAACCGTGCTTATCGCCGGTTTGGGATACAGCCCTTGCCGCACTGGCTTTACAGGAATCTGACAAGATAGGTAACAGTCAAAGCCTGACTCGCGCCTACGATTGGCTTAAAAGCAAGCAACTGTCCGATGAACCGGGTGATTGGAGAACCTCCAAGCCTGATTTAGCAGGCGGCGGCTGGGCATTTCAATTTGAGAACCCGCATTATCCCGATGTCGATGACACAGCGATTGTTGCCTTCGCCATGGCGGAATCGAACCTGCCGCATCTGGATGAATCGATACATCAGGCAACCCGATGGATAGTCGGCATGCAGTCTAAAAACGGCGGTTACGGCGCATTCGATGTCGATAATACCTACTATTATTTGAACGAAATTCCCTTTGCCGATCATGGCGCGTTATTAGATCCGCCGACATCCGATGTCAGCGCACGCTGTGCCATGCTGATGGCTAGAGTGGCTCAAAATCACGATGAATATTTGCCTGCGTTAGAGCGCACTATCGACTATATCCGCAGTGAGCAAGAACAAGATGGTTCCTGGTTTGGTCGCTGGGGCACCAACTACATCTACGGCACATGGTCGGCATTACTTGGACTCGAGCAAACCAGCCTACCAAAAAGCGATCCGCTGTATACCAAAGCCGCAGCCTGGCTAAAAAGCGTACAACGTGGCGATGGCGGCTGGGGCGAAGACAACTACAGCTATCACGATACCAACCATAGTGGAAAACATCACTTTAGCACCGCATTCCAAACGGCCTGGGCTGTCTTAGGACTCATGGCTGCTGGCGAGGCGCACAGCCCCGAAGTAAAAGCAGGTATCGATTTTATCTTGCGCAACCAGCAAGCTGACGGCGTATGGAATGATGAATGTTTTACCGCGCCCGGCTTTCCTAAAGTTTTTTATCTTAAATACCACGGTTACGACAAGTTCTTTCCGCTTTGGGCATTAGCGCGTTACCGTAACGAGCTCAAAGGCGACCGGCCGATCGTCCTTACAAGCAGCATACACGCCGTCCCTGGCGATAAAAATTGATCACCGGCATTGTTGTTGCTTTACCGGAAGAACTCAGCACCCTAACTTCAAAAAAGATTGATAAGGGCGGCTGTGTTTTTATTAGCGACGCTATCGTTCTCGCTTATTCCGGCACCGGTGCCAACAATGCACAGGCCGCATCCGAGTTATTGCTTGCACAAGGCGCAACCCGTTTAATCAGCTGGGGTTGCGCTGCGGCCCTCAGTGAAACATTAAAACCTGGCGATCTGATCTTGGCAGATAACTTAATAGATGCCAACAACACTCAACTTGCCATTCACTCTGCTTGGCACAGTTACACCAAAAATCTACTTTCAAGCACGCTCAAAGTCCATATCGGCAGCTTAGTTGAAAGCAACACCATCGTCGCTACCACCCAAGATAAAAAACATCTCTATGCCCAAACTGGTGCCATTGCGTTGGACATGGAAACTGTCGCTATAGCCAAAGTTGCCAGACAAAATAGCTTGCCTTTTTTAGCGCTTCGAGCCATTGCCGATCCAGTCAGTATGGATTTACCCAAAGCCATCAATCACGCGCTTAATAATGGCGGCGACATCGTTTTGAGTAAATTATTATTATATATCGCACGACACCCTACTGAATTACCAGGACTGATAAAACTTGGCCTGCATTTCAATGCCGCAAAAAACACGTTAAAATTGATTGCTAAGCAACTCAATCATGTAACCGCACCAAGCCAAGGCTAATTAAGCAGTATGTCATCCTTTTTCAATACCCTTATTAGCTGGTGCGAACGACAAATCATGCGCTGTCCGTGGACGCTGTTATTGCTATCACTATTGCTGTGCGGCGCAACCTTGCCCTACACTATTAAAAACCTGGAGATTAACACCAACACCGCTGAAATGTTGTCTCCCGACTTGCCTTTCCAGAAAAATCAGGCCCGTTTAAATCAGGCATTTCCTCAGGATGCCAACACTATTATTTTTGTGGTTGATGCCGCAACACCCGAAGAAACCTCTCAAGCTGCAAGCAAGCTTGCCGAACAGTTAGATAATGCCAAAGATCGCTTCGACTCCGTCTATATACCCACAGATAATGCCTTTTTCCAACAGCAGTCCTTACTGTATCTCGATCAAAATGATCTGGATAAATTGGCTAAAAAACTCACCGACGCACAGCCGTTTATAGGCCACCTAGCGCAAAATTATCATCTTGAAGGCCTGTTCGGCATTATCGGTCAGGCGCTTAACCGACATGACAATAGCCTGCCTATGAACCTGAATCCGATGCTCATTGCCATCGACGATACCCTCAAAAATCAGTTAAACGGTCAATCACTCTATTTGTCCTGGCAAAACATATTGGCTGAAAATAAGCCAAATACCGACGACTATAAGGATGCAGGAGCACAGACAAAATTCAACCGAACTATCGTCATCGCCAAACCTAAAATGCATTTTGATGAAATACTGCCTGCCGATGTCGCGCTGTCGGCAGCGCGAGAAATCAGTCGCACCATCATGGCTGAAAACCCGTCACTGAGCATACGAATAACTGGCGAGACTGCCCTGGAACACGAAGAGCTTGAGAGCGTCAGCAAAGGCGCTGCTTTCGCCGGCTTATTGTCACTGATTTTAGTCTGTGTCATTCAATGGATAGCCTTGCGATCAATAAAGCTACTGATTGCTACCTCTCTCGCCCTCATTATGGGCTTGATATTAACCGCCGGGTTTGCCGCTATCAGCGTGGGGCATTTAAATGTCATTTCTATTGCCTTTGCCTGTTTGTATATCGGCATGGGAGTAGATTATGCGATACATATCTGTCTGCATTATCGCGAAGGCAGAGCAAACGGTCTGCCCAATAACGAAGCTATCCTGGTCAGTATCCGCGATGTCGGCTCTTCATTATTTTTATGCGCCTTGTCTACAGCGATTGGTTTTCTTGCGTTTATACCCACAGATTATGCGGGCGTATCTGAATTAGGCATTATTTCGGGCGGCGGTATCTTTATCGGCCTGATTATTTCACTGACCGTATTGCCGGCCTTATTCTGCATCTTACCGATCAATCATGTTAAGCCGATTCGCTCGCCATTATCCTCAGCATTTATCATCACCTTCCCTTTTCGCTTTGCTACCAGCATCAAGATCGTCTCGATATTGCTGGGCATCGGCGCCTGCTTTGTATTGACAAACCTTACCTTTGATAACAACCCTATTAATCTCAGAGACCCAAACAGCGAATCGGTTTCAACCATTAAAGAACTCTTAAAATCCAAAACTGAATCCCCGTTTGCCCTAACTGCATTGACAAACAACCTGGAAACTGCCGAAAAAACCACCTCTCAACTGGAGCAGTTGTCATCTGTCCACGAAGTCATCACCTTGGCAAGTTTTGTTGCTAAAGATCAAAATGAGAAACTGGATACTATTGAAGATTTAAATTTGATGCTGGGTGGGCAACTTGAAAATTTTGACGGCACCCTTGATAGCACCAATCAGCAGGCTGCTTTGATTAAATTTAATGAAGTACTGAAAAAAGCGATTATTGAAAAATCCCCTGACGTGCCGCAACAAACTTTAGAGCAATTACATCAGCGTATCGAAGCATTCATAAAACAGACAGACGCTACTCAAACGCCAACAGCCAGTTACATACAACTCGAAAAAAATATTTTAGGTTTACTGCCGTTTACCCTAGAACGACTCAGAACCAGCCTGACTGCCATGCCTTTTGGACTGAAAGATTTACCGCACTACATAAGCGCTCACTGGGTCAGCGCTGACGGTCTGTATAGGGTCCTGATCACGCCTGAAAAAGACCAAAATAACCCTGAAAATCTAAAAGAATTTGTTACCCAAGTACAGGCAATTAACAACAGCACAACCGGCCTACCCATTTTCAATCAGGCTGGCGGTGACGCGGTAGTCAAGGCATTTATTAAAGCCTTTAGTGGTGCTTTGATTGCCATTGTGATGTTATTATTATTGATGTACAGAAGCATCAGAAAAACCTTATTGGTTATCATGCCATTATTGCTTGCCGCTTTGTTAACCGGTGCAACCAACGTATTACTGGATAATCCATTCAATTTTGCCAATATCATTGCCCTGCCCCTACTGCTGGGCATGGGTATCGATAGCAGCATCCTGATCATGCACCGGCACCATTCCACAGGCAAAAATGAAAATTTACTGCAAAGCAGCACGACCCGAGGCGTTATTTTTAGCTCCATAACAACCTTATGCAGCTTTTCCAGCTTGGCTTTTACTGCGCATCAGGGCATGGCCAGCATGGGTTTACTTTTGGCCATAGGCCTTACTTTCACAGTGATGTGTTCTTTAATAGTCCTGCCTGCTTTCAGCGGCAAAAGCATTTAATTTTTTTTGAGGTATCTAATGTCATTCAGCATAGCCGAACTTTTTGCTCAACACAGCACGGATAAATTTGATCTGCACGAACAACATTTAAATAATCAAATGGTCAGAGTGTTAAAGACCATAGGCTATGATCGCCATTATAAAAAAGCTATCGGACAATATCTCTACGACCAGGAAGGTACAGAATACCTGGACTTACTCAGTGGCTTTGGCGTGTTTGCGATCGGCCGCAATCACCCGACCGTCATTAGCGCCTTAACCGAAACCTTAACCTTGGAACTGCCCAACCTGGTACAAATGGATGTGTCCGTACTCAGCGGATTGCTGGCGCAGGAAATCCTAAAAACCACGCCGGAAAACCTGAACAAAATGTTCTTTTGCAATTCCGGAACCGAATCCGTCGAAGCGGCGATCAAGTTCGCCCGCTATACCACCAAACGTGAAAAAATCGTCTTTTGCGAACACGGCTATCACGGACTGACGCTAGGCTCGTTGTCATTAAACGGCGAAGACATTTTTCGCGAGGGTTTTGGCCCACTGCTGCCCGGTTGCATCGCCGTTCCTTTTAACGATCTTGCCGCGTTGGAAAAAGCCCTAAGCAACAAAGATGTTGCCGCTTTTGTCGTCGAACCCATTCAAGGTAAAGGCGTTAATGTGCCGGACGATCATTATTTGCCGGAAGTCGAGCGCTTATGCAAGAAATATGGGACCTTGTTCGTCGCCGATGAAGTACAGACCGGTTTAGGACGTACCGGAAAATTCTGGGCCATTGATCACTGGGACGTTAAACCCGATATGATTTGTATGGCCAAAGCCCTGTCAGGCGGTTTTGTTCCAATCGGCGCGGTCGCCATGACCCAGAACATCATGGACACCGTTTATAATCGTATGGATAGGGCTGTCGTGCATGGTTCCACCTTCTCCAAAAACAATATGGCGATGGCCGCTGGTCTTGCTACGCTGCATGTCATGGAAGAAGAAAAACTGGTAGAAAACAGCATGAAGGTCGGTACCGACATTATCGACAGCCTAAATGCGATGGCCGGTAAATATGAATTCATGAAAGAAGCGCGCGGCAAAGGCATGATGATAGCCATTGAATTCCAATCGCCAAAAAGCCTACGATTAAAGGCAGCTTGGGCGATGCTGGAAGCGGCCAATAAAGGTTTGTTCTGTCAAATGATCACCATACCTTTATTTAAAGAACACCACATATTAACGCAGGTCGCCGGGCATGGCATGAACGTAGTTAAACTGTTGCCACCATTAACCTTAACGCAAAAAGACCGCGACACGATAGTCAATTCATTCGATAAAGCCATAGCCGATACCCATCAAATTCCCGGCTCCATTTGGGAATTAGGTAAGAATCTGGCCGCTCATGCGTTGAAAGGCAAAAAATAATCAAGCAGAAAAGTAATGAGAAAAACAGGCCAATTCATTTTGTTATTGTTAACGCTGTGCCAGGCACATTGGGTCTTCGCTCATGCGGTGATAACCGATTATTCGCTAAAAATCACGCCTATTCATGCCAACAGCCCGGCAAAAGTCGAACTGTCGTTTAATTCTCAGATAGAATTAGGCTTGTCGCAGATTTTTCTGGTCAGTAAAGGCGATAAACATCAATTATTAACAGCCGTCAACGGCAGTAAACAAGGTCAAATTATTATCCGGATTCCACCACTGGAATCCGGTGACTATGCACTCAGATTTAAAGTCTTTGCTGCTGACGGTCATTTAACCGAAGACCTTATTCATTTTTCCGTTTCCAAATAAAACACGCAATGGCCGGTATAGCTGATTTCCTCGATTCTCTGATTGGCGGGTTTGACCTGATTTGCTATTCGCTAGCAATCGGCAGCCTGTTTTGGGGACTGTTTGTCTTACGCCCGTGGCATAACAATGCTGCATATAACGCAGTATTACTGCAAAAAACCATTACCCTTATTTACAAAGGCGCTTTCTGGCTGGCTGCCGCTCAACTTTTCAAAATAATCCTTAAAATATGGTTAATGGCCAGCGTCCTTGAGCGCTCACCATTCCCCGAATTCGCCGCAACCACCCAATTCATAGGCGGCATAGTACGTATGACACTGACTCTGTTTTTAGCAACTTACTGCTATCGATACCTCAGCAAAAAACCATTTTCCAAACAACACTGGATAAGCGCCACTATCGTAGCTTTACCAATGATTATTTCAGGCGCGTGGCTCGTACATGGCGCAGGGCGTTTTGAAAATCAATACCTGTTAATGACACTGACAGTCATCCATCAACTGGCCGCAGCAGCCTGGATCGGCGGAGTTTTTCAACTGATCAATCTTTGGCTGTTAAGCAACAAAAACCAGGTTGATGTCGGATTATGGCCTTTATTGCTCAAGCGTTTCTCTATCTTCGGCATAGCCTCGGTTGCGATGATCCTGATCTCAGGCTTGCCTATTGCATGGCAATACATCGACAGCTGGAACGGCCTGATCGGTACCGGCTACGGCAATTTATTGTTGGTAAAAATAACCTTACTGGCTATCGCCTTGGGTTTTGCCTGGTTAAACAAAAGCGCCGTTGTCGAATTCGGGTTTTCCGGCAATAATCACGCATTAAACAACCGCGTTCCTTATTATATTGAAGCGGAAACCTTTATCCTGATTACCTTGTTATTTACTGCCGCCAGCCTGGCTTCCCAGCCACCGGCTATCGACATTCCAAGTCTGACAGCAAGCTGGCAAGAAGTCTTGGGAACCTTTAGACCGCAAATTCCAATGACAAACTCCCCCACACATACAGCGTTGATAGCCGGTGAAGCCGGACGCGTTGCCATTGTCGGCCAAGTGCCTTCGCTGGCGGCAACCGAATGGTCGAACTATAACCATAACATCGCCGGTATTTTCCTGACCGTAATGAGCTTTTTTGCGATGTTGTCTTATGTTAAAAAACCTGGCTTTGAACACCTCAAATACTGGCCTCTGGGGTTTGTCGGACTAGGTATCTTCCTGTTTTTCCGTAGTGATGCAGAATCCTGGCCCTTGGGACCGATAGGTTTCTGGGACAGCACCTTTAATAACGGCGAAGTATTGCAGCACCGGATTGCGACCTTACTGGTATTTGTACTCGGTATTATGGAACTTAGTGCCCGGATAACCAAAAACCCGAACAGCAAACTCCCTTTTGTTTTTCCGTTGCTGGCAGCTTTTGGCGGTTTAATGTTACTGACCCATTCACATGTCGGCTTCCAAGCCAAAAGTGCTTTCCTTATCCAGGTCGGTCACACCACAATGGGTATTTTCTCCCTCATTCTGGCCTGTGGTCGCTGGCTGGAATTAAAATTGGATAACCCAAGCAAAGATATCGCCAGGGATGGCGTGTATGCCGTAAGCCTGTCGGGAACTAGCGCCGAGATCGCTAAGGATGGAGAGAATATCGACGACTACCGGGAGCAGGCGTGGCCGCCATCCTTGGCAGTCTCGAAGATTGCCGGTTTTATTTCTGTTGCCGCCTTGTTTCAGATTGGCATCATCCTGATGTTTTATCGTGAACCACTTTATTAATATGTTTCAATCCACACTCGACTTTATCCGTCGAGTGACACCCGCCGACGGATAAAGTCGGTGGATTGTTCCTCCCCCGTGAACGAGGAGGTCACCAAAAAAGACAATAATGCTAGTGTATTGTTGTCAAGCTCAAATAATCCCCCTGAATGGGGATATTTCAGACTAGCAAGGAAATTTGATGAATACAATACATAACTACCCATTGCTCAAAGACATCAACACCCCAGCCGATGTACGCAAGCTGTCGAAAAGTCAGCTTAAACCTTTAGCAAAAGAACTACGCGATTTTTTAACCCATACCGTGAGTATTTCCGGCGGTCACTTTTCCGCAGGTTTAGGTACGGTTGAGTTAACGATAGCCTTGCATTACGTGTTCGACACACCCTCTGACCAGCTGGTTTGGGATGTCGGTCATCAGGCTTATCCGCACAAGATTCTGACCGGACGCAAAGACCGGATGACCACTATTCGCACCAAGGACGGGGTATCGGCGTTTCCCAATCGGGCGGAAAGCGAATACGACGCGTTTGGCGTCGGCCATTCCAGCACTTCGATCAGCGCAGCCTTAGGCATGGCGATTGCCTCGGAGTTAAAAGGCGAAGACAAAAAAATGGTCGCGATTATTGGCGACGGCAGCATTACCGGCGGCATGGCTTTTGAGGCGATGAATCATGCGGGCGCTCTGGATGCCAACCTATTGGTGATTCTGAACGATAACGATATGTCGATCTCACCGCCAGTGGGCGCGATGAATAATTACCTGACCAAAATTTTGTCCAGCAAATTTTATTCATCGATGCGCGAAAATAGCAAAAAAGCCTTAAGTAGCATGCCCAGTGTTTGGGAGTTGGCGCGACGCACCGAAGAACACATGAAGGGCATGGTCGTGCCGGGCACCTTGTTTGAAGAACTGGGATTTAATTATATCGGCCCGATAGACGGACATGACATAGACATGCTGGTAGCCACGCTGGAAAATCTCAAAGATATTTCCGGGCCGCGCTTTTTGCATATCGTCACTCAAAAAGGCAAGGGTTATCCGCCTGCAGAGAAAGATCCGTTGGCCTATCATGGCGTACCGGCTTTTGATCCCAGTAAAGATTGCCTGCCAAAATCTGCGCCCTCCCCGCACCCGACTTACACCGAAGTGTTTGGCGAATGGCTCTGCGATATGGCAGCAAAAGATGAGCGTTTATTGGGCATTACTCCCGCGATGCGCGAGGGTTCCGGACTGGTCAAATTTTCACAGTGTTATCCAAAGCGTTATTTCGATGTCGCCATTGCCGAGCAACACGCAGTGACATTGGCCGCAGGACAAGCTTGCCAGGGCGCAAAACCCGTCGTGGCTATTTATTCCACGTTCTTGCAACGGGCTTACGACCAGATGATTCATGACGTCGCGATCCAGAACCTGGATGTGTTATTTGCACTGGATCGTGCCGGTTTAGTCGGCCCTGACGGCCCGACCCATGCCGGTAGCTTTGATTACAGTTATATGCGTTGTATTCCCAACATGCTGGTCATGGCGCCTGCCGATGAAAACGAATGCAGACAAATGCTCTACACCGGCTTTATGCATGAAGGCCCGGCGTCCGTACGTTATCCGCGCGGCAAAGGCCCCGGCGTTGCCGTCGACAAAACCATGACCGCATTGCCATTGGGCAAGGCCGAAGTTCGTCACCAAGGTAGCCGCATTGCCATTCTGGCCTGGGGCAGCATGGTGACTCCAGCGATGGAAGCGGGCAAACAGCTAAATGCAACGGTAGTCAACATGCGTTTTGTCAAACCCATTGATGCCGAACTGATACTTGAGTTGGCCAAAAGCCACGATGTACTCATCACTGTCGAAGAAAACGTACTTGCTGGTGGTGCAGGTAGTGCCGTCAATGACTTTTTGCAAACTCAACAAGTCCTGATGCCGGTGCTGAATATCGGCCTGCCGGACAGCTTTGTCGAACAAGGTACTAGAGAGGAATTACTGTCATTATGCGGCCTGGACATACAGGGGATTTTTGCTACGATTGAGAAGTTTTGTGCTTAGAAACGTTATGTCTGTGTAACGTTTCTAGCAAAAGGCGACCGACAGAGTTTTATTAAAACATTAAGGACCGGGGCTGAAAACCCCGACTAGCCCAATTCTCTATTTCTCATAGCATGATCTAAGTCAGGCTATCGATGTAAGCGTAGGGTAATTTCCAGACACGACTGTATGACCGGATATTTTCTCCTAGTACTCAGTCAATCTGATAATGTCGGATAAAGTTTCTTCAGTTTTATCCGTGCATCCTCCGTGGTAAACCGCCATTCCATAGGCCGAGCAATAGCATTTCTTTTTTCTTGCCACGCGGAAATTTCTTTTTTTAACATT
>JAURYJ010000051.1 GCA_030653985.1 Methylobacter sp. | reverse complement strand
GTAACCGGTGTGCAGACCCTTCGGGGGATTGCACCTGTCGGTTGAAACTGCTCAACCAGGATTCCAGTTGCAGGTTGCAAGACCTATCAACGGAAAGCGAATTATCAAATGAATATATTTGTATATGAACTTTGAAGCAGTAGAAAGGTAGAAAGGTAGAAAGGGGTAGAAAGGGGTCAGGTTACTTTTAGTTCGCGTCCGTAATGTAATCTAACTTGACCCCTTTTTACGCTCCGTGAATAAATCGCCGTTTTAAGGATGAAAGCTGGGGAGCTATCCGGCAACTGCTCCTGCGTTGCTCTACCTCCTGAGTCTATTCAGTCGTCGGCAGTCAGGGTCTGTATCCGGTAAAAACCTTCGCCATTATGGCCTAAAACATCGGCCAGCCAGGGTAAAATCTGTTTCATCTCAGCGGTTAACGTCCACGGAGGATTGATCACGATCATGCCGCTGGCGGTCATGCCGTGTTCGTCGCTGTCCGCGCGTATGCCCAGCTCAAATAATTGCACATTTTTGATGCCGCAGGCTTTTATCGCGCGTTCCAGTTTTTGGTTTCGACTGCGCTCAATGACCGGGTACCAGAGTGCATAAGTGCCGGTGGCAAAGCGCTTATGCATGGCGATCAGGGTTTCAACCACCTGTTGGTAATCGCTTTTCATCTCATACGAAGGATCAATCAGTACCAGACCCCGGCGCTCGAACGGCGGCAACAATTTTAAACAGCTGGTTAAGCCGTCGCCATGGAAGACGCTGATGCGTTTGTCTTTGTTGGCTTCAGCGGTTAACAGCTTTATTTCGGTGTTATGCAGTTCAAATAAACACAGGCGATCTTTGTCGCGTAGCAATTGTTTGGCAATTAACGGTGAGCCGGGATAGCGGGTTAATGTATTAGAGTTGTTAAAGCGTTTGATCAGGCTGACATAGTGGGCAACACTTTCCGGTAAGTCATTACGTTGCCATAACTTGGCGATGCCGTTGTCAAATTCCCGGTTTTTTAAGGCGTAATCACCGTCCAGCGCATATTTTCCGGGGCCGGCATGGGTATCGATGCAGCAGAAGGGTTTGTCTTTGTTTCTTAAGTACTCAAGGCTTTGTATCAGGGTAATATGTTTTAAAACGTCGGCAAAGTTGCCTGCGTGAAAAGAATGTCGGTAGCTGAGCATGATGATTTTAATTGTTTAGAATACTTTGTCGACTATTGCCATGCCTATTTCGAAAGCAATCAGCCAGATAATAATCCATTCCAGTATGGATGAATGTCGATGTTTTTGCTCATCGGCCAGCATTTCAAATAACTCGCGGATCGTTTCCAGTTTTTTTGACAAGACCTCAGTTCGCGGGCTTACTTCAAGGTATTTTGCAGTGACCCCGTAAAATGCCTCATATTCTGGATATTCCCAAAAAAAATCAGGTGTATCCAGCAAGTCGTAATTTAAAATGATGTCGCTTTTGGTTAAAAACAGTTGCCCGCGAATTTTCGCGATTTGATGGCGATTTAAGTTGATTTTTCCGGTTTTAGCTAATGATTTTGGAATGTAGCTGGTATTGTTGATGGTGGTTATCGCGTTGGTTTCAAACGAGGCGAGCTTAATCGATTGAGCCATACCTTGGGATAATGAAAATATCACAATGGGATCGGAAGACTCGATTTCAAGATGATCTTCAATAATGCGTGTGATCGGGCAATCAAGAATGAAAGTGAAATGGTCTTCTTCTGCGGAAGCCAGTATGTTTTCTGCATGATCTAATAATAAATGATGTAGTTTGATCTGCTGTTCTGAGCTGACATTCCAGTGTACGACAGCACCATAAGCAAAAACCACCGACCAGGATTGATTGTCCTCAATGAGTAATGCGCCTTTAATAAGTCGTATCAGCGCTGAGTCTGATAGTTGTTTTGCTAAGGCGCTAATATCAAAGCGTTGCGCCAAGCAGTAAGCTACACATTGTTTAATTGGCATAAAACACTCCCAAAAGTTGAGTCGGTATGACGGTGAATTAGGGCGCCACTCACGCCCTACAAAATCATCCTTATTTTTCGGTAATTTTTACCAGCCAGCCATTTTCGACATCGCATCTTGAAATTTTACTATTCACCTTGATGTTGATTCTTGCGGTGGTGTTAACTAAATCGGTGGGTAATTGCCCTTTTACTAGAAAAAATGTGTCTTTATCTTCCGTAGTCACTTCAACGGGAATGGTTTTAACGGTGACGTGAATTTGTTCAGGCTTGCTCACGTTAAAAGCCAGAAAAGAGAACGCTGATCCCGGTGCAACGGACGCTAAATGGGCAGGCGTAAATTTGGTTAACTGTGGCTTTGCACAGGATTTCTCCCCGCCACCTCCGCCGCCACCGTGTCCGCCGTGATGCTCAGAGGCGTTGACGGTGCTAAAACAAGCTGCGATAAAAAATAGAGCGAGTAGTCTGGGTGTTTTCATAGAATGACCTTTAAATTATTTTTGTGGTAACCAATATTAAGATGAGTTCTTGTTATGCTGTGGGTTGTCGTTAATGCTAACAACTCGGTAGACAAAACCATCACTCACATTTTAAATAACGTGTCATCATAAAACATTGGCGTAGTCTTGTTCCAGTTGTTTGAAGTTCATTGATGACATGAAGCGGCTGAAACTTAGCCAGGAGGAAAGTCCCATGAGATCTTTAAACTGCGGTGGTAGAAAACGTGGTGCTATGACCGTGCCTTCTTCAACCAAATCGACCAGCACTTTCATATCTTCGATCATGGTTTTGCCGCAAAACAGTAACGGAATGCGATCCGGCTTGCCCTTGCTGACCGCCAGACGCATGAAATTATAAGTCAATACGAAGCCTTTGATATAGGTTAGGTCTTTGGTAAACGGCATACCGTCAGAGCTGCTGCCTCTAAATACTCGGCTGCTTAAGGTATAGCTTTCTTCATTATCCAGTCCTTTTTCGATAAAGAAATTAAAGATGTCTAAAAAGTCAGCGCCTTCTTCGGCCAGCGTGATAGCGCGCACCCGGTTGATCAGGCGCATCAGCCGGTTAGGCGTGGAGCTGAAGGTTAATATTTCCATCAATACCGCCAGTCCTTCCTGGGTGATGGTCGCGGAAGGCGGTCCTTTGCCGAGAAAGGTGCAATAAGGTTGAGCCAGACCGTTCAGGGTGGTGCCCAGATGTACCCATATTTCATGAACTTCGAGCACGCGCAAATCGCGCATATTGAATAATGCATCGGCGCGCAATTTGATGTAATCGGTACCTGCGGCGGCATCGGCGACGATACCGTCGCTGAGCATTGCACGCAGGCCATCGCCGGGAAACACAGCCTCTATTTTTTCGTTAAGGATGGCTACCGCATCTTTGGCATTGATGGTCTTGGGTTCTTCGACCAGGAAATCCAGCTTCAATAATTGCGCCAGGGTTTCTTCCATCATGCTGCCCAGACCGGCAATGGTCGGATCGCCGACATGAAAAACGTCCTGGGATGAGCCGTATAATTCCTGAGAAATATTGGAAAATGTCGGGGTTCCTCGCGCCTCCAACATGCGTACGACGTCCTGATACTCCCGGCAAATTCGGCGCATGATCACACTGAGCGGGTTGAGTTGGCCAAGTTTTCGCATTAAATCACGCTCAATCTGATAAAACTCAAGTCTCTTTTCGTTTGGATCAAACCCCAGTGGACGTTTTTGATAATAATCCGGTGTGACTAGGGGCGGTTTTTTGCAATTGCCATCAAAAAAAGCTTGCTTAATAGAGTCATCCCATTTGATCGCGTCGAGTATGCGAATCGGTTGTTGAGCCTTGACGATCCGATCCGATAGCGTTTTGACTTCGGTCAGATAAGCAGAGGGTTTAACGGCTTTTTTGCGCATGTGTGTCGTCCATTAGCGGTGCAATATTTAAATAGGGACGCGGTTAGTCATACCCATAGCGAAACCAGGTCCAGTATATCAATAGATTGGTGAATTACCCCGCCCTAAAGGACGGGGCTTCTAACGTCAATGGCACGAGCAAGAACGGAGGGTTTACGCCCTCTGCCTTGGCTAACAGTGCCTCGGTTAGCAGTACCGGCGATTCCCGCCGCTATCATTCTTTGCGCT
>JAURYJ010000040.1 GCA_030653985.1 Methylobacter sp. | reverse complement strand
CTCTGTTGGATGCGCTGTTGCTGCGTATCTCCTGCCATCAGGGTAACTGAGATGGTGTGAAGTAAGACGATTTTCAGAGTCGTCCCCTTCGGGCATGGAGGGCTGTACTAAGGAATCCCCTTGCTTTAGCTGGGGGTGGATATCAAAGCAGGATAAGGCGAGCGCTCAAACCAAGCTGAATTAACCGCCGCAAACTGGCGGATAAAAGGCAAGATAGCGGCATCAGCCAATGTAAAATAATCGCCACACAAGAATTGACTTTGATTTAACCGTCTTTCAAGGTCGGTTAAAAACAGCTCACCTTGCTGCCTATAGTAAAGCTCGGAGTATGCCGGATAACGATCTGCATATTTATAGCGGTCCAAATGGTATTTGAATTCCTCGTCATTCCGTCGGATCAATTGCACCGCATTTTGTAGCCAAGCACTATTAAGCCAATGCTCGGCATCGTTCTGACGCAACGCCCAAAACATAATATCCAGACTTTCATCAATCACCTCGCCGTTCTCAAGTTGCAGCACCGGCACCGTACCCTTAGGCGAAACAGCCAGCATCGCTGCAGGTTTATCGCGTAACTCGACCTCCCTCAATTCGACAACGACCCGGGTTATTGCGATAGCCAGACGCGCTCTCATTGCATAAGGGCAGCGCCGAAAACTGTAAAAAATAGGTCGGGGAGTTAACGCTAATTCAATCATTTTTCAATAGTTAGGTCGTTCAATAGGCTTAGAAAAGCTTCAGCGGTTAGGCTGACATTCCCGTTTCGGGCGGCGACCTCATTTCACATTGGGCGACACACGCACACGGATGCGTGTGTCGCGTCCCAGGATGCCTTTATTTGTCCTTGGATTGCCAGTGGATTGAGCAATCCGACCGGACGGATTACGCGCCGGAACTGTTTTCGGCTAAAAAATCTTTTATTTCCGCATCGCAAGATCCGCACCCAGAACAAGCACCTGTTTCCCTTGAAATCATATCCAGATCATTGATGCCCTGAGCGATAAGCGCCTTAATTTTCTCTTTAGTTGTTCCGGTACAGTAGCAAATAACATCGTCTTTTGTATTATTCATATAGAGTTGTCAACTTATTCCATAGCGCTTTATCAACGATTTCCGCTAGTCTGGTATTTATCGATAACATGTTGGTCAATTTATCAGTTTGCACGTAAAACCCCCTTCCTTCAGGCATAACTATCTACACAACTTGAAGCTGAAAAAAATAGTACCATAGCCCATGAACATAAAAAAATTATTAGACATCGCTACCCGCTTGGTGATGAGGTTGCAGAACTCTTATTAATCGTAGCCCATGTGGGCATAGCTATCGACACAAGTGATTCTTTCAAGAAAACTTATGTCGATAACTATGCCGTTTCAACGTCATTTTTTGACCTTGAATTAATTGACCGAGATTACTGCGTAATAGTTATTCAATCTTCACCACGACGATTTATTTTTTCTGCGTTGAGCTAACAATACCCTAGACGACTGACGAGCAATTCTGTGCACAAATCCATTCGAATCAAATTATTTCTAACTTTTCTGCTGACCACCTTGCTGGTTGTAGCCGGCATGTATTTGTTTATGCGCTGGTCCTTGGATCGGGGCTTTAATGAGCTTGTTGAGACACGGCAACGCGAACGGGTATCAAACTTGATCGATGGACTGACCGACTATTATGCCGATACCGGCAGCTGGGAACCTCTGGCCAGGAATAAGCAACAATGGATTCAGTTGCTGCTGCAATCCGATAATCGCCGTCACCGGCATCCGGCACCTTGGATGAAAAAAGCACTGACCGAGCCGCTGAACAGATGGCCTCCCGACGTCGAATCCGAAGCCCTTAGCAAACGGCGTTTCAAGCCTTTGGAAATGCGGGTGATGCTATTAGCCGCTGATAAATCGATTATTTTCGGTCAACCGGAAGCGCTGTCGCAATTAACGCTGCAAGCCATCAAGCATGAGGACCGAGTCGTCGGTTTTCTGGGACTGTTGCCGGGAAAACCTGACAATCAACTCGGCGAACTCCGGTTTATGGAAAGGCAGGCTAAAGAATTCGCCTGGATTGCGCTGTTAATGATAACGCTTTCGGCCGTTTTGGCACTTTTTCTGGCCTATATTCTGGGTCGGCCGCTCAAGCGCATAACAGCGGCCGCCAAAGAATTGGCTGTCGGCCATTATGATATCCGCCTGCCCGTCGAGTCCGGTGATGAACTCGGACAGCTGGCGCGTGATTTTAATGAAATGGCCGCAGCCCTGGAACAGTCGGAACAGGCCAGGCGGCGTTGGGTTGCCGATATTTCCCATGAGTTGCGCACCCCATTGTCGGTATTGCGCGGCGAGCTGGAAGCATTGCAGGACGGCATTCGTCCAATGAACCGTGCAGCCATCGATTCTTTGTTCGGCGATGTTATGCGGCTAAACCGGTTAACGGAGGATCTTTATCAATTAGCCTTGTCCGATCAAGGCGCATTGACTTACCGAAAAGCTGTCATTGATCCGGTAGCCGTTTTAACAGCGGACCTGGCAGCGCTGATGCCTGAATTCGACAGTAAACAGCTGAGCGTTCAATTGATCGATACCACTCAAGGCTCTGTTCGTGTTTATGCTGATCCGGATCGTTTGTCGCAACTGTTCCGCAATGTGCTGAAAAATAGCGCCCACTATACCGACAGTGGCGGCCGTCTGGACATCACGGTCGCAAAAAAGGCGGATACCCTGTTCATCGATATGGCCGATAGCGCCCCGGGGGTATACGGCGAAGAAAGGGAAAAATTGTTCGACCGGTTTTACCGGGTCGAAGGTTCGCGCAGCAGAAATCATGGCGGTGCAGGGCTCGGTCTGGCCATTTGCCGAAACATAGTGGCCGCGCATAACGGCATTATCAAGGCTCAGGCCTCATCTCTGGGCGGACTCGCCATACACATTGAGTTACCGGTGCAATCATGACCATGAACGAAGCAAACCTTATTTTAATCGTCGAAGATGAACACAAGCTCGCCAAGCTGGCAGAGGATTATCTGCAAAATGCCGGTTTTGCCACCGCTACGCTTGGCGAGGGCAATGCGGTTGTACCCTGGGTCAAACAGCAGCATCCGGATCTGGTGTTATTGGATCTGATGTTGCCGGGTTGCGACGGTCTGACGATTTGCCGTGAACTACGCAGTTTTAGCAAAGTGCCGATTATTATGGTTACTGCGCGCATAGAGGAAATCGATCGTTTACTGGGTCTGGAAATGGGCGCCGACGATTATATTTGCAAGCCTTACAGTCCCCGCGAAATGGTGGCGCGGGTCAAGGCGGTACTGCGCCGATTGCAGCCCCAAGCGGATAATGATGAGCATCCTGTTCACTTGTTAACCCTGGATGCCAACAGTTTTCGGGTATTGGCCGCAGGGCATGAAATCGAACTGACTTCAGTGGAATTCCAACTGCTGCAAGTGTTATACCGGCAACCCGGCCGTATCTTTTCCCGGTCTGCATTGATGGACCAGATATATCAGGATCAGCGTATTGTTTCGGACCGTACTATCGACAGTCACATCAAAAAATTGAGAAAAAAACTGGCCGAACTGTTGCCCGGACAGGAACTGATTCATTCGGTCTATGGCGCCGGTTACCGCTATGATCCGCAGCAAGTTGATAATTAGTTGATGCGCCATCATTCTGCCTAAGGCAAGGAATAGATAGGCGTTAATTTGCACACTGTTTCCTTAATTGCTCCAAATTGTTTGCGCTTTTCGTGGTTAAAGTAGATCTCGAAAACGGAAAAACGCCGTTTGATGACCCTTAATCAATTGAGAGACTTATCATGAACAAAAAAATCATCACCCTCATCGCACTGGCCTTAGCCTTTCCTTTGACCGTAGCCGCATTTCCCGGCGGCCATGACGGAGGCCGCCACCAGGGCAATAAAGTGGAACATATGGCCAAACAGCTGGATTTAAACGCGGAGCAAAAAAGCAAATTGGAAGTGATCTTCAAAGAACAGCAGGAAAAACGTGAGGCGCTTCGTCAGGAAAGCCGTTTGCGTATGCAGGAAGTGTTAACTGCCGAGCAGATGACCAAGTTGGATGCGATAAAAAAAGACCACCAGGAAAAATGGCAGAAACGTCATGAGGAAAGAAAAAACCAAAAACAAAACGAAACCAAGAAGTAAACTCGCTTTGGTTTTAAAAGCGGCTGTTGTTGTCCAGGGAGGGCCTTAGCCGCTAAACACCCAGATAAATCTTTTGAGGTAGATAACTATGAACAGTCTAAACCACAAAATCATGCTCCTTGTGGGTGTGTTGATGTTATTCGGTCAACAAACCGTCATGGCAGATAACCGGCCGTCTTCGCATCGGAACGCCCAGGTCAACCGTGTGCACAATACGCCTCTGCGTAAACCCCAGGCTGGGCATCGTTTCGACAGCCGCCGCAATAGGTCGGCACCCGCCTACAGGTACTATGACAAGCCCAGTTACCGGGTCAATCATTTTCCTCGCAGACATAACCGAGCTTTTGTTAATGCCCGCCGAAGATTTCTTTTTTGACGGTTTCTTTTAAATGTTATGCGCTCTACTGATTACTCCTTGCCGCTTTGCCGAATGCTCCAGAAGACCAGACCGACCAGGGCAAGAACGACTACGCCAATCAGGTAGTCCTGGATTGACATCCACCCCCAGCTAAAGTAGGGGGATTCCTTAGTACAGCCCTCCATGCCCGAAGGGGACGACTCTGAAAATCGTCTTACTTCACGCCATCTCAGTGACCCTGATGGCAGGAGATACGCAGCAACAGCGCACCCAACGACGAAAATTATAGATGATAACAAAAACAAATCAAGAGCATCCTGACATCCCCCACCTGAAGGAATGGGCTTTACGGACTTTTTTGGTTAAAGCGGCTATCGAAAATACCATGGCTAAAGTCGATGAGACCATTGCTGCGCTGAACAATGGCGCCGACAACGAAGTTGTGGCGGAAATGATCAGCGATGCCCGCCAATTGCAAAAAGATATTGCTAATAACGTGCTTGATCTAAAACGCAACCAAGCCAGCAATGTATTGAAGCAAGCGCGTATTGCGATCAAAAACAATGATCTGGAAGCGGCTAAAGAATCGTTAAGCGATGCGGCAAACCGGTATAAAGAAATTCAACATCTTTATGCCGCGAATCACTAAGCGCTAAAGGTGGTCATGCCTTCAGGCAAACCATTTTAAGTGATGGTGTAAAAAAACCCTTACTCGGAATTTCCGGGTAAGGGTTTTCTTTACCGTCTGTCATACCACTATTTGGTTTTCGTAAAAATTACTATAATATTCTGATTAATATCAATAATTCACTACAGAATAATAAGTCCATGAAAAACATACTGGTTGTATTTACCGGCGGAACTATCGGTTCTGTTGTCACTGACGGCACCATTAATACAGCAGACAGCGCATCATTCAAATTGATTCAGCTGTTTCAACAGCATGACGAAAATGACCGGAAAATCCATTTCGACACTATCCAACCCCTGCAGGTTTTAAGCGAGAATCTTGCGCCCCGTGCCTGGAAAGCCATCATTACCGCCATAGAAGCCGCCCGACCCGAGCAATACGACGGCATCATCATGACTCACGGCACCGATACCTTGGCTTATACGGCCTGCGCGTTGAGCTTTTATTTTCATGCCAGCCAAATTCCGATGTTGTTGGTTGCCAGCGATTATCCGCTGGATCATCCCAAAGCCAACGGAGTTGAAAACTTTATCTGTGCTGTTGAATTTATCCTGCAAATAAACCGCCCCGGCGTTTTTGTTCCCTATCGCAACCCACAGCAAACGACCCAAGTGCATCAAGGCACTCGCCTGACCTGTTCCTTACAGTTAAGCGGCGATTTTTTCAGCGTTCAGGCTAAGAGTTACCTGCACTTTGAAAACCGGCAGTTTTCATTATTGAATCCGCCTGCAAAAAAATCGCCGCTCCATAATACGCCGTTAAAAGCCGATTTTTCCGAGCGCATCTTGATGATAAAACCCTATCCCGGGCTGGATTATGCCAATTTTAACCTGGAAAATGTCGATGCCGTTTTGCATGATTTATATCACTCCGGCACCGCCTGCGCATCCTTGCAATGGGGCGAAAACTATTCGTTAGTCGCATTTATCGAACGCTGCAAACAACAAGGCATCAGCATTTATCTGGCTCCGGCGATTAAATCAGCGGACGCTTACCAAAGCACCCGGGCGTTAATCGAACAAGGCGCTGAAATCATCTGGAATATGTCGATTGAAGCCGCTTATGTAAAACTGCTGCTGGCTTACGGCAATTTTAATGATAAGCAGGAAATCATGGCTTTTATGATCGAAGATATTGCCGGTGAGCACCTCTGCTAAAACAGTAATAGCTCACTCAGCAATAAAATGGTGCTGATAATCTTCCATGGCTCGCCTGATCACTTCATGGGCTTCTTCCCGTCCGTAAACATTGGTTATTTCGCAGGAGCTCTTTTCGCTAGGCAGCTGCTTATAGGTCAGAAAATAATGTTTCAGCCGGTTGATATAAGACTCCGGGCAGTCTGATACGTCATTCCATTGCCGATAAAACTCGTCACCTTTCATGACCGCAATAATCTTGTCGTCGGCTTCGCCGCCATCCAATAAGCGAAAGCCGCCGATGGGTATCGCCTGTAAAAGAATGTCGCCATGCGTCACACTGCGCTCACTCAATACGCAAATATCCAGCGGATCGCCATCGCCCTTGGCAACCGTTTTTCCGGATTTTATCGCAGCATATTCGGCAACTCTGTCGGCGCAATAAGTTTGCGGAATAAACCCGTACAACGTAGGCACGGTATTGGAAAACTTTTGCGGTCGGTCGATTTTAAGATAGCCGGTTTCTTTGTCGACTTCGTATTTAACGGTATCCGACGGGACAATTTCGATGAAGGCCGTGACGATGTCCGGCGCATGCTCGCCCGGATTGATGCCGTGCCAGGGGTGCGCTTTGTATTGTATATTCATAGGTGAGAGTTAATTTTCCTTAAAAATAGCCGGTTAAAAAATGGAATATAGATACTGCAGATTAAACCGCGCACCTATCAATCCGTGCCTGATTAAACAGAAATCGGTGCCTTGATAGGGTCGTGCGTCTGGTAATCGACGACTTCAAAATCGTCATAGTGATAATCGAATATCGATTCCGGCCTGCGTTTTATGGTTAATGTCGGCAATGCGTAAGGCTTGCGGGTTAATTGCAAGTTAGCCTGCTGCTGATGATTCAGGTAAAGGTGCACGTCGCCACCCGTCCAGACAAAATCACCCACGGCCAAATCGCACTGCTGAGCGATCATATGCGTCAATAAGGCATAACTCGCTATATTGAACGGCAAACCCAAAAACGTGTCGCAGCTGCGCTGATAGAGCTGACAAGACAACTTGCCATCGGCCACATAGAACTGAAAAAACGCATGACAGGGAGATAAAGCCATTTTTCCTAGCGCCACATTCTGCTGCGGACTGATGCTTTCATCCGGCAAATCCGCGACATTCCAGGCGGAAACGATAATCCGGCGACTGTTGGGCGTTGTTTTAAGTTGTTCGATCACTTGCTGAATCTGGTCGATATGCCGACCGTCGGCTGTCGGCCATGAGCGCCATTGATGGCCGTACACCGGGCCTAAATCGCCGTTTTGATCCGCCCATTCATTCCAGATGTTGACATTATGCTGCTGCAAAAAATTCAGGTTGGTCTCGCCTTTTAAAAACCAAAGCAATTCATAAATAATTGATTTTAAATGTATTTTTTTTGTTGTCACCAATGGAAAGCCTTCCGCCAGCGGAAAGCGCATCTGATGACCGAAAATAGACAGCGTGCCGCTACCGGTTCTGTCGCCTTTCAGGCTGCCTTCGGTGATAATTTTATCGAGTAATTCTAAATATGGCTTCATGTGGTTTTTTCATGACTATTGGTTTTTAAAATAGTTCTAAGGTTCTTTAACAAATTATATTGGGGCTCTGCTGATGCGGCATGAATCTCAAACAATAATAATGTCAATATCTTGAATCACCGACAGTTTTTTATCGCCCGTTAAAAATTGATCGGCATTGGCTGTTAAAGCGCAAGCTAACTGTAAGGCGTCAGGAGTCCTTAATGAATTTGAATAGTGTGCTCTTAAGTCGGTAGCAATATTAACCACATCTGCGCTGAGTTCTATGATTTGCAAGCTGGGTAGTTGAAAAAATCAGTTACAACTTTCCAGCAAGCTATCATTTTTTTCTTTGAGCGGTAATACGCGACATTCTAAAAAAGATAATCACGAAATAACCAGTTGCGCGTTATTTTGTAATGCTTGAGTTATCAATGATCGAGTATTTTGGCCTTGTTGCTGGTGCGATTCGATCAGATAAATAATGCGGCAAGCATCCAGGAATAATTTCATGAGTTATTCCACTCGTCCCTTAATCCCTGGAAATCTTTGCTAATTTCCAGGTCTGTACGCTCGCCTATTGGCAAGTTTTGCATAAATGTTTTCAGTAGCATTTTTGGCAATGAAATCAGGTTTTGTTTCGAGGAATTCGACAAAATGTAATACCTCCATGGCTTTAACGTGTTGATAAATAGTTTCTGCAATGTTCATGCTATTTAAACCTCAAATTTTTTCCGACTTCATGCGTGTGGATAATTCTGAAATATTCTAACTTATGGATTATTTTTCAAACCATAGTAAATTGCTATCTGCTCCTTCACTTCTTCGCGCAAGCTGTTAGTGTCTGATACTCGAAGTTGCTTGATATTACTCAGATTGAAACCCACGTCATCAGCAGCTTTACTAATGCTTCCATTATGCAGCAGTAGAAAGTTTTCATGGGGTAATCCACGCCCCTGATTCAGTCCCATCAGAAAACCGATTTCGTGGTAAACGTTCTTGTTTCCACCGGTCAAATCGGCAATTAGCAAACCAGACTCATCAATAAGGCGAAGGATTTCGTCGTTAATTTCATAGGAATATCCTGTATCGAACTGGTCAATTCGAATCGGGCGTAGTTTTATATCAAGTTTGTGTTGTGCATTCAAATCATCCAAAGCCGCTTTAATAGCCTCGAAATTTGATGTGGTTTTCTCATCAAACCACATCGAAACGAAAATTTGCTGTTTTCGCGATTTTGCCACTTTTTCAAAAATACGAATAACGTCTGAAGCATTGATTGCTTGGAGTTCATAAAGATGGTTTTTCAGTACCCAAGTTTCAAATTGCCGATAGCGTGCTCCATCCTGAATAGCGAAGAACAGAAACGCGGAAAATAGTCCAGGCGAGACAGAGTATTTCAGTCGCTCATCAGCATAGCTAGTATTGAGGTTCTGAATAGCTTGCAAAAGCCTGGCAGTATCAGGAAGCGGGCTTACGTCATTCAATCGCTTGCGCTCGGCTTGCAGATCCTTTAACGACTCGATTAAAACCGAGCAGCGACTATCGTCTTGCCCTTCGTTTTGGCCGAATACGTCTCTTAAATTGGATAGGTAGGTAAAATTCAATTCCTTACGCGTTTGGCGACAAACAACAAATTCAGGCCCAAAGTCGCGTTCAAGAACATCATCGGGAAAGCCAGCTTCATCTTCAATGATGCTTCTATAAATTTGTTCAGGAGTTAGACGCTCTGCTTTTGAATTAATGTTATAAAAAAGCGTCTTTTCGATCTGCTTGGCTTGTCCTTGAGCTAACAGCACAATGCAGAACGAAACGGGATTGCTATTGAGGCGTTGTACATCTGTCATCGCTTCGAAGGCGCTGATGCGGTGATTGCCGTCAATACGTTTTAGGATTTTTCCTGCTTCTTCGGGCAAGGTGATGTTTGCCTGTATTAAGCCAGCGGTCGTCTTGGTCTTAGTGACTTTGACGCTTACCCCATTGATATTGGATTTGAACGCTTGGCCCTGTAGCACCAATTGCAAAGGATCGGCATCGGGCGCACCGGGCTTTTCGTAGTCGGCCTGCAATTCCAGCGACAACACCACTTCCGGGAAAAACAAGTATTCACTGCGCTGGTAAAACGATTGGATTTCAGCCTGATGCTTAGGGATCAAATCACGTTGGTAGTCAGAGTCCGCATAGGAGCGAGCGGCAAGCTCGCTGAATTTGGCATAGCCCCGCACCACCTTAAAGCCACCCAAGGTGTCAGCCAAGACACCACGTAACGTAATAGGCCCAATTGGCGCTCCAACCAGAAAACCGTCTGCGTCATGTTTTAAGCTCATATTTCTACCTCACCAAGCAGCATAGCCTCAATGCGGTGTTTGGCAATTTCGAGTTCGTTTTCTGCTTCGGCAACCAACTGCTTTGATTGCAGACGGATTGAGCTGGCAAATTCTGCAATATTTTTTTGCTTCATCAGTGGAGGCAGTGGAATATGAATTCGGGAGAGTGCCGCTTGAGTCAAACTACCCATAATCGCGCCAATCTTTTCACGATCAAACTGACTTTGGCATAATTTACTATTTAAGAGTGTAACCAAATACTCACCGGAAACTTTATTATTATCGAGTTCTATTCTGAATACTTCCGAGCTAATTGCGTAACTGTCGTTATGATCGACCAGCGCCGCAATTCCAAATGAACCCTTACGCGTAAGCAACAACTGTCCTTTTCTGACAATCCCACGCTCAGGCACAGCGGTTACTGGTACCTTTTGCGCCTTATCGGGTGAGATTTCAAATGCTCTTACATCGGCAACTTTTACATAAGGGACACCGTCCTCAACGAAATCACGGCAGTCGATACCATTATTCATGCTGAGAAATAGACGACTTATCGAAACGGTGCTGTAACTTCCTGCCTCAACAGCGTGTTCAAGTGCATGAAATTGAATATTGAAATAATAAGGATCGAACCGCCAGCCCGCTAACTCACGACGCTGAGCCGTGAAGATTCGGTTAACAATAGTGTTCTCTGGCTCGGATGGCAGATTAATGCCAAGTTCGGTTAAGAGATAGTCATCAATGTCAGCCTGTAACTGTTTTGCTCTTATTTGTGCCAATTGGAATCGTGAAGATGCCAATTCGTAAACATCAATTACTTTTCGTTGTGTTGCTTCAACCGGAACGGGAAATATCAAGCTATTTATCAATGCCTTGTCAAGATAGTCAACGCCATTATTGGCAATAAGACTAAGCCGCATTTGTCTTTTCAATATAGGTGTATCCAATACAACAGCGGCAAATTTTGGCAACACGTGGGGTTTAAATTGCATTCGGAAAATAGACCCATTGATTACAGTTTCACCTATATCTTTCTCAATCACTGCGACGCACTTAGGTGAAGCAATTGTTGCACCCTTTACGGCAAGAAGAACGTCACCAACATGAACGCGGGCTTTTCGAATCATGTATTCTCGAGCTACTTGATGGCAAAACTTTAGATCTATTTGAAGATTAGGCCTCAGTTCGGTAGCCCTTAAAAAGGCTATGGGTAGTGACTGATCATAACTGTCTCCTGGAGGTAATACTCCATAGGCCCCTTCTGTAATAACTTCACGCATAAAGACGGCATTATCCATTTTCCAACATTGCTCAAAAAAATGGCGGACACTCGGAGAATAAAGCCGTGGTGTGAATTTATTTTTAACATCCCCCCAGCGAACAACGAAATATTTTTCTTCGTTGATGCTGGGGGTTAGGCAAAAGGGCGCGTATCTCCTTGCTCAAGATGCTCCAGAAACCGGGCTAATTCACTGGCAACAGTTTCCAGCTCATTGGTCGCCGTTGGCCTGCCGACGGCGTCGTAGCCAATATCTTCGGCAATCGCCATAAAGATCGGGTAATCACCAAGCTGCTGCTTAACCTTGGCAAGAAAGTCGTCTTCCAGCGTTTCGCGCAGATTGGTGATGCGCTCGTTATAATCGTCGCTGGTGGCTTGGTGCCAGTCTTTATAAGCTTCAGTTTCTTTATGAGCGGTGATGTCGGTTTTGGCTTGAGCCTTGAATTCGCGTTTATCTGCCGCCGTGAAATTACCCTGTGCTTCGAATGCGTCGAGCTTGGCAACCAAATCATTTTCAATCTTCTGGATAATGGCATCACCGCGCTTGAGCGCAGTTTTCTTTTCTTCGATTAAGATTTCCAGCGCGACGCCCAACGCTTTGTCGGCAAACAAATCATCCTGGGCTTGCGTTTTGATGGCTTTGATGGTAGCAGTTGTGGCCGCGTTATATTTTTTCAGAAACAACACCGAACTTTTTACGCCCGCGCCGTTGGCGGCAAAGGCAAACTGTGGCAAAGAGACAACGGCGACGATGCGCCAGTGCTCTTCAATCCAATTGCGCACATATTGCATCGAGCTGTTGGTCAGGATGCTGTCGGGAATGACCATCGCTAACATGCCGCCGGGTTTAAGAAAGCGGTGGCATTGTTCGATGAACAGCACTTCGGTGGTTTGCTGGTCGCGGATAGTTTCGCGCAACAGATTAACGTTGTTAATTTTGGCATCTACCCAGTCGATGCCTTTTTTACCCAAGGCGTAATTTTCCAGGTAGCGTTTTTCGGCAAACTTAACCTTGGAGCCGAACGGCGGGTTGGTGATGATATAGTCGAAGCTGTTTTCCTTGAAACCCTTGTTTTTGCTTTTTTCGCGCAGGGTGTCGATGGCTTCCAGGCCGTCGGAGGCGATGACATTGGTATGACCGTCGTCGTGGATGATCATGTTCATCTTGGCGGTGCGGGCGATACCTTCCGATATTTCAATGCCGTAAAGGTTGTGCTCGGCGAAGTCATGCCAGAAATCGAAATGTTCCTTGTAACCTTCGGGCGTGGCCGGGTCGAAATAGCCTTCTTGTGCTTTGCGGTCGGCCTGTTTGCGCACTTTATCCAGCGCATGCAGTAAAAAACCGCCGCTACCGCAAGAAGTATCGAGCACGATGCTGTCATTATTAATCGGCAAGGTATCGACGATGAACTGGACGATTTTGCGCGGGGTAAAATACTGGCCGAACTCGCCCCGAAAAAAGCCGGTCATGAATGTCTCAAATGCGCGGCCTTTACTGTCCAGGTCAGTTTTATTCAGGTTTGTCGCCGCCAAGTAACCGACAACGGTTTGCAACTCGGCGTTGGACAGGCGAATGTCCTCTTTAAATACTTCAGCATCTTTTTTTCGGCCTTCCAAATACAGGTCATGAATACGACTTTTAAGTGCATCGCCTTTATCATCACTAAAAATCTGAAAGTTATACGGGTCGCCGTTTTTGCGTTTGAGGCGTTCGTCCCAGATCTTACAAAAAATCAGTTTGTCCAGTTCATCGAACGCTTCAACCGGATTACGTTTACCGCCCGCCCACAACGCATCATGGGCTTGTTTGAAAATGCGGGTCAGTTCATTTTCTTCAACGGTTTTTAATTCAAAACCACCGATGCCACCTTTAACGTACTTGGCCCGGGAAACTTCTTTACCTGGACGCGGCAAATCGGCCAGACGGTTGGCGTGGCGCTCTTTCGGTGCAATGCGGTCGCGGCGAAAGTAGTCGTTGCGAATGCCGGATGTCATCCAAACGAAATCGGCGTCCATTGAGTTGGCGTAACCGAAGGCTTGTTCAACGCCTTGATCGAGTTCGCCTTGACTGGCTTCTTCGCGTTTGCATTCAACGGTGATCAAAGGCTTTTTAAGAGTTTTGTCAGCGTAAACAACAATGTCTGAAAATACATTAGGAATACGATGCTCAACGGCAACTTCAATATCAATTTGTTCAGGCGTGTAGCCATATTCCAATACCAACGACAGATAAGCGCGGGCGCGGACTTTTTCTTCCGAGTCGTTGAAACGCAGGCGTTTATTTTGGGTTTTGTAGCTGATATTTTTTTGGTCGGCATCTAAAACAATGAGGCCTTTCGCAATACCTTGGTCAAGGAGTTGATCCATTTTGGGTTCTCAGTTGTGTGAATAGGCAGTTGCATTGCCTAGGTCACCGTTATGGTTGTTCACAACCCAACTCGCTTAGTTACAATGCGATAAATGACATTGCAGCAATGGTGCGCCAAGCCAAACAATCAACTGGCTTTTTGCCGACGTACCGTAGAAAACATAAACGAGGGGTTTTGATGGTACGGAACTACACTTATCGATTTATTTATTTGGGATGCTTTTTTTTATGAGCAAAATAAAACAACCCGGCTCCGATTATTATCATCGGTGTTGACAGTATCTGCCCCATGGTCAGCCAGTCCAAAGCCAAATAACCTAATTGCGCGTCCGGCACTCTGAAAAACTCGACAAAAAACCGAAAGCAGCCGTAAAAAAACAGAGCCAGACCGGTTGTGGCCATAACCGGTCTGGGTTTGCTCGAATACACCCAGAGAATGACAAACAAGACGAAGCCTTCTAAAAAGGCTTCGTACAATTGCGAAGGGTGACGGGCTAACGGGCCACCGGTAGGAAAGACCATGGCCCAGGGTACATCGGTATGTCTGCCCCATAATTCGGAATTGATAAAGTTGCCGATGCGACCGGCGCCCAAACCGATAGGTGCCAGCGGCGCGATAATATCGGTCAATTGCAGCATGCTGCATTGCTGCTTTTTGGCGAATAACCACATCGCAATAAATACGCCCAACATGCCACCATGAAAGGACATGCCACCTTGCCATATTTTAATCAGGACTAGCGGGTTACTTAAGAAGCCTTCAAAATTATAAAACAGGATATAGCCGATTCTGCCACCCAGGACAACACCGAGTGCGCCGTAAGTCACCAGATCTTCTATGGCTTCAGGCTTGATCGGTGACCAGGATTGCTCGGCGCGTTTTTGTCCTATAAACCAGACGGCGGCAAAACCGATCAGGTACATCAGTCCGTACCAGTGAATCTTTACCGGGCCTAAGCTAAAGGCAATAGGGTCGATTTGCGGAAAATTCAGCATAATTAAACGTCCAGATTAGTAACATCCAAGGCATTTTTAACGATAAAATCCCGTCGCGGTTCCACCACATCGCCCATTAGCGTGGTAAAAATCTCATCGGCCGCAATCACATCTTCGATTCTGACCTGTAGCAAGCGTCGGTTATTTGAATCCAGTGTGGTTTCCCACAGCTGTTCCGGATTCATTTCACCCAAACCTTTGTAACGTTGGATATGCTGGCCTTTTTTGATTTCCTTCATCATCCATTCAAAAGCCTGTTTAAAGTTACTGACCGGTTGCTGTCTTTCGCCCATTTGCATGAATGAGCCTTCATTAAACATGCCCGCCGTGTTTTCTGCATATTGCGATATTTTTTGATAATCCTTGCCGTTAAAAAAGGTCGATGGCAACACAAAGGTTTTAGTTAATGCGTGCAGTCGTTTATTAACGACGATAGAAAAATCGTTAGCCGCTTTATAGTCCAGCTCGATGGTATATATCGCCTTGCTGTCGCAATCAGTCAGTTTCTGCTCCATCGTGGTAAACCAGGCCGCAAGTTTCTGTTGATCCTGTTTGAGGTCGTCGCTGATCACATCGATATAGGCAAACTGCTCCAGAAAAATCTCATCGTAACGTCTGGACAAGCGGTTATTGATACCGGCTATTTCGGTAAACAATTTAGCCAGTTTTTCCAGGCCCTGTCCTTGAATGGGCGGTGCTGATGCATCGGTAAAAAGCTGGGCCTTATCCAGGGCAAGCTGGATAAGGTATTCATTTAATTGGGCATCGTCTTTAACGTAATGTTCTTGTTTGCCTTTTTTTACCTTGTACAACGGTGGCTGGGCAATATAGATATAACCTTTTTCGACGATCTCGGGCAATTGACGGTAAAAAAACGTCAGCAATAAGGTTCTGATATGCGAGCCATCGACATCGGCATCGGTCATGATGATAATGCGGTGATACCGCAATTTAGCCAGATTATATTCGTCCTTACCTATGCCGCAACCTAACGCGGTAATTAAGGTTCCGACTTCTTCCGATGAAATCATTTTGTCGAAGCGGGCTTTCTCTACGTTAAGAATTTTCCCCTTTAACGGCAGTATCGCTTGGGTGCGACGGTCTCTGCCTTGCTTTGCCGATCCGCCAGCAGAATCCCCTTCCACCAGGAACAATTCGGACAACGCAGGATCTTTTTCCTGGCAATCCGCCAATTTTCCCGGCAATCCGGCAATATCCAGCGTGGTTTTACGACGCGTCATTTCACGGGCTTTACGGGCTGCTTCTCTGGCACGGGCGGCATCGACAATTTTACCGACGATGGCTTTGGCTATTTGCGGATTTTCCAGTAAAAATTCCTGGAGCTTCTCGTTCATCGTCGATTCGACTATCGGTTTAATTTCAGAAGAAACCAGCTTGTCTTTGGTTTGAGATGAAAATTTTGGATCAGGCACCTTAACCGAAAGAACCGCCGTCAAGCCTTCCCGTGCATCATCACCGGTCGTCTGTACTTTTTCTTTTTTAGCCAAACCGCTGGACTCAATGTATTGATTGATGGTCCGAGTCAAAGCGCCCCTGAATCCGGCCAAATGGCTGCCGCCATCGCGCTGGGGAATATTGTTGGTGTAGCAAAACACATTCTCCTGGTAAGAATCATTCCACTGCATCGCCACTTCGACAACGACGCCTTCTTTTTCAGCGGTAAAGTGAAATACCTCGGGAAATAGCGGCGTTTTGTTTTTATTCAGATGCACCACAAAAGCACCTATGCCACCTTCAAACTCGAACACATCTTTTCTGTCATTGCGCTCATCTTCCAAGCTGATGCGTACACCGGAATTCAGGAAGGATAATTCTCTAAGCCTTTTTGCCAGGATGTCATAGTGAAACTCGACATCGGTAAATGTTTCGGTACTGGGCTTAAAATTTATCAGGGTACCTGAACCGTCGGCAGGCCCTGCTGCGGCCAATGGCGCAACCGGGTTGCCCATTCGGTATTGCTGCTTGTAAAGCTGGCCATTCTTGCGCACTTCAAGATTCAACTCTTCGGATAAGGCATTAACAACCGACACACCGACACCATGCAGACCGCCGCTTACCTTGTAGGCATTATCATCAAATTTACCGCCGGCATGCAGTACCGTCATAATAACTTCTGCCGCCGACACGCCCTCTTCTTTATGAATATCGACCGGAATACCCCGGCCATCATCAGAAACAGACACTGAACCATTGCTGTGAATAATCACCCTGACTTCTTTGCAGTAACCCGCCAAGGCTTCATCAATCGAGTTATCGACAACTTCAAAAACCATGTGATGCAAACCGGAACCGTCATCCGTATCACCGATATACATGCCCGGTCGTTTTCTGACTGCGTCTAAGCCTTTTAGCACTTGAATATTGGTGCTGTCGTATTCAGGCACGACCGTTTTTATTTCGACCGTTTGACTTGACGTTTCGACAACTTGATCACTGGAGTTACTCATGATTGTTTTTTCCTGTTGGTTGTGAATGTTCCACGTGGAACATTACACGGATTTTATGGTGCCATGTTCCACGTGGAACATTTTGTAATTTTTGATTTGACTTAAATCGCCAAAATCATTTTTTTCGGTTGCGGTAATAAATACCTGACAAGCCATTTCAGCCAAATAGCTTAATAACTTAGCCCGGTTAATCACGTCGAGCTCTGCGGCGAAATCATCAATCAAAATACAGCCTGTTTGGCTGTGTTCATTGGCAAGCAATTGAACCTGTGCCAATTTCAAACTCATGACTAATAATTTTAATTGCCCGCGTGAAACAAAATCCTTTGCTAAGCGGTTATTAACCCATAACTGAAAATCCCCACGATGAGGCCCACTATGAGTAAAGCCATAACGCAGGTCTTTATCCCGATCCTCGATTAAAATTTGATTAAATTCCTTGGCAGTATCCCAACCGGATACAAGCTTCAGATCAATACCATCAAAGATCAGAAATCTGCCGATAATTTCGATAAAAACAGGTTTGAATTTTTCTAAATATTGCTGGCGGAAACTGTCCACTATTGTACCGTAATAAACGAGTTCTTTATCCCAAACATTGATTTGCTCAAGCCGCTTTGTTTTTAACAGTGCATTGCGTTGAGCTAAGGCTTTTTTAAACTTACGCCAGGCAGGTAAAAAATTTTGGTCATTATTGAAAACGCCCCAATCTAAAAACTCTCTTCTTATTTGGGAACCAGCATCCAGTAATTCGTAACTTTTAGGATGAATAAGTTGCAACGGCAATGCATAAGCTAAATCCGAATGTTTTTGTTTCGCTTGCTGATTAATATGGATTTCACTGTTTTTGCCATCGAGCTGGATACCTAGCTGTAATTGATTGCCATTTTCCTGCAAAATTTGCGCAGAAACGACTAAGCGATCTTTGGTAAAATTAATAACCGATTTAATCGCTGAACAACGATAAGATTTGGCGCGTCCTAAAATAAAAATAGCTTCGAGTAGAGCGCTTTTACCACTGGCATTTTCTCCAACAATCAGATTGATTGTCGGAGAGGGGATTATCGATTCTTTTTGGATATTTCTGACTGAGTAGATATCCAGCTTCAACAAACTCATTACTGCAATGCTACAGTCTCATGGGCATAACAATAAATTTATATCCACAATCATTCGGTTCATCAATAAAGCAACTGCTGGCGTTACTCGCAATAGTCAAAACCGCAAGTTCAGAATCTAAATTAGAAACAGCATCCAGTAAATATTGCGCATTAAAAGCAATTGTTAAGGGCTCGCCGATATATTCAATAATCAATTCTTCCTCGGCTTCATCATGCTCTGGGTTATGCGTACTGATTTTCAGCCTGTCAGGAGTAATATCGAAGGTCACCCCCTTAAATTTTTCATTCGATAAAATTGCAACACGCGTTAATGCGTCTTTTAAAACTTGTTTTTGAATATGAATCTGATTGAAAAATTCCTGTTGAAAAACTTTACTAAAATCGGGATATTTTGAATCCACCAGTTTGGCGGAAAAAATCAGATTCTTGATGAAAACTCGAATATTGTTGCTGGAAAATTCAACTTTCAGTTCGGCTTCAGGATCGTCGAGCAATCGACTCAGTTCAAGCACACCTTTTCTAGGAAGAATAATTCTGGCTTCAAAACCGGTAGCCTGATCCAAATTATCTTCATAAATAGACAGGCGATGTCCATCAGAGGCAACCAGTTTAAATTTGCTGTTGGATACATTAAACAATAAGCCGTTCAGGTAATAACGAACATCTTGATTAGCCATGCAGAAGACCGTCTTATCCAGTGCTTTTTTAAATTTACCGGCAGCAATGAATAAGTGATTTTCTAACTCGGATTCGGCAAATTCAGGATAATTATCGGCGGGTAAACAACTCAAAGAAAAACGACTGCGACTTGAGGTTATTTTTACTTTATCGCCCTGCAACTCGAATTTAATTTCAGCTCCGCTAGGTAACAACCTGCAAATATCTAAAAATTTTCTGGCCGGTACGGTAATCGTTCCGGGAGTAGCCATTGCAATATTGATTTTAGCAATGATCTGAATTTCCAGATCGGTACCGGTTAAAATCAGCTGATCTTCCTCAATAACAATCAGTACATTGGAAAGAATAGGCATGGTCTGCCTTTTTTCTATCACACTGACTATTTGCTGCAAAGGAGTCAGGATTTCTTCTCTATTAATAATAAATTTCATAAAAGAATATATTTCTATTATTACTATTAGCTTAAAAGGAAACTGTGGAAAACAGCTTTTTACCCTTAATAATCAATTAGTTATATTGTTGTAAATAGTGTGGCTAATGATATACACACACTGTGTATATCCTGGGGTTAAATAAAGACTGTTGGCAAGATTACATCTTATCCACAGGTTACTCCCGGTTAATGTGACAGGGTTCTCAACAGGTTGGAATAATCCTCAGCAATTTTATTATCCGTTTCTTTTAACTCAGCAATTCGTTTACAGGCATTCATTACTGTGGTGTGATCACGACCGCCAAAGGCATCGCCAATTTCAGGAAAACTGTGTGAAGTTAATTCTCTGGCTAAGCACATAGCCATTTGCCTTGGCCTAGTAATGGATTGTTTTCTGTTTTTAGAAGACAAGTCGGCCACTCGAATTTTAAAATATTCGGCAACTGTTTTTTGAATATTGTCGATATTAACCAGTTTATCCTGCAAAGAAATTAAATCATGCAGCGCTTCCTTGGTAAAGTCGATGGTGATGTCACGGCCGGTAAATTGTGCGTTGGCAATGACTCGTCGCAAAGCGCCTTCCAGATCTCGAACGTTGGAAGGAATCCGTTTAGCGATAAAAAAAGCAACGTCCTGAGCTAATTCAATATTAACAAAAGCCGCTTTCTTCATTAAAATAGCGGCTCTGGTTTCCATATCAGGGGGCTCGATTAAAACAGGAAGTCCCCAGCCAAATCGCGATTTTAATCGATCTTCAAGACCTATAATTTCCTTTGGATATTTGTCGCAGGTTAAGATGACTTGATGTTTTTTTTCCAATAATGTATTGAAAGTATGGAAGAATTCTTCCTGAGAGCGTTCCTTGCCGGCAAAAAATTGAATATCGTCGATTAACAGCACATCAACGCTACGATAAAATTCTTTAAAGGCATTAATGGAATTTTGTTGTAATGCTCTAACCATATCCTGAACAAATTTTTCAGAGTGCAGATAAATGACCGTTGCCGATGGATTTTTTTGTAAAACAGCATTACCAATCGCATGCATCATATGAGTTTTACCTAAACCTGAGCTGCCATAAATGAGCAACGGATTATAAGCTTTACCAATATTTTCAGAAACCTGCATGGAAGCGGCCCTAGCCAACTGATTGGATTTACCTTCAACAAAATTATCGAAAGTGAAGGCCTTGTTGAGAAAGTTGGGACTGCTTTTTTGAGTACCGGCAGGCTTTGCTATTTTAGCAGTAGGAGTAACAGATGAATTTTTAGATCCAATTTCAAGACTTAATTGTAATGTTCCATTGGAAAACTCATCAATCGTTTCTTCAATTTTTGCAAAATGATGCTCTTTAACCCAGTCCAGTACAAACCGATTTGGAGCTAATAATTTTATGTGTCCATCGCTTTCTATGGCCTGAAGGGGCCTTATCCATGTACTGAAGTCAGAACCTGAAATTTCGTTTTCAAGTTTAGAAAGACAGTTGTTCCAAATTGAGCTCATTGAAATAGTAAAAAAAGTTGATTAAAATTAATGAAGTAATTTTGCATTTTATCACGATACAGTAATAAAACATTGCGCTACAGAATTGACAGACCTAGCCGTTTATTTTATCATCCGCTGTCTTTTTTATCTGTTTTTGTTAACACTCACCTGATCAGGCCTTAAGTACAATGAAAAGAACATACCAACCTAGTAAAATTAAACGCGCAAGAACACATGGTTTTCGTGCAAGAATGGCAACAGTCGGTGGCCGTAGAGTTATTAATGCTCGTAGAGCAAAAGGACGCGCCCAGTTAACCGTTTAGTTGATGGTTGTGTGGCTGAAGAAGTTTTTAGTTTCCCCCCGCAGTTACGGTTAAAAAAACCAGCTGAATATAAAAAGGTTTTTGCTAAGCCTGTAAAATCAAGCGACCAATATTTTACCCTGTTAGCTATACGGAATGATTTCGATCATCCGCGACTAGGCTTGGCAATTGCTAAAAAAAATATAAGAAAGGCAGTGCAAAGGAATGTGATTAAACGAACTGTCAGGGAAAACTTTAGAATAAAACAACATGGTTTAGGGAATATGGATATTGTTGTTTTGGCTCGTAGAGAAGCCGTTGATGCGCCACTGGATTTGTTAAGAAAATCATTGGAAAAGCATTGGCTTAAGCTGGTATCCCGATGCGATTCATACTCATAGCAATTATAAAGTTCTACCGGTACTTTATTAGTCCTCTGCTAGGCGATAGATGTCGCTTCTATCCAAGTTGTTCAAGTTATTCTCTGGAAGCGCTTCAGCTCCATGGAGCCATTATCGGCTCCTATCTGACCCTTAAAAGATTATTAAGATGCCATCCGTTCCATGAAGGTGGCATTGATCCCGTTCCAGAAAAATTTGGTAATAAGAATGGATAATATAAGATTTGTACTGATCGTTACTTTTGCAATGCTTGTTTTTATGCTGCAACAAGCTTGGCAACAGGATTATGGCCCGAAACCTGAAATTGCTGCTGTTGTCGATACCGTAGCGACCAATACCAAAGAAGATTTGCCCTCTGCCACGGGAGCATCGGCTCAAACAGAACCGTCAGATCAAGATACGACAGCCGTTCCATTGGCAACATTGTCATCTGCCAATATCATTACTGTTAAAACCGATGTACTTGCTCTCGAAATTGACACCAAAGGAGGCACCATCCAGAATCTGGATTTGCTGGACTATCCACAGGAAAAATCCAATACCTGGGTAAATAGTTTGCGCGAACTAATTGGTTTGGCGCCCACAGAAAAAAACATCACCCCCGTACGTTTATTTGACAGCAGTCAGGAAAAGTTATTTGTCGCCCAAAGCGGTTTAATTGCCGAAAGCGGTTTCGCGGCGGCGCCGAATCATCATACGGTTTTTAAAAATGAGCAGACCAATTATGACCTGCAACCAGGACAAGATAGCGTAACCGTCCCCTTAACATGGACAGATAACAGCGGCCTGATTATTACCAAATTATTTACCTTTAAGCGCGGCAGTTACGAAATAACGCTCGAACAAAAAGTAAAAAATGCTTCTTCAAAGGATTGGTCTGGCAGACAATACAGCCAACTACTCAGGGTTCCTGATACCACAAGCGGTGGCGGTATGCTGACCGGCGGTATGAGAGCTTATGCGGGCGGCGTTATTTATACCGAGAAAAATAAATATCAAAAAATAAGCTTTGACGATATGGATGATGAAAATCTTGATGTTGCGACCGTCGGTGGTTGGACAGCAATCATTCAGCATTACTTTGCCTCAGCATGGGTTCCGCCTGCGGATAAAGAAAATCACTTCTATACTAAAACGCTGAATGATGCCCGTTATGTGATCGGAACTTATTCTCCATTAGTCACTGTTAACGCAAATTCAGATGCTCAATTTGTGGCTAAATTATTTGCTGGGCCTAAAATTCAGCCAATGATGGAAGAAACTGCGCACGGTCTTGAACTTACCGTTGATTACAGTTTTTTAACTTTTATTGGCAAACCAATTTATTGGGTATTGAATCAAATTTATAACGCTGTTGGTAATTGGGGCGTGGCCATTATTGGTGTAACCCTGTGTATTAAATTACTGTTTTTCCCATTATCACAAGCCAGTTATAAATCAATGGCTAAAATGCGTAAAATTCAGCCGCGTCTTAAAGAACTGCAAGAACGTTTTGCTGATGACAGACCGCGTTTCAACACTGAAATGATGGCCTTGTATAAAAAAGAAAAGGTCAATCCATTGGGAGGCTGTCTGCCTATTTTGGTGCAGATTCCGGTGTTTATGTGTTTATATTGGGTATTGAGCGAAACCGTTGAATTTCGTCATGCGCCTTTTATGCTATGGATACAGGATTTATCTTCACAGGATCCCTTTTATGTTTTGCCCGTTATCATGGGTATCACCATGAAAATTCAGCAAAGCTTAAATCCTGCACCGATTGATCCGATACAGGCTAAAGTCATGAAGATGTTTCCAATTATCTTCACTATCTTCTTCCTGTTTTTTCCGGCTGGTTTGGTTTTATATTGGGTGGTCAATAATACCCTGTCTATTATTCAACAGTCGTATATCACCCGGCAAATAGCTAAAATGCCATAACTTTGGCTACAGTGGATATTGCTTACCTAGATACCATTGCCGCCATTGCAACACCACCAGGGAATGGCGGTGTTGGCATTATTCGTATTTCGGGGGCATTAGTTCCCGAAATAGCCAAGCGCCTCATTGGTCGCGCATTAACTCCCCGACTGGCTTTGTATTCATCTTTTTACGATGACGACAACTCAGTGATCGATTCCGGTATCAGCCTTTATTTTCCGGGACCTGCCTCGTATACCGGTGAACACATACTTGAACTCCAAGGTCATGGCGGCTCAGTGGTATTGGACATGCTGTTGCGACGGGTTTTATCGCTAGGTGCACGACTAGCCAATCCTGGTGAATTTACCGAACGCGCCTTTCTTAATGACAAACTTGATTTAGCCCAGGCCGAAGCCGTTGCCGACTTAATAGAAAGCAGCACTGAACAATCGGTCCGGTCGGCGCAAAAATCGATGCAGGGTGTTTTCTCAGTACAGATCAATGAACTGGTTGACGAACTCACCGAGCTCAGAATTTACGTCGAAGCGGCGATCGATTTTGTCGATGAAGAAATTGACTTTCTGACCGACGGCGTCGTCGAAAACCGGCTAGTGAAATTACAACAACGCTTAGAACAAATCCAAAAAACGGCGCAACAAGGGCGCTTGCTGCGCGACGGTATGACTGTGGTCTTAGCCGGAAAACCCAACGCCGGAAAATCCAGCTTGCTCAATGCATTGGCCGGACATGAAGCCGCTATAGTCACCGACATAGCCGGAACTACGCGCGACGTGTTAAAAGAGCGTATCCAGCTGGACGGCATGCCTTTGCATATCATCGATACCGCAGGCTTGCGTGAAAGCGACAATGCGATAGAACAAGAAGGCATTCGCAGGGCGCATCAGGAAATCAAAAATGCCGACAAAATCTTATTGCTGATTGATGCCAGAGAACCGGAAATAGAATCGATATTAAAAACCCTGCCTTCTAGCGGCAACATCACTCAGGTCTATAACAAAATAGACCTGCTTGGCATAGAGCCGGAAATCAAACAAACAGAGTCAGGCTCTCAAATCTACTTGTCTATTAAAACCGGCAACGGCATGGCATTATTAAAACAACACCTCAAACAGAGCGTCGGTTTTAATGAAGCTACGGACAATGTTTTTATTGCTCGAAGACGGCACATAGACGCCTTGAACAAAGGCCATGAGTTTGTTGATAGCGCCTTAAACCAATTGAGAGGCAGTCAGGCCGGAGAACTGGTCGCGGAAGACTTAAGACAAGCGCAAAACAGCCTTGCGGAAATTACCGGAAAATTCACTTCGGATGATTTACTGGGGAAAATATTTTCTAGTTTCTGCATTGGAAAATAGTAACCAGTCCGTAACAGAAGAAACGCAGATTATGAATAGATTAACAATGTTCAGGTTCTTAAGGTTATTCAGCTGTAGCGTGAACAGGGTTCTATTTTAAATTGGGTAAAAATCTCTGGTTGAACAGGAGTGTTCACTAAATCATGAAAAGCATTCCGCGCCAGTAACTGCTCACTGGGTTTACCAAAAATATAACCTTGCCCATAATCGATACCTATTACCCTTAAAAATTGAATTGTTTTTGGGCATTCGACAAATTCAGCTATGGTTTTTTTACCCATTTTTTTCGCAATTTGATGCATTGATCGCACCAACATCTGGTCTGTTTCGTTATTCAACAAATTTTTAATAAACTGACCGTCAATTTTCACATAATCCACTGGAAACGTTTTTAAATAGTTAAAAGAGCAAAAACCAGCACCAAAATCATCTAACGCAAAATGACAGCCCAAAGCACGTATGTGATTAATCATCGACCTTGTTTGTTTATAATTTTCTACAGCCGCTGTCTCAGTAATTTCAAAGGTAAGGCGTTCGGCTCTGACACCGGTCATTTCAAGTTTTTGTTTAATCATTGGCAATAAAGATAAATCTTGAAAAGCAACGCTGGACAAATTGATTGCCAAAGAAATATGCGACTGCTTGGCGGGCAGCGTAGCAAGATAATCAATGGCACTTTCGACTACCCATAAATCAATACCATGAATCAAGCCCATTCTTTCAGCGGCTAGAATAAACTCACCAGGACCGATTATTACACCATCTTCGCGCCTTAATCGAATTAAGACTTCATAATGAGAAACCTCACCATTAATCAGTTTCACAACGGGCTGAAATACTAAAAAAAAACGTTTGCTTATTAAAGCCTCTCTTATGATTGGAACCCAATAAATATCACGATGCCTTTCTCTAATGGCAGCATCTTCACTGTTATATTTCCAGATGGTATTACCCCCATAAGTCTTGGCCATACAACAAGCCTGATGAGCCTGAAAAATAAGTTCTCGGGGATGTAGTATTAATTTTGCAGAATTTAATGAACTTAATCCTATAGAAGCAGTGATATTGTAAGCAACTTTTTCAATTATAAAGCGGAATTCATCGATAGATGTTTTGATCTTTTTCGACCATATTTCAGCTTGAAGAATGGTACAGTTATCCAGATAAAGACCGAATTTATCCGAGTCAATTCGGGCAAATAGCCCAACATTATTTAATATGTTCCTTATCAAACCGACGACTTCTGTCAACAAACGGTCGCCAACATCAAAACCTTCCAGTTCATTAAACAAACTGAACCGATCAAGGTCGATAAACAATAGCACACTGTCCTGAGAAAAAGTCCTACTGCTATTTCGGTTTAATGTTAGTTGAATATGTTGTTCTAAACTGCTCCGGTTAAGCAGGCCGGTGAGTTCATCATGTATAACTAGGTACTGAAGCTTTGCATCGACAAGTTTTCGTTCAGATAATTCTGTCAATAGTCTTTCTTGCTGTTTGTAACTCAGATATTTTTCATTTTTTAAACAAATGAAAAAATTAACCACCATCTGCAACTCAACCGAGCTATAGTGCTCTTTTAAATGATGAACAAGATATTGGCTACCCAAAGGCCAATCATAATCTGGATATAAGTTTTTTTTCAAAACAATAAGAGGAATAAATACCCCACCGTTGCCATCAGAAAAAGATTTATACAAACCTTTAATCTGACAACCGGGTAAGTTGTCACTGACAATAATTAGGCCTATTGCTTCGGGGTTTTGGTAATACTTTCTGATAATATTATGAATTTCAGCGCCATTAACGGCAAATTTAAAATTATAAAAGTTATTACTCTGTAATTCATTAGTGATCTTTGCGGCTGAAGATGTATCATTTTCAGCAATAATAATGACTTCTTCTTTATGTGAATTAAATAACACGCTAATCTCCAAATGGTATTGCCAGACTAATAACCAGATTTCAGGGTACTTCTAAAAAAAACGGGCACTTCCTGATTAGGTGCCAAATTGAGTGGACTTGCGATAATAAGCTATAAATATTCGACTAATCCGTATAAAATTATTGTTAATCAATAAGATAAAATCATGTATATATTGGGTTGCGATAAAATAATCACATACAATCAATGACCTTGATTGCATCATATTTACGATGGATGGGTAACATTCTATTAATTTTTAATGAAAAACAATGCTTTTAGACGTCTGCTTTATATTTTTATTGCTTACAAAGCTCAAATTGTCCATTTCCATCGTACTCAAAAAATGTTCAATCCATGGCGTGTATAGCCTGCTTAAGATAACTAATAACAGGCACTTATAATTTCGACAAGTAGACGTTTTTTCGCTCAGATGAGAGTACATTGATATTCGCCCTAATAATTTATTCGAATTGATTTTTAAGACAGCAATTCAGATATGAACTACATCATATCGTTTGTGGGCTACTATAAACAATAATATTTAATTTTCTATGCTAACGACTATTTCTTCTCATTTAAAAAGTTCAGATTTATTCAGGGGTGATTTGCAACTGACGTCACCACCAAACATCTATTTTGAACTGAAAAAAACCATTGATAACCCTAATAAATCACTTGCAGATGTCGGTTTTATTATTGAACAAGACCTCGCATTATCAATCCGAACGCTTAAAATAGTCAATAGTGCTTTTTATTGTCTTCCTGTACCCATCGCATCGGTTAAGCATGCCATATCGATTATAGGTGCTCATGAATTACAAAATCTGGTATTGGCTACTGTCATTATAGACAAGTTTTCATCAATGCCCGGCGGCCTCTTGTCTATGAAAAACTTCTGGGTCAGAAGCCTACGTTGCGCACTCATTAGTAAAGAACTCTGTATTTATCACAACAACAAGGATGACCTTGACTCAATATTTATTTGTGGATTACTGCACGATATTGGTCAACTGGTTTTCTACCGCAGGATTCCTGAATTAGCACGTCAAATCGGTCTCTTAGTAGAATCGAGCAATATTGATGAAATTGAAGCAGAAAATAATATACTAGGTTTTAATCATTATCAGACAGGCGCTGAATTAGCCGGGTTATGGAGACTACCTGAAATTATTATTGAAACCATTGCTCAACATGATCATCCTGATTACACCGGTGCGTTTGCAAATGTCGCATCAATCATAAGGACCGGTAATTATCTGTGTAAAATTGATACAGTGCACGTCCTTCCAAATATTGTTTGCAATAATATACCGGTAGACGATTTGAATAATATCATTGAAAAAGCCCATAATCAATTTGAAGCTGTTTTTGAACTCTTCTACTCAAGGCCACCGCACTGAACATTAGTATTGATACCAAATGGGTTACGGCAACATGGTAATTTTACGATCTGATTTACTGAAGAAGCGGCAGCCAAAGATAGGCTAATTCCGAGTCGACCACAGGAGTATTTTGATATTCCGATAAAAACCACTGTGTTTACCTTTTTACAAACGAAAGGCTTTCTGACTTCAGCAATATTAGCTTACTAGAGCAAAACGCGTAAGTATGGACGGCGTGAATGTACTCAACAAAATGATAAATGGGGTATGCCTATGCCTATAAAATAAAACTAACGTTATAGATAGGTGGCTTTGACTGAATTTTGATTTATGCAACAACGCTGCAGCAGAAGGTAAAATGATACCGGGTTATTGTCGAGGTGAAGCAGAAGTCTTGCGGGAAAAAGTCTTATGCCATATCAGAAAACCAAATGGTATCCTGATATGGTCTCAAAATCAGTTTTAGATTAAACTTTTCAAGTCATTGAATGCTTTTAGTGCATTTCTTAATTCTTGTTCAGCTTCTTGCAAAGCTGATTCTTTAGCATGTTTTCTGGCCAATTTTAGAATGTTATTCGCTCTTGAACGCCCAATATCGACTTTATCATTAGCATTGATTTCTTTGGTTGCATCTGATGCGTCTTTAATAAGCTCAGCAACTTGTTCCCCTTCTGAACCACTAGTCACCGCATCCAGTGCAACCTTAATTTTACCGGCTACTATATCAATTGCATCAGCAGGAGCATATGTCACTCTACCAACATCAGTTTCAGCTAATACTGAAGTTGAAACAGCACCGATAGAAGCTGCAATTAATAAAGATAGTAAGATTTTTTTTAAGATTTTCATATTACCCAGTCCTCAAGTATCGTTATATTGGAGTTAAGCATTACAACTATTTTTTTAAAAAATAGCCATATGCTAATATTGATTTTAACACATTTTGAATCTTTTCAACCAGCTATGGAAGAGTGATTTATAGTGAGTTTTGGATTTTAAAATCAGATTCAATCACATTGATAAAATAATTGAATCTAACTTTTAGCATATATATGTCTTCGTTAATCAAGCTACATAAACCTGTCTACCAATCAAGGCAGATCTTAACTCAATTGTATTTGTCATGTCGCTTAATCAGATTAGACATTTATTAATGAGTTAAATCGTATTTAGCTTTCATTTCTGTAAATAATGCTAAAGATTCGGCTAATTCAGCTTCGCCAGCTTCAGTATTACCGGCATTAAACGATTTACGAGCAGATTTTAACAGATTAGTCGCTTTTTGACGTTGACGTTCGGTAAGTTCAAAACGGAATTCTTTTGAATCTTGAGCCGCTTTAAGAATAATGTCTGCAACGTTTGATAAATCACCACTTTTAATTGCCGCTTGTGCGGTTGCTATGCCTTCAAGGGTGTTTTCAATGGCTTCTTTAACGACTGCTTCACCTTCAGGCGCAGCAAAAGCAGAAGTTGACATTGCAGCCATAGACATTGCCATAACAAGAGAAATTAAGATTTTTTTAAAAACTTTCATCAGATTAAACCTATATTGTTGATATTTAATGTATTCAGCATAACTATTAAAATGTGATTTTTTGCAAAAAAGCAACATAATGAATAACTAATACCGCACCTCATTCTAGCACATAAAAAAGCGAATTCGAGGTTAATGGGAATTATTCATCATCGCGCTTAACATCAATAAAAATTTCTCCTGCATGATCTTCGGACACAATAAATAAAATCGGCGCACAGCAAACCGAACAGTCTTCGTAATATTGCTGAGGCCCGGAACTGGTGTCTACCAATACATCCAGGGATTCACCGCAATACGGGCAAACGATAATAATTTCAGTTAAATCGTGCATTATTGAACCTTTTTGAGTAAAGCATCGAGCCAGGACATGGGCAGAATGCGTTTAAGAACGGCAAATAGATAAGTCGGAAAAGTAACGTAATAACGCATTTTAGGATGCTTCGCTTCCAGTGCGTGGATGACTTTTTGGGTAACCGCAAAAGCCGGTAAGGTAAAAGGCGCTGCGGCTCCTTCTTTTTGTAAGCGTACTTCCATGATTTTATAGGTTTGATTATGGTAGCTGTGCGTTGGGTCTATATTTTTTTTATACAGGGCAAAAGCATTTTTTCTAAAGTCACTTAGGATTGGCCCAGGTTCAATTAGTGAAATATGAATATTAGTACCGTAAAGCTCCAGGCGCAGGGTATCAGCCAAACCTTCCAGAGCAAACTTGCTAGCATTATAAGCTCCCCTATAAGGCATCGCGACAAGTCCCAAAATTGAACTGTTATAGATAATCCGTCCATGCCCTTGTTTACGCATCAGGGGTATGATCAGATTGGTCAGTTCATGAGTGCCAAACAGATTGGTTTCAAACTGAAATCTGAGTACATCGCGCGTTAAATCCTCAACAGCACCGGGTTGACCAAAAGCACCATTGTTGAATAAGGCATCAATTTTTCCAGCGGTTAATTGAACTGCCAAATTAACCGCTTGTTGAATGCTGTTACTGTCAGCCAAATCCAGTTGTATTGCAGTAAAACCTTGCTGTTGTAAACGAGACACATCGGCCTGTTTTCTTGCCGTAGCAATAACATTGTAACCACGATTTTTTAATTCTATAGCAGTAGCGTAACCAATGCCGGTAGAGCAACCGGTGATTAATATTGTTTTAGATGGTTTCATTTATGTCATTAAAGGTGATGAGCCGGTCGAATTATTTAACTAATTCATGTTTGGTAAAGACAAGCAGATTAAAAAACAATTCATTATAAATTAGATACTTAATATTTTCTACTAAGCCCTGATAAGCTATAAGTTACTGATTTAAAAAATTAATCATAGAAGCGTTGTGGATAACAGATATTTTGTTTGAATTAATAATAATAAATTAAAAATATTTAAAAGCTATTATTACTATTAAGCCAGTATGATCCTGTTGATAAGTCATTTTTTAATAATTAAATCAATTTGTTATAGTGAGGAGTAAGATGGGTTTAAGGTTATCCACATGCTGTGGGTGGGTTGTGGATAACTAACAAGCTAAAGTTATCCATAGCGTTATCCACAACTTATTAAGAGTTTTTTAACAGATTTACCCTATGTTGTCTTGGCCAATAACTGTATAAAATAGGTAACCTTTTGTTGAAAAGATGACTTACCGATAATAAATTTGGTCAGATAAAACCCCGTTTAGTGCTTAATGTGTATGGCTTTCGTACTGCGTTTAAGATTAATAACCTCATCATGTCAGAACAACTATGTTAGAAAAAAACGGCGATAAAAATACCGTTCAACCCGCATTAATTCGGTTGAAAAACTATATTAATCAAGAGATTATAGGGCAGGATGTGCTGGTCGAACGGATGTTGATTGGTCTGTTGTCCGATGGTCATATTCTGGTTGAAGGCGCTCCGGGACTTGCCAAGACCCGAGCGATCAATGTATTAAGCAAAGGCATACAGGGAGACTTTCATCGGGTACAGTTCACCCCGGATTTATTGCCTGCCGATTTAACCGGCACTGAAATTTACCGTCCCCAGCAAGGTACTTTTGAATTTCAAAAAGGGCCTTTGTTTCATAATTTGATACTGGCTGATGAAATCAACCGATCACCGGCGAAAGTACAGGCGGCGTTACTCGAAGCGATGGCCGAGCGGCAAATAACCGTAGGTCAGGCGACTTATCCGCTGCCGAAATTATTTATGGTGATGGCAACGCAAAATCCAATTGAGCAGGAAGGCACTTATCCGCTCCCGGAAGCCCAACTGGATCGTTTTTTGCTGCATATAAAAATTGATTATCCGAAAGCGGAACATGAAAAAAGTATTTTACATTTGGCCAGAACCGAAGCCCGTTCCGGTTCGGTAAGAAATGGCGATCAGTTCGAGCCGCTTGAGCAAAAGACCTTATTTGCCGCACGTCATGAGGTGCTGGATTTGCATATGGCAGAAAGTCTTGAAAACTATTTACTGCAAATTATTTTAGCTACCCGTAATCCTGCGGCTTATGGAGAGGATCTGGCCGCCTGGTTGCAATATGGTGCAAGCCCTAGAGCCAGCATAGCGCTGGATCGCTGTTCCAGAGCTAAAGCCTGGTTGGCGCAACGCGATTTTGTTAGCCCGGAAGATATTCAGGATATGGCCTTTGATGTATTGCGACATCGGTTGATATTGTCATATGAAGCCGAGGCGGAAGGCATTACTACGGATCATGTTATTAAAGAATTGATTGCCAGAGTTGCTGTACCGTAATGTTTTTTGCTAAAAAAGCAGGCCTAGCTAAGGCCTTCGCCAGTGAATTGGTTTCAGTGTCGTTAAAAACGCTGATCGATTTGGCCAGACCGGCAGCCGGATTAAACTTGAAACATTCAGCTATACGCTCCGGACAAAGCGGAGCTTATGTGTCCCGGTTTAAAGGTCGCGGCATGGAGTTTGAAGAAGCCAGAATTTACCAAGCAGGCGATGACATCCGCAGCATCGATTGGCGGGTCACGGCGCGCACCGGAAAAACCCATACTAAGGTGTTTCGGGAAGAGCGCGAAAGACCGGTATTTATTTCTGTGGATAACCGCCTTGCGATGCATTTTGCGACACGCGGTGTTTTTAAATCGGTACTGGCAGCCAAGCTAGCCGGTTTGCTGGCATGGGCGGCTCAGCATCATGGCGACAGAATTGGCGGGCAGATATTTACCGACACAATGTGTCGGGAATTAAAACCGCAAAATGGCCGACATGCCGTATTGCGGTTTTTAAACACAATCAGTAACCAAGGTGATGATGACAAAGTTACCGCCACAATTACGCTGGAACAGGTGCTGGCAAGGCTTATGCAGCATGCCCGCCCCGGCAGTCGGGTTTATATGATCAGCGATTTTCGTGGCATGAATGATCAAGTTGAAAGCTATCTGGCAAAGCTGTCCCGACATTGCGAGGTGGTGTTGATTTTTGTCTACGATCCGCTGGAAAGTCATTTGCCGGAAAAAGGCCGCTATCGCTTTATCGCCACGGATGGTGTGTATGCCGCAAGCCTCTCAGGAACAGGCGCGGCGATCGACGAGCAGCGTGATGTGGTAATTGATACCGGCGATCGGCAGCGACTATTAAAATATCAACAACATTTTACCCAGCGGCTGTATCAGCTGGAGCAGATAGCAAAAAAATTGGGTCTGGCCTTTATTCAATGCAGTACCACCGACGATCCGCTACAACGTTTACGATAAATGAATCCTACTCTTCTTGATTTAAAAGACATCCACGAACCCGAAGTCATAGCCTGGTGGCCTCCGGCTATCGGCTGGTGGATCTTGGCGGTATTAACTCCGTTGCTGATTATTTTCTTTATCTGGCTATATAAAAAGTTGAGCCGCAAGACCGCGCTTAAAACGGCCAGAAAAATATTGATTCAAATCAAACATGACACTACGCGGGATAACCTTCAAAAATTATGCGCTGTTTCGGTACTACTCAGGCGCGTAGCGATCAGCGTATCGCCTCGGGCAAAGGCCGCCGGATTGACCGGACGGCAATGGCTGGAATTTCTCGACACTTCGGTAAAAGGGTTGCCGTTCAGTGAGGGCGTCGGTCAACTTTTGGCGGACGCGCCCTATCGAAAAACGCCGTCTACAGAACTGGAAATTTCCCAACTAATCGAGCTATGCGAAGACTGGCTTAAAGCCCAGGCAAAATCATGATTCACTTTGAATGGCCTTGGTTATTGGCCGCTTTACCCTTACCTTTATTAATCCGTTGGCTGCTTCCGGCCAATAGCCCGGTAGAACAGGCGGCATTAAAAGTGCCGTTTTTAGACGATTTTTCCGCTGTCGAAACCCGGGCTGTTGTCCAATCCCAAGCGTGGCCGTTATGGCTGACGGTGCTTGCCTGGTTGTTACTGGTCATCTCCTGTGCTCGCCCGCAATGGCTCGGTGAGCCGATTGAACAGGCGGTCAGCGGCCGGGACTTAATGCTGGCGGTGGACTTGTCCGGCAGTATGGAAGAACAGGATTTTGTGGTTAACCAGCGGGCTGTTGACCGGCTGACAGCCGCCAAAGGCGTTGCCGGAGATTTTATCAACCGGCGTGTCGGCGACCGGGTGGGCTTGATCCTGTTCGGCACCCAAGCCTATTTGCAAACCCCGTTAACCTTTGACCGAAAAACCGTGATGACCTTGTTAAATGAGTCTGTCATCGGCTTGGCAGGAGACAATACCGCGATCGGCGATGCGATCGGCTTGGCGGTCAAGCGTCTTAAAAACGAGCAGACCAACAGCCGGGTCCTGGTGTTGATGACTGACGGCGCCAATACTGCCGGCGAAGTCTCACCGTTAAAGGCCGCCGAATTGGCCGCAGCCAATCATCTGAAAATTTACACGATCGGCATAGGCGCAGACGAAATGATCGTGCGCAGTTTTTTTGGCAACCGCAAGGTTAATCCCTCCGTCGATCTGGACGAGAAAACCCTGATCAAGATTGCCGAAAGTACCGGCGGCCAATATTACCGTGCCAGAAACACCGATGAGCTCAATAATATCTACATGAGACTGGACGAACTGGAACCGGTGGAAAAAGATAAACAATATTTCAGACCTCGCAGCGAATTGTATCACTGGCCGTTGTCGCTGGCATTGGCTCTGGCGGCGGTTATTGCTTTGTCGAAGGTACGATTGTGATGAACCTAGTCGAGTTTCATTTTATCAGGTCGTACTGGTTATTGGCCGGTTTACCTTTTCTGGTGATCGTGGTGTTAATGCTCAGAAACAAGTTGGCGCAAGGCAACTGGTCGGCCGTATGCGACGCCGCATTATTGCCGTATCTGTTGCAGGAAAAACAGGGCAAGCAAAGCCGTTGGCCGTTAACAGCCGGTGCCATCGCCGCCCTGCTGGTGATTATTGCGCTGGCCGGACCAACTTGGGAACGACTGCCATCGCCGGTATTTAGAAACGATTCGGCGCTGGTCATTGTTCTGGATTTATCCCGTTCCATGGATGCCGCCGATATCAAACCCAGTCGTTTGATTATGGCGAGATACAAAATCGCCGATATGCTAAAGCAGCGCAAAGACGGCCAGACCGCGTTGCTGGTTTATGCCGGTGATGCCTTTACCGTTACGCCGCTAACCGATGATACCGAGACCATTGACAGCCAGTTGTCGGCATTAAATACCGATATTATGCCCAGCCAGGGCAGTAATACGGTGTCGGCATTGAACAAAGCCGTTAAATTGTTCAAGCAGGCCGGTCTGCAAAAAGGCCAGATATTGTTGGTTACCGATGGTGTTGATGTCGATAAAACCTTGCCCGCAGTAAAATTATTGGATAAGTACTCGCTGTCAATATTGGGTGTCGGCACCGATGGCGGCGCACCGGTAGCGTTGCCTGAAGGCGGATTTCTTAAAGACGGGCAAGGTACTATAGTGGTGCCTAAATTAAATTCCCATGAGTTATCGAAATTGGCTCAGGCAGGTAACGGCATTTATCAAACCATAACGACAGATGACTCCGACATGCAAACCATACAGGCAACCCTGGATAGACCGGTAAAGCAGTCTGGCAACGAAAACAGCACGTTATTATTGGATCAATGGGCGGATAAAGGCCCCTGGTTATTATTGCTGGTCTTGCCGCTGGCCGCGCTGACGTTCAGAAAAGGCCTGTTATGTTTTGCCTTACTGCTGATCTTGCCCTTGCCTAAAAACAGTTATGCGTTGGGCTGGCAGGATTTATGGCAGACCAAAGACCAACAGGCTCAGCAGGCTTATAAAAAACAGGATTATGCCAAGGCGGCGGAGCAATTTGCAAACCCGGACTGGAAAGCGGCGGCGCACTATAAAGCCGGTGAGTATGACAAGGCGCTGGAAAGCTTGAAAAGCAGCAAGTCTAGCAGCAGCGCTTACAATCAGGGCAATGCGCTGGCGAAAGCCGGTCAGTTGGAAGAGGCTATAAAAGCCTACGACAAAGCGCTGACTATGAATCCTAACGATAGCGACGCCAAACACAACAAGACTGTCGTAGAAAAAGCACTGGAACAACAAAAACAGCAAAAGGACGAGAAACAGCAAGCTAAAGGCGATTCTGAGCAAAACAAGGAGGGCGAAAAACCGGAAAAGTCAGGCGAGCAGAAATCGGATAAAGATAAAAATGAGGAAAAGCCCGAACAAAAACCTGAGCAGAAGCCATCGGATCAGCAACAGTCGGAAGAAAATCAGCAGCAAAATAAAGCCGAGGAAAAAAAGCCGGAAGCCTCAGAGCCTGAACAAGCCGAGCAGGACAAAGGCGAAGCTAACAAGCAAGGTAAAGAACAAGCAGCTGTAACGCCCGAGCTATCGGATGAACAACAGCAAGCCAACGAACAATGGCTCAAACGAATTCCCGACGATCCTGCCGGTTTGTTAAAACGTAAATTTAAATATCAATATGGGCAGCGAGGTCGACAAACAACGGGGGATGCCGACGGTTGGTAGGCGGTTTTCTTAAAATATCAGTTGATTAATCAAAATGATGTTTCAATCCACACCCGACCTCATCCATCGAGTGACACCCGCCGACGGATAGAGGCCGGCGGATTGTTCCTCCCCGTGAACGAGGAGGTTACCAAAAAGGACAACGATGCCAATGCATCGTTGTCAAATTCAAATAATCCCCTTAAAAGGGGAGGTTTCAGATCAGCGAAGAAATTTGATGAACATGAGCGCTATAAAAAAAATATTTTTTCTTCTATTGCTGTTGATTTTCGTGCCCGCCAACGTACTTGCGGCACAAATCAGCGTGTCGTTCGATCGCAATCCTGTTAGTGTTAATGAATCCTTTCAGATCATTTTTACGGCCAATGACGCGCCGGATAAAGACCCCGATTTCACCCCGCTGGAACAGGATTTCGAGATACTCGGTCAAAGCCAGAGCAGCAATTCATCCTGGGTCAACGGGCAGTCCAGTAGGACTATACAGTGGACGCTTAACGTGATGGCTAAACATTCCGGCAGTTTGATTGTTCCGGAGGTGAAGTTTGGCGATGATGTTAGTCAGCCAACACCTATTCTGGTTACTGAGGCGACGGTCAATAAAGCCGTCGATACCGACGATGATTTGTTTCTGGAAGTTGAGGCGACCCCTGAAAGCCCTTATGTGCAATCCCAAGTTCTGTTTAGTGTGCGCTTATATAGAAGAGTCGATATTACTCAGGCCGCGTTGAATGAACCGGAACTGGGTGACGCGGTGATTGAAAAGCTGGGTGATGACAGTAATTACAATACCCAGATCAACGGAGTGAATTACCTGGTTACCGAGCGTAAGTATGCGATTTTTCCGCAAAAAAGCGGTTCAGTTAGTATCAAGCCGCTGGTATTAACCGCCGAGGTTGTGGCTAATAGCCGCCCGGATTTTAACGGCTTTTTTAGCTCTCGGACGACCCGAACCAAAAAGGTTTTATCCAAAGCGGTGACGCTTGAGGTGAAGCCTGTTCCGGCAACGTTTACCGGACAGCATTGGTTGTCAGCGGAACAACTGGTGTTAAAGGAAGAATGGTCGGGCGATAACCAGCAAATGAAAGTCGGCGAACCTTTGACCCGAACCTTGACGCTGTTGGCAAAAGGCACGACAGTCGGCCAATTGCCCGAGTTAAATGCCGGAAAAACTGACGAGCAGCTGAAAACCTATCCCGATCAGCCGGTCTTGCGCGAGCAGAAAAAACCGGATGGGTTGATTGCTTTCCGGGAAGAAAAAATTGCCGTCATTCCATCTAAAGCGGGATTCTATAAATTACCGGCGATTGAAATCCCCTGGTTTAACAGTCGAAGCCAAAAAATGGAAATAGCCAAAATTCCGGAAACCACGATCACGGCGCTTGAGGCGGCGGGAATCCTGCCGGACGTGGCTGTTCCCGTAGCCCCGGCGACGGCGCAACAACAGCAAAAAGTCGAACAAGCCACGCCGATTATCAACCAGCCGCAACAGCAAAATATCTGGCTATGGGCATCGGTATTTCTAGGGTTAGGCTGGTTGGCAACATTGATCTATTTTCTGGTTAAGCGTCCGGCTAAAAAACCGGTAATGGAAAACAACGAGCGGGAAATAGGCTTGGAAGCTAGCGTCAAAAGCCTGAAAAAAGCCTGTGCCGAGAATAATGCGGTAGCGGCCAAAGATGCCTTGTTGGCATGGGGACGACAAAAGTCTGATGCGGCCAACCTGGGTGCAATCGCCGCAGAAAGCGATGCCAGGTTAAGGGATGAAATCCTGCATTTGAATCAGGTTTTATATGGCAAGGGCGTAGAGCAGTGGCAGGGAAAAAAGCTGTTTCAGGCATTTATTGAAAATAAAGCCAGAGAAAAAATAGCCGCTACCGACGATGACAAATTGGAACCGCTTTATCGTTTGTGATTAGAGCGACCAAAGCCAGCTTTGGGCTCCATCCATCACCGATGCAGGCGTGCAAAGCTGGCTTTGCCATTTAATAAGTGCAGGTCGAGTGTTGCCGGCGAATTACGATGCCTTAAAATATTCCAGCGCCATAAACAGCGCGGCAATTGAGCGGGCTTCGGTACATTCGCCGGTAGCGAATAATGCATTGATATTGTTTAGTTTCCAGGGAATAACTTCCAGATCTTCCGGTTCGTCGCCTTCCAGTTTTTCGGCATATAAATCCTGGGCAAGCACAATCTCGGTCATGTGTTCCAGATAGGACGGTGCGATCGAAAAAGTGCTTAAATGATGCAGGCTTCTGGCGCCAAAGCCGACTTCCTCTTTCAGTTCCCGGTTTGCGGCATCGAGAAAGGATTCTCCTGCATCGGTTTTACCCTTGGGCAAGCCCAATTCATAACGATGTACACCGGCGGAATATTCCCTGATTAGCAATACCGTTTCCGCATCCAGCATCGGCACAATCAGTACCGCGCCGCTGCCGGAATTACCACGAGCCAGACGCTCATAGTTGCGCAGCTCGCCATTGCTGAATTCAATCTCCAGCGATTCGATGCGGAATAAGCGGCTGGTAGCGATGGTGGTTTTGTTAAGGATAGTCGGTTTTTGGCTCATTGTGGTATTTTATGAAGTATTTTTTGTAAATATAACGCACTATGATGATGGATTGGAAGATTGATTGGAACAAGGTTGATACGGTTTTGTTGGATATGGATGGCACGCTGCTGGATTTGAATTTTGACAATCATTTCTGGAAGGAGTTTGTGCCGCTTAAGTTTGCCGAAAAACAGGGCTTGTCGATAGAAGCCGCAAAGCGGCAGTTGGAGCCGCGCTTTAAAAGCATGGAAGGCAAACTGGAATGGTATTGTCTGGATTACTGGAGTGAGGTTTTAGCGCTGGACATTGTCGGACTGAAAGCGGAGATTTCCGGGTTGATTGCCCTATTGCCGCATGTCACGGAGTTTCTGGAAAAAGCGCATCAATCGCCCAAAAAAGTGTATTTGGTCACCAATGCGCATCGGGGCAGTCTGGGACTTAAAATGGAAAAAACCTGCTTACAGCCGTTTTTCGACGGCATTATCAGCTCCCATGATCTTGGTTATCCGAAGGAACATACCGAATTTTGGCGCTTGTTGCAACAGCGTATCTCGTTTGAAAAACAAGCTACGCTGTTGATCGATGATAGTCTGGCGGTACTTAATTCCGCCAAGCAGTTCGGTATAGCGCATTTAATTTCGGTGAGCAGGCCCGACACTCAGCAGCCTAAAAAAGAAATAACCGCTTATCCTGCTATTGAGGATTTTCGGGAGTTGATGGCTGGACTGTAGGTTTTAAGATATTCCAAGACGAAGCCACCAAAAGAGTCGTCCACGAAAAGCGCCATAACAGGGTTGTTTCGATTGTTTTTTTGCGAATTAACTGCTTTTTCTAGGTTGATTAGCACGTTTTCCCTGATAGTCGGTTTTGATTCTTTCAGGTCTTTTTTCCGGGTATACAATGTCAGCCAACAGGTCCGCTGTAATGGGTAACACTGGAATTTTCTGGCCAATGTATTCTTCGATATCCGGCATTGAATAGGCGTATTGTTCGCAGATAAAACTGATCGCGACACCGCTGGCACCAAAACGCGCGGTGCGACCGATCCGGTGTACATAATCTTCCACATCCTGCGGTAAATCGTAATTAAAGACATGAGAAACATCGGCAATATGTAGGCCACGAGCCGCAACATCGGTCGCAATCAACAGGGTGATTTTGTTTTCCTGAAAATCGCTTAACAGGCGCTGGCGTTTGTCTTGCGGTACATCACCACTGAGCGCGGCAGTTTTGTAGCCGTTAGCATTGAGGGTGTCATCAAGTCGTTCGGCACAGCGCTTGGTGTTAACGAAAATAATGCTGCGCTGCGGCTGATGCTGATTCAATATGCCGACCAATAAAGGGATTTTTTGCTCATTCGAAGGACAAAATGCGCTTTGTTCTATGGCTTTAGAGGTGACTTCTTCGGTTTCGATGCGTATCAACACCGGATTGTTCATGTGCTCATAAGCCAGCTCGGTCACTTTGTAGGATAACGTCGCCGAGAACAGCATATTTAAGCGCTGATCCGGCGGCGGCATACGTCGCAATAAAAAACGGATGTCTTTAATAAAACCTAAATCAAACATACGGTCGGCTTCATCCATCACCGTGACTTGCACATTATCCAGGGTGAAGGCATTTTGTCGGTAAAAGTCAATGATGCGACCCGGTGTGCCGATGATAATATCGACATTAGACTTTAGACTGTCCAGTTGTTTTTGGTAGTCGGTGCCGCCGTATATCAGCGCCAATTTAAGATTAAGATGCTTGCCCAGTTGCACCGCATCCTTGTGGATCTGAATGGCTAACTCGCGAGTTGGCGCGAGAATAATCGCCCGGGGATAGTTGATTTGTTTGCTTTTGGCAGCGACTTTTGGCACTGGTTTTTCTGTATCAATATCATCGTCGGCTTGCACCTCTGTTTCTGTATCGTCTTCGGCATCATTGATTAAATGCTGAAAAGTAGCCAGCAAAAAAGCGGCAGTTTTGCCGGTTCCGGTCTGAGCTTGCCCCGCAACATCCATACCTCGTAACGACAAGGGTAGGGCTTTTTTTTGGATCGGGGTGCAGTGATCAAAACCGGCGTCTTGTAAACTGCGTAAGATAGAATCAGACAATTCAAGATTGCTGAAGCGGGTTTGGGTTAAATGTGTATTATTCATAGTGTATAGCATAGCGTAAAAATCAAATCAGCTGAAATTGATTGACTCCCAGCTTCATCCCTCCTATAGTTTTGGTTTTAAATTTTTGGAGAAATAGTGTGAGCGATTCAGTCCTTCATGTAAGCGATAGTGAGTTTAACGAAACTGTTATTAAAGCTGCGGGTCCCGTCCTGGTTGACTACTGGGCTGAATGGTGCGGACCGTGCAAAATGATTGCACCGATTCTGGATGATATCGCCAAAGAATATGCGGGCAAGTTGACCGTGGTAAAATTGAACATAGATGAAAATCCGGAAACTCCTCAACACTACGGTGTACGCGGCATTCCAACGTTGATGCTGTTTAAAGACGGCGAAGTGGAAGCGACTAAAGTCGGTTCATTGTCAAAATCTCAACTTGCTGCCTTTATTGATAGCAATATTTAAACTTATCAGCTCCATGGGCAGTATTTGCTCCTTGGAAATTGCTCCTGCGTCGCTTTAGGCGATATAGAATGATTGCCGGGAGCAATCGAATCGCTGCCTCATTACTCAGATTGGGCTCAGGCCTGTCACAAAAAATTGGACGGGGCTGAGTACTTGAGTTACACTTATGCGGTGTGCTAATCACGCGCACCCAATCATATCGTCCGATAAACTACACCCCTGAATTATAATCCTGTCCTAGTCGTTGCGGTTTAACACCGTAGTTACTTTTCCTTGAGTTGTCCTTTTATGAATCTAACTGAGTTAAAACTAAAACAAATAAGTGAAGTTATTGAAATCGCCGAGTCCCTAGGGCTTGAAAATGTAGCCAGATCGCGAAAGCAGGATTTGATTTTCGCTATCCTGAAAAAACAGGCAAAAGCCGGTGACGATATATCAGGCGATGGTGTGCTGGAAATTTTACAGGATGGTTTTGGTTTTTTACGTACGCCGGGCTGCTCCTATTTAGCGGGTCCAGACGATATTTATGTTTCACCCAGTCAAATCAGACGATTTTCGTTAAAGACCGGGGACACGATTAGCGGGAAGATCAGACCGCCTAAAGATAACGAACGTTATTTTGCGATGCTCAAAGTTGACCAGATCAATTTTGAACCCCCGGAAAATACCAAAAACAAAATCACCTTCTCAAATCTGACTCCCTTATTTGCCAAACAAAGATTCGTCCTTGAGCAGGGCAACGGTACCAGTGAAGATTTAACCGGACGGATGATCGATTTAATAGCCCCCATCGGCAAAGGTCAGCGCGGATTGATCGTATCGCCGCCTAAAGCCGGTAAAACCATGATCCTGCAAAGCCTGGCGCAGGCGATTGCAGAACAAAATCCTGAATGTTATCTGATTGTGTTGCTGATCGACGAACGTCCCGAAGAAGTTACCGAAATGGAGCGCTGCGTTCGCGGCGAAGTCATTTCCAGCACCTTTGATGAACCGGCAACCCGGCATGTACAGGTTGCAGAAATGGTGATCGAAAAGGCGCGTCGATTGGTCGAACATAAACACGATGTAGTCATTTTGTTAGACTCGATTACGCGTCTGGCCAGAGCTTATAATACTGTTGTGCCATCGTCAGGCAAAATATTGACCGGTGGTGTTGATGCCAATGCGCTGGAAAAACCGAAACGGTTCTTCGGTGCGGCTCGAAATATTGAAGAGGGCGGCAGCCTGACCATTATTGCCACTGCGTTGGTTGATACCGGATCGAGAATGGACGAGGTCATCTATGAGGAATTCAAGGGTACCGGCAACATGGAGTTGCATTTGGATCGCAAAATTGCCGAGAAAAGAATTTACCCGGCGATTAATATCAATCGTTCCGGTACGCGCCGCGAAGAGTATCTGATTGATCCTGATACCCTGCAAAAAACCTGGATTTTACGCAAAATTCTTCAGCCCATGGATGAAACGGCGGCTTCAGAATTTTTGATCGGCAAGCTTAAAGATTTTAAAACGAATGCAGAATTTTTTGATTCGATGAAGCGGTAGTATTTGAGCATCATCTATAAAATCTCTTAAAATATAGCATCTTTGCTGTTAGATAAGACGGTAGCCGAGCTATGCTAACAATTGATCGGAGCCGTCGATGCGTAAAAAAGCGGTTTTAGCTTATGCCCGATTGCTGGCCGGGTTGTGGCTATGTATTTTTGCTTTTTCCGCGCAGGCGCTGGACGTATTGCTTGCTAATGCCTGGAATGAGCATCTGGAGCCTTCGGTATACTGGGTCAGTGAAAAACTGGATGGGGTGCGTGCAGTATGGGATGGCGCACAGCTGCGCACGCGCAACGGCCATTTAATTCATGCGCCGGCCTGGTATATCGCCGGTTTCCCCAAAGAGGCGATGGACGGCGAACTTTGGATGGGCCGCAAACGCTTTGAAGCCGTTTCCGGCGCAGTGCGTCAACAGGCGCCAAATGATGTTTTATGGCGGCAGATCCACTATCGTATTTTTGAGCTGCCCAACAGGCCGGGTGATTTTTCTGCGCGTATTGTTGAGATGCAGCGCATCACCCAAGCAGCCAGTGTGCCGTGGCTGACGCCGGTTGAGCAGTTTCGTGTCGGTAATGCGGATGCGTTACGATACAAGCTCGATGCGGTGGTAGCCGAAGGCGGGGAAGGCTTGATGCTGCATCGCGCCGATGCCAGTTACCAGACCGGTCGCTCAAACGCGCTACTCAAGCTCAAACCGTTTGACGATGCCGAAGCTCGCGTGGTGGCGCATAGACCGGGAACCGGGCGCAATGCCAAAAGATTAGGTGCGCTTCAGGTTGAAACGGCAACAGGGTTAAGCTTTCGCATCGGTAGCGGCTTTAGCGATAAGCAGCGTGAAAATCCTCCGCCAATCGGCACAGTAATTAGCTATCGTTACAACGGCCTGACCAATAAAGGATTACCACGTTTTCCTCGTTTTCTTCGTATTCGTCCGTTGGAATAATCGGCTTTCAATATGACAGATAATATCTCTGCCAGAGATATTATCTGTTCTCGCTGTTTAAAATTATCAGCCTTTCGGCGGCACATAGCCTTCCGGCATGTCATTGTTATCTTCAAACAGAAACTTGGTTCGCTCTACTGCCAAAAATTCCCTGGCTTTCGGGTCGAAACTGGCCAATTTCCCCTCATTAATTAGCATGGTTTGTTTGGCTAACCATTCTTTCCAGGCTTGTTTGGATACTTTTTCAAATATTTCCTGACCTTTGGGACCCGGAAATGGCGGTGTATCCAAACCTTCGGTTTCTATTCCCAATTTTACGCAATTAACCAGTCTAGTCATTTTATTCTCGTGTGTGATTGCAACAGCAGCTTAATCGGTGTGGCTAAGCCAAGCTTATTAAGCTGCCCAACTTTATACCAGACAGTTTGATTGGCTTCCATCACAAAATTAATAGGGTTATCTGAGCATTGGACTAATAGCGGCGTGTAGTCCAAATGATAATGGGAAAAGGTATGGCGCCGGGTTGCCAGTATCTGCTGATCGGCAATAGGAATATTGTGGGTCAAGCACCAGTCGCGTGCAGCGGTAATGCTGTCGAATTCCGGCAGACTCCACAAGCCGCCCCAGATACCGGTTGGCGGTCTTTTTTCCAGTAATATCTGGTTATCGGCATTGCTCAGCATTAAAAAGGTAAGTTGTTTAACCGCTTGGATCTTGGCAGGTTTCTTGGTTGGAAAAGCCGAAATATTATCGCTACGTTTGGCTAGGCATCCGGCATTCAGCGGACAGACCTCACAAGCCGGTTTGCTGCGGGTACAAAGGGTTGCGCCCAAGTCCATGATGGCCTGGGTATAATCCGCGACACGGTTGATCGGGGTCAGCTTGGCGCTAATTGCCCAGAGTTCTTTGTTGACTGCGCTGTTGCCGGGCCAGCCATAAACGGCTTTAAATCGGGTCAGTACCCGTTTGACATTGCCATCAAGTATCGGCTGGCTTTTATTAAACGCAATGCTCAATATGGCTCCTGCGGTTGATTGACCTATGCCGGGTAGTTCGAGCAGTTCATCCAGCGTATCGGGGAAGCGACTTTGTTCGGCAATAAGCTGTGCCGTTTTATGCAGGTTACGGGCGCGTGCATAGTAGCCCAGGCCGGACCAAAGATGCAGAACCTCATCGACAGGCGCATTCGCCAAACTCGCTACATCGGGGAACTTTTCTATAAAAGTATTGAAGTAAGGGATAACGGTAGCAACCTGGGTTTGCTGCAACATGGTCTCGGAGAGCCATACACGATAAGGTGTTAGTTCTTGTTGCCAGGGCAGGTCTTTACGGCCGTATTGATCAAACCAGACGAGAATGTTGTGTTGAAAAGCGGATGGACTCATAAGGGTTAAAAGACGAAAGATGAAGGGCGAAGGGCAAAGAGTGAAGGACGGCGTAGTTTAAGGGCTGCTTTTTGCGCCCTGTGCCTTCCGCCTTTCACCTGTCCTCTTTCTTTAAAAAGTTTTTTAACAAATCACCGACGCCAGGGCCTAATTTTTTGTCGATTTTATTGATCAGCTTATCAATTTTAGCTTTGTTTTTATCGGTCAATAATGAGGCTATATCTATCGAATAAGACGGCTTGCTGAGCGTTCCGGCAATATAGATGGTTGCCGCACCTTTAATTTGTTCTGGCTCAGCGGCAGTCGCGTCAGTATTGAGTAACTTGGCATCGACTTTATAGTCCAGCGCTTCAGAGATTAGGTTTATGTTGCCTTTGCCATCGACCTGTAATTTGGAGGATTTGGCAACAAGGTCGTCGTTTTGGATTATGCCGTTAGCGATGGTCGCGGTACCGCTCATATCTGAAAATAATGTCTGGTCGTTTTTATGGTCCGTGGGCAAAGCAGAACCTTTAATAAGTGCCTTGCCGCTATCGATGATGTGTTGCAGGTTAAAACCTTTAATAACGGAATCGTTAACCAGGAAATTCAACCGACCATTGAGTGAGGATTTAAGTTCTTTAGTCTTATTGCCCCGTCCTTGCAGCTGAGTGGATGCGTTTACGATACCGCTCATTCGAGCCTCACCTCGATAGTCTTTCAGCAAAGGTTCAAGCTGCACATGATCCATTTTTTCGTTTACAGTCAGTGTCGGTTTGTCGCCGTGTGTATCCAGGGTGAGATGGCCCAAATAGCCGCCCTGGTAAAACTGATTAACAGATTGTTGGGTGTTAATCGTGCCGTTTTTTGCCTTGAGTTTGAGCTGAATATCCTGCATAACCAAGTCATTGATTTTAAGTTTGTCCATTGACACGGTGCCTTCGGCATTGAGTTTCCTCAAGGTTTCAACAGGCAGAGCGTTTGCGCCTATTGCTAAGGCGATGGCCGGAGTTGTCATCGGTTTGGATGCTTTGTCGACAGGAGGCAAATAACGGTCGAGATCAAGGTTATCCGCCTGTAAAGCAAATACGATAGCGGGTAAGGCGAAGTCTTTAATGCTGACGGAACCTTTAATTTGGGTATCGTCCAGCGACAATAGCAGATTTTGCAGATCCGCCGATTCAGCCGTGGCGGCCAAGTCAAAATTGATCGATAGCTTGCTTAGGGCATTGGCATCCTGTCTCGCAGGCAAAGCGATGGCCCATTGCTGCATCACTTTGGCCGGACTGAACGGAGCAATGCTAACAGGGCCTTGAAAAGCCGGTTTATCTTTAATGGCAGTGCCGGTCAGTTCGGCTGACAGCGTCACCTCGCCCGATTGGAGCTGCAATCCGGAAATTTTCGCCGTTTGTTCTGCCGAATCCAGGGCGATATCGGCGACGGTTAATGCTGTGGTTAACGCTTTTCCTGGCACTGTTTCCCCTGTCGTCGTGACCTGCAGGTCGGTATGGCGTAATGCAAAAATATCAAGTTGTTGATTAACGCTTAATTTGGTATTAAGTTTGATGGCTTGGGTTATTTGGGATTGGCTATCTACAGCGATCAGGGAGACGGCGATATCTGCCGGTTCATCAAAGGTGAATTTATCGGTATTCAGATTAAGGTCTGTTATTTCGATGCGCTGTTCGGTTTGCTGGTCGTTCCAGTTAATCCGCGCATTTTCTATAGTCATGCCGCCGATGGCAAAAGCTGCCAGCGCGGCACTGGGTTCCGGTTGTTCTTGCTGTTTGCCACCGTCCTCAGTCGGGGCGGGTTGTATCTTCCCGGATCGGGTTAGATCATCCCAGTTGCTGATGCCTTGTTTGTTTTTGGCAAGGTTTAAAACCAAGCCTTTTAAGACGATGCGGCTGACTTCTATTTTCTTAGATAACAGTGGCAGTAACCGCACTTTTACATCGCTTTCTTCTAGGGTTGCAAAGGCTTGGTCTTGAAAACCCGATGCATTTCCCAGTGCAATCTCTCCGGTTGAAATACCGATCCAGGGGAACAGAGAAAGTTTTAACTCACCCTCCAGCGCCAGGTCACGGCCGGTCTTATCCTTAACGGCGGCGGCAATTTCAGGCTTAAAGTCATTAGGATCGATAACGAAGGGCAGGATGCAGACGACGGCAATCAGCAGAAAAACCACTGCTGCGATAGTCGATAAGATGATTTTAAACGGTTTGCCCACAATAGTTTCCTGGTGTAAAAAAATGTTAATGATGATCAATTATGGAATATGATTATCCGCTTATATCAGTTGTGTAGCTTAGGTTATCGTCCTTCTTGTCAGCTAACATTTATGTCTTATGGCTTTGTTAAGTTTACGATACCAAATTAGGCAAAGCTATTCACTGAGTCTACTCGACGGTAAGTTTATTATAATTAAAAATAAGGTGTAAAAATGTTGCATTTAGCTAGATTTGCCGCGATTGCGGTTATTGTATGGTTTTATATGACCGCAAAGGAAAAAGGAGAATCACCTATTAACTGGGCTATCACCGGATTGATGGGTTATTGGATCACTTGGTGGGTGGTTAAGCTGGCAGTCATTCCTACTTTAATGGGCATGGTTGCTAAAAATCCCACAGGCGCTTTTTTGGTTTATCAGATACCCGCTCTATGCGCAATCGGCGCGGCTTTTTTTATCAGAAAAAAAATGTTGGCGAATGCGGCTGAAAAAGCTAATTAGACGGCGCTTTACGTTGAAAATAGTGGCATATCAGTCAGTACAATCCAATAACAACATGAATCTAAAAAAACGGCTGGAAATTTTCGATCGACTGGCCGTAGCCATACCTGAACCGACTACGGAACTGCATTTCACCAGTCACTTTGAATTATTAATTGCGGTGGTTTTATCGGCTCAGGCGACCGATAAGGGCGTTAATAAAGCGACTGCTAAATTATTTCCCGTCGCCAATACGCCCGGCGACATTTTGGCGCTGGGCGAGACCGGCTTAAAAGAATACATCAAGACCATCGGCTTATTTAACAGCAAGGCGGCTCATATCATCACGCTTTGTCAGCAATTGCTCGATAAGCATGCAGGCCAGGTGCCGGAAACGCGGGAAGAGTTGGAAGCGCTGGCGGGGGTTGGCAGAAAAACCGCCAATGTGATACTCAATACGGCTTTTGGGCAACATACGATTGCGGTGGATACGCATATCTTCAGGGTTGCCAACCGTACTGGCATTGCGCCCGGTAAAAATGTGCGGGAAGTGGAGCGCAAACTGGATAAATGGGTGCCTAAACAGCATAAAAAAGATGCGCATCATTTATTGATTCTGCAGGGTCGTTACACCTGCATGGCCAGAAAACCGCGTTGCCAGAGCTGCCTTATTGAAGATTTGTGTGAGTTTAAGGAAAAGTCGGCGTAAATACAAAATCTAGTGACGACGGCATGGGCAGCTTTTTGCTTTCTGAAAAACCGGTGTAACCCAACCAACGCCCACAAATAGGAGGATATTCATTCATTATTCAGTCGATTTTGATATGATAAGCGGTATTCGATATCTTTTAGATATCGAGATATTTCTTGGCCTAACCGCTGGGAACGGATTGAAATTTATACTAATACTTTGGAGTCAAAATACATGAAAAAAATTAATAAAACCCCTTTAGCTGCTGCAATGGGCGTTGCTTTTTTATCAACTTTTGCTGTAACCGCCGTTAATGCCGAAGCTAATCCTTTCGGTATGACTGAAATGTCTGCCGGGTATATGCAAGTGGCTGCTGCCGATAAAGCGGCTGAAATGGCTTGTGGTGCGGCAATGGGTGGCATGGACAAGCCTAAGACAGCCGAAGGCGCATGTGCGGGCAACAAAGCAACAACCGGCAGCGCAAAATCTGCTGCAAAACCGAGCGAAGCTTCATGCGGCGCGATGATGAAAGACGGCAAAATGAAACCGGGCATGGAAGCAGCTTGCGGCGCGATGATGAAAGGCAAAGAAGGCGCTTGCGGTGATATGATGAAAGGCAAGGAAGGCGCGTGTGGCGCTCAATGCGGCGAAGGCATGAAAGCTTGCGATGCTGCCAAAACTAAAGAAGGCGCTTGTGGCGCCATGATGAAAGGTTGCGGCGAAGATATGAAAGGTTGCAGCGAAATGACCAAAGGCAAAGAAGGCGCTTGTGGCGACAAAATAAAAGCTAAAGACGCAGCGGGCAAATAAGCTTAAGACTCGTTATTAGTATAGAGAGGGCATGGTAATCATGTCCTCTCGTTCCCATCAAATCAGATAAGGTGTTCTTATGGACACAACCCAAAATCTCGTTCACGGCGCCGGTTTAGGTCTACGGCGGTCTTTTTTAAGTCAGATTGTTGAATCGCCTCCCGAAAATGTCGGCTTTTATGAAGTTGCACCGGAAAACTGGATCACCATCGGCGGAAAATACGCTAAACAATTCCGCGCAATGACCGAACGCTTTGATTTTATCTGCCATGGCTTATCGCTGTCGATAGGCAGTACCGATCCGCTGGATGAAAAATTTGTCCGCGAAGTTAAGCAGTTCATGGCCGAACATCAGATCAAGTTTTACAGCGAACATTTAAGCTATTGCAGCAAGGACGGGCATTTATACGATCTGATGCCGATTCCGTTCACCTCGGAAGCGGTGACTCATGTTGCCGGAAGGATCAGGCGTGTGCAGGATATTCTCGAGCAAAAAATAGCCATCGAAAACGTGTCCTATTACGCCGCTCCCGGCCAGGAAATGGCTGAAATCGATTTTTTCAATGCGGTTATTGAGGAAGCCGACTGCGATGTGCTGATTGATATCAACAATATTTACGTTAACAGCGTTAACCACGGCTACGATGCCCAAGCTTTTTTAAAGGCCATGCCGGCGCACCGTATCGCTTACGCACATATCGCCGGACATTATGTGGAGGCGGAAGATTTTCTGGTCGACACCCACGGTGCCGACGTAGTCGATCCGGTCTGGAAATTACTGGGAAAAGCTTATGAACTTTACGGCGTGTTTCCGACGCTGTTGGAGCGGGATTTTAATCTCCCGGCGATGGATGAATTAATCAGAGAAGTGAACACCATCAGCGCCATACAAACCGCTTGGGGCACACAACATGCACGACAATTTGCCTGAGGCCCTATGAGCGTCGACTTTAAAGCTAAACAGCTGGAGTTTGCAGCCTATATCCGGGATCCTGAAAACAATCCGCCGCCTGCCGATGTTCAGCCACAGCGCATAGCGATGTATCGTGAGCTGTTTTTTAATAATATCGACAGTTTTTTGTCGGCTAATTTTCCGGTGTTGCAGGCAATATTGGATGACCAACAATGGTTTCAGCTGGGGCAGGATTTTTTTGCCAAACATGCCTGTCAATCGCCGCATTTTTCAAAAATACCGGAAGAGTTTTTGGATTACCTGCAAAACGAGCGGGATAGTTCAAATGATTTTCCGTTTATGTTGGAACTGGCGCATTACGAATGGGTGGAAATGGCCTTATCCATCGCCAAGGAAACCGTATCCGGCCATCACCAGAATCTGGATAACCTGAAAAATCAGAGTATTCAGTTGTCTTCTTTGGCTTGGCCGCTAGCTTATCAATATCCGGTGCACAAAATATCGCCCGATTTTTTACCTGAAACCGCGCCGGAACAAGCTACGTTTCTAGTCGTTTATCGCAATCCGGATGACGAGGTTAATTTTATAGAAATCACCCCGATCACTTACCGATTACTGGAAATAATTCAGGAGCATGAGCAGGTATTAGTGACGGATTGCCTAAAGCAGGTTGCCGAAGAAATGCATCATCCCAATCCTGAAATGATTATGGCAGGCGGCTTACAGATTCTAAAAGAACTGGCTGAAAAGACGGTTATTACGGTTGCTGACTTGGGTAGGCCGGAATAAGTCGATGGGTGTTGCCGGAAACGCTTGCTCTCGCTGTCGCTCTAACAAGTTTATTCCGGCCTACAGGTCTTGCCTACAAATCAATTAACCTGAGGTGCTCTGGAAAAGTCAGGTCCTTTAGGATGGGTATTCTGTTGCAGACAATGATAAGCCGCATTTTCATACTTGATAACTAAAGACTGGGCATTTTTATGTTCGCCAATGAATTTTTCAGCTTCTTCTGCGGTTAAATTCTTCATCAAAAATGTGGCGATACACAGACAAGGCTGAGTATATTGCGCTGCATCAGTCTCTTTATTCGATGAATGTTTCAGCTCTCTTTGTACGCATTGCTTGGCAAAATCATGCTCAAATTTATGTTTTTGTATATCGGTCACCGGGGTGTCATGGGAATGATCGAATGGATTATGTACGGCGATAGTCGTCTCAGGTTTCGCGGCTAGTGTTTTTTCTTTATCATCCGAACAACCGGTAATTGATAAGGCGATAATCATGCTGATCAATGCAGTAATAAAGTTTTTTTGGGTAAATGCGGACGTTTTCATAAGATTTCGTAAATAGTTTAATTAAGATTATTCAAACTTTATCATTTTATCAAGAAGCGTTCTACCCATCTTCGTCGTTGATCAAATTTCATTGCTGGTCTGAAGGCTCTGGTTTCAGGGGGATTATTTGGGATTGACAAAGAGGCACCCGCATCGTTATCCTTTTTGGCAATCTCCTCGTTTACGGGGAGAAACAATCCGCCGACCTTTATCTGTCGGCGGGTGTCACTCGATGGATGAGGTCGGGTGTGGATTGAAACATTGATGATTTTCGCCCATGTCTTTTATTAAAAATCTTGAAGCTGAATGTGCTTCGCTACCGGATCAGTTAACCGCAACGGTCATTGATTCGCTGACGAAATGGGATGAACAGATTAAGGAGCTTAAGCTTAATTTTACGCAAACGCCTGAATTTAACGCATCGATTGCCAAGGTTTGGTGTTCTAGTCTGTTTGTTGCCGAGAGCTGCACCCGCAAGCCGGAGTTGCTGGTCGATCTGGTCAATTCCGGCGATTTATCGGCTATCTATGGCGAAAACAGTTATGTCGAAAAATTAGCGCCATCGCCTGTCGAGTCACAAGCCGAGTTATCGCCAGGGATGGTGTGTATGCCGCAAGCCTGCCGGGAGCAGGCGTGGTTAATGATCAAACTGCGCCATTTCCGGCGCCGGGAAATGGTCAGAATAGCGTGGCGGGATTTAGCCGGTTGGGCCGAATTATCGGAAACGCTAACCGATTTATCGCATCTGGCCGATGCCTGCATTCAATATGCGCTGGATTTTCTTTATCAGGAGGCTTGTGAATTGCGCGGCACGCCATTATTAGCCGACGGCACACCGCAGCAGATCGTAGTGTTGGGCATGGGCAAATTGGGCGCTTATGAATTGAATTATTCTTCCGACATTGACCTGATTTTTGCCTACGCTGAAGACGGCGTGTTGCCGGATAGAAAAGAAACCACCTATGGCGAGTTTTTTACCAAGCTATGCCGCAGCCTGGTTAAAGTTCTGGATGAGAGCACCGTAGACGGTTTTGTATTTCGCACCGATATACGCTTGCGGCCTTATGGCGACAGCGGTCCTATCATCATGACCTTTGACGGCATGGAAAACTATTACCAGACCCAGGCTCGGGAATGGGAGCGTTATGCGATGATCAAAGTGCGTCAGGTCGCGGGTGATTTTACTGTTGGCGCACAACTGATGGCCATGTTCAGGCCTTTTGTGTACCGACGTTATCTCGATTACGGCGCGTTCGAAGAATTGCGCTCGTTAAAGGCGCAGATCACCCAGGAGTTGCGGCGCAAAGACCGCATGGAAAATATCAAGCTGGGTCCGGGTGGCATCCGTGAAATCGAATTTATCGGCCAAGCTTTTCAGCTGATACGCGGGGGCAATGAAAAAACCTTGCAAACGCGTCCCATTCTGGATGTTTTGCAGTTGTTGGGTGAACTGGAGTTGTTGTCGCAAGCCGATGCCGACCAATTAAAGCAGTCTTACTGTTTTCTACGTCGGGTGGAAAACCATATCCAGCAATATCAAGACCTTCAAACCCACGATTTGCCGTCAGACCCGTCAGTGCAGCGGATATTGGCGTATTCGCTGGATTATTCCGACTGGACGGGCTTTAAACAGGATCTGGATAAGGTAAGAGCACAGGTGCACGAAGTCTTCGATCAGGTTTTTTCGCTGTCGAAACAAGATAGTGCCAATCAGCACAGCCAAAAAATCTGGGCTTGCGTGGCTGATGATTCCGAGTTGGCGGATTATTTAACAGAATACGGCATTGATGATACCGGCACCCTACTGGCCGCAATAAAAGATTTTAAACATTGCGCCGCCATTCGAAGAATGACCACCAAAGGTGCGGGCGTCCTGGATCGGTTGATGCCGCAATTAATAGAAGCCGTGCAGCAGGTTGATAACTCGGATGAGACCTTGTTGCGGATACTGGTTTTGTTTGAGGCGGTAGCGGGGCGGAATGTGTATTTATCATTATTGTCTGAAAATTCGAATGCGCTGTCTCAATTGATCAAGCTGTCGTCGGCCAGTCCGTGGATTTGCGCTTATTTAGCGCAGTATCCGGTATTATTCGATGAATTGCTCGATACTCGCTCACTTTACGAGCCGCTTAAAAAAGTCGATCTTGATCAACAGCTTGATATTTTGCTGGCGCAAATTGAGATACAGGATTTGGAACAGCTGATGGTGGTGCTGCGCCAGTTTAAACAATTGAATGTGTTAAGAGTAGCCGCCGCCGATATTATGGGCGTCATTCCGCTGATGGTGGTCAGCGATTATCTGACCTATATCGCCGAAAGCATCGTGGATCATGTTGTTGAACGTGCGTGGCTGATGCTGACCGACAAGCACGGTTTGCCGCCCGTGCCGGGCCAGTTCTCAACTGGCTTGCGGCATACACACCATCCCTGGCGATCGCCGCACCTGCTCCCGGCAGGTTTGCGGCATACACACCATCCCTGGCGATATACCGATAATGCTTCTCTAGGCTTTGCGGTCATCGGTTTCGGCAAATTGGGCGGCATCGAGTTAGGTTACGGTTCCGATCTGGACCTGGTGTTTTTGTACGACTGCGAGGACGGCAATGCAATGACCGACGGTGGTAAGCCCATTTCCTGCGCCCAGTTTTATGGCCGCTTGGGGCTGAGGGTTCGGCATATCCTCGATACCAAAATGTTGTCAGGCGTACTTTACGAAGTGGATATGCGCTTGCGCCCTAATGGTGACTCCGGCTTGCTGGTCAGTCATATTAACGGCTATGAGGACTATTTGAAAAATCAGGCTTGGACCTGGGAATTACAGGCACTGGTTAGAGGTCGGTTTGTTGCCGGTGATCCGCAATTGAAAGCTCACTACGAGGCTATTCGCAGCCGGATTTTGAGTTTGCCTCGGGATACTGAAAGCTTAAAAAAAGAAGTCCGCGAGATGCGCGAAAAAATGCGCGAGACTTTGGCGGCCAATAAAAACCAGTTTGACCTTAAACAAAGCAAAGGCGGTATTGCTGATATTGAGTTTATAGTACAATTTGGTGTTTTAGATCAGGCAGCTAAGAATAGTGCGTTAACGACCTACACCGACAATGTCAGATTGCTGGAAGGCTTGCAACAGCAGGGTTTTATGTCCCAAGCCGATGAGAAAACACTTAAAAATGCTTACTGTACTTATCGGGATTTCGGTCATAAACAGGTTTTACAAGGGGATAAGGCGGTTATCGCCGAGGTCGAAGTGGCCAAAATAAGCGCTCAAGTCGAGCAGATTTGGCATAAATACATGGAGTAGGGGCGATCCGGAAGGTCGCTCTTGTTTAAACGGGCGACCTGCCGGATCGCCCCTACAATAAATAAACTTAATATTGGAGAATAAATGATGACTATGGACGACAGAGATGGCGTTATTTGGCTGGATGGAAAGTGGGTTGAGTGGCGCGAAGCTAAAGTCCATGTATTGACGCATACCTTGCACTATGGCTTGGGGGTGTTTGAAGGCATAAGAGCCTATCACGCGGAAAAAGGCACGGCGATTTTCAAGATGCAGGACCATACGGATCGCCTGTTCCGTTCCGCGCATATCATGAATATGCTTATGCCTTACGGCAAAGATGAGTTGAATCAGGTTCAGCGCGATGCGGTCGCCAAGAACAACCTGGATAGCGCCTATATTCGCAGCATGTGCTTTTTAGGTTCTGAAGGCATGGGACTCAGAGCCGATAACCTGAAAGTGCATGTGATGGTTGCCGCATGGTCTTGGGGCGCGTATTTGGGCGCGGACAGCATCGAACAAGGCATACGCATCCGCACGTCGTCTTATACCCGCAACCATCACAACAGTACCATGTGCAAAGCCAAAGCCAACGGCAATTACATCAACTCCATTCTGGCGTTACAAGAAGCGCGCGCCAATGGTTACGATGAAGCGTTGATGCTGGATCATGAAGGCTTTGCGGCAGAAGGCAGCGCCGAAAACCTGTTTATCGTGCGCAACGGCAAAATTTACACGCCTGAAACCACTTCTGCGTTGGAAGGCATTACTCGCGATACGGTGATGACGGTTGCCAGAGAGCAAGGCTATGAAGTGATTGAAAAACGTATTACTCGTGACGAGATTTACATTGCCGATGAAGCCTTCTTCACCGGTTCTGCGGCTGAAGTGACGCCGATCAGGGAGTTGGATAATCGCACCATAGGTTCCGGCAGTCGGGGGCCGGTCACCGAGCAATTGCAATCGCTGTATTTCGACTATGTGCATGGCCGCAGAGACGATCATGCCGACTGGTTGACTTACGTTGCCTAAAAATCATGACTTATGAATATCAGGTCAGGTTTTGACAAAATATCACAAGATTCTAGTTGTCGGCCCGTCATGGGTCGGCGATATGGTGATGGCGCAAAGCCTGTTTATCGCGCTGAAAAATACCCACCCGGATTGCCGGATTGACGTGCTGGCTCCATCATGGACCTTGTCGCTGCTGGAAAGAATGCCCGACGTGAGCAAAGCACTTGCCGTGCCACTGCCACGCGGTAAGCTCGGCTTGATGGCGCGCATCAAGCTGGGTTTGAGCTTACGCTCGGAAGGCTACGATCAGGCCATCTTGCTGCCGAACTCCTGGAAATCTGCAATCCCGCCGTTTTTTGCCAATATTCCGGTTCGTACCGGTTATATCGGCGAATGTCGTTGGGGTCTGCTTAACGATGCTAGAAAGCTGGATAAAAACCGGCTGACTATGACCGTGCAGCGGTTTGTTGCCTTGGGCCAGTCTGTTGATGACCCTATGCCGCCGGTGTGCCCAAAGCCTATGCTAACAATCAGCAAAGACCGGCAACAGGCGGTTATCGATAAATTCAAATTAACACCATCAGCGAAGATTCTTGCTCTATGCCCCGGCGCCGAATATGGCCCGGCAAAGCGCTGGCCGATCGAGTATTACGCCGAAGTTGCCCGGCATAAAATCGACCAGGGCTGGCAGGTCTGGCTGTTCGGTTCCGATAAGGATAAAGCCGACGCCGCACAAATCAACCGGGAAACTTCGGGATTTTGTACCGACTTCACCGGCAAGACATCGCTGGCCGAGGCGGTCGATTTGATGTCCCTGGCCAATACCGTGGTCAGCAACGATTCGGGCCTGATGCATGTCGCCGCCGCGTTGGACAAAAAAATCATCGCCATTTATGGCTCGTCGGACCCGGGATTTACGCCGCCGCTGAATGCCAAGGCCAAGATTGTCTCGTTGAATCTCGATTGCGCGCCCTGCTTCAAGCGCGACTGTCCGCTAGGTCATACCCAATGTTTGACCGGCATCAGGCCTGAGCAGGTGCTTGAATTGATAACACTTACCCAGTCAGGGCCTCAGTGAAAATTGCGATCGTAAAACTCTCTGCTCTGGGAGACATCGTTCATGCGATGGTAGCTCTTCAGTATATCAAAGCGCATTCCCCGGAAATTCAGATCGACTGGATTGTTGAACAACGCTTCGCCGAGGTTTTAAAACACAATCCCGACATCGATAACGTTTTAACGGTTAACCTGAAAGCTTTAAAAACCAACAAGGCCGGTATATTTGCGCAGCTCAAGAAAATTCGCGGCTATGCAAGCAACAACTATGATCTGGTTATTGATGCCCAAGGACTGATTAAATCGGCGCTTACCGCTAAGATCATAGGAAAACGCATCGCCGGATTCGATGCCGATTCCATCCGAGAAAAAGCCGCATCCTGGTTTTACGATGTCAAAGTGGCCTGCGCTTACGATGCCAATACCATCGACAGAAATGCGTTGATATTGTCCAGTCCCTTAGGCATAAATATCAGCACCGAGCAAATCCTGAACAAACAGCCGTTTTTGTTTTTCAGCAATGAAGATCCGCAATTATACGATTTCCTGTTAAAAGACCGGCTTAATATCGTGCTGGTGATAGGTTCAACCTGGGACAGCCGCAATTATCCGGCCGCCAGGTTTGTAAAAATCGCCGAGGCCTTGCAGCAAAACTGTCTGGTCGTCTGGGGCAGCGATCAGGAAAAAGCCGCAGCAGAGTGGATGGCGACGCAATCCGACCGGATCAAAGTCATGCCCAAGCTGAATTTGAACAGCCTGAAAGCGCTGATAGCCAAGGCCGATTTAGTGATCGGCAACGACACCGGACCGACCCATATGGCTTGGGGGCTAAATCGACCGTCAATCACCATTTTCGGCCCGACCCCGGTCAGCCGGGTTTATCAAACCGACATGAATAAAGTGGTCAAGTCTGCGTCTATCGTCAATCCGTATAAGCTCAATAAACAGGATTATTCGATTAAGGACATTGATCAACAGGTCATTGTTACGCAGGCGAAGTTGTTATTGGGATTGTAAATAAAAGGGTAAACTACGGTTTTTTGGTGTCATCAATGTGTTTAAGCCGGGTTTAATCGTCAATCTGTACAAATAGCTGATTCGATTAAGGGCATCAATGATGCAGGCAACTATCGAGTAGGAAAATTTTTTAGGGTTGTTTTCAGCAAAAAATAGTATTTTAGCGCCACAACAACACAGCCCAACTGAAAAGCAGAAAATCTTGATCCCAAGACAATCGATTGGAATTAAAAAATACTGGGGGCTTTGTTAATATAAAATGTTTGGCTAAACAACAGAGTCATCTGATTAAGTGATAGCACTTACTTGATTGAATAAGTTGAACGCTCTAACCTACAGACACTCACTACACTATCAACCGGTTTTTTTGAAAAAATGGCATATGAATCGTTGCTAAGCGTTTTGCAGGATAAGCATAAACTTTCTGTTGCAGAATTGAAAAAAGTTGAGCGCGTGCAAAAGACGTCGGTTTCGGAAACTGTGCCGCAGTTGCTGGTTAAGCTTGGCTTGTGTTCGGAGTTGGATGTGGCCGACGCTTTTGTCGAATCGGGCCGGTTTGAAAAAATTACGCCGGATCAGTATCCGCTGGAAGTACAACTGCCGGAAACGGTGCCGTTGCGGTTTCTGAAAAACTACCATGTCATCGGTTTGAGTCAAAATGACGATATTACCGTTGCGCTGATGGACCCCGAAGACCGGTTCGTGATTGATGCGTTAAAGCTGGCCACCGGAAAAAATATCATCCCCAAAGTCGGCCTGCTTTCGGAAATCGATGCGGCGCTGGAAGTGCAGTATGGCGAAGGCCGGTCGCAAATGGATAAACTCGTTGACGATCTGACTGTCGATGATTTGGGCGAAGAGGATCTGGAGCATTTAAAAGATCTGGCCAGCGAAGCGCCGGTGATCAAAATGGTCAATCTGATCATGCAGCGGGCGATTGAAACCCGGGCCTCGGACATTCATATTGAGCCCTTCGAGCAATCGCTGAAAGTCAGGTTACGCGTCGATGGCGTGTTGAAGGACATCGATGCGCCTTCGGTTAAATCGACCGCAGCGGTGATTTCGCGTATCAAGATCATGGCCAAGCTCAACATCGCCGAACGCCGCCTGCCGCAGGATGGCCGCATCAAGGTGCAAATGTTGGGTAAAGAGCTGGATTTACGGGTTTCGACGATACCGACGATGTATGGCGAAAGCGTGGTGATCCGCTTGCTGGACAAGGAAAATACCGTGCTGGATTTTGCCGCGCTGGGTTTTTCCGGAAAACATTTACAGCAGTTTATCAATGTACTGGCTCAGCCGCACGGCATTATCCTGATTACCGGTCCTACGGGTAGCGGAAAATCCACCACGATGTATGCCGCGTTAAAACAGCTCAACACCTCCGAGCGAAAAATCATTACCGTTGAAGATCCGGTCGAATACCAGATGGACGGAGTCAATCAGATTCAGGCAAAACCGCAAATAGGCCTGACCTTTGCGTCGGCGTTGCGTTCTATCGTGCGCCAGGATCCCGATGTGATCATGATTGGTGAAATGCGCGATCTGGAAACGGCAAGAATCGCCGTGCAATCGGCGTTGACCGGACATTTGGTGTTGTCGACGCTGCATACCAACGACGCCGCCGGCGGTGTCACCCGATTGTTGGATATGGGCCTTGAAGAATATCTGCTCACGTCCACCGTCAACGGCATATTGGCGCAACGTCTGGTCAGAAAGCTGTGTCCTGAATGCAAGCAACGCTATACGCCGCCCCCGGACATTATCGATGGCATGAGGTTAAGACGGTTTGCACCAATGGGCGACATTGTCTTATACAAACCGGTTGGCTGCGCGTCTTGCGGGGGCTTGGGTTACCGCGGACGGTTGGCGATTATTGAGTTTTTGCAAATGACCGATCCTCTGCGTAAATTGATTATGGCGCATGAAGAAGCCGGCGCTATTCAGCGACTTGCTATTGAAGAAGGTATGACCACGATGTATGAAAACGGCCTGATTAAAGCCCTGCAAGGCATTACCTCTTTGGAAGAAGTGCTGCGGGTCACGTCGGAAACCTAATGTTATTTGCCTATAAAGCCGTTAATAGTCTGGGCGAAACCGAAGAGGGCGTCAGGGACGCGGTTGATGAACAGCAGTTGATTGCGACTTTGCAGACGGAAGGCTATATCCCAATTCGCGTCGTGCCAGCCAGCGCCAAATCGTTTCTAGGCTTAAGGCTGGGCATAAAGCAGTCCAAATTATCGCAAAAAGACATCGCCTTGTTTACCGGCGAATTGGCCACCTTGTTGGAATCCGGCCTGCCGTTGGATAAATCCCTACTGGTGTTGATCGACTTGACTGAGGACAATGAGCGGGTGAGCAAGTTGATCGGCAGGGTTCTGGATAAAGTAAAAGGCGGATCTACGCTGGCCGATGCGCTGGAAAAACAGTCCGGTATTTTCAGCAAGTTTTATCTGAACATGATCCGCGCCGGTGAGGCGGGCGGCAGTCTGGGCGAAGTATTAACGCGCTTGTCCGACTATCTGGAGCGCTCTCGGGAATTAAAAGAAACGGTCAGCACTGCGTTGATCTACCCGGCTATTTTGCTGATTATGTCGCTGGCTTCGCTTTTTGTGATGCTGACCTTTGTGGTGCCGCAGTTTTCCGAAATGTTTGAAAGCGCGGGCAAGGCGTTGCCGGTATCGACCCAGATTGTAGTGGGACTGGCAAACTGGTTGCAAAGCTATTGGTGGATGCTGGCTTTAGGCATTGTCTTGATCACCGGATATATGAATCTTCAGCTGGCCGATCCGGTCAAAAAGAAGGTTTGGGATGGCCGTTTTTTGAAACTGCCGCTGGCGGGGACGATTATTTTGCATAAGGAAACCGCCAACATCAGCCGTACACTGGGCACTTTATTGGGTAATGGCGTTTCGATACTGGCGGCTTTGGTTATCGTGCGTGAAACGGTAGACAATCTGGTTTTGGCGGCGGCTATTCAAGATACCGAGGAGCAGTTAAAGCAGGGTAAAAATATGTCGGATGCTTTGTTGGAGAAAGGTATATTTCCCAAAATGGCCATGCAAATGATAAAAATGGGCGAAGAAACCGGACGCCTGGAAGAAATGTTGTTGCGTGTGGCGACTATTTACGATAAACAGCTCAGGGTGTCAATACAGCGGATGCTGGCATTGCTGGAACCGGCTTTGATCATTACCTTAGGCTTGATGATTGCGGGCATCATTGTCTCGATTTTGCTGGCTATCCTGAGCGTTAATGATTTGGCTTTTTAAAACTAGGAAAATATCATGAAACAGTTATTAAGATTCAAGGCGAAAGGCGAAAAACGAAAGGCGAATAATGTCGGCTCGCCGCATCAGCGTGGATTTACCTTGCTTGAGTTATTGGTCGTGTTAGGCATTATTGCGATGTTGGCCGGGATAGTCGGGCCGCAGGTCATGAAGCATATGGGCGAATCCAAAACCAAAGCGGCAAGGGTGCAAATTGAAGATCTGGCGGCCGCTCTGGATATGTATAAACTGGACTTGGGTAGCTATCCGACTTCCGAGCAAGGCTTGATGGCCTTGATTGAATCACCCGATAAGGCTAACCGCTGGAACGGCCCTTATTTGCGTAAATCCAAAATGCCGTTGGATCCATGGCAACAGGAATATCGTTATGTGGCTCCCGGTGAGCACGGAAAATTCGATTTGTATACCTTAGGGGCAGATGGCAAGGAAGGTGGTGAAGGCGAAGATCAGGATATTGCTAGTTGGGAGTGATTGATAAGACGAACGGCGAAAGGCACAAGGCAAAAAGCCATGCGCAGCAAGGCTTTACTCTGCTGGAGCTGGTCGTAGTCCTTTTTGTCGTGGTACTGGGTTTTTCCGTCATCGGTCTTAATCTGTCGTCAGGCAGTGACTCTACAGAAATCAAGGCGGCGGCAAGGGATATGGTTTCAGCCTTACGCTATGCCCGAGGACAGGCTTTAATGACCCGCGAAGAAACCACCGTTGCTATTGATCTTAGCGACAAAAATTACACCGTCAGCGGTAAGAGTAAGCTGTATAAAATACCCGAGACTATCGATATTACTGTGGTCACGGCGCAAACCGAATTAAGCGGTGAAGGCTCGGCGAGCATTCGTTTTTTTGCCGACGGCTCCTCAACCGGAGGAAGGGTCACGCTGGAACGAGGACAGACATCGTGGAAAATCGATATAAACTGGCTAACCGGGCAAATTGAGCTTGAAAGCAAATAAACAAAGCGGCTTTTCTTTACTGGAAATCCTGATTGCGTTTTCAATCCTGGCGCTTGCACTCGGCATTTTGCTGAAGATATTTTCTGCCGGTGTGAATACTGCCGCTGTTGCCGAGGAATATACCGCCGCCGTGCAAATTGCCGAAGCGTTAATGGCCAAAACCGGTATAGAAGCGCCTTTGAAACCAAGCGAAGCTACCGGGCTGGAAAATGAAAAATATCATTGGCGGGTGTCGGTCAGTCCATTTCAATTCATGGCTGAGAATGTGGGTGTCACGACCTTAGCGGCAGAGCTTTTTAAGATTAAGGTTACCGTAAGCTGGGGTGATGATAATGCCCGCGTTGATGACAGGCAGGTTGAACTCATCACCTTAAAACTGGTTAATAAAACGTCATGAGCGGCAAAAGCCAGGCGAAAGGCAAAAAGCGAAGGGCGAACTACCCTGTTCTCATTGGCGCATCAAGACTGAAAGCCGCGGCCGGTTTTACGCTGATTGAAGTTTTAATCGCCATGACGCTATTAAGTATCATGGTGGTGTTATTGTTCAGCAGCTTGAGCATTTGCGCCAAAAGTTGGGAACAAGGAGAAAGCAAAATAGCCGAAGTGAATGAAGCCGCAGTCGTTTATCATTTTTTTCAGCGGCATTTATCCTCGGCCATTCCTTTATGGGACGATTTTACCACCAGGGATGGTGGGTATGCCGCAAGTCGGCCGGGAGCTGGCGCAGCGGCTGAAAACAAGGATAAAACGTTCTCTTTTCAGGGTAAAAAACAGTCCTTGCAGTTTGTCTCGGTTTTTCCCGCAAGTGCCAGGAGAACAGGTATGCAGCTGTTTTCAATAGAAACGCAGCAACAAGATGGCGAACAGCATATTAAGGTGACGTTAACGCCGTTTTATCCGGTGGCGGAGGGTGAAGAATGGCATCAAGAAGAGGTGGTTTTATTAAAACATATCAACGATTTCGCGTTGGCTTATTTTGGTGTTGATGATTCAGGCGAAGGGGCTTGGCAAGATCAATGGCTGGAAAAAGACGCTCAACCCCGCTTGGTCAAAATCAGCATTAATACTGACAATGGCATTTATTGGCCGGACATGATCATCGCGCTTAAAGTGGCAGGCGCAGGCGCTGAAACCGATACGGCAAATGGTGGCGTATCATCACCGGATAGCAATTGATCAGGCAAAAGGGCTTCGCCTTGGTTCTGGTTTTATGGGTGTTGAGCCTGTTAACGATCATGGCCGGGAGTTTTGCTCTGAGTATGCGGCGGGAGGCGGCTATTGTGACTGGCAGCCGTACTAATGCTCAGGCTATGGCTGTTGCAGAATCGGGGCTGGCGATTGCCGAGCTGATGTTATTGAATCCCGATCAGCGTCAACGCTGGCATACCGACGGCAGTATTTACCAAATTGATTATGCAGAGTCTGCAGTCAGAATCCGGTTGTTAGCGGAGACCGGTAAGGTGGATATAAACAGAGCGGATCAGATACTGCTGCAAGGGCTTATCGCTTACGCACCGGTGGAGGCTGAGGCGCAAACCAAGCTGGTGAATTCGATTCTCGATTGGCGTGATGAGGATGATCTGGTGCGCATAGAGGGCGCGGAGAAAAAAGACTATAAAGAGGCGGGATTAAGTTATCAGCCTCGCAACCAGCCGTTTCAGTCCATTGAGGAATTACAGCTGGTATTGGGCATGGATGAACAGGTCTACCATTGGCTTGAAAGTTTGGTCACGGTCGACTCGGGACAGGCTAAGGTTGATTTGACTCTGGCAGCCAAAGACGTTTTACAGGTATTGCCGGGAGTAGATGCCGGATTGATAGACGACTATATTGCCGCCAGGCGGGAAAGCGCGATAACCGGCTTACCGGCCCCGTCAGTTCCGTTAGCCTCTAATCCAGGCATGGCATCCGGGCAAACGGGTCAGAGCATGCCGGTAACAGCGGTTAATGACGGGGCAGAACAAAAAGGTGCGATTACGGTTGTTACCGAAGCACGGTTGAATGATGGTACAACGGCCGTCATCAAGGCGCTGATAAAAAAATCGGATAGTCAGGTGTCGACACCTTTTCAGGTTTTAAAATGGCAGCGCAATGCCGATGGCGATGGTTCATTATTTACAGACGAAAAAGAGGATTTACTAGTGGGACAGTATGACGAACCTGAATTCAACAATTAATCTGGATGTTAAAAAGTTCTTCCGCTGGTGGCTGCGTGAACTTGACTTTCTGGTGCCGGAAAAAATCAGGCAGCTGGTTAATGAGAAGCAGGGTTGCATTATCGTTCGTCCCGAAGAAAATCAGTTAGCGCTGACTTATATTGCCGCCAGGGAAGGTGGGTATGCCGCAAGCCAGTCGGGAACTGGCGCGGCTGCCGGACAAATCGAGCCTCTGGCAATACTGGAGCGCAATGCATCAGGTATAGCGCAATATAAAGCCTTGCTGGCCAAAGATGGAAGACTGGCTAAAACGGATTTAATACTCCGGCTAACGGGGCAAGAAGCTATTCAAAAGGAGCTTGTCCTGCCTGCTGCGGTTAAAGAAAATCTATCCCAAGTTGTCACCTATGAACTTGATCGCTACACGCCGTTTAAGGCGGAACAGGTTTATTTTTCGGTTAAGCAGCTGGAAGCTGAGCATGAACCGGGACAAATCCGAGTCATGCTGGTGTTAACGCCCCGAGAAACGCTTGACGCGTTGTATGAAGACATCAAGACCATGGGCATGTCACCGTTATTCGTTGATTATGAAGCCACGCCAAATGATCTTGAGCAGCGCTATGATGCCTATAATTTATTACCTGAACATCTACGGGAAAAAACCGCAAATACACCGCGCTTGATTTATACGGCGCTGAGTGCAGCGGTATTTTTACTGTTGGCTGCAGTGCTAGTGGTGCCGGTCTGGTTTGAATATCGGACAGTCAACGCGTTGCAGGAAAAAATCGATACCCTAGAAAAAGATGCCAAGGAGGTTAAGGCTTTGCAGCTGGAGATCGATGCGATGATAGACGAAACACGACTATTGATAGCAGAGAAAAGTGCGGCTCCGACGGTCGTCGATATGTTGAATAGCTTAAGCGCGATCATGAAAGACGATACCTGGTTGTCCTATGCACAATACTCGGAGGGGAATCTGCAAATACAGGGCGAGTCTCCGGCGGCTTCAGCCTTGATCGGTGTTCTGGAAGACTCTGACTTGTTTGTCAATGCCCGGTTCGTCTCACCGGTCACGCAGGATAAAATCAGCAAGCAGGAGCGCTTCCAGATTACCGTTGACGTTAGCCCTGCCATTGCGACTGCACCCACACAGTCGAACGGGAGGCGCAAGTGAACAAGATCAGTCGTCAGCAAATGCAGCGATGGTTAGCAGTAGGCCTGCTGGTTGCAGCAATACTGATCGTCGGTTTAGTTGTTATTGTACCGGTGGTTAACAAAGGTTTGGAGCTGCGCGAGTCCAAAAATAATCTTGTTTTCAGGCTACAGCAATATGAGCGGATCTTGGCAGGAAAAGATGCCGTCATTGCAAACATGAATGCGATAAAAGAGCAGTATCAACAGCGCGGGCTTTTGAACAGGCAGGGTACCGGTGCCTTAGCCTCTGCCGAGGTTCAGGAGTTCATTAAAAAAACCATTGTGGAGGCAGGCGGACAATTGAGCAGCACCCAGGCGCTACCTGTCAGCACCAAAAATGAATTTAACCGGATAACCGTCAGCGTAAGAATGACGGGCAATAGCGAAGTGTTGCGGGCGGTACTGTACAAGATAGAAACATCAACCCCGCTGATTATTATTAATCAGCTAGATATAAGGCCGATGCGCGGCGTAAGAAGCAGGATAACGCGACAGATTGAACCGAGTAACGAATTAAGTATCAATTTTCAGGCCGTTAGTTTTATGAGAAAGCAATCGTAATGAATACAAAACTCATAAAATTGCTGGTATCTGCCTGCATCAGCCTGTGCTTGATTATTGTCGGGGAGTGGTTGTATGCAAGCTATATGCGGCACCGTTTGTTAACGTCAATAAGCTCGGAAAAACAGCAAGATTACAAAACAGATGAGTTACCCGCAATAGAACTGAAAAAGCTATCGGAAGACAGTTATGTCGATCTGGTTGCCAGGCCGTTATTTATTAAAGGCAGAAAACCTGTCGATGAGCCGAGTTCTGAGGCAGAGCAAGCGGCCGCTAAATCGGAAAATTTTGATTGGGAGCTGACCGGCGTTTACGGTACTCAAAAAAACGTATCGGGACTCTTTAGCCGGTCTAAAGCAAGAGTTGCCAAAGACAACTTTCGAAAAATAACCGTAGGGGATGAGATTGACGGATGGAAACTGACCGAAATAAATAAGGACAGAGCTATGCTCAAACAAGGCGATAAAGAAAAAGAACTGCTGCTTCGAAAACCAAAATTAAAAGCATTGCCACAAAGAATAAACAGCGCAATACCGGCTACACCTGCTCCGTCGCCTTTTTCTACTCCACCCGTTACGCCTGAACCTGCTGAAAATACCAACGAAAGCTCACCTGAGAATCAAGAATAATGACTAATGTAAAAAAAATACCAACCGCATTTTGCTTGTTGGTCATGGGTTTAACACTGTCAAGTTGTGAGTTACTCGGCCCCAAGCAAGCCGCCAAATTACCGTTGATGCCGGTGAAAACCGAGCAAAACGATATGATTTATAAGGGGCTGCAAAACAAAACAGCAGTTACTGAAACAGCGCAGGCCAAGCCTGAATTGTTTCCCGGTACCAACCGGTTTATACCGGACACGACCCTGCAGCATAGAAACACCAAACGAAGCGGCGAAGGCACCTACAGCCTGAATTTTGATGAAGCGGATCTTGGTGAAGTGGCCAAAGTTATCTTAAGCGACATACTCGGGCAAAACTATGTGCTCAGCCCCAAAGTGGCCGGTAAAGTCACTTTGCAAACCACCGACCCTTTAAGTAAAGACGAGCTAATTCCTACGCTTGAAATGCTGTTGCGCATGAACAATGCAGTGCTGATTAAAGATGCCAGTATTTACCATATCGAAGCTGATAGCGAAGCCTTGTATAGTTCCAGCTTTTCGGCTCCCGGTGCAGCCGGCAGGACGGGCTTTCAAGTCAGAGTTATCCCGATCAGAAATGTCGCGGTACAAGACCTTATCGATGTGATCAAACCGCTGGTGCAGGAAAAGACCATACTCAATGTTGATGGCGCCCGCAATATCATGATCGCTTCCGGCACTCCGGATGAACTGGCGCGGGTCATGGATATGGTCAGCACCTTTGATATCGATGTGTTGAAGGGGCGGTCTTTCGGTCTGTTTCCGTTGACGCATGTTGATGCGGAAACCATTATTAAAGAATTGGAAGAGGTGTTTAACAAAAAAGCCAAAGGGGATGAGACTGACTTTTTCCGCTTTATTCCTATCGAACGTTTGAATGCGGTCATGGCGATCACTCATCAGGCGCGGTATTTAAAGGATATTGAAAGCTGGGTTCTCAGGTTGGATCGTGCCAATACCGCTTCCGGCGGCGGTGTTAATGTTTATAAGGTTCAGCATGTTGATGCCGTAGAACTGGCAGCTACCCTAAATGAAATTTTTGCCGGCGGGCAAAAAAAGGACAAATCGGCGAAAGTGGCACCGGGAACAAAAGCGGTTGAAATAACCACCAAAAAACAAACGGATAGCCAAAAAACAAGCGCCGGTAATACCCAAACCGGAGACGCCAAGGTATCTGATGTCGGCGAGGTCAGAATCATCGCCGATGAAGCCAATAACTCGGTCATTATTGTCGCCACTGCTCAGGAGTACGAAGTGATCAGGCCGGTTATCAATCAGCTGGATTCGATGCCGTTACAGGTGTTGATTGATGCGACCATAGCCGAGGTGACCCTAACGGATAATTTGGTATACGGCATCCAATGGTTTCTTCAAGAAGGCAATACGAGTATCGGTAGTGGCCTAGGGAGAGCTTCACTTACCGATATTGCCGTTGCAGGCGCTGCGGCCTCTGCAACAGGCGGGCTGAGTTTGTTGCAGAATTCTGGGTCTGTTAAAGCCTTATTAAGCGCCGAAGCCACCGATGGCAATGTCAATGTGATTTCTTCGCCGTCGCTGATGGTGTTGAATAATCAGGAAGCCTCGATACAGGTCGGTGAAGAAATACCGTTAAGAACTTCCCAGTCGACCAATGTCACTAATGTCGGCGGAACTGATACGACGCAAACGTCAGGCGGACTGGTAACCAGTGGCATACAGCAGCGTAAAACCGGGGTTAAATTAACGGTTAAACCCAGAGTCAACGCCAATGGTTTAGTCATTATGAACATTGAGCAAAGTGTTGAAAATGCACAACAAACCAGAACCAGCGGAATCGATTCTCCCTCCATACAAACCCGGGAAATCTCCAGTTCCGTTGCGGTACAAAGCGGCGAAACTATTGTTCTTGGTGGGTTAATTAAGGATGACGACACTGATAATAAAGCCGGCATACCTTTTTTACATGACCTGCCATTGATAGGGGCATTGTTTGGCAATACCACTAAAAACAAGATCAAAACTGAATTAGTGGTATTAATTACTCCGCGCGTGGTCGGTACCCGTCAGGACGCCCGGCTGATTACCGACGAATTCAAGCGCAAATTGACCGGGATTTATGAGGATAAAGCCGTTGTTTCGGAAGGTTCAACCGTAGAATAGCGGATGAAAAATGACTCACCTATTACGCACGAGCAAAGCCGGGAGCAATGCGCCCCCCGCCTGCCAGCTATTTTAAAGCGTAGTGACTTCATTACCCTTGCCGATTAACACCACATCGGCAGGACGCATCGCAAAAATACCGACGGTAACTACGCCGGTAATGTTGTTGATGATTTGTTCCAGTTTGATCGGGTCGACAATATTCATATTATGCACATCGAGAATCTCGTTGTGATTATCGGTAATAAAATTTTCCCGCCACACCGGTTGACCGCCTAATTTAACCAGTTCTCTGGCAACATAACTTCTGGCCATCGGAATGACTTCAACCGGCAGTGGAAAGGCACCCAGCACATCGACACATTTGCTTTCATCAGCAATACAGACGAATTTCTTGCTGGCCGCGGCAATAATCTTTTCGCGAGTCAATGCGCCGCCGCCGCCTTTAATCAGGTATTTGTGCGGATTGACTTCGTCGGCTCCGTCCACATACACATCCAGCGTACCCACTGCATTTAAATCAAATACCGGAATACCGATTTTTTTTAAGCGTTCGGTACTTGAGACTGAACTGGAAACGGCTCCCTCAATATCGGCCTTAAAATCAGCCAAACAATCAATGAAGTGATTAACGGTAGAACCGGTGCCTACGCCGACGATGGCAACGTCTTTAATATAGAGTAAAGCGGCTTGAGCCACTTTTTGTTTTAATTCATCTTGAGTCATAAGGCTATCCTGATTTTGGTTAAGGGTAAGTAATATGGTCTATGATAATACCGTAGAACCAAAAATTACTCAGCTGATTTTTAATAAAGCGGCGTAACGATAGAAATAGAACGCGGATACCTTGGATTAGGCTGATAATCGCACTGTGGAGGCCGTAGGGGCGATCCGGCAGGTCGCCCGGGCATGCATAATGTTTAAATAAGGGCGACCCCGGCAACTGCTCCTGTGTTGCTCTACCTCCAGTCGTGCCGGATCACCTCTACCATTTAACGTGTATAGATACCTATAATATAAGGGGGGAGTGCAAAGCTATACGGCAAACAGTCCCGAATAAGGCCAAGCAATTAACGCCAACTCAGATTCGAAAGGGCATCCATAACCATTCCCGACCCAGTCGTGATTAGCAAAATGTCGTTCGCCACCCGCACATAACGGTGCCTGGGCGGAGGCGGTCCCAACTGCATAAGGATTGTCGGCGGCAGGTCGTAGTAAATGACGTTACGCGGGAGCTGTCGACCTACAGCCCACTGTTTTGCCTGTCCGGGGGGCATGCAACCGTTGTGCTTCTTGGCAAGTCCTGGCGGACAGCGACCGCTACGGAACTGTCCGGCATAATAGTCATGAATCACGGCTCGGTGCCGGTCACCAAAATAGCGCTGATCTCTAAAGCCATTTGAGCCTTTTTTAGAAAATGACCGAGCATCGTGACCTCGGTCAGGGCTACGTTTTTGACTTTCTTGCCGTTGATGTTTGTCGGCTTTACCATGATCGCCCCGTGAAGGCTTGTCGGCAAGCGCTGACCCGGTCACCAACATTGCTGCGATAACAAAGGCGATGGTTTGACCTGTTTTTAAGGTAAATTGCTGCATAGTTTATTTCCAAATAATAAAGTTAATATTCGCTCACTGGCCTGTTTGCAGGCAATGCACAGATACATTAATGTCTGTCATGGCATTGTTGCCCAACTTAAGCCGGAGTATCCGATTCTGATGTAGCCGGTTTTTTATAGTTTTCGACAAAAGCGTTTAATCCTTTTTGTACTAGCTCATAAGTCGCATCAATATTACTGCCGATATTGCCTTCTTTTAATACGTTAAGACCTTCTAAAATATCTCGGGCTTCTTTAAAGCCTTTATCAATCCCGCCGCCAATTAACGTGGTAAATGAGTGCAGGGCATCTTCAGTGCTTTGTTCGGGATGATTAGCCTGATACCGATCAAAAAAAGCCGTACTCAGTTGGACAATGCTATCGGCAGTGGCTTGCGGGGATACATCGAGACCCGAAGCATACGATTTTTGAATGGCATCGGGGCCAAGTTCGCCTGCTAAAGCTTTATTAACGCCCTCTAGCGCTGTCTTGAATAATAAGGCCATTGGGTTATTGCCGGCGCTCAGACTCACCTCCATAGAGGCCTGCAAGATACTCTGATTTAATTGTTTTTTGGCTGTTACTGCTGCCGAATCCTGCACGCTATCGGCTTTTTTTGCCTGCGCCTGTTGCGATACCTGCATGCCGAAAGGCGTGCGATCCTGTACCGCTTCATTTTTTTTCTGGTGCGCTTGATCAGATACTTGCGTACCGAAAGAGGCATTTGCCGACTTGGGCGTTTTCGCTGAGTAGTTTAACGGTTGTTCTGATTTAATTTCCATGAACAGGCTCCTAATCAAATATGAGTTCTAAAGTTATCAGTATTTAGTTTTTTGTTAAAAGAAACTAAGCCCTAACATTTAGTTAGCGGCTGTTAATGATCGAACTTTATATTTTTTAGGTGGTGTTGTTAAAAAGATAATGACTAAGCGGCTGCTTTTTTTATTAAAAAGCACAACAAGGTCTACTAATGGATTTATTTTTTTGTAAATGGGCAACGGTGTGATGATTTGTTGCTCTGTAACAAAACTGTAACAAAGCTGTAACAAAACTGTAACAAAGCTGTCATTAAGCTGTCATCTAATTTTCTTATTCTTGCGCGGAACTTATCCCTTACATTCAACTCATAAGTGCAATCAATGATAATAACCAAGAGCAGAATATGACAATATCTAAACTTACATGGGCAATCGCTACCGTTTTAGGTGTGAGCGCATCAGCAAGCGCAGTTGCCATGGATTTGTATGTTGATACTAAAACCAAGCAAATTTATGCAGAACCCGGCCGTGGTCGGGAATTGATGGGCTCTTTTGAAAGAGTGGAAGATGCCGCGGCAAAAGCACCGGTTGAAACTAAAGCCGATGCCGCTACCAAAGCCGAACTTGCCGAGATACATCACGATTTAGAACTAAAAAGCAATGAGCTGAAAGCATTAGAAGAACACGTGGTGGCAACCAGAGAAAGCACTGCCAAGAATGACGAAAAATGGTTTAACAAAATCAACCTGCGCGGTTACACCCAGCTTCGCTACAACCAGCCATTTTCAGGCGACAGCGGTGCCGGCAACCCGGAACTGAGGTCGGTCGGTGATGGCAGCATCAAAAATAATTCAGGCTTTTCATTTCGCCGTGTTCGCTTGGTCTTTTCCGGCGACATCAGCGATTATTTGTATTTATATATACAACCGGATTTTGCCACCAACGTCAGCGACAGCCAGCAACACTTTGGCCAATTGCGCGATGCTTATGCCGACATCGCTTTCGATAAAAAACACGAATACCGCATCCGTGCAGGCCAATCCAAAGTACCCTTCGGTTGGGAAAATTTGCAGTCTTCGCAAAACCGTTTAACGCTTGACCGTAACGACGCCCTTAACAGCGCCGTGCCCAGCGAGCGCGATTTAGGTTTATTCGCTTATTGGACGCCAGAACATGTACAAAAACTCTGGAAAACACTGAGCAAAAAAGGCTTAAAAACCTCGGGTGATTACGGTGTTGCCGGTATCGGTGTTTATAACGGCCAGGGCCTTAACCGCGCCGAACAAAATGATGACTTATACGCCGTAGCGCATACCACTTACCCGGTTGAGTTGGATTTTTTGGGTAAGCCGTTTAGAGGGCAAGTCGTAGAAATAGGTGCGGATGCTATTTCGGGGCAATTTAGCCCAACCACTGCCGACATGACCGTGTTTGGCACCGGCCAAAAAATATTAAAGGCGGATCTCGATAAAACCATGGGCGGCAACAAATCCGTCCGCGAAGACCGCGTTGCCGTACACGCCATCCTGTTCCCGCAACCGTTCGGCTTGCAGGCTGAATGGAACTGGGGTAAAGGCGCAACTTTAAATCCGGCCGGAAATGGCGGCAAAGGCTCCATCGACAGCGAAGACTTAAGGGGCGGCTATGTGATGGCCAATTATAAGATTGACAACGTCTTTCGCGCCGATGGTGTGTTGATTCCTTATGCAAAATGGCAAACCTATCGCGGAGCATGGAAAGGCGCCAACAATGCGCCGCGCACGTCGGTTGATGAGCTTGAAGTGGGCGTGGAATATCAAATCATGAAGGCGCTGGAGATAACCTTGGCGTATTCAACCATGGACCGAACCAACACAAGCAATCTTGGTCAGGCTTCGGGAGACCTTGGAAGAGCGCAGTTGCAATGGAATTACTAAGATCAGGTTTACCTGAGTTCTTGTAGAGGTTAGCTTACAAAGCCGCACTGGGTAATTCAGTGCGGCTTTTTTTATAGTACGTAAGGTTACCCGCGCTTTTCTGCCTACAGCATTGATGAGTAAACGGTGGGCAAAAAAACTGCCCGCTCTACGCCATGTCTACAAATCCAATATTCTCAGTCATGCCCCATTATGTTTAACTGAGCACGCAGGTTTTCAAGTTCTTCGATCAAGTCCAGCGCCAGTGCGATACCGGCCAGATTAACGCCCAGATCGTGCTGTAACCTCAACGCGGAACGAACCCGTACCAGACTGGCTCCTGAAAAACGCCATAAATGCACCTCATCTCCTTGCGGCTCGATAATACTTTCTTCAACCAGGCTGATAACCCATTCTGCATGCACGCCGCAGGCCTGGCACAATTGTTCCAACGTCAGACTGTCATCTTCAATGACGGTTCCGGTATGTACTGGCAATAAGTCATGTGAATTCATTGGCGTTATACCCCCAGAGATAGACGCGGATTAAAATCAAGTTCTTGCTGCATTTTTTGGTAGATCGCTTTGGCGCGCTCGGTGTTGGCAGGCGGCAGCGCGATTTGCAGCACTACAAAAAAATCGCCCGGTGTTTTGGCCGGTAGTCCACGACCTTTTAAGCGCAGTTTTGTGCCTTGCCGGGAATTGGGCGGGATTTTCAGGTCAATATTCCCTTCCGGTATCGGTACTTTAATTTTAGTGCCTAAGGCCGCTTCCCAAGGCGTAACCGGCAGATCCAGATAAATGTCGGTTCCTGAAACCCGATACAGCGGGTGGCTGTTAAAGGCTATTTCAAGCAGCAGGTCACCAGTTTTACCGCCGCCTGAGCCTGGGTCGCCCTGACCTGACAGGCGTATGTGTTGTCCGGGTTTAATGCCTTTGGGGATTTTGATGTTCAGGCTACGGTGCTTGACCTGTACATAGCCTTGCGCATCCATTCCCGGGGTGCTGAGGGAAATATTGCGCGTGGAGCCGTGAATGCTGTCTTCCAGATCGATGTAAATTTTTGCATGACTGTCCTGCCCACGCTGATCGAAACCACGTTGCCCCTGAGCGGATGGGCGGAATCCGGCGCGACCGAATAATTGTTCAAAAAAATCGCTAAAGGCGCTGGCGTCGCCGCCGGTAAAGCCGCCGCCTTTGAATTCGAAGCCCTCATCCCAGTTTGGCGGCGGCCTGAATTCCTCTCCGGCTTTCCAGTTCGTGCCCAGTTTATCGTAAGCGGCTCTTTTTTGAGGATCTTTGAGTACTTCGTAAGCCTCGCCCAGTTCCTTGAATTTTGCCTCGGCATCCTTTTCCTTGCTGACATCGGGATGATACTTGCGCGCCAGTTTACGATAGGCACGCTTGACGTCGTCCTGAGTCGAGGTTCTGGATAGCCCCATGATCTTGTAGTAATCTTTATATTGCATGTTGCCCGTCCGATGACGTGAATTTGCCTGGAAAATTATATTTCTACATTACCATAAATCGCTTAATGGCAAACTTTCAGCTTAGGCGACTGGCCCGATAGGCGCGCATTAAGGCGACAAATGCCAGAAAATCGTACGAGCCGTGAATGACTATGGGAATTAATAGATTCCTGTCGCCGCTATAATCCATCGCCAGGCTTAAATAAATCCCCACTAAAGTTGCCAGCACCGCATAAAGCGGGGTCACGGCATGAGCCAGTCCAAAAATAATATTGCTGCCGACTAAGCCGGCGGTCATTCCCCAGGACGATTCTATCCAGGGCTGGATAACGCCGCGAAACAGCAGCTCTTCGGAAAGCCCTGCAATCGATGCCAGCATCAATAAATCAGCCCAGTGATAACGCTGCAAGCTGGGGCCTAAGGTTTCAAACAGCAGGTTTTTAATCTTGATTACCGAGTCTATCCGCATCTGCTCCAGGCTTAACAGCAATAAAAATAAAGGCATAGCCCCTATTACGCCGTAAGCGATGGCGGTTTCTGAAAAATGCAGGTAAGCGAAAGGGTTGATGTTGGCGAGCCAGCCTAACGCTATCGCAACCGGAATCAGCGTCGCTTCAAAAGAACAGGCCTTTTTAAAAAAATCGTCGGGGTTGAACGAAGATTTATCCATGGGTTTTATGGGTGCAGTCAGCGCAGTAAGAAAACCACATTCTAATCAAAAATGGTTAAAATAGCCGTTTTGATTCATTACTGTGACTGACCCTATGCTGTGTTTTATTTATAAAAGCCTGAAAAAAGAACATCTTTATCTGTATGTCGATAAAAAAGACGATTTTTCGAAGGTACCGGAAGCGCTGTTCAACAGCTTTGGCAAAATGGAATTTGTGATGGATCTGGAGCTGACGCCGGAACGCAAACTGGCCAAGGAAGAAGCCGGGAAAGTTATCGATAGCCTGACGGCGAAAGGTTTTTTTGTGCAGCTGCCGCCGGTTCACATACCGATGCCGTTGAAGATTCAATAGCTTGGATTGACAAAGGGCGACTGCCAAAAGCAGGCGCTTTAAGCGAGGTCGCCCCTACAATTTACGCTTTCGGCAAGGTTACGCCGGTCTGTCCCTGATACTTGCCGCCCCGGTCTTTGTAGGAGGTTTCGCACACTTCATCGCCGCCGAAAAACAGCATTTGCGCTACGCCTTCATTGGCATAGATTTTTGCGGGCAGCGTCGTGGTATTGGAAAACTCCAGGGTCACATGGCCTTCCCATTCGGGTTCCAAAGGCGTTACGTTCACAATGATGCCGCAATTGTGGACAAAAACCCCATCTTCTAAGGCAAAGTTACCCGCCTCCGGTACTGTTAAACAGTAGACATCATGATCACCTGCCACTGGGCGTACTGCCACGACTTTATGGTTGTGTGGAGCCGCCCCTGTTTGCATGGCCTGTCCACGGAATGCGGCTAATACATGAGGAAAACGTCTAAATACGGCACGGTCGCAAGCTAATAAACGCGCTGCGGCACGGATAGAACCGGTTTGATGTAGCGCCTCACTCACTACTTCATCGGTAATTTCAGCACGCAAACGCAAGCTTCGTGCAATATCAGCTTGGTTCTGCCGCCGTTCGGGACTGGCCTGTTGCCATACCGACTTCATCCGCTCACCTTGCCGAACCCGTTCGGATTGGTCACGGTAACGGGCAAGCATGGCCTCGCGGTGCGCTTGGCGGGTTGCATCAGAAGGGTTTTGCCGATTTTCCAGTAACTTGGCACGTTCCATTGTATAGGCATCATCATGCCAGAAACGGGTAGCGCGTTCACTTTGCAATACCGAATAGTGGGCAGCCCATTCCGGATCTTGCATACGCTGATAAAGCGCTTCGCGGATCGACGCACTATGCTCATCGGGGTCAAAATCATCAGCATAATTTTTCGCATTATGTAATGCAATATGAGCGCCGGCATCCATACGGACGATATTCCACGGATTATTGTTCAGACGGTCAATATCCACATGGTGACGATGGGTTCCGGGCATATCCTCATATAAACCATGACGCAAATTCCACTCATCCGCCAACCGATGCGTCGGATACAAATGGCCGCTCAACGGCTGATAAACCATTTCATAGCCACGCGCCAAATTTCGGTATAACGGCATCAATGAACTGCCCGGGGATAACTCACTGGCCGCTTGCCAACGTCCGTCACGCAGCATGAATTGATGATCTGGGGTAGCAAAAATACTTTTATCGTTATCCAGCTGTACCTCCACCAAGCTGTCGCGGCCTATATAACGCGGTGCGTCTAACCGGGAAACAATCAATCGGCCATTTTCACCGATACTATAACCCCAAAACAATTCGCCCTGGTCTGCTCGCTTTGCCATCTCTTCGAGCGTGGGAGCCGTTCCATCAACTAATGCGACTCGGGTATCGCCCCGGAAACAGCGGGCATACGTACTTTTTCCCAAGCAAATCGTCAATACGTCGCGCGGAATACGGAAGTATTCGACCGTTCTGGCCAAGGCGAATGAGTTCGGCGGAATAATGCAGACATCGGACTTAACGTCGACAAAGCTGTTGGAGTCGAAATCTTTGGGGTCGACGATTGCGGAATTGATATTGGTGAAAATCTTGAATTCGTCTGAACAGCGGACGTCATAGCCGTAACTGGAGGTGCCGTAGGAAATGACCCGGCCGTGTTCCGAATCCCTGACCTGACCGCTTTCAAACGGTTCGATCATGCCCTGTTGTTCCGCCATGCGGCGTATCCATTTGTCCGATTTAATGCTCATGCTGTACTAACGACTCAGTGTTAAAACGGTCAATTTTCACACAGAGATTCGATAGGCACAAGGCGAAAGGCGAAAGGCAGCGGCTGCTGTGTTTTCCTTGTGCCTTGAACCCTTGCGCCTTGCGCTTGTTTTTTAGGTATTTTGCACCACGATAGTGGGGAATTTGGTGGTGAAATCCTTGGCCTTTAACGCCAGTCTTGCTGCTGTTTTACGGGCGATTTGTCGGTAAATTTGCGCAGCTCGACTGTCAGGGTCGGCAACCACGGTCGGTCTGCCGGAATCGGCAAATTGTCGGATACTTATGTCCAAAGGCAGGGAGCCCAGAAACTCGATCCGGTTGCGCTCTGCCATCGCCAGCCCGCCGCCTGCACCGAAAATGGCTTCTTCGTGACCGCAGTTGCTGCAAATATGCATGCTCATGTTTTCAACCAGACCCAGTACCGGCACGTTGACTTTCTCGAACATGCCTAAGCCACGCTGGGCATCGATTAGCGCAATATCCTGCGGCGTGGTGACGATAATCGCGCCGCTGACCGGAATCTGTTGCGACAAGGTCAGCTGAATATCGCCGGTACCCGGCGGTAAATCGACAATCAGATAATCCAGATTGTCCCAGTTGGTATCTTTAAGCAGCTGCTGCAACGCGGTGGTGACCATCGGGCCGCGCCAGATCATGGCTTGATCGGCTTCCACCAGATAGCCGATAGAAATGGTCTGTATGCCGTATGCAACCTTAGGCATCATGGTTTTCTTGTCTTTACTTTCAGGATAGCCTGAAAGACCGAGCATCATCGGGATACTCGGGCCGTAAATATCGGCGTCCAGAATACCGACATTAGCGCCTTCTGCAGCCAGCGCCAGAGCCAGATTGACCGCCGTCGTCGATTTGCCGACGCCGCCTTTGCCGGAGGCCACCGCGATAATGTTTTTGACGTTGGCCAGCGGTTTCAATGCCTGTTGCACCGCATGGGAAACGATTTTTACGCTCACTTCAACGCTGACGTCGCCGATACCGACCAGGGTTTTCAGATGCTCTTCAACCTCGGCTTTAAGTTGGGCCAGGTAGCTTTTGGCAGGATAGCCCAGCTCCAGTTTTACGCTGACATTGTTGCCCTCTATGGTGATGGCTTTAACCGACTTTGCAGAAACCAGATCGGCTCCATTGTGGGGGTCGATAAATGTTTGTAGTAGATCTTCTACCGCTGTTTTTTCGATGCTCGCCATGCCGATGTTCCCTAAAGGTAAATAAAATACGCCTGGTTAATAACCAAGTATTAAACTCAAGATATAAATCATTTTACCGATTTCAACACACTATTGCACTGATTAGCGGCTTGATAATCACTGATTGCTTTTATTTTATGCCATAATACAAAGCTATTTTTGCCTTCGAATTGTTTGTACTTTACTCTATGTCAGCTAGAAAAATTCTCGTTACCAGTGCACTGCCTTATGCCAACGGCCCGATTCATCTCGGCCATCTGGTTGAATATATTCAAACGGATATTTGGGTACGTTTTCAGAAACAACGCGGCAATCTCTGCTATTACGTTTGCGCGGACGACACTCACGGCACGCCGATCATGCTCAGGGCGGATCGCGAAGGTATTACCCCGGAACAGCTGATTGCCCAGGTCGGCAAGGAACATTTGGCCGATTTTATCGAATTCGGCATCGCGTTCGACAATTACCACAGCACCCATTCTGAAGAAAATAAAGCGTATTCAACGCTGATATACGAACGCTTGCGCGATGCCGGGCATATCAGCTCACGCAGTATCACCCAGGCCTTTGATCCGGTTAAGAATATGTTCTTGTCCGACCGTTTTATCAAAGGCGAATGCCCAAAATGCGGAGCACTTGATCAATACGGCGACGGCTGTGAGGTTTGCGGCGCGACCTACTCGCCGACCGAACTGAAAAATGCGGTTTCCGCCATTTCAGGCGCAAAACCGGTCGATAAAGATTCGGTACATTATTTTTTCGATCTGGCTAACTTTAGCGACATGTTGCGCGACTGGACTCACGCCGGTCATTTGCAGTCCGAAGTCCGTAATAAACTGGCTGAATGGCTGGATGGCGGTTTGCAGCAATGGGATATTTCGCGCGATGCGCCTTATTTCGGCTTTGAAATTCCCGATGCGCCCGGCAAGTATTTTTATGTCTGGCTGGATGCGCCGATCGGTTACATGGCCAGCTTTAAAAACCTGTGCGATAAGCAGGGCTTGGATTTTAATGAATTTTGGTCGAAAAACAGCGACGCCGAGTTGTATCATTTCATCGGCAAAGACATCATCTATTTCCACGCCTTATTCTGGCCTGCGATGTTGAGCGGTGCACATTTTCGGACGCCCAGCGCGATTTTTGCCCACGGTTTTTTAACTGTGAACGGCGAAAAAATGTCCAAATCGCGTGGTACCTTTATCAAAGCCAGAACCTATCTGGATCACCTGAATCCCGAGTACCTGCGCTATTATTTTGCCGCCAAGCTGAGCGCCGGGGTCGATGATCTGGATTTGAATTTTGACGATTTCAGCCAACGGGTTAATTCCGATCTGGTCGGCAAGGTGGTCAATATCGCCAGTCGTTGCAGCGGCTTTATCGCCAAACGCTTTGACAACAAGCTGTCCGAACAGTGTTCGGAACAGGCGCTGTTCGATGAATTTGTCGTTGCCAACACCCACATTGCCGAACTTTACGAAGCACGCGAATTCGGTAAAGCCATGCGCGAGATCATGGCGTTGGCCGATAAAGCCAACCAGTATATCGACGAGCTTAAGCCCTGGCTGATCGCCAAGGAAGAAGGCAAGGACAAGGAGCTGCATGAAGTCTGCTCCATGGGACTTAACTTGTTCCGGTTACTGGCGGTTTATTTGAAACCGGTACTTCCGGTTTTGGCAGGCAATGCGGAAAGCTTTTTAAATATCGAAGCTCAAGTTTGGCCGGTGGGTACTCAGCCATTATTAAGCCATGCGATCAATGCATTCAAGCCGTTGATGACACGGGTTGATGCCGAAAAAATCGTGGCGATTGTCGAAGCCTCCAAAGAAAACCTGGAAAAAACGGCCGAAGCTCCTACAGAAAGAAAATACGAACCGATTGCCGACACTATCGAATTTGACGATTTTGCCAAACTGGATTTGCGTATCGGTAAAATCATCAAAGCCGATCATGTTGAAGGTGCAGACAAGCTCTTACAACTGACCGTGGACATCGGCGACGAAACCCGCAACATCTTTGCCGGGATTAAATCCGCCTACAAACCGGAAGAGTTGGAAGGCAAGTTAACCCTGGTCATCGCCAATCTTGCGCCCAGAAAAATGCGTTTCGGCCTGTCCGAAGGCATGGTGCTGGCCGCAGGACCCGGCGGCAAGGACATTTGGGTTTTGAGTCCTGATGAAGGCGCTCAGCCGGGGATGCGGGTTAAATAACATCGTTATCGTTCCCATGCTCCGGCGTCACGACCATTAGGTTAAAGCTTTTTCGATGTGTGGGCGCGAATTTATTCGCGTATTTATCAGCCACTGCGCGAATAAATTCGCGCCCACAATGTTGTTTTTAGCTTAACTGAAGGCAACGCTGCTCCAGCATTCCGCAATGCTGGAGTGTGGGACTATTAATCATTTGTTTGCCTAATCGACGCGACGAGAATACCCAGAACATGCCTGTTTCATCAGAAACCCCTAGCCTGACCGACCAAATCAACGCGTTACTGCCGCAGACCCAATGCGGTCAATGCAGCTTCCAAGGCTGCCTCCCATACGCCGAGGCCATAGCTTCCGGTGCTGCGGACATCAATCAGTGTCCGCCCGGCGGTGACCAGGGCATAAGTGATCTGGCCGATTTATTAGGCGTTCGCTCCAAACCGCTGAATACCGAATTCGGTCAGCACAAGCCTGCAAGCGTTGCGTTTATTATTGAACAAGACTGCATCGGTTGCGTTAAATGTATCGCGGCTTGTCCGGTCGATGCGATATTGGGCGCGGCAAAATTCATGCACACGGTTATCGCCTCGGAATGTACTGGCTGTGAATTGTGTGTAGCGCCTTGTCCGGTCGATTGCATCATCATGCAGCCCACACCGGTCACCCCTATCGAAGTCCTAAGAACGCAAAAATCCGCACAGGCAAAACGGCGCTATGATGCGCGCTGTTTGCGCAAGGAAAAACAAGAGGCTGAGAAAGCAGCGCGTGCGAAAAAGAAAAGGCTGGCCTTGCTAAAGAGTACGGTTGGATTGGGGAACTTAGGCAAGACGCAAAAATAAACCGCTACTTTTGTAGGATGCGCTTCACTGCGTTCAGCACATCCTACGGGGGTATTTTATTTATTGCGAGTTACCTTAACCTAACATTGATAGCATTAATCGTTGCGTTATTTTAGTTAAGCAAGCCGGTAGAAACTGTAATAAACTAATGCCAGTTTTTATCTTTTTAATGAGTCACTTTATGCGACGTTTTATTCTACTGAGTTTGCTCGCCTTTCCGGTCTATGCTGTCGATCAGCAACCGCCGACGCTTGATGCTGTGCCGGAAGTACCGAAACCGCCTATGCCTGTGCAAAACGGCGAAACCATGGAGCCGGACATTACCATTATTCGTAAAGGTAAAGATACTATTCAGGAATTCCGCCGTGGCGGTAAGCTTTATATGATTAAAGTGGTACCGGCCATCGGCCCGCCTTATTATTTTCTCGACACCAATGGCGACGGCAAAATGGATGTACGCCGCAGCGATCTGGATAAAGGCTCCGAAATCAATATGTGGAAGTTGTTGGAATGGTAGTCGCTTAAGAGCAGTGTCTGTATTTACTCGCATAACCCGTCCGCAACTCAATCAATTCTTTAGTGCTTATACCCTGGGTGAAGTCATTAGTTTTGAGGGTATAACGGACGGTATCGACAATACCAATTATGAAGTAATAACTACGCAAGGCAGCTTCGTTTTGACCCTGTTTGAGTCGCTGACTTTCGATGAATTGCCGCATTTTTTAAAATTACTGGCGCATCTGGGCAAAAACAGTCTGTTATGCCCTTGTCCTCAAAGCGACCGGCAGAAAAATGCCTTACGCCAGCTTCATGGCAAACCTGCTGCGATATTTAAACGATTATCCGGCTTAGCCATCGCAACGCCATCCATTTTACATTGTCAGGAAATCGGCTTGCAGCTGGCAAGTTTGCATCGTTGCACACAAGACTACGTGTTCCCGATAAAAAGCGGCAATGATTTAAGTTGGTGCAAAACGGTGCTGCATAAAATCGACGCTCATTTATCGGCAGAAGATCGTAAGTTGATTGATGATGAGCTGGCTTATCAAACTAAAAACAGTCAGGCGGATCTGCCACGAGGCGTTATTCACGGCGATCTGTTCAGGGATAATGCCTTATTTGTCGATGACCGTCTCAGCGGACTGTTGGATTTTTACAGCGCCTGTACCGATACCTTATTGCTCGATGTTGCGATAGCGGCTAACGACTGGTGCTGTGATAACGGCACCGTTAATGATCAAAAGTTTGCGGCGCTATTAGCGGCTTATGAAAGCCTGAGGCCATTGGAACCGCTGGAAGAACAGCACTGGCCGACCCTGCTTAGGGCCGCGGCATTACGTTTTTGGCTATCCCGATTGGAACATCACTATTATCCGCGCCCCGGCGAAATGACCCAGCAAAAAGATCCGTTGGTTTTCCGGCGTATACTAGGGCAGCATCGACAATCGACTTGTTTATCGAGCCACATAAATACCGTTAACCTCAGGAGCACCGCATGATTAAAATACTTCATCTCACCTTTATTTTATTGTCTATTACCAGTTTTGTGGTCAGGGTCTTTTTGGCAGAAAAACGCCCTGAAATACTGGAACAAAAATGGATAAAAATCGGGCCGCATATTGTGAATACTTTTTTGCTGATCACCGGTGTTATGTTGATCTTTCAAGGTCAATGGTTGTCAGGCGAGTTCGGCTGGATTGTGGCTAAAATACTAGCGCTGCTGGGCTATATCGGCTTGGGTATGGTGGCTATCAAGAGCCAGGGTGCTCTGCGTTGGCAAGCTTTTGCCGGTGCACTTGTCTGCTTTATGTATATCGGCATCGTCGCGGTCAGTAAGAATGCCTTTTTCTTTTTATAGCGCGCTACAAAGAAAATTCAATTTCACTGAGGTGTTGATCCAGCCAACATAAAACATCCTTGCCTTTATGAAACGAGCTTTGATCAAATTCAGGGATTGGGGCCTCGGTTAATACCGTCCAGCGGGACAGTTGGTTTTTGAGCTGTCCCCGTTCGCTGACGGTAAAATGATAGCGTTGTAGCAGCTGTGCAAACAGCTTGGGTTCCGGCGCTGCCACGAGCTTGGCCAGACGGCTTAACTCCGTCAGCAGGGCTTCAATCGTTACCACATGCGCGGCGATTAATGCCGCAACCTGCTTGGGCTGGATGTTTTCCGCCGGGGATAATTCATTATCTGAAATAACTTTCAGGCAGTGGATTAATTCACCGGTCGAAAAGCGCACCGCCGTTTCATAAAACGCAGACGCTTCCATATCACACAGATATTCCCGGCTATAAACCAGCTGCGGCCTTGATACCGTTTGGATGCTTGCCGAGGAACAAGGCGGCGTAAAAACCAGCGGCGGATAATAGCTTTTCCGGCTGTCGACATCGGTCATTTTATCGATTAAAAACAGGCTGCCGACTGTATGGTCTTTATGTCCGGCGATACCAATATTGAGCAGCACCGGCGGGTTCATCGCAGCAAACAAAGCCTGGGTATAAGCCACACCGGCAGCCATTGCGCTTTTCCCCAGTCCGGTGACCGTGAGGCAGATCTCCTTATTCAAATAAACCGCAAACGGCTGAACAGTCGTATCTTTCTTTAAATTGAAATGTTCGACCAGCGGCTTGGCCTCGCAAGGCAGGGCGGCATAGATAAAAATTTTAGGTGGATTTTGTTGCATAGTTTACGGTTTACCTACAGATAATGCTGACAGGCCGATGTTAGCGTTTAAGCTGGCAGCATCAGCCAGGGTGTATTTGTCTAACACCGTCATAAATGCGCGTTGCGCTTCATATAAAGTGGCCTTGAGAAAGCAGTTGCGGATCAGGCGGCACTGATTATTCGGGGCATCGAAGCACTCAACCAGATTCATGTTAAGCTCAGTTTTTCGCACGACGTCACCGACACCAATGGTATTCGCGGGTCGGGCCAACTGGATGCCGCCACCCTTGCCCCGGGTTGTCACAATAAAGCCTTGGTTGGACAGACTGCTCGCTACTTTCACCAAATGGTTACGGGAAACTTGATGATATTCGGCGATTTCTGCAATGGTCGCCATGCCCGGTTCCGGCAAGCGGGCAAGATAAATCAGTAGACGCAGCGAAAGATCGGTGAATTGCGTAAGTTGCATCGTTAATACTCCTTCAAAATTGTCTGTATTCCATTTTAAGCTTTAAAATTAATAGATAGGGCTTGACGATTCAATCATCACGCCATAAGATGTATTTTAAATGCATCTTCTTATCAAAGCCCTGAAAAGCCGGGATATTGAAAATGTATTTTAAACACCTTTTCATTATTTGGAGAAAAATATGTCAGAACAATCTTTGTTTGAGAAAATAGGCGGCGAAGCCGCTGTTGATGCCGCTGTTGATATTTTTTACCGCAAGGTACTGAGCGATAACCGCATCAGTGCCTTTTTCGAAGGCGTGGACATGGATAAACAGGCCGCAAAACAAAAATCATTCCTGACCATGGCTTTCGGCGGACCGCATAATTACACCGGACTCGATATGCGTCTTGGTCATGCCCATTTGGTCGAACGCGGTTTGAATGATTCACATGTCGATGCAGTGATCGAAGACCTTGGCGCTACCCTCCGCGAGTTGAACGTAGCTGAAGAGCTGATCGCTCAGGTTGCGGCCATCGCCGAAAGCACTCGAAACGACGTGCTCTGCCGTTAACTCTCTCTTTGAATCAGGTACGCCGCTATGGTTACTATTCGTTATGCAAAAGACAATTTCGAGCTGGATGAAAACCAATCCGTTCTGGATTGTTTGACCGGTCACGGTGTCCCCGTTCCTTTTTCCTGTCGCAGCGGCGTCTGTCAGACCTGTCTGATGCGCGCCACGGGCGGCACGCCTCCTGAAATTTCGCAACACGGTTTAAAGGATAGTCTCAAGCTTCAGAACTATTTCCTCGCTTGCGTTTGTCATCCTAGCGCAGATCTTGAAGTCGCCCTGCCGGATGACGATGATATTCAGGCGGTGATTCCCGCTACCGTCAAAAGCCTGAAATTGCTCAATGCAGACATCATGCAGGTGGTTCTCGAATGCCATCTGCCTATTGATTACAGGGCGGGACAATTCATCAACCTGTTTCAAAATCAGGCGCTCGGCCGCAGTTACTCACTCGCCAGCGTGCCGCACCAAGATGAGTATCTTCATCTTCATGTCCGCCGTTTGCCGCAAGGCCGGGTAAGCGGCTGGATACATGAGGTATTACGTCCCGGCGAGACCGTTGGAATTCGCGGACCCGGCGGCGACTGCTTTTACATACCCGGCAATAGTGAACAGGGCTTGGTTCTAATCGGTACGGGCTCCGGGCTTGCGCCTCTTTACGGCATCATCCGCGACGCCCTCAGTCAGAATCATACTGGCCCTATCCATTTGTTTCACGGCAGCCGTGATGTGAACGGGCTTTATCTGAGCGGAGAACTGCACGATCTGGTTCAGCACTATGCGAATTTCAATTATGTGCCCTGTCTGTCCGGTGATGACGTACCCCACGGCTTTGCTGCGGGACGAGCCGATGATGTGGCTTTTCAACAGATCCCCAATCTCAAGAACTGGCGCATGTTTCTCTGTGGACATCCTGAAATGGTCAAAATAGCCAAGAAGAAGGCTTTTATGGCCGGTGCATCGATGAAGGATATTTATGTCGATGCGTTTAATGTCAGTCAGTCTTCATAAATTATTGTAAACCAAGCAGATGGGTTGCCTCCAATGAGAACCGCAGGTTAAATTTTCACCGATGGAGATTGCCTGATGCCCCGCGTCGTTGCCTTATATCGTTATCCCGTGAAGGGATTCACGCCCGAACGGTGCGAAGTTGTGAATGTCCTTGAGGAAGGGCGAATTGTCGGCGATAGAGTTCTTGGCGTCCGTTTTGCCGACGCAGGCGTGAGCGATGATGTCTGGAGCAAAAAACACCAGTTTGTTGCTTTAATGAACACCCCTGGCATTGCACGGCTTCAGCTTCGGTTCGATCATCAGGAGCGTAGACTATGCCTCGGCTTGGACGGTGAGGTTTTGGTGGATGAGGCATTGGACGAGAAGGGGCGTATCAAGATTGCCGCCGCGATTGAAAATTATGTGCTCAAGCTGGATGACAACCCGCTTTACGCTCATCCGGAGCGACTGCCGTTACGATTGGTTGGTAACGGGATTACGCCCCGGTATCAGGACAATGAGGCCGGCCAGATAACCTTGCATGGCCGCGCAAGTTTGGCGGCTGTCGGTGCCGCCGTCGGCGATAATGATCTCAGTGAGCTTCGCTTCCGCTCAAATATCGTCATCGACGGTCTGGCTGCATGGGAAGAGCAAAGTTGGGTGGGGCGCAGGATTCGTATCGGTCAGGTTGATTTCGACGTGGTCATGCCGAAGAGCCGATGCCTCGCCACGCAGGCGAATCCCAGCTCCGGCAAACGGGATTTGCCGATTCTTAAAACGCTGACCCGTGTGTTTAGTCAGGAAAAGCCGACTTTCGCCATTGCGATGCTGACCCGTGGTGTTGGCGGGCCGATTTACCTTGGCGATAAAGTCAGTCTCGTTGATTCGATGGACCTTGCCGATTGAGCAAGGCAATCGTCATATTCTGCTCAGGTAACAAAGGCACGCCGGAACATGGCTTTGCTTTTGCAGCATGTCTTGAAGACTGACTTGGACCAAGACAGGTGGAGTGTTTTCAAGACTGCGCATTTGGCAGGCTTGGACGACAACCTATTAGCAGGGTCTTCCTCCACCTGATATTTGAGTTACTTGCCTAATACATCATTGCGTGTGCTTTCGGCAATCGCGGCAACTTGAGCGATCAGTGCTGACGGTACATTTAACTCGGCTAAGGTTGCGCAAAGATGCTCCATGACCGCATCAAAATGGCTGGCATTCAGGCCCATTTTGACCAGGCGGGCATGAGCAGTGCGCATATCTGTTCCGCTGTAATTATTGGGGCCGCCAAAAGCCATGGTCAAAAAAGCTTTTTGTTTGGCCGCTTGTTTTTCCATGTCGGAATTGTCGAAAAAACGGTTAATGCGGTAATCCGCCAGCACTTTGCGATAAAAAATATCGACAGCCGCATCAACAGCCGCTTCGCCGCCAAGTTGTTCATAGAGTGTTTGGGTTGAAGCTGTTTCTTGTGATTCGCTCATTATTGTCTCCAGTAGTATCTAATTATTTTTATCCATGAGTAGCGTATAACCCCGCCGTTCATGGCGGGGATGTAAGCAGCTCAATTTCGTGTTTTCCATAGTATAAAACCTCTATTATGTTAATATTGAACAGTGCTACCAGAGGAGGCTATCGGCTCTCTCAATGACGGCAACTTAAGTTTTAAAAGGCTTCAAAAGCACAATCAGCGAAAACCAAGCTAACCGTGTGAAGCCCTGAATAACCGTTTTAAAAAGTAAAACCAACCGTCGG